>DATAWQ010000167.1:0-15301 GCA_036267135.1 Streptosporangiaceae bacterium | reverse complement strand
CGTCGACGGAACCGATGTCACCCGGCTCGCCCCGCACGTCCGGGTTCGCCAAGGAATCGGGTATGTCCCTCAAGGGCGGCAGGTCTTCCCCGGGCTTTCCGTGCATGACAACTTGAGAATGGGCTGCTATTCACTGGCCAGCCGGCACCTCGTGCACGAGCGGATCGACGAGGTGTACGCGTCGTTCCCGGATCTCGTGGCGCGCCGGCACGTGAACGCCGGGCACCTCAGCGGTGGCGAGCAGCAGATGCTGGCCCTGGGCCGGGCCCTCGTCACCAGGCCCAAGGTCGTGCTGCTCGATGAGCCGACCCTCGGGCTCGCCCCCGTGGCCGTCGACCGGCTCGTCGACCGAGTGCTTGAACTGAAGGAGAAGAAGGTGACGATGCTGATGGTGGAGCAGAACATCAACGTCGCGCTGTCGATCAGCGACCGTGGCCACGTCGTGGAACAAGGCACGACGAGCCCGGCCCGCAACGCGGCGGAACTGCTCGCCAGCGGTGTCGCCGAAGCCATCTACCTGGGGGATCGGCAGATCGTCGAGTGAGCACGGTCTAGTGAGCACGGCCGGGTGAGCGCCGTGGCCCTGCGGGAAGGTGGCTCGACGACGACTTTCGTGCTGGTGCACGGCGCGTTCCATGGCGGGTGGTGCTGGCGCCGGGTGGCTCAGCGACTGCGTGCGCGCGGGCACTGTGTCTTCGCGCCGACGCTGTCGGGGCCGGCCCGGCGCCCACCGGCGCCACGCGACGTGGATCTGTCCACCAACGTGGCGGACGTCATCGAGCTCATCGAACGACGCCAGTTGCACCAGGTCGTTCTGATCGGTCATAGCTACGGCGGCGTGGTGGGCGCCTGGGCGGCCGACAGCGTGCCCGACCGGATAGCCCGGCTGGTCTGCGTCGACTCTCCGTTGCCCGCCAGCGGCTGCTCCATCGTGGACACCCATCCGGACGGCCGCGACTGGTTGCGGACCGTCGTGGACATCAACGGCCGGTCGTATGTCGCGGTGCCGGACAGTGACGTCAGCCTGTTCGGCGTCACCGAGAAACGGGATATTCGCTGGCTCAAGTCGCAGCTGACTCCGCAACCGGTGCTGACGATTTGCCAGCCGCTGCTGCTTTCCGGCGCGCTGGATCGGGTGCCCAAGCGTTACATTCGGTGCCGGGTCCCGGGGCAGCCCCCGGATCCGGCTTTCGTCGAGCGCATCAAAGCCGACGTGACGTGGGATTTCCGCGTTCTCCCCGCGGCCCACGACGCGATGATCACGGCGCCGGCTCAGCTGACCGAGCTCCTGCTGGAGACCTAGCGGGGCGGGCGGCGACGAGCGTGGGTGCGTGCCGCCAGACGAGACAGGCGACGGCGCCAAGCGGGATGGGGGGCAGGTAGGTGACCACCCGGTACAACAGCACGGCCGCCGTGATCTGGACGGTGCTGTGGTGCCCGGAGCCTGCCGCGAGGATGCCCACCAGGCCGAGTTCAGTGATCCCGAGGCCACCGGGAGTGATGGGCAGGGCGGTCAGCAGCCGGACGAACGCGAAGGCCATCAGGGACGTCTGCCAGGGCACCTGAGCCTGGGACAGGCCGAGACCGCGCAGGCAGGCCAGCAGGACCAGCCACAGGGTGAGGTTGCTGGCCACGGTGGCGACGCTGATCCGCCAGCCACGAGCCGTGAGCAGCGTGCCGGCCCGGTCGCGGAAGCTGGCCAGTGATCCGGCGACATCGGCGGGCGGTGGCCTGCGGGCCAGCCGGGCGGCGATGGCCACGGGACGCTGCAGCACGCGTCCCACGCGGACCGCGAACCCCTGGCTGCGCAGCAGGAGGCCGAAACCGGTGGCCGTCGCGGCGAGCAGCGCCAGGCCCACCGCGGCGCCGGTGATCAGGCCGGCGTCGGGCGCCTTGGCCGTCGTCATGACCAGCAGGGCGATGACGGGCAGGCCGAGCAGGGCGAAGACGTTCCAGATCCCGCTGACCAGGGCGTAGAGAACATAATCAGCGGTGCTGAGGCCCCAGCTCGACAGCATCGCCCAGCTGACCCCCAGGGCCAGCGCGCCGCCAGCGGGCAGAGCGTTGGCGACCGCGTTGGAACCGAGGTTGAGCACCGCCGCCTGGCGCACCCGCAGGGCGGGCAGTATCGCGCGGATCGTGATCCAGTAAGAGACCATGCTCGCGGCGGCCGCGATGGCGATGAGCAACGCGTGCGGCCAGGTCATGGCCTGCAAGCTGGCCCAGACGCTGCGGTAGGACGCGATATGCGGGAGAACGAACCCGAAGGCGGCCGCGATCAGGGCACCCGACACCAAAGCGCGCAGGACCGTCCGGCCTCGATGGCCCTGACGTGCGGGTTCGACCGCACCTGCGCGCGGGACGGTTGTCGCACTCGTGCTGAGGTCCGGTGGAATACCTCGACAGTACGCGTAGACGCCAAAAGTGTCGATATCGCTCAGTCGGCCCTGGTGGTTTACTGATCATGCACATGAACCCGGCCCTGTGGAACGGGCTGACCGAGGAGGAGCGGACCGAGATCGGGACCGGCCACGGCGCGTTCATCGACACGATCAAGAAGTCCGGCGAGCTGATCACGACCCAGGCCCTGGCCGATCCGTCGCAGAGCGCGGTGTCCGGGTCCGCGGCGTCCCGCCGGCCGTCACCGACGGGCCCTACCTCGAAGCCAAGGAGTACCTCGGCGGCTTCTACCTGATCGACTGCGAGGGCAAGGAGCGCGCCATCGAACTCGCGGCGCAGATCCCCGACGCTAAGGTCGAAGGCATGGGCGTCGAGGTGCGCCAGGTCATGTTCTCCGACGGGCACCTGGGGATGTGAGCGCAACGGCCGCGACCGAGGACCTGCTGCGCGAGCTGGCGCCGCAGGTCCTCGTCGTGCTCGTCCGCCGCTACGGTCAGTTCGAGGAGTGCGAGGACGCCGTGCAGGAGGAGGAGGCGGCGGCCGCCGCGGTCACCGGCTGGCTGGCCGACGGCGTGCCGGCAACCCCCGCGGCTGGCTGATCACCGTCGCCTCCCGGCGGCTGATCGACCAGATCCGCAGCGAGCACGCGCGCCGGGTCCGCGAGACCACCGCGGCCACGCGGGCGCCAGAGCCCGGGCCCGATCCCGGTGACGACGCGCCGGCCACCGACGACACGCTCATCCTGCTGTTCATGTGCTGCCACCCGGCGCTGACCCCGGCGTCCCAGACCGCGCTGACGCTGCGCGCCGTCGGCGGCCTGACCACCGCGCCCCTGCACCGGGCCGACCTGGCCCACGAAGCCATCCGGCTGACCCGCATGGTCCACCGGCAGCTGTCCAGTAGGGGTGAGGTGGCCGGTAAGGGTGAGGTGGCCGGGCTGCTCGCGCTGATGCTGCTGACCGACTCCCGGCGCGGGACGCGGACCAGCCCGGCCGGTGACCTGATCCCGCTGGCCGAACGGGACCGGGCCCGGTGGGACCGCGCCCAGATCGCCGAGGGCGCCGCGCTGATCAGCGCGGCCGTGACGCACTCACCCCTGGGCCCGTACCAGCTCCAGGCGGCCATCGCCGCGATCCATGCCGAGGCCGCGCGGCCCGAGGACACCGACTGGCGGCAGCTGCACACGCTGTACAAGATCCTCGAACGCATCGCGCCCAACCCAATGGTCACGCTCAACCGCGCGGTCGCCCTGGCCGAGGTCAGCGGCTCCCAAGCCGGCCTCGGCCTGCTGTCCGCGCTGGACGGCGACCCCCGGATGGCCCGCCACCCGGCTGCACGCGGTCCGCGCCCACCTGCTGGAGCAGGCCGGCGATCCGGCTGCCGCCCGCGACAGCTACCAGCTCGTCGCGCGCCTCACCGCCAGCCACGCCGAACAGCGCTACCTCCAAGGCCGTGCCGCCCGGCTGGAGTATATTTCGACATAATTCACGTTAGGGGGAAACGTCATGAAAACCCGCCCCCTTATTGCCGAGGCCATCGGCACGGCGCTACTGGTTTTCTTCGGAGTGGGGACGGCCACTCTCTCATTCGGGTTCAAGGCCACGGGGTCGAGCGTTTCCGCGGGAGTGGTGGCCACGGCGCTCGCGTTCGGCCTCGTGCTGCTCGTCCTCGTCTACGCCATCGGGCCGATCTCCGGCTGCCACGTCAATCCGGCCGTTACGATGGGTTTCCTCGTCGGGCGGCGAATCACGCTAGCCGACGCGATCTCGTACTGGGCCGCCCAGTTCGTCGGGGGGATAGCCGGGGCGGCCGCCCTCTATGGCACCTTTCATCTAGCCTCGGGTTACACCTCGAAAGTCGGCCTGGGGGCCGACGGTTTTGGGTCCTCCTCGATGATCGGCGTGAATGCTGGCGGCGCGTTCATCACCGAGGTGATCCTGACCTTTCTCTTCGTCTTCGTAATCCTGACCGTAACCCGCCGTGCCAGCAACGCGACGGTAGCCGGACTGGTGATCGGCCTTTCTC
Source organism: Streptosporangiaceae bacterium (assembly GCA_036267135.1). GTDB lineage: Bacteria > Actinomycetota > Actinomycetes > Streptosporangiales > Streptosporangiaceae > PALSA-505. The sequence goes on along the minus strand of DATAWQ010000167.1, from coordinate 10,876 downwards.
TCACCCTCGTGCACATCATCGGGATCCCCATAGACGGCACCTCGGTCAATCCGGCCCGCAGCCTGGGCCCGGCTCTTTTCGTGGGCGGCACAGCCCTCAGCCAGGTGTGGTTGTTCATCATCGCGCCACTGGTCGGCGGGGCCCTGTCCGCCCTCCTCTACCAGTTCCTCTATCCCAGGGGAGAGGAAGAGGCGTCGGTCGCCCCCGCCCCGGAAGAGCAGGCGTAGCGAAGCCTTCCCGGCGGAGCCTTGCCCGGGCGGGGCATAGTTGACGGTGTGCCAGCGTTGTGGTGTATGGTCGCAGTAGCTGAGTTCCCCGCGTTACGCGGCAGACTCAGCCGGTTCAGAGAATTTGCTTAACGGGCTCCGCCGTCCCCCAGCCGTCTGGGTGCGGGCGTAGAGCATCTCCTCAAAACGTCAGTCTTTCCGGCGTTTGCTGTTTCCCGTAGCGCTGGGCGCGCAGGCCATTCCTGATACGCCACCCGGCGATTCTTCCAGCGTGCCTTCATGTCACGCCCCTTCAGAAAAGGAAAACCATTATGTCCACCATGCTCCAAGAGCGCGCGGCGCCATCGCGCCCGCCGGAAACCCGCAACGACGAGACGATCGGTGTATCGGGAATCCTCGACGCCGGCGACAGCCACGGGTTCATTCGCACGTCCGGATACCGGCACGGGCCCGACGACATCTACGTGCCCATAGCCCAGATCCGCCAGTACGGGCTTCGCCCGGGCGACTACCTGACCGGAGCGGCCAGGCCGCCCAGGCCGGTCGGCGGCAGTCAGTCCAAACAAGGCAAGTCCAAGGAGAAATACGGCGACCTGACCCGCCTCGATACCGTCAACGGCCTCGACCCGGCGCAGTCCAGGGCCCGCCCGCAGTTCGACAAGCTGACCCCCCTCTACCCGCAGCAGCGGCTCAGCCTGGAAGCGGGCACCGCATCGCCGATGGCGCGGATCATCGACCTGGTCAGCCCGATCGGCAAGGGCCAGCGCGGCCTGATCGTGGCCCCGCCCAAGGCCGGCAAAACAATAGTGCTGCAGGCGATCGCCGCCGCGATCGCGGCCGGCCACTCCGAGGTCCAGCTGATCGTCGTGCTGGTGGGGGAGCGGCCCGAGGAAGTCACCGACCTGCGCAGGTCGATACGCGGCGAGGTGGCCTTCTCCACCTTCGACCAGTCCGCCGATGATCACATCCTGGTCGCGGAGCTGGCCATCGAAAGGGCCAAGCGCCAGGTCGAACTCGGCCGCGACGTGGTCGTGCTGCTCGACTCCATCACCAGGCTCGGCCGCGCCTACAACCTGGCCGCACCGGCCAGCAGCCGCATCCTGGCGGGCGGCGTCGCGACCTCCGCGCTGCACCCGCCGCGTAAGTTCCTCGGCGCCGCGCGCAACATCGAGGAGGGCGGATCGCTGACCATCCTGTCCACCGCCCTCGTCGAGACCGGCTCCCGGATGGACGACGTGTTCTTCGAAGAATTCAAGGGCACCGGCAATATGGAGCTGCGGCTACGCCGCGACCTCGCCGAAAAACGGCTCTTCCCCGCCATCGACGTCGCGGCGTCGGGAACCCGCCGGGACGACCTGCTGATGCCGGCCGACGAGCTCAGCGCCGTCACCCGGCTGCGCCGCGCCCTAGCCGGACTCGACTCCCAGCAGGCCCTCGAGCTGCTCCTCGACAAGACCCGCGAGACCTCATCCAACCTGGAATTCCTCCACCAGGTACAGCGCAGCGCGTGATCATGTGTGATGGCCGCGAGAGTCTACGACTGCGGTGACGCGGCCGGACGGGCAGCGATGAACGCTTCGGCGGTGGCCTAGGCACCGGCCGGGATACGAGCCTGTCCGCCCTGGCCACGGGCCAGATTCCTGACGCCTGGGAGTCCGTTCAGGCGTTTGCGTGTGGGCTGGCGGAACCCGGTCCAGCCGTGCTCGTCGCTGATCGCCCGCAGCAGCCTGAACGGGAATGGCGTCGGGTTGGCGGCGGTCATGATGACCGCTCCGCTTCCGTCTTTGGCCGATGCGGTGAGGACGGAGAAGAACCGGGCCGCGCCCCCGGTGTGACTGAAACGGTCCTCGCCGTGCAGGAACATGCCCAGACCGAAGGTGTCGGGGGGCCGCATCCCCACCAGCGGCAGGAGATTCCATTCGCCTTTGCGGGGGAGCGGTCTGTACGGGGTAAGCAGCTGCCTGGCGGTCTGCGGGGGCACGGCCGACGTGCGGCCGGCCAGCGCGGACTGGAGAGCGCAGACGTAGCGGGCCAGGTCGCGAGGTGTGGTCCAGAGCCCAGCGGCTGGAGGACAAGGTCGCGGGCGGCCTGCGGGAACGGCCTGCCGGTGACGTCCGCGATCATCTGCTGGACGACGGCGTATCCGCCGCCGGAGTAGCAGAACGTGCCTTGTTGGCCGGGTCGGCCCGGATGGCCGGCGTCTTCGACGGCGGGAGCCCGTCCAGGACCTGGCGCAGTGACGGTGTGCTGGCGCCCTGCGGGTAGCCAGGAAAGAACGAGACGCCCAGGCCGGCCGTGTGTGACAGGAGCTGGCGAGGCGAGATCGGGCTGGGTCCTGGCACCTGCCACGAGGTGAGCTGCCGGTTCACGTCGCCATCGAGGTCGATCTGACTGCGGGCCGCGAGCTCCAGTGCGGCCAGGGCGGTGACCGGTTTGGAGATGGAACCGGCCTGGAACAGCCGGTCCGGCGGGCCGCCCTCGACCCGGCTCCAGGCCACGCTGGACTCCTCGATGACGGCGACGCCAAGTACGGTCTTGGACCGCCGCAGCAGTGCGGCCACAGATCCCGCAGGCGAAGGTGAATCGGTCATCTGTCTCACTCACTCCGGTCTACGTGACTGTCATCCCTGGTGAGCAGCATCGGGAAGGCCAGGTGCACGAACGTGACCGGCCGGGAGCCCTGAGGGCGGCTGGCGGCATCGCCGAGCCGCTCCAGGTAGGGCGCCACCAGTTGATCGATCTTGCGACTCAGGTCGTGCAGTTCAGGTGCGGTCAGGTGCAGCAGGGTGTCGCCGAAGTGCGCTGCCTCCCGCCACTGGGCTGGTTCGCCGGATTGTTCCTGCACCCAGCGGGTGGCCAGCTGGTAGTACTGCCCGGCCAGGGCGAGTTGAAGAGCCTGCGCGGCGGCGGCCTGAGCGGGCTCTGGACTGGTGGGATCCCAGTCGGTGAACGCTGCCGTCGCCCGCCAGGGCTTCTCCCGGCCGTGGCCGCCGCCGGCGTGTTCCACCAGCCTGTACTTGGCCATCTGGCGCAGATGGAACGAGCAGCTCGGCACGCTCTCGCCGAGGGCTTCGGCTGCCGTGGTGGCGGTCTGCGGGCCATCCCGGCGCAGCAACGCCATCAGCGCCATCCGCGTCGGATGGGCGTAGGCGCGCAGGGCCCGCGGGTCGGTCAGCCGAACCGAGTTGGGCAAGTCTGGATCCCGCATAATCTAAAGATATCTTTAGAAAGATATCTTTACAAGCTAGGTAATCGCATCAGCACCGTTATCTGTACCGGCTTGCTGCTACCTCGTAGATGATCTCCAGGCCGTCCTCTTCGTCCCACTGCTCGCCGACCTCGGCGAAGCCGTACTGAGAGGCCAGCGCGTTGGAGGCGGTGTTGTCGGGGCTGATGGTTACCCGGACCACCTTCACCTGCGGCTCGCGGGCTGCGCGCTGGAGCAGTGCCTCCAGCGCCGCTCTGGCGTAGCCACGCCGCCGGCAGGCGGGATCGACGGCGTAACCGATCTCGACCATTCCTGCGTGATCTGGGGGACCGTGGTATCCGGCCCGGCCGACGGCTGCCTGCGCCTGCTCGTCCCAGATGACACCGGTGACCCAGGCTGCGCTGGCTGGATCCTGGGCGACCTGCTCGCTGCGCCTTCGCCACGTACCCCGCCACTCCAGACTGACGAAGTACTCGGTGAGGGGCACGGGACTCACCATGTTCGCCGCGGCCAGGTCGCCGTCGGCCAGTGCGCGGAACGCGGCCGCCGGCAAGTGCACCACGCGCACCCGCTGCGCGGAACGCGGGCTAGCCTTATCCGGCGACTCTGCTGGGACCATCAGGCAAGCTTGCCACGCGGGGGTCGCATTCAAGCGACGCGGGATTGCCAGTTCATGCGGTCCTCGGTCCTGGAGAACCTGGTGCAGGACTATGTGCGCACCGCCCGGGCCAAGGACGCCACCGAGCGCCGGGTGCTGTGGGGCCACGTGTTCCGCAACTCGATGATCACCACCGTCGCCACCATCGTCGGCAACCTCCTAGCCGACATCGGCTACGCCATGCTCGACCCCAGAGTCAGATACACCTAACTCAACAAAGGCACTGCAGGCCGCCGAGCCGGGGATCCGTTTCCCTGCCCAGACCGCAACGGTCACCACAGAAGGCGCCGCCGACCGCCAAACGGGGGGTCCGGGGGCTCAGCCCCCGGGAATATACGGCGGGCACCCGCGAAATTGGCCGAAGGCCAATGAGCATGGTTATCCGCCGCGGGTGAGCGAGGGGATTCGAACCCCCGACATCCAGGACCACAACCTGGCGCTCTAACCAACTGAGCTACGCCCACCAAGGCCACCAACTGACGAAGGTGACAGCCGGACGGGTGCGTCGCTGCACGCGCCCGGCCTCAAGCAGCATAGCGGGACCAGGTCACCGTTCCGAACCGGATTCCCCCGCTCCGGCCTCCGGGTTGCCCGGCTTGGCCGCCGGCGGCCCGGTGTGCCGGGCCCCGATCGCCCGCGCCGTCGCCGAATCGGGACCGGGCAGCGGCACGAAGATCGCCTCCCGGTAGTACCGCAGCTCCCGCACCGAGTCGTTGATGTCGGCCAGCGCCCGGTGCCCGCCCTTCTTCGGCGGGCTGGCGAAGTAGACCCGTGGATACCACCGCCTGGCCAGCTCCTTGATGCTCGACACGTCCACCATCCGGTAGTGCAGGAACTGGTCGAGTTCGGGCATGTCGCGGGCCAGGAAGGACCGGTCGGTCGCGATCGAGTTCCCGCACAGCGGCACCTTGCGCGGCTCCTTGACGTGCCCGCGCACGTAGTCGAGCACCCGCTCCTGGGCCTCGGCCAGCGTGATCCCGGCCGCCAGTTCGGTCAGCAGCCCGGATGTGGTGTGCATGTTGCGCACGACGTCGAGCATCTGGTCCAGCGCCTCGGGCGGTGGCTTGATGATCTCGTCGATACCGGCGTCGAGCAGGTTCAGCTCACCGTCGGTCACCAAGCAGGCGATCTCGACCAGAGCATCGCGCTCCAGGTCGAGACCGGTCATCTCACAGTCGATCCAGACGAGCCGGTCGGTCATCTCCCCAGACTAATGGGCTAGCGGGGTCGTGATCACCCCAGGTGGAAAGGATTTGGGTGCAGCGCCTCGATCCGGATGCCCTGCCGTGCCGTGCCGTCGCCATGCGAAGGTAGCGGGGTGGTTACCTTCCGGGCGGAGCAGTTCAGTGTCAGGGTAAGCGAGGAGGTCCTCGCCGACATGAGGGCGCGGATCTGGAACACGCGGTGGCCGGGGGCGGGGCCAGGTGCGCCGTGGGAGCAGGGCACCGACCTGGGCTACCTGCGGGGCCTGCTGGCGTACTGGGCAGGCGGCTTCGACTGGCGGGCGCAGGAACGCTGGCTGAACGGCTTCTCGCACTTCCAGGCTGTGATCGACGGGGTGCGGGTGCATTTCGTGCACGAGCGAGCCCGCAGCGGCCGCGGCATCCCGCTGATCCTGACGAACGGCTGGCCGAGTTGCTTCGCCGAATTCCTGCCGCTGGTGCCGCGGCTCACCGACCCCGCTGCGCATGGCATTGACGGGCCCGGTTTTGATGTGGTGATCCCTTCGCTGCCTGGCTACGGGTTCTCCGAGAGGCCAGCCCGGACGGGGGTGACATGCCGGTACACGGCGGGGTTGTGGCACCAGCTGATGCACGGCCTGGGCTATCAACGCTACGGCGCGCACGGCAGCGACTTCGGGTCTGCCGTCACCACGTTCATGGCACTGGACAACCCAGCGCCCGTGCTCGGCATTCACTTGTCCAACCTGGACATCGCGCCCTATACCGGGCCAGGGTCGCGGCCGCTGTCCGTGGCAGAGCGCACCTACCTGGCCCAGTACCAGCGCTGGCGTGACGACGACCGCGGCTACGGTGCGATCCAGTCGACGCGGCCCCAGACGGTCAGCTACGGCCTCAACGACTCACCAGCCGGCCTGGCCGCCTGGGTACTGGAAAAGTGGCGGGGCTGGGCCGATTCCGGCGGTGACATCGACGAGGCCTTCTCCCGCGACTTCCTGCTCACCGTGGTGACGCTGTACTGGGCCACCCAGACGATCGCGTCCTCCGTGCGGGACTACGTGGACAACCGGTGGCTGGCAGCCGAATTGGGTCCCGCCGACGCGGTCACGGTGCCCACCGCGGTAGCTGTCTTTCATCAGTTCATCGACGACGGCACACCTCCCCGCGAATGGGCCGAGCGCCTCTATAACATCCGCCGGTGGACGCCGATGCCCCGCGGCGGCCACTTCCCGTCCGCCGAGCAACCCGACCTGCTCAGCCGCGACATCGCAGCCTTCTTCACCGACCTCGGCGTGGCAACCAGCCCACAATGACGTGCCGCCGCCTTCACCAGCCCGTCCGGCCCGGCCCGGTCCGGGACACCCCCAGCCCTCGGGCCAGCCGGCTCAAAGGATTTCGGCCCGCAGCGGCTACGCACCGGACCCGGACTCTTGCAGCCGGAGTATGTGTTCGGGGACCGCGATGGTGTCAGGAAGCGGGCCGTCGGGCTCGGGCTTGCCGAACTCCACCCGGGTGGGAACGACGCCCGCCCACACGTCAAGCACGTAGTCCTCGGGCTCGTCCGACGCCGGCCCGGTGCGGATCTTGACCGAGGCCTCGGCCAGCGGCAGTGCGAGCACCGCGGTGGCCGCCATCTCCTTGCGCGTCGGTGCGCGGGAGGCGTCCCACCGGCCCGGGATCATGTTGTCCACGATCGCCCGCAGGGCCGTCATCCGCTCGTCTTCGTCTCTCAGGATGTGGCTGGTCCCGTAAATCATCGCGCTGCGGTAGTTCATGGAGTGGTGGAACACCGAGCGGGCGCAGACCAGCCCGTCCAGGTGTGTGACGGTTACGCAGGCCGGACGTCCGTCGGCGGCCAGCATGGTCCGGTTCGCGGTCGAGCCGTGCAGGTACAGGGTGTCGCCGATGCGGCCGTAAGCGGTGGGCAGCACCCGGGGCTCGCCGTCGGAGATGACGCCGAGGTGGCACAGGAACCCGGCGTCGAGCACGGCGTACAGGTCGTCCCGCTCGGTCCGGCCGCGCTCGGGCAGGCGGCGCAGTTTGGTGCGGGGCGTGGCGGATAGCGGCGTTTCGGTGCTCATGATCGAGACGGTATGGTGAAAAGTGGACTGTAGCAAGGTCCACTTCGTCACAAAAAAGGATGACCACTTTGCCGAGGGCGATGGTGGAGCCGTCCCTGGTGCTGGACCGCGACACCCGGGTCCCGCTGGCCGTGCAGATCACCGGGCAGCTCCGCGCCGCCGTGTCGGGCCGCAGGCTGCGCGCCGGGGACCGGCTGCCGTCGTCCCGGGCCCTGGCCGCGTCGCTCGGCGTCAGCCGGACCGTCGTGACCAACGCCTATCTGCAACTGTTCGCCGAAGGCTGGCTGGAGGGCCGCCACGGCTCGGGCACCTTCGTGGCCCAGGGCGCCGCCGGCGGTCCGCCGTCGCCCCCGCCCCCCGGGCCTGCGCAACGCCCGCCCCGGCACCCTGGAGCGCCACGGCCGCCTCAGCCTCCAGCTGAGATCGTGGGCGCCACCGTTCACGACACGGCGGCCCTGGCCCCGTCCGCCAGAGTCGCTGCCCCGCTGGGGCCGCTGCCCGGCCTGGTGCGCGCCGGGCCAGCGGTGGCCGAGATGCGGCCGGGAGTTCCCTGGGTGGCCGGGATCGATGAGGCGGCGTGGCGGCGGGCCTGGCGGCAGGCCGGGGCCGCGGTGCCCTCGCGCTGGCCCGATCCCCGCGGCCTGCTGCCGCTGCGCACCGCGCTGTGCGGCTACCTGCGCCGCAGCCGCGGGCTCGACTGCACGCCCGAGCACATCCTGATCACCCGCGGCGTGGCCAACGGGCTGTCCCTGCTGGCTCACAACCGGCTGCGCGACGGCGCGCCGGCCGGGATCGAGGAACCCGGCTATCCGGTCGGCCGCGCCATCCTGGCCGCGCGGGGCGCCCGGGTGGTGCCCTGCCGGGTGGACGCACACGGCCTGGTGGTCGGCGAGCTCCCCGATGACCTGCGTCTGGTCTACGTGACGCCGGCCCACCAGTATCCGCTCGGCGGCCGGCTGCCGGTGCCGCGGCGCCAGGCCCTGATCGCCTGGGCCAGGGCGGCCGGCGCGCTCGTCGTGGAGGACGACTACGACAGCGAGTTCCGCTACGACGTGTCCCCGCTGCCCGCGCTGTACGGCCTGGACACCGACGTGGTGGCCTACCTGGGCACCACGTCCAAGCTGCTCACCCCCGCGCTCGGGGTCGGCTGGCTGGTGGCCCAGCCGAGACTGGTCACCGCGCTGGCCACTGTCAGGGAGAGCCTGGGCGACCGCACCGACGAGGCGGCCCAGCGGGCCGTCTACGCCATGATCGAGAGCGGTGACCTGGACCGCCACATCCGGCGCATGCGCCGGGAGTACGCGCGCCGCCGGGACGCGATCGTGTCAATACTCGGCGACCCGGCGGTCCCCGCCAGGCTGCTGGGTGACACGGCGGGCCTGCACGTGGTGCTGGAGCTGCGCCGTGGCCACCAGGACCAGGTCGCGGCGACCGCGCTCGAACGCGGCGTGGCCGTGCACACGCTACGGCGCTACTTCGGCGGCACGCCCACGGTCCAGGGCCTGGTGCTGGGATACGGCAGCCTGCCGCTGGCCCGGGTGGCCGCCGCCGCCACGGTGCTGCGCGACGTCCTGCTCGCGCTGCCCGCCGAATGATCGCCCAGCCGGCCGGGACCGGTCAGCCGACGCGGGCCAGCTCTTCGGCCCGTACGGTGTCTACGCGACCCACCCTGGCCGGGTGCTGCCGCGGCGGAGTGCCGGTCCCCCTGGGCAGCGGGACGTTGGCCACTTGCGGGGCCGGGACGCCGGTCAGCCGCTCGATGTCGATGGCGCCGGGGCCCGCGGCCTGGCAGCACGGCACCTGGGAGGCGCCGAAGTGGCCGCCGGCCGCCCACAGCCTGCGGCTGCGGCGGACGGTGTGCGCGTGCGCGAACGGGGCGGGGCGTCCGGCCGACCAGCGCTGGGCGATACCCCAGCTACTGAACCACTCCATGATCGCGTCGAGCCCGTTCATCGGCCCGGTGGTGAACGGCGCCCAGCCGAAGCCGACCACGCCGATCTGCACGCACAGCCTGCCCTCGTTGTGCACGTCCGCGCCGCTATCGGCGGGCTCGGCCGCCAGCGGGTCCACCGTGTACAGGTCGGCGATCGGCCGTTCGTTGTCCATGTCAGTGGCCGGGCTCAGCGAGCAGGCTCCTCGCACGATGGGGATGAGCTGCACGGTCTCACCGCTGACCGGGTTCCACACCAGGTGCGGCGGTCTGCCGAGCTGCCGAAGTCGCTGCGCTGCCGAATGCGCGGAGATCTGCTGCGGATCCGCTCCGAGGGTCATCCAGACCGCTCTCGGGGCGCCGCCCTTCATCTGTCCGCCATCAACCAACGCCCGAACGTAATCAGCAGTGGGCATCCACGCGTCTCCCACAGCACTCCCCTCGCAGCGGTCTAGACCTTCGGCCACCATCCCTCTTTCCTGCCTACGTCAGAGCAGCCCATTAGTCCATAGCTGCGATGAGTGTTATTACCGGAACCTGGTATTTCTATGTGTCTGGGACAGTGCAGACTGGCCGTCCGGTCAGTATTCAGCGGAAGCGGCATAATCGCAGGACAGGCGAGGAGGACCATGACCGCAGACGGTACGGTCCCGGGAATCGAAAACGTTTCCCGGCTGGCTCGGTGGCTAAGTAAAAACGGTGTTAAGGCGGCCGATCAACTGCCCACGGTTGAACTGATCGCCGGCGGCCGGTCCAACCTGACCTACCGGCTCACGTTTCCCGCGCCGGCCCAGCCGGCCAGCCTCGTGCTCCGCCGCCCGCCGCTCGGCCACGTGCTGCCCACCGCGCACGATATGAGGCGCGAGTACCGGGTGATCTCCGCCCTGCACGGCACGGACATCCCGGTGGCCGGCCCGGTCGCGTTCTGCACCGACCCCGACGTGATCGGCGCACCGTTCTACGTCATGGAGCACGTGGACGGCCTGGTGCTGCGGACCAGGGAGCAGGCCGCCCTGATCACCCCCGGCCAGGCCCGCCAGGTGTCCGAGCGGCTGGCCGAGATGCTGGCCGCGATCCACGGCCTGGACACCGAGCAGGCCGGCCTGAGTGACTTCGGCCGCCCCACCGGCTACATGCGGCGGCAACTCAGCCGCTGGCAGCGGCAGTGGGAGCTGTCGGTCACCAGGGAAGTACCCGGTTACGACGATCTGGTGGCCCGGCTGGAGGCCGGGCTGCCCGAGGCCGGGGATGGCACGCTCGTGCACGGCGACTTCCGGGTGGACAACGTGCTGATCGATGCCGCCGCCCAGCCGCGGATCGCCGCCGTGGTCGACTGGGAGATGTCCACACTCGGCGACCCACTGGCCGACCTGGCCCTCACCCTCGTCTACTGGGCCGACCCCAGCGACACCGACTGGGTGGACGTCGAGGTCGGCGCCACGGTGACCGCGGCCCCCGGCTTCCTGACCCGCGAGGAGTTCGCGGCCAGCTACGCCGCCCACAGCGGGCGCGACCTGACCGGCATCGGGTACTACATGGCGTTCGGCTGCTTCAAGCTGGCCGTCGTGCTGGAGGGCATCAACGCCAGGTT
>DATAWQ010000166.1:0-19176 GCA_036267135.1 Streptosporangiaceae bacterium | reverse complement strand
GTGGGTGGGCCGGGGGGCGCGGGTGGGCCGGGAGTCCCGGTTTGGTACGCCGCTCCGCTTGTGTCTGGCACGTTGGCCTCCATCTGGCTTCTTCTGAGTTCTTGGGCTTATCGTCGTTCGCAAACGTTGTTCGCGAACGATAATATGCACTTGGGTACGACGTTCGCAAACGAGAGGCTGGGGCGGGAGTGGTTGGAGCGGGAGATGGGGCGGGAGTGGCGGCTCGCGCGGGCGAGTGGGTGGGCCGACCCAAGATCTTGAAGAGTTGTACGTGTCATGGCACGCACAACTCTTCAAGATCTCTGGCCGGGCGGGCGCGGGGCGCAAGGTGACGAGGCGGGCGCAGGTGAGTTAGCGAGTGGGGTCGGGGCAGCCGCAGGGTGGCTCGGAAGCCGGGCAGCCGCAGGGTGGCTCGGAAGTGGGACAGCCGCAGGGTGGCTCGGAGTGGAGGGGTTATGGGAACTGGAGAAGGTACGGGCGAGGTGATCTGGCTGCGGGCGGAGGGGGCGGGCGTGGGAAGGCCGGCACACCGGAGCCGGGCGGAGATTACGGCGGCGGCGGTGGGGATCGCGGACCGGGAGGGGCTCGAGGCGGTTTCGATGCGGCGGGTGGCGGCGGAACTTGGGACGGGGGCGGCTTCGCTGTACCGGTACATGGACACGCGCGAGGACCTGCTCGATCTGATGACCGACTCCACCGGGGCCGAGTACCGCTACCCCGAGCCCACCGGCGACTGGCTGGCCGACTTCATCGACCTGTGTGAGCAGGAGCGCGCGATCCTCCGGCGCCATCCGTGGCTGCCCGGGCTGATCATCACGCGCCCGACGCTCGGGCCGAACGGACTCGAGCTTCTCCAGCACATGCTGGAGGTGCTCGCGCCGCATCCGGCCGACGTCGCCACCAAGCTGGAGGCGTTCGCGATGCTGAACACGCTCACCGCTGTGTTCGTCCAGTACGAGCTGGCGGGAGGCTCAGCCAGCCAGCAGCGGAACGCGGCTTACCTTCAGCACGAGGTCATCTCGGGACGGCATCGGCGGCTGGCCGAACTGCTCGCCCAGCCGTCGGCGTCCGCACCCGCACCGACGGACCGCTTCGGGGACATCGCGGCCAGGATGCTCACCGGTCTGCTCGGCCCGGCCTAGCCAGGCCGGAATGGCACCGCAATGGGCTCTGAACGGGCTCGACCCACGGTCTCAGCACATGAAAACCGACCCAGCCGGAGCGAAATACCGAACCTCCGGTCGGGTCGGCCAGTCGTGCGAGGGAAGGTGAGCGGGCCGGCCCGTTGAGGCCGCTCAGGGGGCGGCCGTTGTGGGGAGACCTGGGCCGGCCCGCTCGGTCGCAGGAAGTGGTGCGGGGGTTGGTGATTGTGTGGTGCGGAGGTTGGCGCGTTACTGGTGCGGGGGTAGGTGGTTACGTGGTGCGGGGTTCGGTGAGGTTGTAGACGGTGTTGCCGCCGATGGTTTCGGACTTGAAGTGGGCGGCGACCCATTCGGCGATGGCCGAGGAGCCGTGGCCACCGCCGAAGCTTTCGCTGTTCTGGCCGATGTAGTAGTGGATCTCGTGGCTGGCGACCATGACCTTGAACTCGGCGAGGGTGGGGGTCGGGTCGGTGCCGTTGAAGCCGCCGATGGCCATCACCGCGTCGCCGCCGGTGGCTAGTTCCAGTGGGGCGGCTTCCTGGGAGCCTTCGGTGGCGGCGACCCACTTGTAGCCTGCGGCACCGCGCTCCAGGAGGTGGACCAGGGCGCTGCTTACCTGGGTGTTGCCGCTGAGGCCGCCTGGGCCGCCGGTGCCGGCGCCCCGGGTGCCGCCGGGGAAGCCTGTGCCGGTGCGGCCGCCTGTCCCGGTGCCGCTTCCGGTGCGGGTGCCGGTGCCGCCGGGGAGACCGGCGTTCCCGCCGACGCCCGTGCCGGTGCGGCCGGTGCCGGTCCCGGTGCTGCCGGTGCCCATACCGCCGGGGAAGCCGGTGCCGGTGCCGGTGCCGCCGGTGCCGGTGCCGGTGCCGCCGGTGCCGGTTCGGCCGGGGGTGGTGTGGGTTCCGGTGCGGCCGGGTGGGCCGCCTTGGGTGCCGCCGGGGGCGCCGCCTCCGCCGGGGCCGCCGAGGGCGCTGGTCTCGGGGCCGGCGGTGGGGAGGGAGCCGGTGTAGGAGGTGCTGATGGTGTCGAGGGCGTAGGCGGCTTGGCCGGACAGGGCCGTGAACAGGCCCAGGGTGAGCGGGATGGCGGCCAGGGCCAGTTTGCCCCGGTGGGATCGGGCCTGGGTGGCCAGGTGGGGCCAGGCCAGGGTCGCGGCGGCCGCCGCGAGGCCCGCGAGCAGGACGGTCCAGCGGAGCCACGGGAGCCAGGTGGGGGTGCGGTTGAGCAGGGCGTAGGCCCAGACGGCGGTGACGGCCAGGATGACGGCGGCGCTGGCGCGGGTGGGCCAGGTGTGGCGGGTGCGCCAGAGGGTGGCGGCGCCGATGCCGACGAGGGCGGCGATGGCGGGAACCAGGGCCACCGTGTAGTAGGTGTGGATGATGCCGCTCATGTAGCTGAAGACCAGGGCGGTGACAAGCAGCCAGCCGCCCCAGATGAGGGTGGCGGCCCTGGTCCGGTCGGTGCGGGCGGCGCGGGCCGAGGTCGCGAGCAGGACGAGCAGACACAGCAGCGCGGTGGGCAGTAGCCAGCTCGCCTGGCCGCCGAACTCGGCGGAGAACAGACGGCCGAGGCCGGTGGCGCCGCCGAAGCCGCCGCCGCCCTGGGCACCCCCGATGGAGCCGGTTTCCTGGCCGGTCAGGCGGCCAAGGCCGTTGTAGCCGATGGCTAGCTGCAGGACGTTGTTGTCGGTGGAGCCGCCGAAGTAGGGGCGGTCGGCGGCGGGGGTGAGCTGGGCGGCCAGCACCCACCAGCCGGCGCTGACCACGACGGCCAGGCCGGCCACCACGAGCTGCCAGACACGGCGGCGCAGCCGGACCGGGCCGGCCCAGAGGTAGGCGACGGCGAAACCTGGGACGACCAGGAAGGCTTGCAGCATCTTGGTCAGGAAGGCGAAGCCGATCAGGGACCCGGCGGTGACCAGCCACTTGGTGCGGCCGTTCTCGATGGCGCGGGTCATGGCGTAGGCGGCGCCGGTCATCAGCAGGACGAGCAGGGCGTCGGGGTTGTTGAAGCGGAACATCAGCACCGCGACCGGGGTCAGGGCCATGACCAGGCCGGCCAGCAGGCCGGCGGCGGGGCCGAACCAGCGGCGCACCGTGGCGTAGAGCAGGGCGACCGTGCCCACCCCCGCCAGGGCCTGGGGGACGAGCAGGCTCCAGTAGTTGACGCCGAAGACGCGGGCCGACAGTTCCATCACCCACAAAGAGCCCGGTGTCTTGTCCACGGTGATGAAGTTGGAGGAGTCGAACGAGCCGAAGAAGAAGGCCTTCCAGCTCTTGGCGCCGGCCTGGACGGCGGCGGCGTAGAAGTCGTTGGCCCAGCCGTTCCTGCTCAGGTCGAACAGGTACAGGAAGGCGGTCAGCGCGAGCAGCCCGAGCAGGGCAGGCCGGACCCACCGGGGGTCGGCGGCCCGGCCGCGCAGCAGGCGGGCGGGATCGAGCGCGCGCCGGTGGCTGGCGGCGCGCGGCAGCGTGGTCGTGGTCACCGGGGGCTCCCGTTTGGCTGGCTGGGCTGGAGTTCTTGGACTGGGTGCAGCGCTGGTGGCGGCAGTGCTGGCGGCGGCAATACCGGCGGCGGGGGTGCTGGCGGCGGCGGGTCGTCGGCGCCAGCGCCGAAGACCCAGCTACGGAACATCAGGAACCGGAGCACGGTGGCGGCCAGGTTGGCCCCGACCAGCACGGTCACCTCCAAGCCGACGCCGGGGTGGGCGGAGATCGCGTGCAGCCCGGCCAGGGCGCCCGAGGTGAGGGCCAGCCCGGCGGCGAAGGCGATCAGGCCCTTGGCCTGGTGGCCGGCGGCGTGGCTTCGGCCGCGGATGCCGAAGGTGAAGCGGCGGTTGGCGGCGGTGTTGGCCACGGCCGTGATGAGCAGGCTGAGCGCGTTCGCGGCCAGGGCCGGCATCGCGGCGCGCAGCAGCAGATACAAGACCACGTAGGCGACCGTGCAGGCGGCGCCGACGATCACGAAGCCAGTGAGCTGACGGCCCAGTGCCTTCCGGCCCAGTACCCCCCGGGCCAGACGGCCCCGCGCGGCCAGTACGCCGGGTCCGGTCCCGGACGGCGGAGCGGCCCGGAGCACGGGCACCTTGATCGTGCCGCGGAGCAGGCCGCTGCCGAGCCGGAGGATGCCGCGCAGGTCGGCCACGGCGGTGGCGACGATGTCCACCCGGGAGTCCGCGTCGTCGATCCAGTCCACCGGCACCTCGTGAATGCGCAGGCCCGCGCGTTCGGCCAGGACCAGCAGTTCGGTGTCGAAGAACCAGCCGGTGTCCTCGGTGAGCGGCAGCAGCACCCGGGCCTGCTCGCGCCTGATCGCCTTGAAGCCGCACTGCGCGTCGGAGAAGCCGGTGCCGAGCGAGGCGTGCAGCAGCAGGTTGTAGCCGCGGGAGATGACCTCGCGGCGCGGGCCGCGGATCACCCTGGCGCCGCGGGCCAGCCTGGTGCCGATGGCCAGGTCGCTGTGCCCGGACAGCAGCGGCGCCACCAGCGGCAGCAGCGCGTTGAGGTCGGTGGACAGGTCCACGTCCATGTAGGCCAGCACGTCGGCGGAACTGACCGACCAGACGGCGCGCAGCGCCCGGCCACGGCCGGACTGGTCCAGATGGACGGCGCCGACCTCGGTGAACTCGCGGCACAGGGCCTGGGCGACCGGCCAGGTGTGGTCGCTGCTGCCGTTGTCGGCGATGGTGACCCTGGCGGTGAACGGGAACTGGCCGCGCAGGTAGCCGCACAGCCGCCGGATGCTCGGGGCGAGGTCGCGTTCCTCGTCCCGTACCGGCACCACGATCTCCACCTGGGGGCGGGCGCCGCCGTCCAGAATGCTGCCGTCGGGTGTCCTGCGGTTGAGTGCGCTGCCGTTGAGTGCGCTGCCGTTGAGTTGAGGAATCATGCCCAGAAGAATCGGCGGCGGGGCTGCGGCCAGGATGAGCCGGACTTCTGGGGCGGCTATGAACCGGCCCAGGTCAGCGCCCGCGTAGAGCCGCCGGTGAGGTGACTCAGAGGCAGCGCAGAGGGTGTCGTGGGGTCTCCGTTTCGATCGGAGGCGATGGTTTAACGGTTCTGGCTGGTCGGCTGGTCATCACCAAAACAACTTTGACTCCTGTCGGGTGCACCCCTAGAGTCGAGAGTGTGTCAGCACCCATAGGGCAGTACGGTGATTACAACAGGCGGGCGCTGCTGACGGTGGTTCTCGGCGCGACGTGCATCTCGGCCTCGGCGATCTTGATCAAGCTGGCCGGGACCGGGCCCGCCACCACGGCGTTCTACCGGTGCGTGTTCGCGCTGCCGGTGCTGGTCCCGCTGCTCGTGCTCGAGCAGCGGCGACGGGGCGGCAGACCACTCGCGGCCAGGCTCGGGGCGGCCGCCGCCGGCGTGTTCCTGGCCGTGGACTTCGTGCTGTGGAACCACGCGATCACCGCGCTCGGGGCGGGGGTGGCGACCGTGGTGGGCAACCTGCAGGTGCTGTTCGTGGCGCTGGCCGCGTGGCTGCTGTTCGGGGAGCGGCCGCGGCGCAACTTCCTGATCGCGCTGCCCGTCGTGATGGCCGGGGTCTTGCTGGTCTCGGGGCTGGTGGACAGCGCGACGACCGGGACCGACCCGATGGCCGGCATCGGGTACGGGGCCGGGACGTCGCTGGCCTACGCGGCGTTCCTGCTGATCATGCGGCGGAGTTCGGCGCGGACGCCGCACGTGGCGGGCCCGCTGACGGAGGCCACGGCCAGCGCGGCGGTGACCGCCGTGGTGCTCGCGCCGCTGTGCGGCGGGCTGCAACTGGGCACCGGGTGGCCTGCGCTGGGCTGGCTGCTGATCCTGGCGATGAGCAGCCAGACCGTCGGCTGGCTGCTGATCACGTCGGCGCTGCCCAAGATTCCGGCCGCGATCGCGTCGCTGCTGTTGCTGTTGCAGCCGGCCGCGGCGATGGTGCTGGCGGCGGTGGTGCTGGGTGAGCGGCCCAGCGTGGTGCAGGTGGTGGGGGCGGTGGCGGTGTGCGGCGGCGTGGTGATCGCGAGCCGGACCACCGGGAAGAGGCGGGATGACGCGGCCGAACCGGCCGCCGAACCCGAGGCGCAGCTAGCCCCCGTCGCGGGGCCGCCGGCGTAGGTATCTGGGGCGGCGGGGCGCCCTCTTCCTTGTGTCAGGTCAGTCCGGCTTTCTAGGGAGAAGCCATGCACACCAAGGAAGAAGTTCAGCAACTGCAGGACAAGGTCGAGGAACTGTTCGAGATCATCGTGGTCGTCGTCAATGGACCGCGGCCGGTGTTTCCGCCCTTCATCCACGGGCCTTACACCACGCCGGCGGAGTACGCGTTCACCGATCTCGCGCTGGACGGGCTGCTCGACACGGCCAGGACCATGCAGCGGCAGATCGAGCAGCTCAAGGCGGCGTCCGAGCTGGTGTCCGCCGACGAGCGAGTATCGGCCGACCGGCGCTGAAGGGTTAGACGGAGGGCTGGTCCTCGGCCACGGAGGGCTGGTCCTCGGCGGTGGGCTGGTCCACGGCGGTGGGCTGGTCCACGGCCAGGGTGGGCTTGACCTCGAGCAGCCGGGCCAGCAGGCCGTTGACGAAGCCGGGGGAAGCGTCCGTGGAAAGGTCACGGGCCAGCGCGACCGCTTCGCTGATGGCCACCCCGTCCGGGATGTCGTCGGCCCAGAGCAGCTCGTAGGCGCCGATCCGCAGGACGTTGCGGTCCACGGCGGCCATCCGGCCGAGGGTCCAGTCCTCCGCGTACGTGGACAGCAGTTCGTCGATGCGGTCGCGGTGCGCCTGGACACCACGGACCAGCTCGACCGCGTACGGCGCGACCGGCGGGGCGGCGTCGGCCACGCGCTCGTTGAGCAGGTCGAGCACGGGCTCGCCGCGCACTTCGGCTTCGAACAGCACGTCGAGGGCGCGCTTGCGGGCCTTGCTGCGAGCAGGCATCCGGGTCAGGCGCGGCTGAGGTAATCGCCGGTGCGGGTGTCCACCTTGATCTTCTCACCGGTCGAGATGAACAACGGCACCTGCACCTGCGCGCCGGTCTCCAGGGTGGCCGGCTTGGTACCACCGGTGGACCGGTCGCCCTGCACGCCGGGGTCGGTCTGGGTGATGGTCAGCTCCACCGCGGCCGGCAGCTCGATGTACAGCGGCGTGCCGTCGTTGAAGGCGACCGTGACCATCTGCTCTTCGAGCAGGAAGTTCTTGCCGTCGCCGACGACCTCGGCCGGGATGCGCGGCTGGTCGTAGTCGCGGGTGTCCATGAAGACGAAGTCCTCGCCCTCGCGGTACAGGTACTGCATCTCGCGCCGGTCCACGTTGGCCACGTCGACCTTCACCCCGGCATTGAAGGTGCGGTCCACCACCTTGCCGGACATTATGTTCTTCAGCTTGGAGCGCACGAAGGCGCCGCCTTTGCCCGGTTTGACGTGCTGAAACTCCACCACGGTCCAGAGCTGCCCGTCGATGTTCAGCGTCATACCGTTCTTCAGGTCGTTCGTCGTCGCCACGTGCGGTCTCTCCCGGAAGTACTAGCGGACGAGAGCCGCGCGGCTACAGCGCGAGCAGCTCCCTGGTGGTCGTGGTGAGCAGGTTTCCTGGTTCCGAGGTCCCGTCGCCACTCACCACGATGATGTCCTCGATCCGGACACCGCCCTGGCCGGGCAGGTACACGCCAGGCTCGATGGTGACCGGGACCCGGTCAGCGAGTCTACCCTCGCTCCCGTACCCGAGCATCGGCGCCTCGTGCACCTCGAGTCCCACGCCGTGGCCCAGACCGTGCTTGAAGTGCGCGCCGTGGCCGGCGCCCTCGATCACATCCCTGGCCGCGGCGTCGACGTCGGTCAGCTCGGCGCCCGGGCGGGCCGCCGCCATGCCGGCCCGCTGGGCCTGCGCCACCAGGTCGTAGGTGTCGCGCTGCCACTGCGCGGGCTCCCCCAGGCTGACCGTCCTGGTCATGTCGGCGTGGTAGCCGCCGACCCTGGCGCCGAAGTCGATGGTGACCAGGTCGCCGCGCTCCAGCGGGCGCGCGCCCGGCTTGTGGTGGGGCAGCGCGCCGTTCGGGCCGCTGGCCACGATCGTGTCGAAGGCGATGGCCTCCGCGCCCAGGTCGACCATCCGGCGTTCCAGCAGGGTGGCCAGCTCACGTTCGGTGATGCCGGGGCGGATCTGCGGGAGCAACTCCTCGAAGGCACGGCAGCTTATCTGGCAGGCCGTGGCGAGCAGGTCGAGCTCGGCCTGCTCCTTGACCGTGCGGAGCTCCTCGATCTTCTCGCCCAGGGGCTGGAGTTCGAGCCCCTCGGTTTCGCCGGCCAGCTTGGTGTAAGCGGCGACGGTCAGGTCCTGGGCCTCGAACGCCAGCTTGCGGTACCCGCGGCCGAGCGCGGCCTGGCCGAGCGCCGGCACCAGGTAGCGCTCGACGGTCAGTTCCAGGTCGGAGCAGTCCCGCTCGGCGGCCAGCGCGTAGCGCGAGTCGGTGGCCAGCAGGCAGTCGCCGCTGGCCGGGACCAGCAGGGCGGCGTTGGAGCTGTTCAGGCCGGTGAGATAGCGGACGTTCGGCAGGTGCGTGATCAGGGCAGCGTCAATGTCGAGCGCGGCGACCTGGGCCTGGGCGCGCTCACGGCGAGCGGCGTGCATCTCGGGCATAGCGCCGACTGTACGCGCGACGGCGGGATAAACGAGGCGTGGGGTACTGGGGGGTGACCGGCACGCCGGGGTGGCCACCGTTAATTATGAATAGAACTTTCCGCAGCGGCGGACTGATGCCGCGGGGACGGCTGGGCTTGGGCAGGCGGGGCGGTGATGGCCAGGCACAATCCGGCCAGCAGCAGGACGGCCGCGGTCAGGGCGAGGAAGATGATCACATTACGGTCCAAGGTGTTCGCTACCCCGCCGAACATCGGCAACTGCCTCCCTGTGGCTCGAATCCGGCTTCAAGGTAACGGCCAGGCCGGGTAGCCGCCACCGAAACGCGCCGGCTGGTCGCGGAGGGTTACTCCGATTCCTGGCCGAGCAGCGGCTCGTCGGGCGAGCGGAGATCCGCGGCGGGCAGGCCGCCGGGGTAGAGCTGCCTGACCTTCTCGGCCACGGCGATGGCGATCTCGACGTGCTGGCGGCGGCTGGCCGTGTAGAAGTGCTGGGCGTCCATGCTGAGCTTGGGCGCGGCGTGCAGCGGCTTGTCACTGACCGCGAGCAGGGTGGCGGTCGGGATGCGGTAGCGGAACCCGTTGGCGGCCACGGTCGCGGACTCCATGTCCACAGCGAGGGCGCGGGACACCCGCAGCCGCTCGTCGACGGAGCCCAGGTTCAGCTCCCAGTTCCGGTTGCCGGTGGTGAACACCGTGCCCATCCGGCTGCGCAGGCCGCGCGCGGTCAGCTCGCTGAGCAGGAGCGTGTTGAGCGTGTGGTTGGACAGGACGGGGACGCTCAGCGGCAGCACCTCGTCCAGCACGTGGTCGTCGCGCACGTAGCCGGTGGCCAGGACCAGGTCGCCGATGTCCTGGTGATTGCGCAGGCCGGCGCAGTGGCCGATCATCAGCACCAGGTCGGGGCGGAGCACGGCCAGGTGGTCGGTGATCGTTTTGGCGTTGGACGTGCCGACGCCGATGTTCACCATGGTCAGGCCGGTCCGGCCGGGGAGCACGTGGTGCCAGGCCGGCATCTGGAAGCTGGCGGCGTCAGGGCCCACGCAGTCCGGCAGGGCGGCGCGGAACTCTTCCACGTGCCAGGCGTAGTTGGTGAGCAGGACGTAGCGCTGGAACAGTTCGGGTGAGGTGCCGGTGTAGTGGCGCAGGCGGTCGATGGACAGGGCCATCCGCTCGGGGGCGAACAGGAACAGTTTTTTGCGGCGCAGGTCCCAGCGGGTCTCGTCCACGGCCGGGCCGAGCGCGGGGTCGTGCAGGTCCAGCGCCTCGCGGCCGGGGCTGACCATGATGCTGGCGCCGGCCTGGGCCAGCCTGGTCAGCTCGCGTTCGAGGTACCAGCGGATCGCGCGGGGGCAGGCGAACTCGCCTTCGAGCACGGGGTTGTGCGCGGACCAGGGGCGCTCGACCGTGAGCTTGGGGTAGCGGCCGTCCCGGTCGGCCGCTTCCATGGCGTCGCAGATGCGCTCGATCTCGGCGGTGTGGTCGCTGGCCGGAACGGTCGAGAAATCCGCGGACAAGGTCATCCGGTCATCATGTCAAACCCCTCTACCGCACCGGGTTCGCCGAACTCGGGGGTGACCAGGACCATGGGGCCGTCGGCCGCGGCCACGCCGGGCGGGTCGTCGACGGAGACGACGACGCTGCTCCCCCCGCCGTAGTAGGCCGACAACGGGCGGGTGGTGATCACGTGGCCGGTGGCGATGTCCCTGACCTGGAGGATGAACGTGCCGGGGGCGGACCGTTGAGTGGTGGACTCAGGATTGATCCTGGCGGCGGCCGGGGTGGCGGCGATGTCGTAGAGGCGGCCGTTGGCCGCGGCGGCGGTGTTGGTGGGGAGGCCTGGCTCCTGGCTGGGGGCGACGGCGGCGCGCCACTGCCAGGCTTCGGCGCCGGTGGCTGTGTTCAGGCACTCGACGCCGTACGGGGAGGCCGCGCAGGTCTGGCCGTCGCTGGCGTAGACGTCGGCGGAGGCGGCTACGTCGTCCAGCACCCAGACCGGGCGGCCGGTGGTGTCGTCGATGGCCACGATCTGGACGGGGTCGTAGCCCCGGGGGCCGAGCAGCCAGGTGTGGCGGTTGGGCGTGCTCGTGGCCGGTTGGCCTGGGCCGCTGGCGATGACGGCGGTGATACCCGCGGTCTGGGCGGATTCGGGTGGGAGGTTGAACGTCCAGCCGCTGGGGGCCTGCCAGGTCCAGCGGGGGGCGCCGGTGGCGGGGTTGAGTGCGGTCAGCTCGCTGGCGTGCGCGCACTGGTAGCCGATGATCGGCTCGGCAGTGAAGATGCTGGCGGCCGGCGAACCCTGGGCGTTGGGGTGGCAGGTGGACGGGATGTCGTCTTTCCACACGAGAGTGCCGGTTTGCGCGTCGAGGGCCTCGACGGTGCCGTCGTTCTCGGTCACGATCACGATGCCGTCGGTGATGGCGGCCGGGATCCACTGTCCGTCACCGTCGCCTTGGCCGTGGCCGGTCAGGGGCACGGTCCACAGTTGACGGCCGGTGGCGGCGTTCAGGACGGTGAGGTGATCGATCAGGGGGTAGACGGCGGCAGGCGCGGTGCCGTGGCCGTGACCGGTGGCCGCGATCACGATGCCCTGGCCCGCGGTGACGGCCATGACCTGCGGATGCCTGGCGGCGGACCAGTTCCAGAGCGGCTGGCCGGTGGCGGTGTTCACGGCCAGGACACACTCGGCGGTGCGGCCGGTGATGGTGAAGGCGGTCTGGCCGTCGAGCGCGGCCACGTCGCCGATGGCGGACGACCAGAGCGGGGGCGGGACGCCCTTGGCGTTCAGGCCGAGTACGGCCGGGGCACCTTGGTACGGGGTGACGGGCGGCTGGGGGCAACTGCTGACCGGGCTGGACTGGCTGGCTGGGGTGGCCGAGCTGGCTGGGGTGGGCTGACTGGCCGGAGGCAGGGGGTCGGAGCCGGCGGGTGGTGGGGGGCGGACCTGGGCGCAGGCCGCAGTGAGGAGGGCGGCCGCGGTGAGGGTGACCGTGGCCCGGGTTCTGGGTGTCACGTCTCTTGGACGTGGGTGGTGGGCGGCGGGTTCCGCCAGTGGGGACGGTTACCGGGCGGCTGGGTGGGCGGACGACAGGAGGCAGGAGGTGACCTGGCTGGCGGGCTGGTAGGAGGCGAGCAGGCGGGCGAGGGGAGGTCGGCGATCGCGGTGACGGCCAGCCGCTGGGTGGCCGCCCGCTGCTCGGCGCGGTACTGCTCTAGCAGAGCCGGCGAACTCGGGCCGTTGACCAGGCCGGTCGCCTGGATTACGCCAGCGCGGATCGCCGGGTATCGCTCGATGATCGCGTCGTCGTAGCCGAACATGTCAGCTCTCCCCCTTGTGGTCCTGGGTCGGGTAGTTCTGTGTGGGTCGATGGCTGGGACGGTTGGCTGGTCGGCGGGGCGCGCAGGCCGGTGGCCAGGCCGGAGACGACGACGAGCAGGCCCAGCCAGACCAGCGGGCCCGGGGACCGGCCGCCGGTGAGCATGCCGGTCAGCGCGGCCGAGATCGGCGCGATGCCGGTCAGCAGGCCGACCGGGCCAGGTCCGAGCGCGGCCACGGTCGAGTACCAGAGCAGGAAGGCCACCGCGGTCACCATAACGGCCAGGTAACCGACGGCGGCCCAGTCGGCCGCGGTGAGCCTGCCCGCGGCGGCCGGGCCCTCGGTGACGGCGCTCAGCACGATCAGCATCATGGTGCCCATCCAGACCGAATGCACGGACACGCCCCAGGCCCCGTGCCGGGGCAGCACCGGGACGGCCAGCAGGGTGAACGCGGCCTCGCAGGCCAGGGCCACCGCCGCCCAGGCGACGCCGGCCGCGTCGCTGTGGCCCGCGCCCTCCACGAGCATGCTGCCCGCGGTGACCACCAGGGCGGCGAGCAGGACCTGGCGGCTGGGGCGCTGGCGTTGCAGCACCGGGCCGATCACCCCGAGCAGGATCGGCACCAGGGCCAGGGCGACCGCGATGGCAGCCGGCTGAGCGTGCGCCACCCCACGCACGATCGCCGTATTGAACAGCACCAGGCCCATGGCGGCGATGCCGGCCAGCCAGAACCACTCAGCACCCCGGGGGCGGACGATGTGCGCCCTGGCCGCCCTGACCAGGATCAGCAGCACCGGGATCGCGATGGCGTAACGGATGGCCTGGGCGGTGAACAGCGGTGCGTGGGTCAGGGTGCGGGACACCCCGACGCTGCTGCCGACCACCACCATGCCCAGCATGCCCCGGGCGACGCTGCGCGCCCTGGTGGTCGGAGCGGCGCTCGGGGCGAGCGTGGTGGCTGGTCTGGCCGGTGCGGTCATGGATTCACCCTGTCGTCATAATGGCCTGGTGGACAGGTCCAAACCTGGTCTCGATGACAGGTCCATAACGGTGGGAGCTGACTTTCTTCAGCTCAACGTCGATGACGCGCCGGCGGGTGGGCGGGCCGACTGGCTGGCGGGCCGACTGCGGGACGCGATCGCGGACGGGCGCCTGCCGCTGGGCAGCCGACTGCCGGCGACCAGGGTGCTGGCCGCCGAACTGCAGGTCTCGCGCGGGGTGGTCACCGAGGCCTACCAGCGGCTGACCGAAGACGGGCACGTGGCCGGGCGCGGCCGGAACGGGACGATCATCGTCGCCGTCCCGGTACTGACGCCGTCGGGCGGAGTGGGCGGAGTGGGCGGAGTGGGCGCGGACGGCGGACTGGTGGGCGCGGCTGGGGCGGGCGGGGGCGGCGGGCTGGTGGAGAGCGCCGGGCTGTTCGCCGAGGCACCGGGAGCGGACGTCTTCGACGAGTTGCGGGCCGCCCCGGCCAGGATCGACCTGACACCCGGACTGCCCGACCTGGCCGCGTTCCCGCGGGCCGCGTGGCTGCGCGCCGAACGGGCGGTGCTCAGCGACCTTTCGCCCGCCGCCTTCGGGTACAGCGACCCGCGCGGGACGCCGGCGCTGCGGGAGGCCGTGGCCCGCTGGCTGGCCCGCAGCCGCGGGATCCGCGCCGACCCGGCCGACGTGATCATCGTCAACGGGGTCGCCCAGGCGCTGGGACTGCTGGCCCAGGTGCTTCGGCACGAGGGCTTCGGCGAGGTAGCGGTGGAGGAGCCCGGCTCCCTCGGCACCCGGCAGCATCTGCAGAACTGGGGGCTCGGTACGCCGCCGATCCCGGTGGACCAGGGCGGCATCCTGGTGGATGCGCTGGCGGCCAGCGGTGCCCCTGCGGTGCTGCTCACCCCGGCGCACGAGTTCCCGACCGGGGTGGTGCTGGACGGCGAGCGGCGACGGGAATTGATGCGCTGGGCGGCCGACGGCGGTGGGCTGATCATCGAGGACGACTACGACGCCGAGCACCGCTACGACCGGCCGCCGGTGCCCGCACTGCGGTCAATGCTGGCCGAGCGGGTCTGCTACGCCGCCAGCGTGTCCAAGCTGCTCGCCCCGGCGCTGCGGGTCGGCTGGATGCTGCCGCCTCCCCAGTACGCCGAGGCCCTGGTGGCGGCCAAGCGGAGCGCCGACCTGGGCAACTCGGTGCTGCCGCAACTCGTGCTGGCCCGGCTGATGGAGACCGGTGAACTGGAGCGCCAGCTTCGGTTCCTGCGCGGCCGGCACCGGCGGCGTCGGGACACGATGATCGCGGCGATCGGCGCGCACCTGCCGCAGGCCACCGTGCACGGCGCCGCCGCCGGGGTGCACCTGACCATCACGTTCGAGGCCGGGTTCGCCGGCGGCAACGCAGGCGCCACCGGCTTGGCCGACACCGACCTGGCTGCCGCCGCGATCGCCCGGGGGCTAAAGGTCCAGCCGCTGTCCTGGCACTGCCAGCGTCCCTACCCACCTGGCCTGGTCCTCGGCTACGCCGCCAACACCCCCACCGACATCACCGACGGCATCACCCTCCTCGCCAGCCTCGTCCGCGACCTGACCTGACCCGTGTGCACCCGGACCGCCACCCCCGCGGGGCCGGTGGGCGGCGTGATTGTGAAGGATCCGGTCGCCCGGACGACCAAAACCCTTCCGCTTAAAAGGGGGGTGCGTGGCGGCGCGGGAAGTGGGTGGCGTGTGGGACTAAAGGGGCGAGGGGGACGGCAGGGGGCTGGCAGCGTGGCGGAGGCCGGAGGCCGGGCTGCGGTGGGAGCCCGGGCGGGGCGGGAGCGGGGGGCCGGGGGCGGTGGGCGTGACTGTGAAGGATCCTGGTTGTGCGAACGACCAAAATCCTTCCACTTGAAGGGGGGTGCGCGGCGGCGCGGGAAGTGGGTGGCGTGTGGCGTGTGGGACGGAAGGGGCGAGGGGGATGGCGGGGGCGGTCGCGTCCGGAGGGCTTCATGGCGCAGGCGACCGCGTCCGGGGGCCGTAGCGTTGTAAACGAATTCTTGTCGGTGGGAACCGCGTGATTGGCGGTGGGAACCGCGTGATTGGCGGTGGGAACCGTGTGATGGGGAGTGGACACAATCAGGGTATGAGAGCGGCGCACATCGTGGGAGACGGGCAGGCCGCCGTGGCAGCTTCGGCGCGAGATCGGTTCAGCGCCCTGTACGAGCAGCATTGCCACGCGGTCTACAACCATTGCTTCCGCCGGGTCGGATCGTGGTCGCTGGCCGAAGAGATAACCGCCGCGACGTTCCTGACCGCGTGGCGGCGCTGGGACACGGCGCCGGAGGCGGCTGACGGCGCGCTGCCCTGGCTGCTGGCCATAGCGAACAACATGCTGCGGAACACGAACCGGGCCCAGCGCCGCTACGCCGCGGCGCTGGCCAGGATCGAGCGGCCCGGGGTGGTGGCCGACCCGGCGGAGACGGTGGCGGCGCGGGTGGACGCCGAGCGGCAGATGGCCGCCGCGCTTCCGATCATGGGCAGGCTGCCCGCGCGGCAACGGGCGGTGATCGAACTGTGCGTCGGGGCGGGGCTCACCGTCAGCCAGGCGGCGGCCGCGCTTGGCGTCCCGGCCGGGACGGTCAAGTCCCGGCTGTCGCGCGGGCTGTCACGGCTGCGCCAGGAACTCAGCCGGCACGAGCTGGGCCAGCTGGACGAGAGGACGTGAGGACCATGGACATCAAGGAACTGTTCCCGCCGCCGCAGCGGCTCGCCCCCGGACAGCAGGAACGGATCCGGCGCGTCCTGCTCGACGAGATCTCGCGGGCCACCGCGTCCGGCCGGGCCCGGCGGACCGGCCGCCGGTGGTGGGTAATAGCGGCGCCCGCGACCGCCGCGGCCGCGGTGACCGCGCTCGCGGTCACGCTCGCGGTCCTGGCCTCGGCGGCCAGCCCGGTCATCGAGGGACCGGCCCCGCGCTCCGCCGGTACCCCGCCGCAGGCGGCCCGTCAGATCCTGCTCGCCGCCGCGGCCAAGGTGGCCCAGCAACATCCCGGTAAGTACTGGCATTTCTCCTTCACGTCGGAAACGATCAACATTTCGGATTCGGGTGGCGGTCCTCCCGTCGATCAATGGGTCGACCACAAAGGGACCTGGTGGACCAATCCCGAGTGCAAACAAGGACTGACCGACGGTGCGGTGATGTACATGGCTGGTGGCCTGTCGGACGCCCTGGACACCACGAAACTGACCTACAACCTGGTCAAGCACTGGCCCACCGACCCGGCCGGGCTCACGGCTCGGATCGCCAGCTACGACTCGGCCAAGAACGACGATCTGGCCGCTCTGGCCGAACTGGAGACCGAAGTGCCGGCTCCGCCGGGGGTACGCGCCGCGGCCTACCGGGCGATGGCCGCGCTTCCCGGCGTGCAGTACCAGGGCACCGTCAAGGGCGGGCGAACCGTGTACATCCCGCCGCGCGACGGCGGGCCGATGGTTCTGGTCATCAACCCGGCGACCGGGCTGATCCACGCCGAAAGCTGGCAACCAGAACCCAACATCACGTCAGTCGACACTTATCTCGTCGCCCAATGGGCTAACCATCTGCCCAAGGTCATCCCGCGGAACAAGTACTACTGCTCCCGCCACTGAGGCCCCGCGGACCAGATCAGCTGCAGGAGACTCCCGGCCCGCGCCACAGCACGAGCTTGGGGGCGGGTCGGGATGGTGTCTGGATGGCCCGGACGGGGACGCTTTCGAAGCCACGCAGCACGAGCAGTGAGCGCCGGGTCGGCGGGGCGGCCAGCTCGAGCCTGGGGTACCGCCGGGTCAGCTCCTCGAAGGCGATGCGGCCCTCCAGCCGGGCCAGCGCGGAGCCGAGGCAGTGGTGCGCGCCGAGCGAGAAGGACAGGTGCCGGCCGGGATCGGGCCGGCCGATCAGGAACTCGTCGGGCTGCTCGAATACCGCCGGGTCGCGGTTGGCGCCGCCGATGAACACGATGACGGGCCGGCCCGCCGCGATCACGCGGCCGCCGACCTCGACGTCTTCGATGGCCGTCCGGGCGGTCAGCTGGACCGGGCTGTCGTAGCGGAGCATCTCCTCGACCGCCGCGGGCACCAGGGCCGGATCCCGGCGGAGCCGGTCCCAGCCGTCCGGGTCGCCCAGCAGCGCGACCGTGCCGTTCCCGATCAGGTTCACGGTGGTCTCGAACCCGGCGACCAGCAGCAGCAGAGCCGTGCTCACCAGCTCGCCGGAGGTCAGCCGGTCACCCTCGTCCTCGGCCGCGATGAGCGCGGACAGGATGCTGTCGTCGGGGTGGGCCCGGCGCTCGCGCACCAGGTCCCGGAGGTAGCCGGTCAGCGCCACCTCCGCGGCGCGGGTCTGCGCCTGCGCGGCCGCCGCCGTCTGCGGGTCCAGGGTGGCGGCCACGTCATGCCCCCAGGCCCGGAACTGGTCCCGGTCCTCGGCCGGCACGCCGAGCAGATGGCAGATGACCGCGATCGGGAGCGGGAAGGCCAGCGCGTCGATCAGGTCGAAGCCGCCCGCGCCGTCCGCGGCGCTCAGCAACTGGACCGTGAGGTCGCGGATCCACGGCTCGAGCCCGGCGATGGCCCTGGGGGTGAACGTGCCGGACACGAGCCGGCGCAGCCGGGTGTGGTCGGGCGGGTCCATCGTGAGCAGGTCCGCGGCGGGCAGCTCGGCCCGTGGGTCGCCGGGCGGGTAGGACGGCGGCTTGTAGCCGGGCTGGTGCACCGGCGAGCTGCTGAACCGCCGGTCCCGCAGGATGCTGGCCACCGTCGCGTGGTCGGCCGCGGCGAACACGCCGAGCGGGCCGCGCACCAGGCCGCGCGGCCGCAGCCGCGCGTACACCGGGTACGGGTCGGCCTTCGTCGCCGGGAGCATCATCCGGGCGACCGGATCGCCGCGCCACTGGCACAGCCGCAGCACGGCCGGCTCGACGACGCGGCTCATGACTCGCTCTTTGAGGCCCATCCCGCACTCCTTCGCCGCCGCCGGGCCAGCCGATCTGGACGGCCCGTCACGCATTCATATACCGATAGTATTTGAATTCTGACGGTATCTGTATGCCATCGGTATGTCAATGTGCCAGGATGAGGACGTGACCAGAGTGACCAGAGCGGAGTCCAAGGAGCGCACCCGGCAACGGCTGCTGGCCGAGGCGCAGCGGCTGTTCCGCGAGCGCGGCTACGCCGCGACGTCGCTGGAGCAGGTCGCGGAAGCGGCAGAGGTAACCAAGGGCGCCATCTACGGGCACTTCGCCAGCAAGGAGGATCTCCTGCTCAGCGCGATCAAGGAGGTCCCGACCCCCGATTACGTGACCACGCTCAACGACCAGTCACGGCCACTGAGCGAGCGGCTGGCCGAGTTCAGCCGGGCCGCCGCCGCGGAAGGCCCCAGTGACGCCGCCCAGCTGGCCATGATGCTGGAGTTCTTCGCCGCGCTGCTGCGCGCCCCGAACGCGCTGCAGCGCTACAGCAGCGAACTCGAGCGCCGGCTCCAGGAGCTGGCCGACGCCGATCCTGACGTGCCCACCGCCGGGGCCCCACCCGTCCAGGCCTGGACCATCGGGTACGCGCTGTCGGTCGGCCTGGAGATCTACCAGCACCTGGCCCCCGGCCTCGTCACGCCGGAGGTGATCGAACGCGCGCTCGGCCTGCTGGGCCATCTCTATCAGGAGCAGTAAGCCGCGGCGCCCGGCCGGCCTAGGCGGCCAGTTCGCGGATCTTCTCGATCTGGGCCACGCGGGCGGCGTGGGTGTCGGCGATCGGGGTGACGTTGAGGGTGGTGACGCCGGATTCGCGCAGCGCGGCGACGCGCTCGGCCACGAACGACTCGGGGCCGATCAGCGAGATCAGCCGGACCAGTTCGTCCGGCACGTACCCGGTGGCCTCGTCCTTGCGCCCGGCCAGGTAGGCGTCCTGGATCTTCTCGGCCTCGCTGCCGTAGCCGTACCTGGTGGCCAGGTTGAAGTAGAAGTTCGGCCCCTTGTCCCGCGGCGCGCCCATGCCGCCCACGTACAGCGCGATCATCGGCTTGATGAAGTCCAGGTACCCGGTCACGTCGTCCCCGATGACCAGCGCGGCCTGGGCGAACACGTCGAGCTCGCCGAGCGCCGG
>DATAWQ010000165.1:0-34222 GCA_036267135.1 Streptosporangiaceae bacterium | reverse complement strand
GGGCGTTCTTCGGACAGCTCGCCCGCGGCGCCGGGGTCACCCTTGCCTGGCAGCACCTCGATGCGACCCGCAACGTCGAAGCCTCCGCTGCGATCATGCGCGGCGACCCAGAACCAATGCGCAGTATGCTCGACGCGCTCGTCAGGGACGGCATCTAACCACACGAGAACCGCCGATCTGCACGGATGCGCGACTCGTGTGGTCTTGCCGCGAATCCCGTGCATAATTGGCTGATCTGTCACGCATGTAGGGATGGCTATCGTTGATGGGCCGACCGGTTGATTGAACGAACCATCCTAAGGGATGCGCGGATCAGTCAGGATGGCGAAAAGGTAGGAGGGCCCCTGTAGGTCTTGAAGCTGGCCAGGCCCATGCAGCGGCGCTCGGCTCATAGCTCGAGCGAAGTGTGACCGTGGCAA
The DNA here is from genome assembly GCA_036267135.1 of Streptosporangiaceae bacterium. Classification (GTDB taxonomy): domain Bacteria; phylum Actinomycetota; class Actinomycetes; order Streptosporangiales; family Streptosporangiaceae; genus PALSA-505. The sequence goes on along the minus strand of DATAWQ010000165.1, from coordinate 33,803 downwards.
CTAGCGATTAGTGATGCTGGGTGTGAGACTCTTCCCTGAGACAGTATAGCTGAAGGCCTTTCCCCGCTTCTGATGGAACGTCTCGCCTTGCAGTGCTACTATCTGCTGCCAAACCTCATCAAAGCTAGCCATGTGTTGTCCTCCTTCGTGGAACGACCGCTGTTATGGCCAGTCTGAAGGTAAACAGCATGGTGTTGTCTAGTGCTGCCGATACAAAACTTTAGTATCGAAGGTAAACCTTAGTATCAGCGTACAAAGCATGGTTCACATTCGTGTGGCAGAGCTGCGCTCAGGCCGACACGAGGACCGGTACACCTGAGCGATCAACATCCGGATACCCCTGGGTAACGTCCTGGCTGACTTCAACGCCGGGGGGAGTTGGCCAGCGGATAGTCGCGGTACGGAGCAACAGGCTGACCTGCGCGCCTCTCTCCATCAGGGAGGCCGACGAGCCCGGGCCTGTGGACGGTGTGGCTGCAACCCGGTATCGGCCGATCGTGGCCACGAAAGCCGAACGGCGCGCCGCGCGTGGACAGGTCAGCGCCTACCACCACGCGCAACTGGCCGAACTGCTCAGCCACGTCGGGACATCGATCGACCGCTACCGGGCCAACGAGATCAACGCCTGCGCCGGTAGATGAGACGATCCATCACTACCACCGTCCGTCGCAGAACTCTGGAAGTTCTGCTTCGTCCGCGGCCGAGCACTCACGCCTGAGTTCGTTGTCGACCTCCTCGGTCGCATGGCCACCGACGCACAAGCCATCGGGTGATACTGATCGCGATCGTCCGGGCCCGTGCGGGTGTTGAGCCTGAGGACGATCATGGGCGCTCTTCGCAATGGTTCAGCGCGCTCAGCCGCCGATGTATATGGATCCGCCGACCTCAGCGATCATCAACTCAGGCGTGCAGAGCCGGGCGATCTATGTGAGCCCCATCCCCGGCCGACACTGCCAGGTGGCTCTAAATCCTGCTGCCGTGGCGGAGGCCATCGCCACGCCAGATCATCGTGTCAGTATGGGCACCGTGGCTGAGGTGACAGCGGACTTTGCGAGGTTGATTCAATAATGGCGGGTTACCGGTCCTGGCCGGGCCCGGTGAGGACGATGTGCCTGGCTGTCGATGCCGCCGTGTCGGCAGCGCGATCCAGCGAAGCTGGAGCATTCACCGATGCGGCCGCTGGCTTGAGCCGTGTCGACCGCGAGCAGCTCGGGGTACTTCTCGGAGCCGTAGCGCGGGACCTGCTCGAACGCTCGCACCCCGATGGCCTGGACTCCGATGATGCCGAGCAGGTGCTGCAGAGCTGCATCCGGTCCGCTGCGGGCTGGTACCAGCAGCTCGACACCGGCTCGCTGGTCCAGGCGCTTACGGGCACGCTCGGCATCAGCAACCCGGACGAATCGCCACAGCCCGGCGCGACCGCCGTTATGGAACACGGACTGCTGCTGATCGCCGATCAGCTCACGATCCTGGCCCTGGAGCTGGCACCTGTTCTCGAGCGGGCGCTTCACGACCTGATGCGCGCGCAGGCCATCGAACTGCCGTGATGCAGCGCGCTGCGCAGTAAGACACCCTGGCAGGATAATGAGTCCACGCCGGACCAGTTCATGTATCCAGTGACCGATCGGGTCGTTCTGTGCCGGTGGTCGCAGATTGCTCAGGTCGGCATCCCGCACTCGTAATCGGCGATCTGCACCGTTCCCCGGTCACGGCTGCATCTGTGCGTGCAACCGTAGTCCACCCAGCCGTCGCTCTCAGCCTCTGGGCTCAGCTGCCGATCTCGGTGGCGCATCGGTATCCGCTGCGCAGCCCGCCCTCGATGTACCCCTGGAAGTTCATCGACGTCTGCTCACCCGCGAAGTGCAGGTTCCCCTCCTGCTGGCCCTGGACGCCGTTGAAGCCGGTGTACTGGCCGGGCTTGAAGTAGGAATATGCGCCCAGGATGTGCGGGTCGCCGGGCGACCAGACGTAGTAAGCCCGCCCGTTGTAGGCCCGGCTCACCCCGGGGAACAGCGCGTCGAAGCCGCCCAGGTACGCCCGCACCATGGCCTCGGGTGGCCGCCCCCGATATCCGCTCAGCCGGTACCGCGGTCCCCAGTCCGCGCCGACCTCCCCGCCGGGCAGCGCGGCCAGAATGCCGGGCTTCCCCGGCTGGTAGACCGTCGCGTCCCAGCCGCCCTGCACCAGCCCGCCGCAGTAAGAGTTGGCCGTGGTGTGCTCGGCGTTCCACACCCGCGAGCCGAACTGGAGGAAGAACTTGGAGTTCGTGCCGAGTGGCTCGGTCTCGATAGCCCGCCGGTGCAGCGGGGAGATCGCGACCCGGCCGAGGTCGACCGACCGCAACGTGGTGAAAGGCATCGCCAGCACCACGTGGTCGGCCCGCACGTCCCGCCGGTCGGCCCCGCACTCGAACGTGCACACGTACCCGGTCCCGGCGGGCCGCACCGCGGCCAGCTTCTGGCCCAGGTGCAGTACCCCGCCCGGCAGCCGGTCCAGCAGACCGGTGATGAGCTGGTCGTTCCCGCCGTGCACGTGCCACTTCTCGTCGCCGCCGCCGAGCTGGGGCGTGCTGTGCGGCTGGGCGCCGCTGCGCGTGCTGGAGTCCTGGCCCAGCAGGTAGACCAGGTTTAGGGCCGACTGTTCGTCCGCGGGCCCACCGAACTCGTCGAGCACGGCCGCGACACACAGCGCCCCGAAGTCCGACGCCACCCCGCCGGGGACGTGCCGGTCGATCCACTCGGTGACCGACATCCGGTCGAAGCGCAGGCCGCCAGGATTGTGGTGGTTGTAGAGCTGGGGCCACGGCGCCACGCTGAACGCGGCCCGGTGGAAGAGCTGCCACCCCCACTCGTGCCAATCACGGTTGAGCGCCGTCTGCGACCACGGCCGGCCGCCGAAGCGCATCGTCTCCCTGAGCGGGTGCGTCCCCGGCGGGTACCGGTCGCAGTTGTCCAGCCTGAACCCGAAGTTGCTGGCCAGCTGCAGCGTGGCGGTGTGCTCGGGGTTGATGAACTCCGCGTGCTCCTCGGCGATCTGCCCGTCATCGAAGTAACCGCGCAGCGTTCTGATCCGCCCGCCCGGCACGGTGTTGTACTCGTACACCTCGGCCCGGATTCCGTACCGCCGCCACAGCCGGTAGGCGCAGCCGAGGCCCGCGATCCCGGCCCCCACGATCACCACTCGCCCGCGGTCCGCGCTTCGCGGCACCGGGGCGGCGGCCACTGGGGCGGCGGTGGCCACCGGTATGGTGACCGCCGCCGCCCCGGCGCCCCACAGGAACCGCCGCCGCGACCATGGCCGCGCGACGACCTCGGTCGCCTCGTCCACCCCGCAGCCGGTCCGCCTGGCGTGCGCCGACACCGCCTGCGCCCGCCGGATCGCTGCCCCGGCCCCGCTCCCGCCCCAGGTCCGCACCGCCACCACCTCCCACCCCATCGTCCCCGTAGGGCACCGCCGCCACCACCCCCACGCGAGCCGAAACCGGCCGGATTCAGGCGCTAACCGCGCGCCCGGACCCTGGCTGGCTCCAGCTCACGCTCTTCGGCCGCGTCCAGTTCGGCCTCGCCCTCACCCGCGTTGCGCGTGCGGAGGGCCAGCACCCCGCTGACCGCGATGACCACCCCGATCGCCGCGACCCCGGTGATCACCTCAAGGGCGGGCCGGTAGGCGCCGAGCAGCCCGGCGGGGGAGGCCAGCCGGTTGCCGCCGCGCGCGTCCACCACCGCGGTCACGACGGCCAGCACCAGCGCCCCGCCCACCTGGAACGCGGTCTGCAGGATGCCGGAGGCCAGTCCCTGCTCCGCGTCGGCCACGCCGGCCGTCGCCTGCACGTTCAGCGCCGAGAAGCCGAGCCCGAACGCCGCGCCGATGAGCAGCACCGCGGGCAGGATCACAGCCGGGTAGTCGGGATGCACGCCGATCCGCAGGAACCAGGCATAGCCCACCACCAGGCAGCCGAGCGCCACCGCCACCATCCGGGCCGGCCCGAACCGGTCCAGCAGCGGCCCCATCCGCGGCGAGGCCGCCGTCACCAGCGCTCCCGCGGGCAGGAACGCCAGGGCCGTGCCGAGCGCCGACCAGCCCGAGGCGATCTGCAGGTACTGGGTCACCAGGAACTGGAAGGACACATACGACCCGAACAGCACGAGCGCACCGGCGCCCGCCCGCGCCAGCGAGCCCGACCGCAAAATTCCCCACGGCAACAGCGGGTCCTGGCTGCGCCGTTCGATGGCCACGAACGCCGCGAGCAGCACGGCCACGCCCGCGAACGACCCGAGCGTCACCGGCGACGCCCATCCCGACTGCGGCGCGCCCACCACGGCGGACACCAGCAGCATCATGGCCGCGGTCACCGTTATCGCGCCCGGCAGGTCGAACCGCCTGGTCCGCGGCTGGCGCTGGGTCTCGCGCGGGATGAGCCTGATGCCGGCCAGCAGCACCAGCAGCGCGACCGGAGCGGGAAGAAGCAGCGTCCACCGCCAGCTCAGCTCGGTGAGCAGTCCGGACAGCACCAGCCCGAGCGAGAACCCGCTCGCGCCGAAGGCCGAGTAGATGCTGACCGCCCGGTTGCGCTCGGGCCCCTCGGCGAACGTCGTCGTGATGATCGACAGGCCGGCCGGCGCCGTGAACGCCGCCGCCGCCCCCTTCACGAACCGCGCCGCGATCAGCAGCCGGCACTGCTCGCGACCCCGCCCAGCAGCGAGGCCACCGCGAACACGCCCAGCGCGACCAGGAACACCTGGCGCCGCCCCAGCAGGTCGGCCGCCCGACCGCCGAGCAGCAAGAGCCCGCCGTACCCGAGCACGTACCCGCTGATCACCCACTGCAGCGACGACGTGGTCAGACCCAGCGCATCCCTGATCGAGGGCAGCGCCACCCCCACCATCGAAACGTCCAGCGCATCAAGGAACAGCGCCCCACACAGCACCACCAAGATCGCCCAAACCCGCGGACTCCACCGCGGCACCCCCGCCCCAGACCCCGCCGCCTCAGCCGCCCGCGCTCCAGTGGCCGCGGATCCACCGGCCTGCCTTACCTCAGCCGCTTCCGTCCCAGCCAACCTCTCGCCCGTTTCCCGACGCCTCTCGTCCTGCTCCGTCTGGTCAAGTTTGGCTACGTCCCGTGAGTCCACGTTGTAGGTGTTCACGTGCCAAACTGTATGCATGTGCAAGCACTAGATGCAAGTACATTTAATTCTCTTGCATCTAATTCGGAAGCGCGATACCTTTGTCCCGTGAGCACGACGGCATCAGGCGTAACCAGGTCCCAGCGGGGGTTCACGAGGCTGGCGCTCCTGTGGCTGGCGTAACCGAGAACGGCGCTCCTGCGGTGGCGGCGGCGCACCTGGCGGCCTGGCGTTCGCTGGCCGCCAGCCACGCCATCATTACCTGCGCGCTAGAGCGCGAACTCGGCGAACACCACGGCCTGGGTGTCAGCGACTTCGAAGTGCTGGAACGCCTGGCCGAGAGTGCAGACCACAAGTTCCGCGTCCAAGAGCTGGCCGGCGCCGTCCACCTGAGTCAGAGTGCTCTGTCCAGACTCATCGCCCGGCTGGAGCAGCACGGCCTGGTCGAGCGCTGCCTCTGCGACCTCGACCGCCGCGGCGTCTACGTCACCATCACCGAAGAAGGCCGCCGCCGCCACGCCGAAGCCCTCCCCACCCACCGCGCCGTCCTGACCGCCACCCTCCCCGCCGTTCCTTAGCGCGGCCCCAACCCTCTGGCCGGCCAACCCTCCAGCCCAGCCCGGACCATGATCGTTTCAACTTAACACGGCGCTGTGGTCAAATTTTGTTCTAGTTTGCACCTTTTGTACCCCCCACGCCGCGTGTTATGCGGCCCGATGGCGGGATGCGGAACTGGTGGTGGGACGCGGGGCCTGGTGGTGGGGCGCGAGGCCTGGTGGTGGGGCGCGAGGCCTGGTGGCGACGCGGGGCCCGGTGGTGGGGCGGGCCTGTGGCGACGCGGGGCCAGACGGCGGGATGCGGGGTCCGGTAGCGGGATGAGAGTTGCGCATGCGAGGCCCGGAACGGACCGCGGGTTGACAAGGTAGTGAGTGACCACTAACTTGGGTGGTATGGCGGGACGGATGAGTGCTGAGGAGCGCAGGGAGTGTGTGCTCGACGCCGCGGTGACGGAGTTCTCCAAGGGAGGGCTGGCCGGGACCTCGACCGAGGTGATCGCGGCCCGCGCCGGGATCTCACAGCCTTACCTGTTCCGCCTGTTCGCCACGAAGAAGGAACTGTTCATCGCGTCGCTGGAGCGGGCCTTCGACCATATCGAGCAGCGGTTCAACGAGGTTTCCAAGGGGCTGGCGGGGCACGCGGCTCTCGACGCGATGGCGGAGGCCTACCACGACCTGATTGGCAACCGTGACTTCCTGCTGTGTCAATTGCACGCGTACGCGGCGTCCGGCGACTCCGAGGTCCAGGCGGCCGTCCGGCACGCTTACGGCAGGCTCTGGCGTACGGCCGAGGCAGCGAGTGGCGCCGACGATGAGAGCATGCGGCTGTTCTTCGCTATGGGCATGCTCTGGAATGTCGCGGTCGCGCTCGACCTGCCCGGCCTGGACGAGCCGTGGGCGCAGGCGATCATGAGCACCCAGTCCGTGCGCACCGGCGAAGACCTTCCGGGCCTCCCGGAAACTCCGGCCGGTACCCAAGCAGCCAGCCAGCCGCCGAGCGTGAACGGCCAGGCGTCGTCATGAGCCCAGCCCGCCGCCCGCGTGAGCCCAGCCCACCAGCAAATTTTTTTTGTCGCCCGAAGTGAGTGACCAATCACTAACAACGATGTGTTCAGTGCAGAACAACAGTGCAGAAACAGAGGGGAAGGAGCCCGGTGAAGGGATCAACACCGGCCGGCCGGCGGACGATGATCTGGACGGTCATCATCACCTCGGTGGCGGTCTTCATGGCCTCGCTCGACAACCTGGTCGTCACGATGGCGCTCCCGTCGATCAAGGAGCACCTGCACGCCTCGCTCGAGAGCCTCGAGTGGACGGTGAACGCGTACACGCTGACCTTCGCGGTGCTGCTGCTGACCGGGGCGACCCTGGGTGAGCGGTTCGGCAGGCGGCGGATATTCACCCTCGGCCTGGCCATTTTCACGCTCGCCTCGGCCGGCGCAGCCTTGGCGCCGAATGTGGGAGTGCTGGTCGCGGCCCGCGCGGCCCAGGGCGCCGGGGGAGCGCTGCTGCTCCCGCTGAGCTTGACCATCCTCAGCTCGGCCGTCCCGGCCAGCCGGCGCGGCGCGGCGCTCGGCTTCTGGGGCGCGATGAGCGGCCTCGCTGTCGCGCTAGGACCGGTCGTCGGCGGCGCGGTGGTGGAAGGCGCTTCCTGGCAGTGGATCTTCTGGCTGAACGTGCCGATCGGCGTGGCCCTGCTCCCGCTGGCCGCCCGCCTGCTCCCCCGAGGTCAGCAGGCCAGCACGCGCCTCGACCTGCCCGGCCTCGTGCTGGTGAGCACCGGCCTGCTGGGTGTGGTGTTCGGCCTGGTCCGCGGGAACGCGCACGGCTGGACCAGTGGTCAGGTGCTCGGCTCGATCGTCGCCGGAGCCGTTTTGCTGACCGCCTTCGCCGCCTGGGAGTTGCGGGCCCCCGCCCCGATGCTGCCGCTGCGCCTGTTCGCCAGCCGCGGCTTCACCGCCACCAACGTCGCGTCGTTCCTGTTCTCGGCCGGGATGTTCGGCTCGATCTTCCTGCTGGCCCAGTTCCTGCAGGTCGCCCAGCACTATTCACCGCTGAGCGCCGGCCTGCGGACGCTGCCGTGGACCGGCATGCCGATGCTGGTGGCCCCGATCGCCGGCCCGCTGTCGGACCGCTGGGGCGGCCGCCCGCTGATCATCACTGGCCTGGTGCTGCAGGCCGTGGGCCTGACCTGGCTGGCCCTGGTCACATCGGCCACCGTCGGCTACGCGACGCTCATCCCGGCGTTCGTGATCTCCGGGATCGGCATGGCGCTGTTCTTCGTGCCGGTGGCCAACACCGTGCTCGGCTCGGTGCGGCCGGACCAGGAGGGCATCGCGTCGGGCGCGAACAACGCGATCAGGGAACTGGGCGGCGTGTTCGGCATCGCGATCCTGGCCTCGGTCTTCTCCGCCCGTGGCGGCTACGCCTCGCCGGCCTCGTTCGCCCACGGGATCGACGCGGCGGTCTGGGTCGGCGCCGCGGTGGTGGCCGCCGCGGCCGCCGCGGCCGTGGTCATCCCGCGCCGCCGCGCCCGCCGGGCCGCCGCCGCCACCACCGGCAGCACCGGCACCGGCAGCACCGCCACGGCCGAGCCGGTGCCCGAACTGACCCGCTGACAGCGCACTGACGCGAAGACCCGGCGGGCGGTCAGCCGCCGGGTCTTCGCGCTCAGCGTCATATCAGCCAGATTTGGCACCCTGTGGTTATGCAAAACGTGATCGAAGCCGAAGGGCTGATGAAGAGCTTCGGGCGCACGCAGGCTCTGGCCGGGGTGGATCTCGCCGCCGAACGCGGCCGGGTACTCGCGCTGCTCGGGCCGAACGGCGCGGGGAAGACGACGATCGTCAGGATCCTGGCCACGCTGCTGAAACCGACGTCGGGGCGGGCGCGGGTCTGTGGCTACGACGTCGTCGACGACGCCGTGCAGGTACGCCAGCTCATCGCCCTGACCGGTCAGTACGCGTCCGTGGACGCCCAGCTGACCGGCATGGAAAACATGATGCTGATCGGCAGGCTGCTGGGGCTGCGGCGGCCGGTGGCCCGGGCCCGCGCCCGGGAGCTGATCGACCGGTTCGATCTCACCGACGCGGCGGCCCGCGCGGTGCGGACGTACTCCGGCGGCATGCGGCGCAGGCTCGATCTGGCGGCCAGCCTGCTGGGCCGGCCCGAGGTGCTGTTCCTGGACGAACCCACCACCGGCCTGGACCCGCGGGCGCGCAGCCAGATGTGGGACACGGTGCGGGGCGTGGTCGCCGGTGGCGCGACCGTGCTGCTGACCACCCAGTACCTGGAAGAGGCCGACGAACTGGCCGACCGGATCGCGGTGATCGACCACGGCCTGGTGGTGGCGGCGGGCACTCCCGACGAGCTGAAGGCGAAAACCGGCGCGCAGACGCTGGTGGTGCGCGCGACCGACCTCGGACTCACCCCGCAGGTAGTCGCGGCGGTCGGCGAGATCACCGGGTCCGAGCCCGAGGTCCGCCAGGAGACCGGCCTGGTCACCGCCGCCGCGAGCGACGCGGCCATGGTGCCGGCCATCGTCCGGCGGCTGGACGAGGGCGGCGTGGTGCTGGCCGAGATATCTCTGCGGCTGCCCAGCCTGGACGAAGTGTTCATGACCTTGACCGGCCACCCGGCCGAAGAGGGCGACGGCGACGAGATCGACGAAGAAGGGAGGGTGACATGACCGCGCAATCCATAGCCACGCCGGCGGGCGGCCGGGCCATCGGTGACGGGGCGCCACAGCGCCGGATCGGTGCGGGCACCACGATGGCCCGCGCGCTGACCCTGGCCTGGCGGAACGTCGCCCAGCTCAAGCACTCGCCGGAGAAGCTGCTCGACGTCACGCTGATGCCCATCGTGTTCCTGCTGCTGTTCCTCTACGTGTTCGGCGGGGCGCTGGCCGGAAGCACGAGCGCCTACCTCGAGCTGCTGCTGCCCGGCCTGATCGCCCAGATGGCCATGTTCGCGACGATGGGACTCGGCACCGCGCTGTGCGAGGACATCACCAAGGGCGTGTTCGACCGGTTCCGAAGTTTGCCGATCGCCCGCTCCGCGCCGCTGATCGGGGCGGTGCTGGGGGACACAGCCAGGTTCTGCGTGGTCATGGCCGTGCTGACCGGATTCGGGTCCGCGCTCGGCTTCCGGTTCCACACCGGGGTGCCGTCGATCCTGGCCGCCTACGGCCTGGCCTACTTGTTCTATCTCGCGGTCTGCTGGGTCTCGGTGCTGGTCGGGCTGGTGGCGCCCTCGCCGGAGACCGTACAGGGCATCTCGTTCATCTGGACCATGCCGCTGGTGTTCGGCAGCAACGTGCTGCTGTCCAATACCCGCTCGATGCCCGGCTGGCTGCAGGCCTGGGTGAACGTGAACCCGGTGAGCCACCTGACCGCCTCGATCAGGGCGCTGACCCTGGGCGGCCCGGTCGGCGACCACGTGCTCTACACGCTGGCCTGGGCGGCGGGAATCGTGGCGGTGGCGTTCCCGCTGGCCATGTGGATGTACCGGCGCCGGATCGAGAATCAGTGATCAGGGGGTCAGGGACAGCGCGTCGTCCCTGGTGAGCGACTGGCCGCGGGCGTAGGCCGCGTCGAAAGCGGCGCGGTCAAGACCGCCGGCCGCGGCGGTGACCCGGGCGACCTCCAGGTTGCCCGGGTCGCTGAACCCCTGCAGCGTATGGGCCAGCCCCAGCAGTTCCACCGCCCTGGTGAGCTCGCCGCGGGTCGCGGCCAGCGCGGCGATGCCCTGGACGACGATGGCCAGCACCGGATTGCTGGGCAGCAGGACCACCCCCGTGATACCCAGCGCGGCCAGGCCCTTCGCGTGCCAGCCTGCCGCCCCGTCCAGGTCGCCTTGCTGCTCGCACAGGCAGCCGAGCTTGCTGAACGCGGTGGCCGCGACGACGCACATGTCCGGCCGCTGCGCGATCGGCTCCGCGATCGCGAGCGCGCGTTCCAGCAGGCCACGCGCCTGAGCCAGATCGCCGTCGGCCCGGGCCAGCTCGCTCAGCTCGACGTATCCGGTGGCCTCGTCGTCGCGGTTGCCGGTGCGGCCGGCGACCGCCACCCCGCGGTCGAACTCCGCCCGCGCCCCGTCGGCATCGCCCAGCCGGGCGCGAGCCCGGCCGAGATGGATGCGCATGGCCTCGCCCCACGGGCCGGCGAACTCGCCGCTGGTGCAGGCGCGCGCCTCCTCCAGCACCCTGACCGCTTCGGCCGGCCTGCCGCGGGCCAGTGCGACCTCGGCCAGCCCGGTCAGGCTGACGATCATGCCCCAGCGGTCACCGGTGGCCCTGAACGCGGCCAGGGCGGCCGTCAGGTCCGGTGCCGCCTGCTCGATCTGCCCGCTGTTGACCGCCAGGTGGCCACGGAACATCTGCTGCGCGGCCCGGGTCCAAGGGTCCGGGTGACCGGCCAGCGCGGCCAGCTGGCGCCGAGCCAGATCCTGGTCGCCGGTGAGGACCGCGAGCACCGGCGCGGCCATCCCCACCAGGGGATGCTTGCTGCCCTCGATCAGCGGCATGATCCGCTGCAGCGCTTCGCCCAGCTTGACAGCCCCGAGGAAGCCTTCCTCCTTGGGCGCGACGACCGCGATGAACGCGCAGATCGCATACGCGTCGGCCAGGCCGGGCGGCGGCGTGCCGCCGGTGATCTCGTGCACCTCCCTGGCCCACTGCGCCGCCTCGCTGTCGTAGTCGCGCAGCATCCAGAACCAGACCAGCGCGGCCACCAGCCGCACCCCCAGCGAGCCGTCCCCGGCCGCGACCGCGCGCCGCAGCACCGCGGTGCAGTTGTCGTGCTCGGCGGCCAGCCGGTTCAGCCACTCGATCTGGTGGTGGCCGCGCAACTCCGGCTCGGCCCGCTCGGCCAGGTCCAGGAAGTACGCCGCGTGCGCGGCCCTGACCCGGTCCTCCTCGCCGGACTCGGTCAGCCGCTCCGCCGCGTACGCTCGCACGGTCTCCAGCAGCCGGTACCGCACCTGCGGATCACCCTCGACCACGACCAGCGACTTGTCCGCCAGCGACGCGATCACGTCGATGACGCCGGCCCGGTCGCCGCCCAGGGCGCACACCTGCTCGGCGCTGTCCGGGGTCGCACCGCCGCTGAACACCGACAGCCGGCGCAGCGTCGTGCGCTCCGCCGCGTCCAGCAGATCCCAGCTCCAGTCCACCACGGCGCGCAGCGTCTGATGCCGGGGCAGCGCGGCCCGGCTGCCCACCGACAGCAGCCGGAACCGGTCGTCCAGGCGGTCCGCGACCTGCCCTGGCGTGAGCACCCGCAGCCGGGCCGCGGCCAGCTCGATGGCCAGCGGGATGCCGTCCAGCGCCCGGCAGATCCGCACGACCGGCCCCACCGTGTCCGCGTCGACCGTGAACCCGGGCCGGACGGCGGCGGCCCGGTCGGCGAACAGCCGCACCGCCGGGTACACCACCGCGTCCTCGGCGGCGGCTTCCTGCGGCGGCAGCCGCAGCGACGGCACCGGGCACAGCGTCTCGCCGGTGAGGCCGAGCGGCTCCCGGCTGGTGGCCAGGATGCGCACCCGCGGCGCGTCGGCCAGCACCCGGCCGGCCAGCCCGGCCACGGAGTCCACCAGATGCTCGCAGTTGTCCAGCACCAGCAGGGTCTGCTGGCCGGCCAGCGCGTCGGCCAGCCGGTCCAGCGGCGGCACCACCCTTTCGGCCAGGTGACCGGTCTCGGGCAGGCCCATGGCCGTCAGCACCGCCTGCGGGACGTCGAGCGCGTCCCTGACCGGCGCCAGCGGGACGAACCAGATCCCGTCGGGGGCCTGTTCGAGCTGACTCGCCGAGGCCTCGATCGACAGCCGCGTCTTCCCGGCCCCGCCGGGCCCGGTCAGCGTCACCAGCCGCGCACCCGCGAGCAGCTTGGCCACCTGGCGCAGTTCCTCGTCGCGCCCGACAAAGCTGGTGAGCTGGGCCGGCAGGTTGGTGCTGCGGCGCCGCGCGGGCGGGTCGGCCACTGGTGGCCCGGCCTCGCCATGCAGGATGGCGAGCTGCACGGCGGCCAGCGCGGGGGAGGGGTCCACGCCGAGCTGGTCGGCCAGCAGCCTCCGCGTGTCCGCGTAGACGGCCAGCGCGTCCGCCTGCCGCCCGGCCGCGTACAGCGCCCGCATCAGCTGCCCGCGCAGCCGCTCCCGCAGCGGATGCGCCGCCACCAGGGCTTCCGCCTCGGGTACCAGCCCGGCCCCGCGGCCGAGCGTGAGGTCGGCTTCGATCCGGTCTTCCAGGGCGGCCAGCCTGAGCTCTTCGAGCCGGGTGATCGCGGCGGCGGCGAACGGCGCGTCCCGCGCGTCCGCGAGGGCGGGGCCGCGCCACAGGCCGAGCGCCCGCCGCAGCGTGTCCGCGGCGCCGGCCTGGTCCGCTTCGGCCAGCTCGCGGCGGCCCTCGGCGACCAGCCACTCGAACTCGGCCGCGTCCACATCGGCCGGGTCCACGGCGAGCCGGTAGCCGCCGGCCCCGTGCTCGATGGACTCCCGCCCGGTGGCCCGGCGCAGCCGGGAGACCAGGGCCTGCAGCGCGTTGGCGGCCTCGGTGGGCTGCTCGTCCGGCCACAGATCCTCGGCCAGCCGGTCCGCATCGACCGGCCGCCCGGCGTCGATGGCCAGCCGGATCAGGAGCTGGCGCAGCCGGGTCCCGGTGACCGGCACGGCCCGCCCGGCCGCGTCCGACACGTCCAGCGGGCCCAGCACGCAGATGCGCACGCTCGCCCTCCTCCCGGTGCCTCCCTCCGGCAATTATCCCCGAACTGCCCCACCGGCCCGGTTACCCCGGCCTCCCGGCCGCCGACATTGGCTTTAGGGGCCTTGGGCCCGGTGGCCACCGTTCAGGTTGATGAGTCTTTTTTGATCATGAACGGTGGCCACCGGAACGCCGCAGCTCGGCCGGACCGCCGCCGCGAGGATCAGTGCCGCAGGCTGGCCCGCAGGGCGAGGATCCGGTCCAGCGCGGCGGTGAACGCCGAGTGGCCCAGCGAACCGCGGCTGTAGCTGTCGGCCAGGGCGATCCTGGCCTGCTCGCCCTCGGTGTCGGTCTGCTGCGAGCAGAGCAGCAGGTCCATCCCGGCCCCGGCGGCCAGCGTGGCCCGGTGCGCGATCGAGCCGAACGGCGCCAGCGCGCCGGCCTCCAGCGCGTCGGTGATCGTCACCCCGCCGAAGCCCAGGCGCTGGCGCAGCTCACCGTTGACGATGGTGGACGACAGGCCCGCGGGCACGTTCGGATCCAGCGCCGGGTAGATCGCCCAGGACACCATCACCAGCTTGACCCCGGCCGCGATCGCCGCCTGGTAGGGCAGCTCGTCCACGCCGCGCAGTTCCTGCCGCGGCACGTCGAGCGTCACCGGGCGGAGGTCGGTGTCCTGGGAAGTGTCCGCCGCGCCGAGACCGGGGAAGTGCTTGGCGGTGGCCGCGACGTGCCCGGCCTGCTGGGCCTTGATGAAGTCCGCGCCCAGGCTGGCGGCCGCGTGCGCGTCGGTGCTGTAGGACCGGCCGAACTGGTCGTCGAAGTCGCCCGCGGCCCGGTACACGTCCAGCACCGGCGCCAGGTTCACGTTCAGGCCGGCCCCGGCCAGGTTCGCGGCCGCGCCCTCCCCGGCGTCCGCCGCCTGGGTGCCCGGGTCGGCCGACTGCCCGATCTGCGCCTCGGACAGTTCGGGCGCCCCGGGCAGCCGCCGCACCTCCCCGCCCTCCTGGTCGGTCATCAGCAGCAGTGGGTAGGCGCGCATCGGATTGCTCCGGCTGGCGTTGGCCCGGTCGAGCTCGGCGGCCACGTCGGCGAGCTGGGTGTCGCTGGCGACGTTGCCGCTGAAGAAGATGACCCCGCCGACCTCGCCCCGCGAGATCCAGCGCAGCAGGCTGGCGGGCGGCGTGAGCCCGGTGTAGCTGTAGATGACCCGCTGGCCGGCCAGCTGCGCCGCCGACATCCGGGGCATGCTGGCGGACTTCGGCTTGGCCCGTGGATGAGTCGTGGCTGACGCCGGGTGGGTGGCGGCGGGCCGGCTGGCCTGGGTGCGGCCGGGCTCAGGCAGGCCGCCCGAACCGGTCCAGTGCACGGCGAAGAAGGCCACTCCCGCGGTGAGGGCCAGCGCCACCGCCCCGCTGGCCAGCCCGAGCGGCCAGCGCCGCACCCGCCGGGGCGGCCCGCCGGGGCCGTCGGGGGCCGCGTGCCTGGCGTGTGAGGCTTCTCGTGTCATGCCTGCCTGTCACCCGGGCGGCTGTCACCCGGTGCCTGCCGGTCAGCCGGTACCCGGGTCAGGCTACCGGCCTCAGGCGTCCAGCACGCCGGCTTCGGATCCTCCTTCCTCACCGAGGATCGAGCCGATCCGCTCCACCGCGTCGGGCCGCCGCATCCGCAGCCAGGCCACCACGATGACGCCCAGCGCCAGCCAGACCAGCGCCACGTACGGCGTCCACTTCAGGATGCCGGACGGTGTCGGGTGCACCGAGCCGTACAGCGCGGCGCCGAACACCACCGCGCCGATCACCGGCACCAGCACGTGCACCAGCGGATTCCACCGGCGGGTGGCCCTGGTCTTCGCGAAGTACACGATGCCGCCCAGGCACAGCAGGATGTAGACGACGATGATGGCCAGCGTGCCGGTCGTCGCCCAGAAGTAGTAGTTGCTGAACGGGTGCCCGAACGTGCTGTCGGCGAGCGGGTAGCCGATGACCAGGGCCATCACGATGGCGACCGCGGTCACCGCGATCGTCGCGTTGACCGGGGTCTTGAACCGGTCATGAGTGCGGCCGAGCAGCCGCGGCAGCACGCCCTCCCGGCCCATGGCGAACAGCGTCCTGGTGCCGGCCGTGGCGCAGGCGACCGACACGATGAAGGCCGAGCACATGCCGCCGATCTCGACCAGGGTGCCCACCCATTTGGCGACGAACGTGTTCGCGATGGTTTGCAGCGCGGTCGCGTTGTCCGCCCAGGCGCCGCCGTTCTTGACCCCGAAGCCGATCGATATCGAGTACGTGGTCCACAGGTAGAAGATCACCGCGAACAGCGTGGCCACGATGACCGCGATCGGGATGTACCGGCGCGGGTTGGCCGTCTCCTCGCCGAAGTCGGCCGACGTCTCGAACCCTATGTAGGACGTGACGCCGAAGATGATGCCGTAGAACACGCCGTTGAAGCCGCCGGCGTTCGTATGGCCGAACGTGAACGCGCCCGCCGACTGGCCGTGCGCGCCGCCCTTGGCCGTGGTGATCAGGTCCACCACCACGATGATCGCGACGGTGACGATGCCCACCACGAGCTGGGTGCGGGTGGTCACTTTGATCTTGATGACCGACAGCACCACGAACAGCGCCATCCCGATGAAGAAGAACGCGATCCACCAGTTCGGGTTGAGGCCGAGCAGGTTGGCGGCCAGATAGCCCACTCCCGACATCGTCATCGGCACGAAGCAGATCATGCCGAAGAAGTACAGCCAGCCGGTCACGAAGCCGATGCTCTTGCCCAGGCTGCGGCTGGCGTACGTGTACGCGTACCCGGCCGAGGCCATCCGCCGGGTAAACCCGATGACCACGAAAGCCAGCGCCAGGCACGCGACGCCGCCGAGCAGAAACGCCAGCGGCGTGGAACCGCCGGCCTCGGCCGCCGTGGCCGTTTATCAATAAATCACTCGTCGGTGAGGACGGTCCCTTCGTCCAGGTAATAGTCGAACGCGAGCGGTGTGCATTCACGCTCGGTGATCCAGTCAAGAAACCGCAGGTGAACTGGATGGTTCCGGTACCGCTCCATCGTTTCCATGTCGGCGAACTCGGTGAACAGGAGGTAGTCGTACCCACGGGTCCGCGCGCCCGTGGCATCGGTGCCGAAACGGCACTTCGACATCAGCCCGATCTCGGTCGGCCAGGACGCCACCATGGCCCGCATCTGCCCGGCCTCCGCCGCGCTGAGCGGCCGCGGGAAGCTGAACAAGACGATGTGCTGGAGCGTCATCGGTGCGGCCCTCTCAGAAGAACTCGAAGTACTCGCGCATTTCCCAGTCGGTGACCGTCTGGCCGTCGGCTGGCGGATTATCGGCCACGGCTGTTTTATAGCGTTCCAGTTCCGCTTTCTTCATCATCAATATGTAGTCGACTAGTGGTTTACTGAACGGTGCCAAGAAAAAGTCGTCCTTTTCCAGCGCCGTGACCGCATCCTCGAGTGAGGTGGGCAGCAGCGGGACCTGCGCCGCGTACGGGTCGGACTCGACCGGGGGAACGTCCAGGCCGCGCCTGATGCCGTCGAGCCCGGCCGCGATGTTGGCCGCCATGTAGAGGTACGGATTGGCGGCCGGCTCACCGATCCGGTTCTCCACGTGGCTGCTGGCGTCGCCGGGGGCGCCCTGCACCCGCACCATGGCGCCGCGGTTCTCGATCGCCCAGCACACCCGGTCGGGCGCGAACGAGTAGGGCCGGATCCGCCGGTAGCCGTTCACGGTCGGCGCCGCGAACACCATCATCGGCAGGGCGTGGTCGATCAGCCCGGCCACGTACTGCCGGCCCAGGCCGGACAGCGGGGCGTCGGGGCTGGCGAACGCGTTGCGCCCGCCGGAGATCAGCGACTGGTGCAGGTGCCAGCCGGAGGAGAAGAAGTTGGGCAGCCCCGGCGTGCACATGAACGTGGCCAGCAGCCCGCGGCGCTGGCAGATCTGCTTGACCGCGGACCGGAACAACACCGCGGCGTCGGCCGCGGCCAGCCCGGCCATCGGCGCGAAGCTGAACTCCATCTGGCCCGGGCCCCACTCGTCCTCCATCGAGCGGGGCGGCAGCCCGACCTCGGTGAGCCCGTCCCTGATCGCCTCCAGCGTCCCGGCCACGCTGTCCAGCCGCACCTCGGACAGGAACTGGTAGCCACGCTCGAACACGCTGACCTTGGGCGGCGGCGGGCTGGAACCGGCGTCCTGCGGGCTGAGCCGCTGCTCGTCCAGCTTGACGATGTAGTACTCGATCTCCAGCCCGGCCAGGAACCCGTAGCCGGCCTCGTCCAGCTCGGCCAGCATCCGGCGCATCAGCGCCCGGCCGTCCAGCGGCACCGGCTGGCCGTTGCTGAAGTACACGTCGCACAGGATCCAGCCGGTGCGGTCCGCCCACGGCAGCACCTGAAACGTGCCGGGATCGGGCACGATCACCACGTCTGGGAAGCCGGTGAACTCGGCCATGCCGAACCCGCCGCCCTCGGCGAACGCGGGCACGAACACGTTGTTGCCGGTGTCCATGCTGTAGATCGCGCCGGAGAAGTCCATCCCGTTGGCGAACGCGTCGATCGCCGCCCGCGCGGACAGCGACCGGCTGCGCGGCGTGCCGTGCTGGTCGGCCAGCACGAACCGGATGGTGCGCAGGTCCAGCTCGCGGATCCGCGCGATGACCTCCTGGGCCTGGCCCTGCTGTTCCCCGGTGAGCAGGCCGTGCCTGGCCACGAAGCCGGGCTGGCCGACCCCGGCCGCGCCGTTGTCCTGGGTTGAACCGCTCACCTGTCGTCCTTTCGCCGGGCGGACTCGTCCCGCGTGGTCATCTGGTCCAGCAGCGCGACGGCGAAGTTCTCCGGCTCGGCGTCGGCGAGCGAAAGGAACGTCTCGGTCCGCTGCACGCCAGGGATCTGGAAGATGTTGCTCAGCAGCAGATCCCGCAGGTGCGGGTGGTCGCGCACGCGCAGCCGGACCAGCAGGTCGAAGCCGCCGGTGACCACGCTCATGTGCTCGGCCTCCGGCAGTTCGCGGATGGCGCGGATGATCCCGCTCAGCTCCATCCCCGGCCCGGCCGTCACCGCCAGGTAGACCACGACCGGGCAGCCGAGCGCGGCCCAGTCGATGTCGGCCCGGTAGCCGCGGATCGCGCCCGCCCGCTCCAGCCGGGCCAGCCGGTCGGCGACCGCGGGCGGCGACATGCCCACCGCCCTGGCCAGGGCCCGCTGGGACTGGCGCGCGTCGGTGGCCAGGGCGCGCAGCAGCGCGAGGTCAAGCTCGTCGACCTCGATCTTCGGTGCCGCGGGGGTGGCGACCTCGGCCAGCCTCGCGAGCGGTGCTGAGATACTTGTCACTTGCCAGGAGTCCCATCGGTTGGCCCTGATAACGACGAGTACTATGGCGTCAGAAGCACATCAAACGTATGTAACTTTGCGGGGTAATTCTTACGTTTGAAAGATCATCTGTCAAGGGACGGAGGCTCGATGACCACCTCACTACCAGCCGTAACGCCGGTGCCGCAGGAGCGTGACTGGACCGCCAGCTTCGCCCGCCGGACCCAGGCCCTGGGCGGCGGGGAGATCACCGCGATCCTCGCCTTGGCCGGCGCCACCGACGTGATCACCTTCTCCGGCGGGTTCCCTGCGCCGGAGACGTTCGCGACCGGCGTGCTCACCGAGATCTCCGGCCGGCTGCTGGCCCAGGACGCCGCGGTGGCCCTGCAGTACACCGCCACCGAGGGC
Source organism: Streptosporangiaceae bacterium (assembly GCA_036267135.1). Lineage (GTDB taxonomy): Bacteria > Actinomycetota > Actinomycetes > Streptosporangiales > Streptosporangiaceae > PALSA-505. The sequence continues at coordinate 14,695 of DATAWQ010000165.1, read as the reverse complement.
CTGGCCAGCCTGCGCGACTACCTCACCGGCCGGCTCGAGGTCGGCGAGGGCGTGCGCCCCGGCCCCGGCGAGCTGATGGTGACCAGCGGCGGCATCGACTGCATGGAGCTGGTGGCCAAGAGCTTCGTCGACACCGGCGACCTGGTCGCGGTGGAGTCGCCCACCTACCTGGGCGCGATCATGGCGTTTCGCGGCTACGAGGCCGAGCTGCTCCCGGTGCCGGTGGACGGCGGTGGCCTGTGCGTGGACGTGCTGGCCGGCCAGTTGCGCGGCGGCCACCGGCCCAAGCTGCTCTACACGATCCCCGACTACCAGAACCCGACCGGCCTGTCGCTGGCCGCGGACCGCAGGCCCGCGCTGGTCGACCTGGCCCGCCGGTACGGATTCCTGATCCTGGAGGACGTCGCCTACCGCGAGCTCGGCTTCGCCGCGGCCGTAGGGTGTCTTTCCGGCCAAGAAAGTGCAGTCCGCGCTCCCAGCCTGTGGTCGCTCGCGCCGGACGTGGTGGTGCAGGCCGGCACGTTCTCTAAGATCTTCTTCCCCGGCGTGCGGCTTGGCTGGGCGGCCGGCCCGGCCGCCGTCATCGCCCAGCTCGCCATCGCCAAGCAGAACTCCGACCAGTGCTCGGGCGCGCTGGGGCAGCGGATGCTGGAGGAGTACGGACGGGGCGGTCACCTGGACACCCAGCTCGTCGCGTCCCGGGCGCTGTACGCCAGGCGGGCCGGGCTGATCACCGCGGCGCTGGCCGAGCACATGCCGCCCGGCACCACCTGGACCACGCCGGGCGGCGGCTTCTTCACCTGGCTCACCGCTCCCGAAGGCGTGGACACGGTGGCGCTCGCGGCGGCGGCCAGGCTGGCCAAGGTGGCCTTCGTGCCCGGCCGCCCGTTCTGCCCCGACGGTTCGGGGGCGCGCCAGCTCCGGCTGGCCTTCAGCCGGGTCGATGACGAACTCATCCCCGAAGGCATCCGCCGCCTGGCCGGACTGATCACTACTGCCGTGGAAGGTCAATCATGAGCGACGCTGCGAGCCACTTCACGACCGAGGCCCAGGGGGAACCGGCCGGGCCGGGCCGGTACGTGCACGTCGATTCGATCAAGCCGACCGAGTTCTTGCCGGGCCTGGGCTTCCGGCCGGTGCTCGGGCAGCGCGGCATGGTTAACTTCGTGAACTTCGCGCCGGGCGCCGAAGCCCCGCGGCACGTGCACGAGGAGGAGCAGATCGTCATCGTCCTGGACGGCGAGTTCACCTTTGACCTGGACGGGGACGTGCGGGTCATGAAACCGGGCGACGTCGCGGTGATTCCCGCCTGGGTGCCGCACGGGGCGCGGACCACCGATAGCCACTGCCTCGAGGTGGACGTGTTCTGCCCGCCCAGGAAGACCCTGCTCGCCCTGGCCGCCGAGCAGGACGACGCGGCGGAGTCCCAGCCCGGCGACGAGGCGGCCAGCGCCTGATGGACCTGGGGCTGCGCGGCCGCCGGGCGATCGTGACCGGCGGCTCCAAAGGTCTGGGCCGGGCCATCGCCGCGGAACTGATCGCCGAGGGCGCCGAGGTGGCCATCTGCGCCCGCGACGCGGCCGAGCTCCGCCGGACCGCGGCCGAGCTTTCCGCGGCCGGAGGCAGCGGCACGGCGACGGCGCTGCCCTGCGACGTCACCGATCCCGCCCAGGTCGAATCGTTCGTTGCCGATGCCGTCGCCGCCCTCGGCGGGATCGACATCCTGGTGAACAACGCCGGAGCGGCCACCCCGGGCCGGTTCGGCGAGCTGACCGACGCGGACTGGCAGCGCGACATCGACGTCAAGCTGTTCTCCCAGATCCGCTGCATCAGGGCCGCCCTCCCGCACCTGCGCCGCAGCGAGGCGCCACGGGTGATCAACGTGAACGCCGTCTACGGCCGGTATCCCGACCCGGTGTTCATGGCCACGTCCGCCAACCGGGCGTCCTGCCTGGGCCTGGCCAAGGCACTGTCCATGGAGCTCGGTGCCGAGGGGATCCTGGTCAACAGCGTCAACATCGGGTTCGTGGTCACCCCGCAGTGGGAGAACATCAGGGCCCGCCGCGCCCCGGACTCCTCGGCGGACGAGTTCTTCGGCGCGCTGGCCACCAAGGAGGTGCCGCTCGGCCGGTTCGGGCGGCCCGACGAGGTCGCCGGCGTGGTCACGTTCCTGGCCAGCGACCGGGCCAGCTACATCACCGGAGCGTCCATCGACGTCGCGGGCGGCATGGGAAAGTACCTATGATCCGGCGATCCGCCGGCCCAGGCCGGGTCGGCGGCCGGGTCCGCGCGGACATCACCTGCGCCTCGGTCGAGGAGGTCCGCGGCGGACTGCAGGTGACGCTGACCATCACGTTCGAGCACGAGGGGGCCGGCAAACCGGTGTGCGTCGCGGAGGGACTATTCCGGTACGGCACCTGAGGCTCGCCGAAAACAAGTAACCTGAGCCTGCAGTGGGGTGAAAACGGATATTTCGGTTAATCCCGGGGGAGTGGGATAGTCATGTGCCGGATACTGGGTTACTGCGCACGCGATCATGTCTCGGTCACAGAGCTCGTCGGGGCACCGGGGCTGACCGCCTTCACCGCGTTGTCGGCGTGGCATCGCGACGGCTGGGGGATGGCCGCCCAGAACGGTGACGGGCTGCGGGTGACCAAGTCGCGGCGGCAGGCGAGCGACGATCCCGACTACCTGCGGCTAGCCGGGGCGGAACTCGGCGACACCGGCCTGGTGCACCTGCGCTGGGCGACGCCCGGCCTGGCCGTCGAGGACCGCAACTCCCACCCGTTCGTCCACGGCGAGTTCGCGCTGGCCCACAACGGCGCCATCCATCCGCAGGACCGGCTGCCCGAACTGCTGCCCCCCGAGTGGGAACAGCGGCTGACCAGCGGCACCGACAGCGAGCGCTACTTCCTGCACATCATGGCCGGGCTGGACGCGAACGGCGGAGACGTCGTCAAGGCGGTGACCGACACGGTGCAGCGCATCGCAGACGGCTACGAGCCGAACAGCCTGAACGCGATCCTGCTCGGCCCCGAAGCGCTGTACGCCATCGCCTGGCACGACCCTGGCCTCATCCCGATCGAGTCGATCAGGGCCAGGAACTCGCCGGAAGTGCCGGAGCTCTACTTCAATCTTTCCTACCGGCAGACCCCGGACGCCGTGGTGGTGGCCTCCACCGGCTGGCCGCAGGACGGCTGGACGTCGCTGCCCAACGGCTCCGTCCTGGTGGTCGACCGGGTCACGCTCGCCGCCCGCGTCGAACCGTTGTTATTCCTCAGTCCGGCCCGCGCGGCGTAGCCGGCCCGGCGGCCGCCTCGTCGGCTGTGACCTGCGCGGTGCTCTCTTGGCCGGAATTCTGCCCCGCGGTAACGTCCGGGCCTGGGTCATCCGGCGCGGCCTCGTCGGCGGCCGTTCCGGCTGCCGCGGGTGCGTCCGCCGGTTCCCCGGCGTCCGCCGTTACCTCGCCGGGTTCGGGCGGGCGGCCGCCCGCCACCTCGTCGGGGCTGTGTTTGGTGCTGCGCTGGGATTGGGCGAACCAGGCCAGCCCGATCAGGCAGAGAATCAGGGCGATCCAGAAGTTCAGCCGCATCCCGAGGATGTGCGCCGAGGAGTCGATCCTGATCGTCTCCTCGAAGATCCGGTATCCGGAGTAGCCGGCCACGTACAGCGCGAACAGCCCGGGCGGCCTGATCCGGCGGTGATGGCCCAGCCAGACCAGCGCCGCGGCCAGCAGCAGGTCGAAGATCAGCTCGTACAGGAACGACGGCTGGAATCTGCTGAACTGCGTGTAGCCGGGCGGCCGGTAGGCCAGCGGGATCTCCAGACCCCACGGCAGGCTGGTCGGCTTGCCGAACAGTTCCTTGTTGAAGTAGTTGCCGATCCGGCCGACCGCCTGGGCCACCAGCAGAGCCGGCGCTATGGCCTCCATGAACACCGCCACGCTGGCCTGCGACCGCCGCACCCGCCAGGCGCCCACCACGGCGGCCAGGGCGATGCCGCCCCAGATGCCGAGCCCGCCGCTCCACACCGCGAGCACCCCGTACCACTCGTGCGGGATGTCCATGGGCGTGGTGATGTCGAAGTAGATGCGCCCCCCGACGATCCCGGCCGGGACGGCCCAGATGGCCACGTCGCCGACCAGATCGGGGTCGCCACCCCTGGCCCGCCAGCGGCGCCGCGTGATCCATATCGCCAGCGCGATGCCGACCAGGTACATCAGCGCGTAGAAGTGAATCTCCAGCGGACCGATGTGGAACCCACTCATCGATGGGCTGGGAATGTGCATGGTGCGAGCCTAGCGCCGCCGGTTGGCATACTTGACGGGGTGTCCGACCCAGAGCGCAAGAGCCTGCAGGCCGGTTCGTTCGGCGCCGCCGCCGACGTCTACGAGCGGGCCAGGCCGACCTATCCGGACGCGGCCATCGGCTGGCTGCTGCCGCCGGGCGCGCGCCGCGTGCTCGACCTGGGCGCCGGGACCGGCAAGCTGACCAGGGGACTGGCCGCGCGGGGCCTCGACGTCACCGCGGTCGAACCGTCCGACGGCATGCGGGAGCAGCTCGCCCGGGTGTTGCCCGGCGTCACCGTGCTCGACGGCCAGGCCGAGCGGATCCCGGTCGGCGCCGGCACGGCCGACGTCGTGCTCGTGGCGCAGGCCTGGCACTGGGTGGACCCGCCGCGCGCGGTCCCCGAGGTGGCCAGGGTGCTCGGCCCCGGCGGGCGGCTTGGCCTGGTCTGGAACGTCCGCGACAGCCGGGTGGACTGGGTGGCCAGGCTCAGCGAGATCATTCACGGCCGCGGGTACGAGGACTACTCCGACGACGTCAGCGGGAATCCGGCGGTGGGGCCGCCGTTCGGCCCGCTGCACCGGCACGAGGTGGAGTGGAGCCAGCTCACCACCCCGGACGAGCTCATCGATCTCGTCTCCTCCCGCAGCTACATCATCACGATGGCGCCGGGCGAACGGGCCGGGCGGCTCAGCCAGGTGCGGGAACTGCTCGCCAGCCACCCGGCCATCGACGGCGCCGCCGAGTTCCCGCTGCCCTACGTCACCCGCTGCTACCGCGCCGACCTGCCCGCCTGACTAATCACGGTTCTTCCTTCGGGTAGTCGATGCGGTTGCCGGTGGCGGGCTGGACCGGCGCCGTCGTCTTCCAGAACTCGCGCACCATCACCTGGATCGCGCCCGCCGTGGGGATAGCCAGCAGCGCGGCCACGAACGCGCCGAAGATCCCGCCGATCCAGCTGCCCAGATCGGCGCCGACCAGAATCGACACCAGCACGAGCAGCGGGTTGACCCGGACCGTGCGGCTCATGATGACCGGGTTGAGCACGTGGTTCTCGATCTGGGTGTAGACGAGGAACACCACGAGCGTGACGATGCCCGCGGTCAGCGAATGGGTGAGCGCGAACAGGACGGTGGGGAAGCCGGCCAGGGCGCCGCCGATCATCGGCAGGAAGTCCACCAGCGCCACCCACAGCGCCCACAGCAACGGGAACGGGACGCCGACAATCATCAGCGTCACCAGCACCACCAGGCCGGCGGTGACCGAGGTCAGGAAGTTCCCCACCATGTACCCGGTGACCGAGCGGTTGACTTCCTTGGCCACCCGGGAGTACCGGTCGGCCCGCTCAGGCGCCATCAGCTTCAGCAGGCCGCTGCGCATCTTCGGCCCTTCGAGCAAGAGCAGCAGTACCAGGACGAAGATCGTCACCAGGGCGATCACCAGCGTCAGGGCGCCCTTACCCACGCTGAGGGCCGGCTTGGCCAGCCCCTGGCCGAAGTCCACCAGCTTGGGCGCGTTGCTCTGCACCCAGTTCTGCACGTGGTACCTGCGCACCAGGTGGCCGATCCAGCCTCGGCCGTGCTCAGCCGAGGTCACGTACGAGGGCAGGTCGTGCGCCAGGCCGGTGATCCCGTTGGCCAGCGGGTAGCCGAACAGCAGCGCCAGCCCGGCGAAGGCCACGAGGGTGAGCAGCGTGACCACGGCCACGGCCCACCCGCGCCGCCGGATACCCCAGCGCTGCAAGGCCAGCACGAACGGGTTGAGTATGAGCGCGATGAACCCCGCGACGACCATGAGCAGGATGACATCGCGCAGCCGGTAGACCACCTTGGCGCCCACGTAGGCCGCGACCACCACCCCGACGAACACCAGGATGGCAAGCAACGGGACGTTCCTGGACTCGGTGGCCTCCCAGAGCCGGGCGCGCCGGGTGGAGGGCGGTCGCAAATCGTCGTGCACCTGGCAATCATGACGCGTCGGCCGCGCCGGCGCTTGTCAACGCGCCCACACCGCCCCAGGCTCCCGGCCGGTGCGGCCGCCGGCGCCCCCGGCCCCCCGTGCCAAGCTGGCTTTATGAGCCAGCTCGCCAGCATGACCCTCGGTACCACCGGCTTCACGATCCGGCGCGCCACGGCCGGTGACGTCCCCGCCGTCGCCGCCCTGCTCGCCGACGACGACATCGGTGCGGTCCGCGAGCTCGGCCCGGGTGCGGATCTGGCCCCTTACACGCTCGCGTTCGAGGCGATCGACGCCGACCCCGGGCAGTTGCTGCTGGTGGTCACCACCGGGGACGGCGCCGTGGCGGCGACCATGCAGCTCAGCTTTCTCCCCGGGATGGCCCGGCAGGGTGCGCTGCGCGCCCAGATCGAGGCGGTCAGGGTGAGCACCCGGTACCGCGGGCAGGGCCTGGGCGAAGCGATGATGACCTGGGCCATCGCCGAAGCCCGCCGCCGGGGCTGCCACCTGGCCCAGCTCACCAGCGACAAACGGCGTACCCGCGCGCACCGCTTCTACCAGCGCCTCGGCTTCACCGCCGTGAGCGAAGGCTTCAAGCTCCCGCTCTGACCGGCCCATAGCCGCCCGCGGGCCTGGTCAACGGCGGTTGACCAGGCCCGCAAGACGGCGTTTCGCCTAGTGGTTACTTGACATTTTCGGAGACGAAGGTCGTCGCGGCCTTGTACTGATTGCTCCCGAGGTACTGGGCGGTGACGTGATAGATCCCCTTCGCCTCGGTTATGCCGCACGAGCCGCCACCCGCGGACAGGGTGATGTTGCAGGTCCCGCCCTTGCCGTCGGCCACCAGCACGCTCCCGCCCGGAGTGAACCCAGCCACTCCCGTGACCGCCACCAGGTAGCTGACGTTCCCCGGCGCCGGGGCCGGGTTGGCCGAAGGCGTGATCGTGATCGACGGCTTGATCCGCTGCACGGTCTCACTCTTTGACCCGGTGGCCGCCGTGTAGTTGCCGTCACCGGAGTAGGAAGCCGTCACGTGGTAGGTGCCGGCGGCCTCGGTGATCGAGCACGACCCCGCGCCCGCGGAGAGCGAGGCGATCGTGCACGTGTTGCTGCCGTCGGACACCGTCACGCTCCCGGTGGCCGCCGTGCCGCTGACACCGTTCACCGCCACGCGGTAGGTGACCGGGCCGAGCTTGGCGGGCGCCGGAGTGGCGGTGACCACTACCTTCGGGGTGTCGGGGTTGATGGTGAAGGTCTGGCTCACCGGCGATGCGGCGGTGTAGGAGATGTTGCCGCTCTGCGCCGCCGTGACCGTGCAGCTGCCCGCCCCGGTGAGGGTGAGCGTGCGGCCGGAGACGGAGCAGGTGTCGGTGGCGCCCACCGAGTAGCTGACCGGAAGGCCGGAGCTGGCCGTCGCGTTCAGCTGCAAGGGGGCATGCCCGAACTTGCGGTTCTGCAAGGCGTTGAACTTGATCGTCTGGTTCGCCGGGTTGACCGTGAAGGACTGCTCCACGTCCGGGGCGGGGTTGTAGTTCCCGTTGCCCGACTGGGTGGCGACGACGGTGCAGGTTCCGCCGCTGACGATCGTCAGGGTGTTGCCGTTGACCGCGCACCCACCGGTGGTGAAGTACGTGATCGGCAGACCGGACGAGGCGGTGGCCTGGAGGGTGATCGGCCCGGCGCCGTAGGTCTGGTCCGGCAGTGAGCCGAACGAGATCGTCTGGTTGGCCAGGGCGACGTTGAACGTCTGGGTGACGCTCTGGGCCGCCGAGTAGTCGTTGTTCCCGGCCTGGCTGGCCGTGATCGAACAGTTGCCCGTGCCGGTGATCGAGACGTCCGCCGGTGAGGTGTTCGAGTCGAGCGAGCACGAGCCCGACGCCGACAGCGACACCGTCAGCCCGGAGGTGGCCGTCGGGTCGATCTCGAACGACGGGTCGCCGTAGGTGTGCGGCGACGGCGACGTGAAGTCGATGATCTGGCTGGCCTGCCCGATGCTGAACGACTGGGTGACGTTCTGCGCCGGGGCGTAGTCGTTGTTCCCGGCCTGGCTGGCCGTGATCGAACAGTTGCCCGCGCCGGTGATCGAGACGTCCGCCGGTGAGGTGTTCGAATCGAGCGAGCACGAGCCCGACGCTGACAGCGACACCGGCAGCCCGGAACTGGCCGTCGGGTCGATCTGGAAGGACGGATTGCCGTACGTCTGGTCAGCGATGCTGGCGAACGTGATCGTGTTGGACGCCTGCGTGACCTGGTACGAGCTGTCGGTGTAGTCGTAGATGACGTTGTAGCCGTTCGCCGACAGGCCCGAGCAGCCGCTGATCGGGTACGAGCCCGCGTCCGAGGACGCGGTGGCCGTGGTCGAACAGGTCAGGCCGCCGGTGACGCTGGACGCCGCCGAGGATGGGTTGTAGGAGATCGCCGCCGAATTGGGCCCGAGGTCGGTCAGGTTCGGGGTGGACCCGTAGCCGCCGGAGGCGTTGACGGTGACCGTGAGGAGCGGCGTGGTCATGATGTTGCCACTGCTGCCGGTGGCCATGAAGCAGGCCGCCTGCGAGCAGGCCGCGCCGTCGATGGCCGTGATGGTGGTCGGGCCGGCGTTGAGCGCGGTGGTCGGCCCGCTGATCGGGTTGCCCTCCTGGTACCAGGAGGACCCTCCGGTGTTCGTGGCCACGACGGTTCCGATGCCGCCGCCGGCGAAACAGTCGGAGGCGTCGACACAGGCGATCGACGTCAGCGCCTGGGGGGCGTTGGACGTCTGCGCCTGCCAGGTGTTCCCGCCGTCGGTCGAGGCCACGATGGCCGCGGTCGTGGTGCCGGTCGGGATGGAGCCGACGGCCCAGCAATTACTGGACACACAGGCGACTCCGGCCAGGTTGGCGCTGACGCCGGACGTGGACGCCGTCCAGCTACCCCCGCCGTTGGCCGAGGTCAGGATCGTGCCCGAGCCACCGGTTGGCTCGCTGCCCACGACCACGCATCCGCCGTTGTTACAGGACACGCCCGCCAGGGTCACGGTGACCCCGGACGACTGGGTGGCCCAGGTGGTGCCGCCGTTGGTCGTGCCCAGGATGGTGCCGCCGGTTCCGGTGGCCACACAGTCGCTGGCCGAGCACGACACCCCGTCCAGGGTCGCTGTTGTGCCGGAGGTCTGCGGCAGCCAGGTCTGGCCGCCGTTCGTCGTGCCGAGGATGGCCCCGGCGCCGCCCACCGTCTCGCACGTGCTGGCGCTGGTGCAGCTGATCGAGTCCATCGTCTGGGTCGTGCCGCCACCCGCCTGCTGCGTGACGCTGCCGCTGACGTTGGTGGAGTCGAAGTTGAGCGTGACGCCCTGCTTGCCCACGGCGTAGCAGTTGTTCGCGGTCAGGCAGGTGACACCGGCGAGGTAACCGCCGCCGCCGAGCGTCGTGGTGGACGGCGTCCAGGTGCTGCCGTTGAGTACGTCGATCGTGCCGCCCGCACCGGTCGCGACGCAACTGGTTGTGCTCAGGCAGGTGATGCCGACCAGCGGCTGGGTGGTGCCAGAAGGCATCGTGGACCAGTCGGTGAGGTCGGTCGTGGTCACGATCGTGCCGGCGTAACCGACGGCGTAGCAGGTGGTGGTGCCTGAGATACACGACACCGCCATCAGGTAGTTGCCGGTTCCGGCGTTGGAGTTCTGCAGGCTCCAGTCGGTCCCATCGGTTGTGGTGACGATGGGCGGCGCGGTCTCCCCGGTGATCGACGTGGGCGGGAAGCCGCCGACGGCCACGCACGTGGTGGGCTGCGGGCAGGACACGCCGAACAGCCCGGCGAAGGGATTGGGACCGCCGGACCCAGGCACGTTCACGCCGGGCGCGGTGACGGGCGTGCTCCCCAGCGTCCAGGAACGGCCCCCGTCGGTGGTCGTCTCGACGTGGGCGTAGTTGTCCACGGCGTAGCAGGTGCTGGTGGTCGGGCAGCTGAGCCCGTAGATGGGATTCCCGTCCGCGCTCGCGGTCTGGCTCCAGGTGACCCCGCCGTCGGACGAGGCCAGGACCGTGCCCCGGTCACCGGCGGCGTAACAGACGGTGCTCGACGGGCAGGCCACCTGGGTGAGCGCCTGATTGAACCGGGTGGTGTCCGCCTTCCAGGTGGTGCCCCCGTCCGTGCTGCGCTTGATCACGCCGCCGTCGCCCACCTCGACACAGGTGCTGGCGCTCATACAGGCGACCGAGAGCATGTCGGAGTTGGACGGCGCCCAGTTGGTGCCGCCGTTCGTCGTCGTGTAGAAGGTGTTCGTGGCTCCCCATGACCTGCTCGGCAGGTAGATGCCGGGCCAGGGGCTGCTCGCCGCCGTTCCCACCGCGTAGCCGGTCGACTTGGTCGGGAACGAGATGCCGTGCTCGGTCGAGTTGCCCGGAGTCTTGGCACAGGTCCACTGGTAGTTCTGGGACAGCGAAGTCGGCACGGACAGGCCGGTGGCGCCCAGCTCCGTGGCGTAGCCCGTGCTGTAGTCGTTCCAGTCGATGGCGCCCCAGCCGGTCGCCTCGTCCCAGCCGGGCTGGGCGGCCTCTCCGTCCGGGCCGCCGCTCGGGTTGGCGGGATTGCCGCACAGCACGTCGCGGAAGTAGCTGGCGTAGTTGCCGCTGTTGCCGAGCATGTACATGACCGGGCCTTCGAAGCCGATCGCCGGCGTGCCGCCGGGATAGGTCTGATCGGCGATGAAGTTCTCCGTGTCGCCTTCCATGCCGTTCATCACCGGTGCGGCCACGCTCGTGCCGCCGACCGACCCGGTCCTGAAGGTGGTCGCGCCGGTGCTGTAGGCCTCGAAGACGGCCGAGTTGGTGTCGGCCACGGCCGAGATGTCCGGCACTGCGCGCCCCGGGCAGGTGGCGTTGGCGGTCAGCCCGGACCCGTTCTGCCAGGCCGGGCGGGGCTCGATGGTGGAGCACCAGCTGCCACCGGCGGCCCAGGCGTCCTCCGTGCTGAGCGTGCCCGTCGTCGACGTGGACCCCGACGGCAGCGACTGGGTCGAGAACAGCGTGGTGCCGCCGACGGCCACCACGTAAGGGCTGTCAGCGGGATAGCCGGACTCGTACGTGCCGTCGTCGCCGGTCGAGAAGTAGAAGGTCGTGCCGGCCGCCGCCGCGATGGCGAACGAGTTCTGGGTGGCGAGGACGAACGGGTCTTGGGTGCCCCATTCGGCGTCACCCCCGTAGCCCCAGCTGTTCGACACCGAATGCAAGGTCGGGTCGTTGGCGGCGTCCTCTACGGAGTCCTCGAGCCCCACGTCGCTGCCGTTGCAGTTGCTGCCGTTGGTGAGCCCGGGCGATGGCGTGGCGGAGCAGTCGGAGAGGTAATACTTCTCGGCGACCCCGGGAGCCATGCCGTGCGAGAGCTCGACGTCGAGCCCGGTCTCGGCGTTGCCGCCGTAAGCGTTGTCGGCGTTGCCGTTCTCCAGGATGTTGAGCAGGTGGTTTGGCTGTTCCTGCACGGTCGAGCAGGAACTGGGCGTCGTGGCGTTGTTGCCCGCGGCGGTGCACAGCGTGTCGACGGTCAGGGCTGGCTGTCCGGTGACGTTGGCGAAATCAGTCGTGGCGGCCTGGTTCTCCCCGGCCCCCCACAGCGTGAAGCCGATGGTCTGCCCGGTGCCGTACCCGTAGGTCCCCTGCACGTCGTACATGGACTGCAGGTCGGAGGGGTAGTAGCCACCGCTGCGGGTGAACGGCTTGATCGATTTGCCGCCGTCGGCCCTGCCCCTGTCAGCCCTGCGCTGGGCGGCGGCCGCGGCGTTGGTGAGCTGCACGTCGGTGAAGAACTGGTCGATGTTGCTCAGCCCGGAGACGCTCTGCACGCCGAGACGGGCCGGCAGCACCGGAGCGGTGGTGTTGGCGTAGAAGTCCTGCGCCGGAACATTCACGCCCTCGTCGGTGTAGGAGGCGCCGTGGAACACCTCGAGCTTCACGCCAAGAGACTTCTGGACGGCCGCGGCGGGTGCCCTGGCCGTCATCTCCAGCCGGTCGGCACCGACGTGGGTGATGGTGTAACCCTGGCTCACCAGCCACGTTCGCAGCGCTTCATACTGCGCCTTCGGCGGCGAGAATCGTGCGTAGATATCCGCCCGGCTCATCTCGCGGTGGGTCTTGGCCTCCGCCACGATGAGGGCATTGAGCGCCGTGGCGTTCCGGAGCGGTAAACCGAAGCTGAGCGAGATCGGGGCCGCGGGCACCACCCGGCCGATGGACGTGATGGCACTGTGCCGGGTCCGGCCGAGATTGGCCACGGCGAGGGGTACCTGGCCCTTGAGGGTGACGTTGCCGCGCAGGGCTGCACTGGCCCAGGCCAGCGGTGTCTTGCTGACGGCGGCGGAGGCCGTGGGAACAAAGGCCACCAAACCGAAAATGGTCAGCATTGCCGCTATCGCAGCGGCGCTGAATCGTCGGAAGATACCAGGGATACGGAATAAGACTGGTGTTGCCATTTCTGCCACCTCGGCTCTCTCGTACGCGGAACCGCGACCGAGGGCCTAGGCGGCGGGAAGCGGGCATCTCGGGCGGATATACGCGAATGCGACTTCTAGGCGTGACGGTACGCTGCGGTCGCCGCCCGCACAACACTCCCAGCAGCCCCAATCCGTGCACCAGCCACTCCTGCCCCAGGGCTTGCTTCTCCGGTGCAGAGCTAACTAATCCGGGTGCAGAGCTAACTAACCCGGGCTAATTAATCTGGCAAAGGATTTCGCCGTGCGGGATGAGGAACCAGCCGTCCTCGCTGGCGGCCCAGCGCCGCCAGGCCCCGGCCAGGCGCGCCAGATCCGCCCGGGTCGCCAGCCCCTGCTCGACGGCGCGGTCCCCGAACGGAGAGTCGGTGAGGCGCTCGGCCCAGGACGTGCCCCACCAGACCCGGTCGTGCGGCATGGCGTAGCACCATGCGCTCGCCGTCGCCTCGACCTGGGTGAGGCCGGCCGCGCGGGCCCAGGACAGTAGCTGGCGGCCCGCGTCGGGTTCCCCGCCGAGAGCCCGCGCCACCTGCCGGTACAGCTGCCGCCACTCGGTCAGCTCTGGGTCGGCGGGGAACCAGAACATCCCGCCGTAGTCGGCGTCCCGGGCGGCGATCACGCCGCCGGGGCGGCAGACCCGCCGCATCTCGGCCAGCGCGGCGACCGGGTGGGACAGGTGCTGGAGCACCTGATGGGCGTGCACCACGTCGAACGAGTCGTCGGCGAAGGCCAGCTGGTAGGCATCGCCCACCTCGCAGCGCACGTTGGCCTGGCCCCGGCGGTCCGCCTCCTGCTGGGCCAGCGCCACCACGTCAGCGGCGGCGTCGATCGCGACGATGGTGCCGCCGGGCACCCGGGCCGCCAGGTCGGCCGTGATCGTGCCGGGGCCACAGCCGATGTCGAGCACCCGCGCGGTGTCGCTCAGCCAGGGCAGCAGGTATCCGGCCGAGTTCTCCGCGGTGCGCCACCGATGGGAGCGCAGCACGCTGTCGTGGTGACCATGAAGGTAGGTTTCCGGGGTCGCAGCCATGGGCTCATCATCCCGTGACTGCCGTACCGGCACCGACAGGGGCAGCTCCAGGCCGCCGGCTGTGAAAACATGACGACCTGATGGCGTATGAGGTACTTGGCCGCGTCCGGGAGAGGCCGGGAGAGGGATGGCTGCAGGAGAGCACGGCGACTTCGGGCAGGTGCTGCGCGCCTGCCGGCAGGCGGCCGGGCTGACCCAGGCCGAACTCGCCCGCCGGGCCGCCGTGAGTCTCGGGTCGGTGCGGGATCTGGAGCAAGGCCGCCGGACCCGCCCGCGCGCCGATGCGCTGACCCGGCTGGCCGAAGCGCTCGCGTTGGACACCGGCCAGGCGGCCCGGCTGGCCCAGGCGGCCCGGGCCCCCGGCCGTGAGCCTGCGGGGCCGGCGGCTTACCCGCCCGGCAGCGCACCGGCGGGCCGCTGGGTGCGGGTGCTGGGCCCGGTCGCCGCCTGGCGGGACCAGCGGGCATTGAGCATGGGGCCGGTGCGGCAGCGGGCGGTGCTGGCGGTGCTGGCGCTCGGGCGGGGACTGCCGGTGCGGCGCGATGCCCTTGTCGACGCGCTGTGGCCGCAGGACCCGCCGCCCACGGCGGTGAATATCGTGCAGGGCCACGTCAGCGAGCTGCGCCGGCTACTCGGCGGGAACGGCGTGCTGGGGTGGACGGGGGAGAGCTACCAGCTGCGGCTCAGCGCCGCCGAGCTGGATGTGCTGGCCTTCGACGAGCTCGCCCGGCAGGCCGGCACGGCGGCGCGGTCGGGGAACGCCATCGGCGCGTGCGGGCTGTACGAGCGGGCCCTGGGGCTATGGCACGGTGAACCGGCGGCGGACGTGAGCGCGCTGAGCCGCAGCCCGTTGGTCACCGCCCTGTCCGCCCAGCGGTCCGCGGTCGTGGTCGCGTTCGCCCAGGTGGCGTGCGAGGCAGGACAGGGGGGCCGGGCGCTGGGGGAGCTGCGGGCGCTGGCCGAACG
>DATAWQ010000164.1:0-7037 GCA_036267135.1 Streptosporangiaceae bacterium | reverse complement strand
CTGTTCGTCCCCTTCCGCTGGCCGCTGGCCGTTGTCACGGCCATCATCGCGGCCTCGTCCATCGTCAGCCTGGCCTCGCCGTTCCTGCTCCGCGCGATCATCGACAACGCGCTGCCTGAGAAGAACGTGCACCTGCTGGCCTGGCTGGTCATCGGCATGGTCGCGGTCGCCGCCGTCACCTCGGCGTTCGGCGTGATCCAGACCTGGATCAGCACCAAGGTCGGCCAGCAGGTCATGCACGAACTGCGCACCCGCGTGTTCGGCCACCTGCAGCGGCAGTCCATCGCCTTCTTCACCAAGACCCGCACCGGCGAGGTCCAGTCCCGCATCACCAACGACATCGGCGGCATGGAGGCGGTCGTCACCTCGACCGCGACCTCCATTGCCGCCAACCTGACCACCGCGGTGGCCACCTCCGTCGCCATGGTCGCGCTGTCCTGGCGGCTGGCGCTGATCTCGCTGGTGGTCATGCCGCCGGCCATCTACGTGACCCGCAAGGTGGCCGGCCTGCGCCGGGCCATCACCACCGAGCAGCAGCGCGAACTGGCCGACCTGAACGTCACGATCGAGGAGGGCCTGTCGGTCAACGGCGTGCAACTGGCCAAGACGATGGGCACCGGGCCCGCCCTGGTCCGGCGGTTCACCGAATCCTCGGCCCGGCTGATCGACCTGGAGCTGCGCTCCCAGCTGGCCGGGCGCTGGCGGATGGCCTCGCTGAGCATCGTGTTCGCCGCGATCCCCGCGGTCATCTACCTGGCCGCCGGCCTGCCGGTCACCGCGGGCACCGTCAGCATCGGCACGCTGATCGCGTTCACCACCCTGCAGAACAACCTGTTCCGCCCGATCACCGGGCTGCTCAGCACGAGCGTGTCGGTGATCAGTTCGCTGGCGCTGTTCGCGCGCATCTTCGAGTACCTCGACCTGCCCGTGGACGTGGACGACCCCGCCCACCCGGTGCAGATCGACCCGGCCACGATCACCGGGCACGTCCGCTTCGACGACGTCAGCTTCGCCTACCCGGGCGCCGACCGGCCCGCCCTGTCCGGGGTGGACCTGGACGTCCCGGCCGGCCGCACGCTGGCCCTAGTCGGCGAGACCGGATCCGGCAAGACCACGCTGGCCGCACTGGCCGCCCGGCTGTATGACCCCGGCAGCGGCAGCGTCCGCATCGACGGCATCGACGTGCGCGACATGCGTCTGGCCGACCTGGCCGCGATCGTGGGCGTGGTCAGCCAGGAGACTTACCTGCTGCACACCACCGTGCGGGAGAACCTGCGCTACGCCAAGCCGGACGCGACCGACGCCGAGATCGAGGCCGCGGCCCGCGCCGCCCAGATCCACGACCTCATCGCCGGGCTGCCCGACGGCTACGACACCATGGTCGGCTCCCGCGGGCACCGGTTCTCCGGCGGCGAGAAGCAGCGCATCGCCATCGCCAGGACCCTGTTGCGCGACCCGCGCGTGCTCGTGCTCGACGAGGCCACCAGCGCCCTGGACACCGAGACCGAGCGCGCCGTCCAGCAGGCCTTCGACCGGCTGGCCGAGGGCCGCACCACCATCACCATCGCGCACCGCCTGTCCACGGTGCGGGGCGCGGACCAGATCGTGGTGCTCGACCACGGCCGCGTCGCCGAGACCGGCACGCACACCACCCTCATCGGCACCAACGGCCGCTATGCCGCCCTGGCCGCCTGACCGCCCGCCCGGTCGTAGTGGCGGTCAGGCCGGGGCGCGGAGCGTGCGCAGCCGGATGGTGACGTCCATGGCGCGCAGGCTGGTCAGCATGCCGTCGGTGTACTCGGTGGCGATGTCGGTGAGCACGTAGCCCAGGTCGTCCCTGGTGCCAAGGAGCTGGCTCTCGACGTTGCTGTGCTCGGCCAGCAGCCGGTTGATGGCGGCCAGCACGCCAGGCACGTTGCGGTGCAGGTGGACCAGCCGGTAGCTGCCCGGGGTGCGGGGCAGCGCGACCGCGGGCAGGTTGACGCTCAGCGAGGTGGTGCCCGAGGTCATGTAGCCGTGCAGCTTCCCGGCCACGAACTGGCCGATGTCCTGCTGCGCCTCCTCGGTCGAGCCGCCCACGTGCGGGGTGAGGATGACGTTGGGCAGGCCGCGCAGCTCGGACACGAACTCCTCGCCCCGGCCGCGCGGCTCGCGCGGGAACACGTCGACCGCGGCCCCGGCCAGATGCCCTGACTCGATGTGCCGCCGCAGCGCGGCGTGGTCCACCACGAAGCCGCGGGACAGGTTGAGGAACAGGCTGCCGGGCCGCATCGCCGCGAACTCCGCCTCGCCGAACAGGCCGCTGTTGCCCGGCCGGCCGTCCACGTGCAGCGTGACCACGTCGGAGATTTCCAGCAGCTCCTCCAGCGAGCCACACCGCCTGGCGTTGCCCAGCGCCAGCTTGTCGGCCGTGTCGTAGAAGGACACGGCCATGCCCAGGTTCTCGGCCAGCACCGAGAGCTGGCCGCCGATGTTGCCGAAGCCCACGATCCCGAGCCGCCGCCCGCGCACCTCGTGGCTGCCGGCCGCCGACTTGTCCCAGACACCCTGGTGCATCTGCGCGTTTTTGTCGGTGAGCCGCCGGGTCAGCGCGATGATCTCGGCCAGGGCCAGCTCGACCACGCTGCGCGTGTTGGAGAACGGCGCGTTGAACACGGCGATGCCCCGCCGGGACGCCGCGGCCAGGTCGATCTGGTTCGTGCCGATGCAGAACGCGCCGACGGCCACCAGGTCGGGGGCGTGGTCGAGAACACGCTCCGTGACGTGTGTGCCCGACCTGATGCCGAGCACCTGGACGCCCCCGCCCGCCTCCCCATCCCCCTTCATCGCGGCGATCAGCTCGTCCTCGTCCAGGGCCCGGGTCCCCGTCTCGACCTGATAACCGTCCTTGACCAGGCGCGACGCGGCGTCGAGGTGAATGTTCTCCAGCAACAGGACACGATTTGGTTCGGCCGGTCTGGTCAGCGTCAACACCCTTTCCGCATATACGGCGTCTTCCGCGCCACTATCCAGCGTAACCAGGGCGCCAGCCCGATTGGTGCCGCCGGGGCGCCGGGTGTGACAATGCCGCACTATGGACCTTGCCCGATTGCTAGCCATCACGCTCTACCGGGCCTACGACGTGGACGCCGACGGCCGCATCCTGGCCGGCAGCGACGCGAGCGGGTCGCTGCAGCTCACCGAGATCCAGCCGGACGGCACCATGGTCGCGCTCACCGCGCTCCCCGGTGCGTGCAATGGCCTGTACCTGCCCGGTCAGGCCGAGCGCACCGTGATCGTGTCGCACGACGCAGGCGGTAACGAGCGCTATCAACTGTCCCTGCTCAGGCTGCCGGTACCCGGCGGGAATCCGGCCACACTGGCGGATCTGACCCCGCTGGTCCACGATCCCCGGTTCATCCACGGCCTGGTGGACGTCAAGCCTGGCCGGATCTGCTACCAGACCAACCGGCGCGACGGGGTCGCCTTCGACCCGGTCGTCCGGGATCTGGAGACCGGCGCCGAGCAGACCGTCGAACTGGGCGACCACTCCTACGACGACGCCGCACTGTCCCCGGACGGTCGGTGGCTCGCCCTGATCGTGTCCTCCCCGGTCCTGCCCCGCTCGACCTCGCTACTGCTGGTCGACCTGACCGCGCCGGCCGGCCCGGGCCTGATCGAGGTCACCGACCCCGGCCAGCCGGCCTGGAACGGCCGCCCGAACTGGCTGCCCGGCAGCGACGGGGTCATCTTCACGTCGAACAGCGACCGCGAGTTCACCGGCGTCGCCCGCTACGAGCTAGCCACCGGGCTGACCTCCTGGCTGTGCACCGACGACACCGCCGACCTGATGGGCTGGCTCTCCCCGGACGGTGCCCAGTTGCTGGTCGAACGCAACGATGACGGCGCCTCGGGGCTGTCCGTGCACGACGCGGCCACCGGGGCGCACCGGCACGACGTGGACGTGCCCGACACCGGCAGCGTGACCGGCATCAGGTGGCCCGACCCGCGCTGGGCCGCCGACTCCCGCACGATCGTGCTGTCCATCACCGGCACCAGGCTGCCCAGCGACGTGCTCAGCGTGGACGCGCGTACCGGTTCGGTGCGCGCGCTCACCGGCTCGGTGGCCGCCCTGGGCGGCGAGCTGCCGGTGGTGCCCGAGCCGCACCAGGTGCCGACGCCGGACGGCGAGCTGATCCCGTGCCAGGTGTACCGGGGCGCGGCCGACGCCGGCCAGGGCCTGGCCGGTTCGGCGGTGCTGTTCGTGCACGGCGGCCCGGAAGCCCAGGCCAAGCAGGTGTTCAACGCGCAGGTCCAGGCCCTCGTGGCGGCCGGCCACACGGTGCTGGTGCCGAACGTCCGCGGTTCGGTCGGCTACGGCAAGCGCTGGTATTCCGCCGACGACGTGCGCAAGCGGCTCGATTCGGTGGCCGACCTCGCGGCGATCCACGCCTACCTGCCCGGCCTCGGCCTCGACCAGGGCCGTGCCGCGCTGTGGGGTGGTTCCTACGGCGGCTACATGGTGCTGGCCGGGCTGGCGTTCCAGCCGGGGCTCTGGGCGGCCGGGGTGGACATCGTCGGCATCTCCTCGCTGGTCACGTTCCTGGAGAACACCTCGCCCTACCGGCGGGTGTACCGCGAGCGGGAGTACGGCACCCTGGCCCACGATCGCGAGTTCCTGCACGAGATCTCGCCGCTGACCAGGATCGACCAGGTCAGGGCGCCGCTGTTCATCATCCACGGGGCCAACGACCCCCGGGTGCCGCTGGGCGAGGCCGAGCAGATCCACGCCGCCCTGACCACCCGTGGCCAGGAGTGCGAGCTGCTCGTCTACGGCAACGAGGGACACGGGCTGGCCCACCGCGCCAACCGCGAGGACGCCGTGCCCAAGGCCATCGCCTTCCTGGCCAGGCACCTGGCCACGTAGGTTGGCCCGCGGCATAAGTTGGGAGCATGGCGACCACGAAGCGGCGCGGCACGTCCGCCGCTGACCCAGGCCCGACGATCTTCGTCCTGTTCGGCGCGACCGGTGACCTGGCCAAGCGGTTGGTGCTTCCGGCCTTCTACCGGCTGGCGCTGGAAGGGCTGCTGCCCAAGCAGTGGCTGCTGGTCGGCAACGGCCGCGGCAACGTCGCGCACGAGGACTTCCGCGCGCACGTCCACAGTGTGCTCACCGAGTTCGGGCCCAAGCCCGAGCCCAAGGACTGGGACGGCTTCGCCGGGCGGCTGTGGTTCGCCGGCGGCGGCTTCAACACCGACAGCCCCGGCAGCCTGCTGGACGACCTGGCCAAGGCGCGCCAGGCCCTGGGGGGTGACCCGCAGCTCGTGCACTATCTGGCGGTGCCGCCGGTCGCCTTCACGGAGCTGACCAAGGCGCTCGGCCAGCACGGCCTGGCCCAGGGCGCCCGGGTGGTCTACGAGAAGCCGTTCGGCACCTCGGCGCAGGCCTTCCGGGCGCTTGACCGGGTCGTGCACTCGGTGCTCGACGAGCAGCAGGTGTACCGAATCGACCACTTCCTCGGCAAGGAAGCGGCGCAGGACCTGCACGTGCTGCGCTTCGCCAACGAACTGTTCGCCGCGATGTGGAGCCGCGAGCACATCGAGTCCGTGCAGATCGACGTGCCGGAGCGGCTCGGCGTCACCGACAGGTCGGTGTTCTACGACGCCACCGGCGCGGTGCTGGACATGCTGGTCACGCACCTGTTCCAGGTGACTGCCGAGGTCGCGATGGAGCCGCCGGCCAGCCTGGGCGCGCTCGACCTGCAGGCGGCCAGGGAGAAGGTGATCAAGTCCTTCCGGCCGCTCGACCCGAAGGAGGTCGTGCTCGGCCAGTTCACCGGCTACCGCGACGTGCCCGGGGTGGCGGCCAAGTCCAAGCGCGACACCTACGTCGCGGCCCGGCTGTGGATCGACAACCCCCGGTGGCGCGGCGTGCCGTTCTACCTGCGCACCGGCAAGCGCCTGGCCGCATCCAAGCAGCAGGTCAGCCTCATCCTGAAAGAGCCGGCCGGGCCACTCGCCGGACAGTTGCCCGCCGAGTCGAACGTGCTGACGTTCTCCCTGTCCGGCGACGGCGAGATCGACATGTCCATGGTGGCCAAGAAGCCAGGCCCGGACCTGGACCTCGACCCCGCCCGGGCCGCGATCCCGCTGTCCGGGCTGAAGGGCGCGAACCCGCTGCCGCCCTACGTCAGGCTCATCCACGACGTGCTCATCGGCGACCGGTCCCTGTTCACCCGGCCCGACGGGCTGGCCGCGGTGTGGAAGGTGGCCGCGCCGCTGCTGGACAACCCCCCGAAGGTCGCCCCGTACGCCCCGGGCTCGTGGGGCCCGGCGCAGGCCCGCAAGCTGATCGCCCCAGGCCGCTGGCTGCTCGGCCACTAGCATCCCCGTTTAACCTGTTTGCGCCGCACCCGCCGCGCTCTACGCTGACGCTGACCAGCACCATCAGCGACGCCATCGGCAACGGCAACTGAGCGAGGAGCAGGCGATGCGTGCAGCACTCATGTCCAACCCGAAGTCATTGACGACCTCGAAGGACATGATGCTGTGGCGCGACCGACGCTTCGATGGGGATTTCTCGCTGAGGTAAGAACCGCCCGCCTCGGGCTACTGAAGGAACGAAACTTCCGGCTCTTCTACGCCGGCTATGCCACCTCCCTGTTCGGCACGGGCATGGCCCCGGTCGGGGTGGCCTTCGCGGTGCTCGACTCGGGCGGCAGCGCCGCTGGCCTCGGGCTCGTGCTGACCGCCGGGGTGGTCGCCCAGATCCTCACGCTGCTGGCCGGCGGGGTGGCGGCCGGATTCGGCCTGATCGGCCGGCGGCCGGCCCGGCCGCTCGTGGTCTGCCATCTGGTTGCGGCCGGATGGGCGCTGCCGCTGGCGGGGCTGGCCCTCGGGCTGCCCGCCCCGGTCGTGGCGCCGGGGCCGTGTGGCAGCTCGCCGGAAGCCTGATCGCGGTGACGCTGCCGCCGATCCGCCGCGCCCGGGGGCCGGACGGCTAGCGCGGCGTGCGGTGGCTACTGGTGGCGCGGCGTGACCATGATCGTCAGCCTACG
>DATAWQ010000163.1:0-9969 GCA_036267135.1 Streptosporangiaceae bacterium | reverse complement strand
GCGGGTGGGCGTACTCGGACTCGTCGGGTCAGCTGCAGGGAATCCTGTCCACCACGGGCGGCCTCGTGAGCAGGTCGGCCGAGCCCGCCGCCGCGTCCTGGCGGCCCGCGGCGGGCGGCGCCCAGCAGCTTTCCTTCGAGACCGGATACGGGCTCGCCGTGACCCCTACCCTGACCGGGCAGGTGACCTTTCCGATCGGGGCGCAGATCACGCTGACCGCCAAGCGGCCTAGTGAGGGAGCGCTGCCCGCGATCGTGACCAAGTCGTTCGCCAGCGCCAACGACGTCGGGGTCGGCCTGGTGGCCCAGGCCGACGTGAACGGCATCACCGTGCCGGTGCGCGTCGTGGCGGTGGTGGCGACCTTCCCCACCATCCCGGCCGGGAGCGGGGCGATCGTGGTCGATCTGGCCACGGTGCAGGACTACCTGGCGAGTGAGTCGCAGACGCCGCTGCCGGTGACGCAGTGGTGGCTGGCCACCGGCCGCGCCGGCGCCGCGCTGGGCGGCCGGCTTCCGGCCGGCTCGGCCGTGACCACCTCGGCGGCGGTGGTCTCGGGACTGCTCGGCGACGCGTTGTCCGCCGTCCCGCAGCAGGCCCTGCTGGCCACGGCCATCGCCGCCGCGCTGCTGGCGATCACCGGTTTCTGCGTGAGCGTCGCCGCGAACGTCAGCCAGCGCCGAGCGCAGAGCGCGCTGCTTTCCGCGCTCGGCGTCGCCTCCGGCGCCCAGGCCCGGCAGCTCTGCCTCGAGGAGCTGATGCTGAGCCTGCCGTCGGCCGCGGTCGGGCTCGGGCTCGGTGTCTTCGTCAGCACGCTGTTCGTCCCGGCCACCACCCTCACCACGAACGCCACCAAACCGTTCCCCCCGGTCGTCACCGAAATCCCCTGGGGGCTGGCGATTCCGCTGGCGCTGGCCGTGGCGGCCCTGCCGGTGCTGGCGGCCGCGCTGAGCGCGGCCAGGCGGCCGGACCCCGCGGGTACCCTGCGCACCGCGGAGTCTGTATGAGGGCACGGTCAGCACAGACACACCACCAGCCACCGAACGACCCACCGAAAGGGGACACCCGGATGACAGCAGGTCTGGCCGCACTGGGTGATGAAGCCGCCCGGGCCCACGCCTCCTACGGCGAGGACGCGCTGATCGCCTGTGACCGGCTGGTGCGGATCTTCACCGCGGAGAAGATCGAGGTCCAGGCCTTGCAGGGCCTGGACCTGCTGGTGCGGGACGGTGAGCTCACCGCGATGGTGGGCGCGTCGGGCAGCGGCAAGTCCACGCTGATGAACATCCTGGCCGGCCTGGACGTCCCGACGGCGGGCGCGGTCCGGGTGGCGGGGCAGGATCTGGCCACGATGAATCCCCGGCAGCGTCTGTCGTACCGGCGGAGCACCGTCGGCTTCATCTGGCAGCAGACCTCCCGCAACCTGCTGCCCTACCTGACGGCCGAGCAGAACGTCACGCTGCCGATGCGGCTGAGCGGCGCGGGCCGGCGGCAGCGCCGCGCCCGGGCCGGTGATCTGCTCGACGTGCTCGGGGTGGCACACTGCGCCAACCGCAAGCCGCAGCAGATGTCCGGCGGTGAGCAGCAGCGGGCGGCCATCGCGGTGGCCATGGCCAACGCCCCCCGCGTGCTGCTGGCCGACGAGCCGACCGGGGAGCTGGACTCCGCGACCGCGACCGACGTGTTCGGCGCCCTGCAGACGGCCAACGCCGAACTGGGGGTGACCGTGCTCGTGGTCACCCACGACCCGGCGGTGTCCTCACTGGTGCGCCGGGTCATCGCGATCAGGGACGGCAGGACCAGCACCGAGACGCTGCGCCAGGCGACCACGGACGCCGACGGCCAAGAGGCCCACGACGAGGTGGAGTACGCGGTGCTCGACCGGGCCGGGCGGCTGCAGTTGCCGCGGGAGATGACCGAGCCGCTGGGCATGCGGGACAGGGTCAGGCTCCGGCCAGAACCCGACCATATCGGGGTCTGGCCAGACGCCCCCGTCCCCCGGGCCGCTGAATGAGGGCGCGGCTGGCCGCGTTCGCGGCCACGGTAGGTGGCACCGGGGTGGCGGCGACGCTGGTGCTGGGGCTGCTGGTGT
This sequence comes from Streptosporangiaceae bacterium, assembly GCA_036267135.1. GTDB lineage: Bacteria > Actinomycetota > Actinomycetes > Streptosporangiales > Streptosporangiaceae > PALSA-505. The sequence continues at coordinate 7,880 of DATAWQ010000163.1, read as the reverse complement.
GCGGGTGTGCGTTCGTGGCGGTGGCCGGGCCGCGGGCCGGCCTCGGGATCAGGACCAGGGCCCTGCAGCACACGCTGGCCGCGGTGCCGCCGTCCCAGACCGCGGTGACGGCCAACGCGGCCACGAACGAGTTCGAGCAGGCGCCGGTGAGCGCGAACGACGCTCCGCTGGCCAACGTCACGGCCGGTGACCTCGGCACGGTCAGGCGGCAGCTCGCCGGGGACCTGAGGGCCGATGGCCTGCCGCTCGGGCCGCAGGGCGCGGACTGGGCGGGCGTCACCACGCCGCTGCTGCCGGTGCGAGGGGCCGGCGCCGCTGTGCGGGTGGGCGCGGGCCCGAAGCTCGAGATCGTCTACCGGGACAGCCTGAGCCGTCATGCCCGGCTGCTGGCTGGCCACTATCCGGTGCTGGTCAGCCCGGCGCCGTCCGGCAGCGCGACCGCCGGGGGCGCGACCGCCGGGGGCGCGGCCGGCATCAACCCGGCGGGCAACGGGCCCGAGGCCGGATCTCCGCGCACGCTCATCGGCGTCGCGGTGACCCAGACCATGGCGGCGCGGTACGGCCTGCACCTGGGTTCCCGGATGAAGGTGACCACGGCAGGCGGCAACGTGGTCACGGTGGAGGTGTCGGGTGTGGTCGCGGTGCGTGATCCGTCGGCGTCGTTCTGGACGGCCGATGCCACCGTCGCCGCGCCATCGGAGGTCATCCCGCCCGGCAACGGGCTGCCCTACTGGGTCGGCGCCGTGTTCACCAGCCCGGCCGGGCTGATCGCGCTGGAGAACGCCTTCTCCCCCACTGACCTGCCGATGCAGTGGCAGTTTCCGCTGGCGCTGAGTGCGGTGAGCGCGGGGCAGGCACGGCACCTGCTGGACCAGCTCAACGGCGTCAGCGCGCATACGCCGGTGCTGACCGGGCCGCTGGGTCCCAGCGCCGCCGATCTCGGCTTCGCCAATCCCGGCGTCACGCAGGTTTTGGTGGTGTTTTTGGCGACGCAGGTGTCGGTGGTCAGTGTGTTGTCGTTGGTGTTTGTAGGGCTGGGGGTTATTGGGGTGGTGGTGTTGCTGCTGGCGGCGCAGATGGTGACGGTGCGGCGAGCGGGTGAGTGGGTGGTGTTGCGGGCGCGGGGGGCGTCGGTGTGGCAGTTGGCGGGGCTGGCGTTGCGGGATACAGCGGTGGCGGTGGTGCCGGGAGTGCTGGTGGGTGGGGGGCTGGCGGTGGTGCTAACGCCGGGTGAGGAGGTGCCGTTGTCGTGGTGGCTGGCGGCGGGGGTGGTGGTGATCGCGCTGGCGGGTCCGGCGGTGGTGGCGGGGGTGCGGTACCGGCCGGTGCGGGCGGGTGGGGTGGCGTATCAGTCGGGGTTGCTGCAGCCGACGGGGATAGCGAATGCGGGGCCGCGGCGTAGCGCGGTGCGGCGGCTGGTGGCGGAGGTGGGGCTGACGGTGGCGGCGGTGGGTGGGCTGGTGTTGTTGCGGTTTGAGGGGCTGGGGCGGTCTGGTGTGTTTACCAGTGCGGCGCCGGCGCTGGTGGCGGTGCCGGCGGCGATTTGTGTGCTGCGGGGGTATCCGCTGGTGTTGCGGGGGGTGATGCGGTTGTCGGCGCGGCGGGCTGGGGTGACGGGGTTTTTGGCCACGGCCAGGGCGGGCCGGGCGCCGGCCGCGGTGCTGCCGGTGTTTGCGCTGGTGCTGGCGTTGAGCCTGGCCGCGTTTGCGGGGATGGTCCGGGATACGGTGGCGCAGGGTGAGGTGGCGGCGTCGTGGCGGGCGACCGGGGCCGATGCGGTGGTGAACGCGGAGTCGGCAGTGGGCAAGCTGACCCCGGCGGTGGTGGGGTCGCTGTCGGGGGTGGCTGGGGCGGGGCGGGTGGTGACGGCCCGGGCGGCGTTGTGGGGGCTGGCGGGGGGCGGGTCGGTGGTGGTGGTCGCGGTGGATCCGGCGGCGTATGCGGCGCTGGCCGCGCAGACGCCGTGGGCTGGTTTCCCGGCGGGGAAGCTGGCCCGCCGGGCGGGGGGTGGCCCGGCGCCGGTGCTGGCCTCGCCGGCCGCGGCCGGCCTGCTGGGCCATGGCCGGGTCACGCTGGAACTGGTGACCGCCCGGATGCCGGTGACGGTGGCCGGGGCGGTGGGGGCCACGGCGGCGATGCCGGGCGGGGGCGCGTTCGTGATCGTGCCGGCCTGGGCGCTGCCGGCCGCGGTCGCGGCCCAGCCGCCTGACCTGATGCTGATGACCGGGCCCGTGGACGGGGCGGCGCTGACCGCGGCCGCGCACCGGCTAGTGCCCGGGGTGGCGGTCACCTTGCGGTCGGCCGCGCTGGCCAGCCTGGCCGGCTCGCCGCTCCCCCGCGGCGCCTACCTCGGCTTCGCGGTCGGACTGGCCGCCGCGGCCGGGTTCAGCGCGGCGATCTTGCTGCTGGACCTGGCGCTGGCCGCTGATGCCCGCCGGATGACGCTGGCCCGGCTGGCCACCATGGGCCTGGCCGCCGGGCAGGCCCGCCGCCTGACCTTGCTGGAAACCCTGCCCGCGGTGGCCGCCGCCGCCCTGGCCGGGGCCGGCTGCGCCCTTATCCTGGTCCCGCTGACCGGGCCCATCCTGGACCTGTCCGCCTTCACCGGCTCCCCCGCCACCATCCCGGTCCACCCCGACCTGACCGCGCTGGTCCTGCCGGTGGCCGGCCTGATCATCCTGGCCGCCGCTACCCTGCTGCTGCACATCCGGATCGAACGCCACCGCGGCCTGACCACCGCCCTGCGCACCGGCCCATGACACGCCGACCAGCACAGACGCCGACCAGCACAGACACAGTACGAAGACCCAGACAATGCGAAAGGGGACACGCGGATGACAGCAGGTCTGGCCGCGCCGGAGGCCGGCCGGTGAGCGCCCGCGAAGCGCCGTCGGGCGCCGAAGCCATACTCGGCCTGGCCGACCCCGGCGTCCAGGCCGCCAGGCACGCGAGACCCCTGGTGGTCGCGCACGACGTGAAGCGCACCTACGGCTCGGGCCGGACCGCGACCATGGCCTTGCGCGGGGTGTCCTTCAGCATCGGCCAGGGGCAGCTCGTGGCCCTGCGCGGGCGGTCGGGATCCGGCAAGACCACCCTGCTCAACGTCGTGGGCGGGCTCGACTCGCCCGATTCCGGCCAGGTGCTGATCGGCGACCGGGACGTCACGGCGATGAGCGACCGGGAGCGGATGGCGCTGCGCCGCACGTCCGTGGCGTTCATCTTCCAGTCGTTCGGGCTGATCCCCTTCCTGTCGGCCGAGGAGAACGTCGGGGTCCCGATGCGGATCAACGCGGTGCCGCCCAGGCAGCGCGACGAGCGCGTCCGGATGATGCTCGACATCGTGGGCCTGGCCGATCACGCCAGGCAGCGCCCCGGCGAAATGTCCGGCGGCCAGCAGCAACGGGTGGCCATCGCCAGGGCACTAGCCGGGAATCCCGATCTGCTTATCGCGGACGAGCCCACCGGGCAGCTCGACTCGGAGACGGCCAAGCAGATCATGCGGCTGCTCTGGACCGTCGTCAGGTCCGAAGGGGTGACCGCGCTGGTCGCCACCCACGACCCGGCCCTCATCGGGCTGGCCGACCAGGTCCTGCTGCTCGAGGACGGCCAGATCACGGAGAGCTAGCTGAGCTGGGACTGGTCGAGCTGGGACCGGTCAGGCTGGGTCTTGCCGGGCTGGGTCTTGCCAGCCAGGTCAGGAGCATTCCGGCCAGGAACGTGGGCGCGCCGAACGCCATCACCCGTTCCTTGCGCGGCAGTGCGTGCACGCTACGCCCCGGCCGGGTTCACGTCGGCCGTGGCCAAGTCAGCTCTCCTGGCCAGCCTCGGGTTCGCCGCCCGCCTCGTCGTCCGGGGCGGAACCGCTGGCCTTGCCGTTGGCTGCCCCGTTGGCAGTACCGTTGGCTGTGCCCTTCGCCGGGCCGTCGTCGCTGGCCTCGGCCGCGTCCTCCGGCTCGGCCTGAGCGGGCCTGGCCTCGGCCAGCAACTCCTCCAGCCGGGCCCCGGTGAGCCGCCGGAACCGCCTGCGCTCGCCGGTGCGGGCCAGCAGCCCCACTTCGAGCTGGGCCGCGGTGACGTCCTCGCCGTTGCTGGCGGCCTGGCCTTCCAGCGCGCCCAGGGCCGCGCCGAGGGCCTCGACCAGGCTCATGCCGTCGCGGTAACGCTCTTTGAGCGCCACCGAGAGCTGCTCGGCCTGCCCACCCATGGCCACGTACTGCCGCTCGTCGGCCACGAACCCGTCGAAGGTGATCCGGTACATCTGGTCACGCTCGGGAGTCGAGCCGACCTCCGCGACCACGATCTCGACCTCGTACGGCTTGTTGCTCTCGGAGAAGATCGTGCCGAGCGTCTGCCCGTAGGCGTTGGCCAGGCCGAGCGCGGTGACGTCGTTCCTGTCGTACAGATAGCCGTTGAAGTCGGCGTACCGAACCCCCGCCTTGCGCAGGTTCTCGAACTCGTTGTACATGCCCACGGCGCCGAACGCGATCCGGTCGTAGATCTCGCTGATCTTGTGCAGCGCGCGGGACAGATTCGGCGCGACGAACAGGATGCCATCGGCGTACTGGATGACGATGACGTTGCGGCCCCGGGCGATGTTCTTCCGGGCGAAGTCCGCCTTGTCCTTCACCACCTGTTCGGGTGACACGTAGAACGGCATGCTCACCGCTGGCGTTTCCTTTGCTGTCCGAAATGCTCGGGTGCGGGCTCGGGAGTTGGGTCGGGTAGCTAGTCCTGGGCGGTGTTCAGCGGGGCCGACGGGCCGTCCGGCGACCGCATCCGCCCGGCCACCACGGCCTCGGCGATGGCGCCGGTTTCGTCGTCTGGCAGCCGCCGGAACCCGTCGGCGGTCACGGTCGCGATCACGGGGAAGATGCGCCGGGCCAGGTCGGGCCCGCCGGTGGCCGAGTCGTCGTCGGCCGCGTCGTAGAGCGCCTGCATGCAGGCGAGCACGGCGTCGCGGGGCGGCATTCCCTCGCGGTAGAGCTTCTTCAGGGCTCCCTTGGCGAAGATCGAGCCGGACCCGATCCCCTGGAACGGATGCTCCTCGTAACGCCCGCCGGTCGGGTCGTAGCTGAAAATGCGGCCCGTCTGGGCGACCTCGTCGTAGCCGGCGAACAGCGGCACCACGACGAAGCCCTGCATGGCCGCTCCCAGGTTGCCGCGGACCATGGTGGCCAGCCGGTTGGCCTTGCCTTCCAGCGTCAGCGCGCGGCCTTCCAGCTACTCGTAGTGCTCGAGCTCGACCTGGAACAGCCGGATGAGCTCGAGCCCGACACCGGCCGCGCCGGAGATGCCGACACAGGAGAAGTCGTCGCTGCGCAGCACCTTCTCGATGTCGCGCTGGGCGATCATGCTGCCGGCGGTGGCCCTGCGGTCGCCCGCCATCACCACGCCGCCCTCGCAGACGGCGGCCACGATCGTGGTGCCGTGCGGCAGGCCCTCCAGGCCACCGCCCGCCTGACCCGCTGGCGCACCGCCGGTGGACGCCCCACCGGGGGCCGCGCCGCCCGGGAGCAGCACGGGTGCGTAGCCCGCGAGGAAGTCGGCAAACGACGAGCTTCCCGCGTTCATGAACGCCGCGGGAAACCGCCCGCCGGCGCCGAACTCAGAACCCACCAGGCTCCTTCTTCCATCACGTCAACTGTTGTCCGGTACGTCACCAGACCCTACTGGGTGCAACCCCGGCTCACCCCGGCGCCATACCGTCGCGGAGTTCGCCCGTGGCGAAGGCCCGATCGGCTGGTCCGGCTACCCAGCCGGGCCAGCTACCTGGGCTGAGCCATGCGGGGGCTACTGACCGCCCTTCTGGACATACGACCTGACGAACTCCTCCGCGTTCTCTTCGAGAACCTCGTCGATCTCGTCGAGGATCGCGTCCACGTCGTCGGACAGTTGCTCCTGCCGTTCCCTGACTTCCTCGGTGCCCTGTGGCTCGGTCTCCTCCGTTTCCTCAGTGCGCCGTGTCGTCTGCCGCTGTCCTGGCGTGTCCTTTGTCGCCATTCCCGCTACCTCCGTCTTCCCGGGCGTTGTCTTCCCGGGCTACCGGGTCTAACCGGTCCGTTGCCATCTCAACGCTATCTTCGCCCGCACGCATCCCGTGCAATCCTAGGGAGGATAACGATTCGGGCCGTCAGTCCCGGCCGGTGAGCGCCGATACCAGGTCCGCGGCGCTGTCGCAGCGGTCCAGCAGGCCGCCCACGTGCGCCGCAGTGCCGCGCAGCGGCTCCAGGGTGGGCACCCGCTGCAGCGACTCGCGTCCGGGGATGTCGAAAATCACCGAGTCCCAGGAGGCGGCCGCCACCGCGTCCGCGTACTTCTGCAGGCAGCGGCCGCGGAAATACGCCCTGGTGTCGTCCGGCGGCTCGTACACCGCCCTGGTCACCTGGGCCTCGTCGACCAGCCGGATCATCCGGCCCCGCGCGGCCAGCCGGTTGTACAGCCCCTTTTCCAGCCGGATGTCGGCGTACTGCAAGTCAACGAGCTGGAGCCGGGGGTGACCCCAGTCGATACCGTCCCGGCGCCTGTACCCCTCGAGCAGCTCGAGCTTGGCCACCCAGTCCAGCTCGCGCGACAATGTCATCGGGTCCTCGGCCAGCCGGTTCAGCACCGACTCCCAGCGGTTCAGCACGTCCACGGTCTGCTCGTCGGCGTTGGTGCCGAACCGGTCCTCCACGTACTTCCTGGCCCGCTCCAGGTACTCCATCTGGAGTTGCACCGCGGTCATCTTCCTGCCGTCCCGCAGCATCACCAGGTGCTTGCACTCCGGATCGTGGGAGATGGCTCGCAGCTCCGCGATCGGGGCGTCCACGGCCAGGTCGCCGTCGAGGAACTTGTCCTCGATCATGGCGAGCACCAGCGCCGTGGTGCCGAGCTTGAGGTAGGTGGACACCTCGCTCATGTTCGCGTCGCCGAGGATGACGTGCAGCCTGCGGTACTTCTCCGGGTCCGCGTGCGGCTCGTCCCTGGTGTTGATGATCGGCCGCTTGAGCGTGGTCTCCAGGCCCACCTCGACCTCGAAGAAGTCGGCCCGCTGGCTGATCTGGAAGCCCTCGCCGCGCCCGTCGGCGCCAATCCCCACCCGGCCGGCGCCGCAGACCACCTGCCGGGAGACGAAGAACGGGGTCAGGTGCCGCACGATGTCGGCGAACGGCGTGGCCCGCCGCATCAGGTAGTTCTCGTGGCAGCCGAAGGAGACACCCTTGTTGTCGGTGTTGTGCTTGTAGAGCTGGATGTGGGCCCCGCCGGGCAGTTCGGCGGCGCGGGAGGCGGCCTCGGCCATCACCCGCTCCCCCGCCTTGTCCCAGATCACCGCGTCCAGCGGGTTAGTGCATTCGGGCGCGGAGTACTCCGGGTGCGCGTGGTCCACGTAGAGCCTGGCCCCGTTGGTCAAAATGACGTTGGCCAGGCCCAGGTCTTCGTCGGTGAGCTGCGAGGAGTCGGCTGCCTCCCTGGTCAGGTCGAACCCGCGCGCGTCGCGCAGCGGATTCTCCTCCTCGAAGTCCCAGCGGGCCCGCCGCGCCCTCGCCGTGGTGGCCGCCTGGTAGGCGTTGACCACCTGAGACGAGGTCACCATGGCGTTAGCCCCCGGCTGACCAGGTACGGAAATGCCGTACTCGGTCTCCACGCCCATCACCCGCCGCACGCTCATGACTGAAAGCCTAACCGTGACCGTGAGGTGGGTAGGGGAGGTGGGTGGGAGGGGCGGGCAGGCGCGGCACGCTACAGGTACTGACCGGTGTTGGCGACTGTGTCGATCGAGCGGCCCGCCTCTGTGCCGCTCTTGCCGGACACCAGGGTCCTGATGTAGACGATTCGCTCGCCCTTCTTGCCGGAGATACGAGCCCAGTCGTCCGGGTTCGTGGTGTTCGGCAGATCCTCGT
>DATAWQ010000162.1:0-15390 GCA_036267135.1 Streptosporangiaceae bacterium | reverse complement strand
CGTGGCGCTGCCGACGCTGACCCGCGAGATGGGCGCGACGACCGCACAGTTGCAGTGGGTGGTGGACGCCTACAACCTGGTCTTCGCCGCGCTGCTGCTGACCTCCGGGAGCCTGTCTGACCGGTTCGGCCGTAAGGGCATGCTGATGGCCGGGCTGGCCGTGTTCGGCCTGGCCAGCTTCGCCGGCGGGTATGCCACGTCCCCGGCCGGGCTGATCGCCGCGCGGGCCGTCATGGGCCTCGGGGCGGCGATGACGTTCCCGGCCACGCTGTCGCTGCTGACCGTGGTGTTCACCGGGCGCAAGGAGCGGGCGCTGTCCATCGGCCTGTGGGGCGCCACGGCCGGGATGGCCATCGCTCTCGGGCCGATTGTGGGCGGCTTCCTGCTCGGGCACTACAGCTGGTCGAGCATCTTCTACACGCTCGGGCCGGTGTCGCTGGCCGTCATCGCCCTGACCGCGCGGTTCGTCCCCGGCTCGAAGGACCCAGTGCGGCACCGCCTGGACTTCCCGGGCCTGATCCTGTCCGGCGGCTTCATGGCCCTGCTGGTCTACACCATCATCGAGGCTCCGGGCCGGGGCTGGACGTCGGCGGCGTCGCTGCTCGGGTTCGCCGGCGCCGCGGCCCTGCTGATCGCCTTCATCGTCGGCGAGCGCCGCACCGACCGGCCGATGCTCGACGTGCGGCTGTTCGCGAACATGAGGTTCAGCGCCGCCAGCGCCTCGGTCACCGTCGCGTTCTTCACCCTGTCCGGGTTCATCTTCCTGATGACCCAGTACTTCCAGTTCGTCCGGGCCTACAGCCCGCTGTCCGCCGGCGTGCACCTGCTGCCCGTCGCGGTCTCCGTCGCGGTCGGGTCGACCGTCGGCACCCGGCTCGCGGTCCGTTTCGGCACCAAGATCATCGTCACCGCGGGGCTAGCCCTGCAGGCGGGCTCCTACTTCTGGGTCGCCACCGGCATCACGCCCACGTTCAGCTATGGGATCATCGCCGTTCAGATGGTCGTCTACGGTCTGGGCATGGGCCTGACCTCCGCGCCCGCCACCGAGTCGATCATGGGGGCCGTCGCGGCCCGCGAGGCCGGCGTCGGCTCCGCCGTGAACGACTCGACCCGCCTGCTCGGCGGCACCCTCGGCGTGGCCGTCATCGGCAGCGTCTACGCTTCCCTGTACGCCTCGCGGCTTACCACCGCCCTTCCCGCGACGTTGCCGCACTCCCTCGCCAACCTCGCCCGCCAGTCCGCCGGGGCAGCGTTCGGTGTCTCCGGCCAGCTCGCCGCCCACGGCCACAGCGCCGCGGCCGCCGCCGTCCGCCAGGCCGCCACCGGTGCCTTCGACCATGGCCTCAGCGTCGGGTGCGTCGTGGCCGCGGCCATCGCCCTGGCCGGCGCGCTGCTCGCCGCCGCCTTCCTGCCCGCCCAGCCCCCACAAGTGCCCGGACCTCAACACCATGACGCCGAACTGCCGGCGGCCGCAAACCACGGAAAGGATCTCGTGCGATGACCTACACAGAAACCACCGTCGGCCAGACGATCGACCGGCTCATGAGCGATCATCCAGAGCTGGACCCGTCGGCCGACGGCGCCCTGGACAGCCTCGACCAGTTCCACATCGGCGGCCCGGGCGCGACCGGCCTGCTCATCGTCAGCCTCGCGCTCGCCGGGGGCGACCGGGTGCTGGACGTCGGCTCGGGATTCGGCGGGCCCGCGCGGCAGATCGCCCGCCGTACTGGCAGCCACGTCTCCGGCATCGACATCACCCCGGCCTACGTCGACGCCGCGCGCGACCTGACCGCCAGGACCGGATTGCGCGACCTCGTCGAATTCCGGGTGGCGGACATCGCCACGTTCGAACCTGACCCGCTGTTCCAGGCCGCGATCACGATGCATGTCCAGATGAACGTCCGGGACAAGACCGCCTGGTTCGCGCACATCGCCCGTTGCCTGGCCCCCGGCGCACGGCTGGCCGTCTGGGAGGTCTGCCAGCCGCGCCAGGCCGACCTGCCCTGGCCGATGCCCTGGTCAATCGACGGCACCGACAGCTTCGTCGCCACGGCCGGCTCACTGCGCGCCTCCATCGAGCAGGCCGGCTTCACCGCCTCCGAGTGGACGGACGAAACGGCCTGGGTCCAGGCCTGGATCACCAAGACCTTCGCGGGCGGCCCGCCCGCCGGACCGGCGCTGCCGATGCTCCTCGACGACGGCTACACCCGGGTCATCAACTTCGCCGCCGCACTCGGCGACGGCACCCTTGAGGTCTGGCGCGGGGCCTTCACCAGGAACGCCAGCTAACTCGGCCACACCAGGGTGGTGCCGAGCGCTTTGGCCAGGCGGGTGATTGTGTCGCGGGTGGCCTGGTCGCTGACGCGGTCGGGAAGCCAGGCGCAGGCCATGCTGACGGCCTTGACATCGACAGTGGCGCAGACGGCGGCCAGGCATTCCTCGATCTGGGTGACAGAGGGCCCGGGGCCGGAGGGGAAACGCAGGCCGGGCAGTTGCGCGCTGTCGATGACATCCACGTCGAGGTGCAGGCAGACCGGTGTGTGGCCGAGCCCGCCGAGGGCGGCGGTGATCGCGGCCGGGTCGGCGGGCACGCGGCGGACCTGGCTGGCGGTCAGGGCGTCCCGTTCGGCGGGGTCGAGGTCGCGGGCGTCCGCGAGCACGACGCTGGTGTCGGCCACCGGCCGCAGCCCGAGCGCATCGCCGAACAGCCCGGGGGTGCGGCCGGTCAGCATCGCCAGCGCCATACCGCCGAGGTAGCCGCTGGTGGTGATGGCCGGGGTGTTGAAGTCGCCGTGCGCGTCCAGCCACACCACGGCCAGGTCACGATGGCGGCGCTGCAGCCCGGCCACCGCCCCCCGGACGCTGGGGCAGTCCCCGGAGAGCAGCAGCGGTCTGGCGGCCCGGGCCACCGCATCGGCGACCGCCTGGTGCAGCAGGCTCATCCGGTCAGGCACGGGCCCGGCTGGAAGGACCGGGCAGACCGTCTCGAACACGTTGGCCGGAATCGGGAAGCCCGGGATGTGCTCGTCAAGATGCCAGGGTGTCACGATCGGATCCCACCCGCCGCTGTGGTCAGCCACCAGGTGCCTCCCTTTCCGCAAGAGCCGGCCGAACATGACCGCAGGCTATGGCCACCGCCTGCCGCGAATCATCTGCTTTTCCGCCAGCGCGGCGCTCCGCCCGGGACACCGAGGTGGTAGCTTCCTGCGCGTGACCGCGCTGCCCGTTTTCGACTTCGCCGCGTTCTTCGCCGCGTTCGACGCCGAGCGTCGTGATCGAGGGCTGGGCTGGTATGAGTTCGCCGACGAACTGTGGCAGCAATCGTCGGAGCTCAACGCACAGCGCATGGATCACCCACTGTGCGGAGGAGCGGTCTCGAGGCTGGGCGCGCGCGGTGCGGCCTCGTGTCAGTACGCGCTGTTCATGCTGCGCTGGCTCGGCTGGGCGCCGGAGGAGTTCCTCATGGGTCCGGTCATCGACGTGGGCGACGTCCAGTTGCCGGAGCCAGGACTAGACAGCCGGCTCCGGTGGGACCTGAACCAGCTCCACACAGCGCTCAGCGAGCAGCGTCAGGAGCACGGGCTCACCTGGCCGGAGCTGGCGCGGGAAATCGGCTGCACGCCCAGCCGGCTGACCAATCTGCGCACCGCTCGCCTGGCGGACATGGGCCTGACGATGCGGGTCACGCAGTGGCTCGGAAGGCCTGCGGCCGCATTCATTCATGCCGCTGACTGGTGAAGGTGGCTCACCGGAACTCTTGTTCCTGGATGGCCAGGGCGGCCGCGGCGGCGACCATGTTCAGTGGGGCCAGCGTGCTGCCCTCCTCATGGCACCACTGGAGCACTTCGGGCACGGTGGTGAGCCGGCGCGGCGTGCTGAAGAGCTTGTCGCGGGCTCCGGCCGGTCCGTGTTCCATGAACTCCCAGCCAGGCCGTTCGGGTTGGTGGTCACCTCGGGCAGGCTCATGAGGGCCCGGCTCGTGCGGGGCGCCAGGACGGAGTTGGCCACATTGACCCGGCCGTCCGAGAGGATCTCGAAGATATTCCAGTCACCGTCGGAGATTTGCGCGCGGGGTCCGCCCCTGCTCTGCGGGTGAAGTCTCAGCTGCCCGCAGAGCAGGATGTTCAGGAACTCGGCCCGGATCGCCTGGTAGCTGGTTTGCAGCGCGGTGGCCGCACCGAATTCGCCGGCATCCCACCATGGCCTGTCCCTGAGCCCGGGAACAAAGTGCCGGCAGCGCTGGTCTGGCGCCACGGTCAGCCCGCTAGAAGAATTCGGACTTCGGGCGCGACGGATCCCACAACCAGCGGCCTTTCATGCGGATGAACATCACCTGGCGAGGGTCGTGCGGGCGGATCTCCGACTGGTTCTGCATTTTGCGGCAGGCGGCGGCAACCTGAGCCGCCACATCACTGATCGCGGGCAGGTCGCCGCAGACGACACCCCGGAACCCATTGCCCTGGGCAATCAGGCCCCAGTCCCCGACGTCGTGACCTTCCGCCACGAGTTCGTCCGCCGTTTGCGCCGTGGTGGGCACGAGCCGTTCAATCACATAGACGAACAGGCTGATGGCGCCGATCTCTTCTGGCCATACCGGCTTGTGGAACATCGCGGGGCCGCTCTGGACCTTACGGGCCTGTGTGGCGCTCGCCAGGGCGCTCTTCACGGTCATGCCGGCGATCGGCCCTGGGTCTGGATCCAGCAGCCCGACGGCCTGGCAGCCCCGCATGCGGTTGGCCGCCCGAAAGCGCGGCATGAACGACCGTGTCCCTGGCGAGCCGCACGAGTTCGACATCTTCGCGGCTCATCTCGGCCGGCGGCGGCAGCGCCGTCGTATCAGCCTCGGCCGTTGTCACCGTGGACGGCCCGAATGCCACCTTGTGCACAAACTCCCCCTCGTCCTCCTGGCCGTGGCCGGACGCCTCGGCCGCGCCCGTCCCAGGCCTGCCCAGCAGGTCACGCCGGGTAAAAAGCGATTCGACCGGGCAGATAGGGCGGAAGAAATCCGCGCCCCGCTGTCCGGTACACGTCCCGCGCTGTTCGTCCAGAACTTGGCGAACACCGGCGCTGGGTCTCCGTCCCAGCCGGCCTGCTCGAAGGCGTCACGGGAACGGAACTTGATACCGGACTCCCGGATAAGAGTGATCAGCCGGGCCCGAAGCACATCATCTGGCATAGCCAGCACCGAAGGCAGATCGGGCGCCGTGGGTGGGGCAGCCAACACCGATTCCCCTGCCATGCTGACTCCGCCCTCTCAGGTTCCGGACGCCGTTCTAGTCGGAGTCGGAGTCACTGTCAGAGTCAGAGTCGGAGTCCGAAGCACGGCGGCGTGCGGGGCGTCCAGGCAAGCTTCTGGCGGGCGTCGGTGACGCTGCCCGTGCCCGGCGGGCTGTGGGTGGTCGCGGAAGCCGAGGACGTCTCCGGTTCAGGCATGACAGGTCATTATCCGCGCGAGCGGAGTGCTTTCCCGGCCACATCGCGGCCTTCGGCCACCACCCGGCTGAGCGCCGGGTCCAGGTCAGGCTGGCCGAGGAACTCATCCACCCGCTGGAGCAACTGCGGTGAAGCCGCGGTGAAGGGGAACAGGACCTGCCCGAGCACCAGGCGCAGCAGCCCGTCCCGGCTCGCCCAGATCACCGGCAGGGCCTCGAAGTACTTCTCGGCGTACGGCTTGAGCAAGGTGGCGTGCTCGGCCAGGTTGAAGGCGAGGCAGACCTCGACCGCTTCCTCCAGCCCGAGCTGGTCCGACTCGGTCACCAGCCGCCAGGCCGCGGCCTTGTGCTCGGCGTCGCCGATCGCCGCCCGGCAGGCCGCGGCATGGCGACGTCCCGCGTCCGTGGCGTCCCGCGCGAGCTCCGCATCGATCTGCGCGTCCCCGGCCCGGCCCACCACCGCGAGCCTGCTCAGCAACTTCCAGCGCAGCTCGGTGTCCACCGGCAGGCCGGGCACGGCCACGCTCCCGTCCAGCAGGCCCGCGACGAAGTCGAGCTGCTCGGGGGTGGTCGCGGCCCAGCCCAGCAACTGGGCCCAGGCGAGCTGGTGGTCGCCGCCAGGCTCGGCCGCCAGCAGCAGCCGCAGGCCCTCGGTGGCCAGCAGGCGTTTCCCTTCCGGCACCCAGGCCGGATCGGCGGCTAGCGTCATCAGCCGTTCGGCCACCGTGAGCACGTTCTGCAGCACGGAGAGGGCCGACTCGTCGCCCATGCCCGACGCCAGCATCGCGACGAACGCGGGCACCGGCAGTTCCCCCTCCTTCGCCATGCCCATCACCGCGCTCCAGCAGATCGTCCGGGCCAGCCCGTCGGCGAACCGGCCGATCGACCCGGTCAGCGTCCGCAGCGAGCGATCGTCGAACCCGATGACCGCGTAGGTCAGGTCGCCGTCGTTGAGCAGGATCAGATCCGGCCTGGTCAGCCCGGCCAGGCCGGGCACGATTGTCCGCGGCCCGGCGATGTCCGCCTCCACCCGGTGAGTGCGCACCAGTTGACCGTCGCCGTCCCGGTTGTACAGGCCGATCGCGAGGTGGTGCGCCCGGAGCGCAGGATGCGCCGCCGACGCCTCCTGCACCACCGCGAACTCGGTGAACCTGTCCTCGCCGTCGACCGCGAAGGCGGGCCTGAGCGTGTTCGGCCCGGCCGTCTCCAGCCAGGACTTCGACCATTCCGTCAGGCTGCGTCCCGAGCTGGCCTCCAGCGACCGCAGCAGGTCGGCCAGGGTGGCGTTGCCCCATCCGTGCTCGGCGAAGTAGCTGCCGATTCCGGCGAAGAACCTGTCCCGGCCGAGGGAGGCCACCAGTTGCCTGAGCACGGCCGCGCCCTTGGCGTAACTGATCCCGTCGAAGTTCGACTCGGCTTCGCCCAGCGTGGCGACGTCAGCGGCGATCGGGTGCGTCGACGGCAACTGGTCCTGCCCGTAAGCCCAGGTCTTGCGTCCGCCGCAGAAGGATGTCCAGGCGCCGGTGAACCGGGTCGCTTCCGCCGCCGCCTGGAACCCGGTCATTTCAGCGAACGACTCATTCAGCCACAGGTCCTCCCACCACTTCATCGTGACCAGGTCGCCGAACCACTGATGCGCCATCTCGTGCAAGATCACCACTGCCCGCAGCTCGCGCATGTTGTCGGTCACCGCGGACCGGAACAGCAGCGACTCCGTGATCGTGACGCATCCGACGTTCTCCATGGCGCCGGGGCTGTCCGGCACGAAGACCTGGTCGTGCTTGGTGAAGGGGTAACCGATCCCGAACAGCCCGGTGAAGTAGTCAAGACCCTGCCTGGTCAGGCCGAGTATCTCGGCGGCGTCCAGGTAGGGCAGCATCGACTGACGGCAGGCCAGGCCGATCGGGATGACCTGCCCGGCCGGGGTGGTGTGCGAATCGCTGATCAGGTGATACTCCCCCGCCACGACGGCCACCAGGTAGGTCGAGATGCGCGGCGTCGCCGGGAAATGCCACGCCGACCGCCCCGGCCCGGCCGGGATCGGCTCCGGCGCGGGCTGGTTGGAGATGACCACCCAGTTCGCGGGAACGAGGACGTGGAAGGTGAACGCCGCCTTCAGGTCGGGCTGCTCGAAGTTCGCGAACACGGTGCGCGCGTGCGCGGGCGCGAAATCGGTGAAGGTGTAGACCCGGCCGTCGGCGGAGTCGGCCGACCGCTGCAGGCCCGAGCCGCCGGTGCCGTAGGCGCAGTCGGCG
Organism: Streptosporangiaceae bacterium; assembly: GCA_036267135.1. Taxonomy (GTDB): domain Bacteria; phylum Actinomycetota; class Actinomycetes; order Streptosporangiales; family Streptosporangiaceae; genus PALSA-505. The sequence continues at coordinate 7,703 of DATAWQ010000162.1, read as the reverse complement.
ACGACCCGCAGTTCGTTATGGGCCGCCAGGCCGGTCAGCGCGATCCGGCCGTCGGCATGGGCGGTCGCGGGGTCGACCGGCGACCCGTTCAGGGTGATCTCGTGCACGGCCTGCGCGACCAGGTCGGCATGGGTCGAGGCGCCGGGTTCGGCGCAGTCGAAGCTGATCACCGACACCGAGCCGAAGACATCCTCGCCGCGGGTCAGGTCCAGTTCGACGTCGTAAGACTCGACCCGCAGCAGCCGCGCTCGCGTGCTGGTTTCGTCCCTGGTGATCTCGGCAGTCTGCACGACTCCCCCGTCCGGCTCGGGTGATCCTGGCGACGCACCGCTCGCGCCGACAATTCGAGTAATAACGTATTAGGACGGACATCCGGTCCGCAACCTCAAGGCCGAACACCGGGGAACCAGCCTGCGCCAGGTCGCCGTGGCGGCCGGTGTCACCCACGGGCTGGTGGTCCACTACTTCGGGACCTACCGGAGCGTGGTCAGCGCGGTGCTGCAGCGAGCGAACGAGCGGCAGCGCGCCCGGATCCGGGACCGGATGCGGGCCGCGGACGGCATCCCGCACGTCCTGCCCGTGATGGAGGAGCTGTTCCGTGCGCTGGTCGACGAGAAGTACGTGCGGCTGTGGGCGTGGGCGATGCTCAATCCGGAGGACGGGCAGACGCCGTCCGAGGGCCTGGCCGCGTTCGTGGATGCGTTCGAGGACGGGGTCCGCGTCGCCTTCGGCGACCGGAAACCGCCGGACCGGGCCCAGATCGAGGCCACCGTGCTGCTCGGCCTGTCGGCGTCCTACGGGTACGCGCTCGGGCGGCGGTGCTGGCTGACGGGCCTCGGGCACGACCCGGCTGACCCGCAAGCCGATGAGAGTTTCCGGGCCGCGCTTGCCTCGGCCGTGGCCATCCGCCCGGCGGAGGGGACGTCATGACGCTACCGGTGATCATCGGGCTGGCGGTGATCGTGCTGGTGGTGGCGAGCAGGACCCGCGGCACGCCGCTGCGGGCCCCGAAGCTGATCATCATGCCCACCGTCGTCCTTGTCGCCGGCGCGCTGGCCGCCGCCGCCGCGGCGCTGCTCACCCAGAACGCCGTCGTGCTGCGCCGGGCGGTCGCGGTTCGGGACCCGGTCAGTGCTGGAGGCCCGGCCCGCACGACCTGGCCGGTCATCGCGAACCGCTGCCCGGCGGCCGGGGCGAGCAGATTGATCGTGTAGTTCGCGGTCAGCACGGCGGCCTCCGGGGGCATGAGGCTGAACGCCGCGTACCCGCACGCGCTGTCCAGCACCGCGGCCACCGCGCCGGCGTGCATGAACCCGTGCTGCTGGGTGAAGCGCGGGTCGTGCGGGAGGGCCAGTTCCACCCGGCCCGGCTCGACCGAGATCAGCTCCGCGCCGAGCGCGGCCATCATCGCCTGCCGGGCGAAGCTGGCCAGCACCCTGGCCCGCATCGCGTCGGCTGATTCGGGTGTACTGGCTCCAGCGTGCGGCACGCGATGATTCTTTCACTGGCGTTGTACGCTTCGCCGGTGCCTACGCTCGCGCACGAGACGGCGGAGACCCGGGCGCGGTCGCTGGCGGCCGCGCGGCTGCGGGCCACCGCCCTGCTGGCCGCGGTGACGGTCGGTTTCGTGGTGGTGACCGCGACCGGCGCCCACGGGACCCTGCTCGGGTACGTGCAGGCCGGCGCCGAAGCCTCCATGGTCGGCGGCGTGGCCGACTGGTTCGCGGTGACGGCCCTGTTCCGCCGTCCGCTGGGCCTGCCGATACCGCACACCGCGCTGATCGTCGAGCGCAAGGACCAGTTCGCCGCCACCCTCGGCCGGTTCGTCCAGGAGAACTTCCTCAACGCGGACGTGCTGGCCGAGCGGATCGGCGCGGCCCGGCTGGTTCCCCGGCTGAGCGCCTGGCTGACCGACGAGGCCAACGCGGGCCGCTTCGGCGGGCACGCGGCTGACCTGGTGGTCAGGGTGGCCGAAGCGCTCCGGGACGAGGATGTCGAGCGGGTGGTCATCGCCCAGCTCAGCCGGGCGCTGGACGCCGTCGACGTGGCGCCGCTGGCCGCGCGGGGGCTGCGGTTCGTGATCGCGGGCGGCCACCTGGACGGGGTGTTCAACGCCATCATGTCCGGCGCCGACGGGTACCTGGGAGGGCACCGCGAGGAGCTTTATGCGCTGTTCGAGGGGGAAGCGCCGCGCTGGGTGCCCGAGACCGTCTACCGGCGGGTCTTCGACCGGCTTTATCACCGCCTGCGCGAGCGGCTGGTGGCGATGGCCGCCGATCCCGCCGACCCGGCCAGGCACCAGTTCGAAACCTGGGTCAAGGGACTTCCCGACCGGATCGAGACGTCACCGGAGCTGCGCGAACGCGGTGAGCGGCTCAAGCGCGAGATCCTGGCCAGCCCGGGGCTGCGGGACTGGCTGTCCTCGCTGTGGGAGCGAGCCAAGGAGACGCTGCGGACCCAGGCCGCGCAGCCCCAGTCCGAGCTGCGCCGCCAGATGGCCGGCCTGCTGATGGCGGCCGGCCAGCGCCTCCAATCCGACCAGCGCCTGGCCGGCGGCCTCGAACGCGCCGTGGAGTCCGGCGCTCGCACCCTCGCCGATCAGTTCCACGACGAGCTGGCCGGGCTGGTCACCGGCACCATCGAACGGTGGGACGCCGCCGAGACGTCGAACCAGCTCGAACTGCTGCTCGGCCGCGACCTGCAGTACATCCGCATCAACGGCACCGTGGTCGGGGCCGGCGTGGGCCTGATCCTGCACGCCATCGTCCTGGCCCTGAACTGAGTGCCGGGGTCGCCGTTCCGGTGGCCACCGTTCATTATCTTGACCGGTGGTGGGAGCCGGCAGGGTCGGTTACTGCTTGGGGTCGTAGAGGGCGGCGAAGTTGTCCCGCAGCATGTTCTGGGCGAGCGCGCCGTCGCCGGTGGCGGCCCGCATCCGGGCCAGCTCGCCGGTGAAGTCGCCCCACGGCTCGTCGCTGGCGAACAGCACCCTGTCGCCGCCGATGCCGCGCCGCTCGATCTCGCTGGCCAGCCAGCGGGGCGCGAAACCGATCGTCCAGCTCGTGTCGGTGTAGACCTGCTTGCCGGCTTCGATCCAGTCGAAGAACTTGGTGCTGATGAGCTTGATGTGACCGCTCATGCCGCCGCCGAAGTGGACCAGGTGGATCTTCACGTCGTCGGCGTACTTGTCCACGAGCAGGCCGACCTGGTTGATGTCGGAGGCGGCGCCGGGCGAGGTGTGCACGTGCACGACGAGACCGTGCTCGCGGGCGGCCGCGAAGATCCGGTCGAGCTGCTCCTGGCAGGCTTCGTCCTGCGGGCTGCCGCCGAGCAGGAAGCTCGTCTTCAGCGCCACCACGCCGTGCTCGCCGGCCAGCGCCAGCGCCACCGTGTTCAGCTCGGCGTCCTGCGGGCGCGGTGAGACCCACAGCCCGCACCTGACCCGGTCGTCGGCCGCCGCGGCCTCGACGACCAGCGGGTTGAAGCCGAACGAGACCGACGCGTCGGGAACCCCGTAGTTGGGCAGGACCAGCGCACGCTCGACGCCCTCGCGGTCCAGGTCAGCGATCAGCTCCGCGGCGGTCCCCCGGGCCAGCATGTCCGGGTGGCAGGGCGGCCCGCCGTAGAAGGGGAAGGCCGGCATCTTGCCCAGGTGCCGGTGAGCGTCGTTGACGAGTTCGGTTCCCATGTGCCGGATGCTAGCCCTCATTCGTTTCCGATACAAGATGCATTTCTCTCATAGGAATCGCTGAAACGTCGGCGCCAGACGTTTAATGAACGGCTGCGCACCGGACCACACAGCCAGGGCGGAGGTTGCCTGCACGGCCCGGGGTACGCGCGCGGTAAACGTTTCGTGGCGCTGCGCGTCTTACCTACAGGGGGCAGACAGCGGAGCCGGGTCGCGGCCCGGCCGCGGTGGGAGGTTGATGTGATGAGTGGTCACCGGATAGGAATGCGGCTGGCCTTACTGGCCCTGGCCGCGGCCGGTGTGACGGGCGCCGGGCCCATGGCGGCCCAGGCGGCGGGTGCTGCTGGGAGTGGTGCCGCGGGTGGTTCTGCGGCCCGGAGCGCGCCGGCGGCCACGCAGACCTGGTCGGTCCAGCCCACGCCACCGATCCCGGACCCAACTGGCGGGCTGGCCAGCGTCTCGTGTACCTCGCCAGGGTTCTGCGCCAGCGTGAGCGACGTGGCGTACGCCGGCGGCCTCGCCGCCGTCTGGAACGGCACGAGCTGGCGGAAGGAACCGCTGCCCGGGCCCGTCGCGCTCAGGGCCGTCTCGTGTGCCTCGCCGACCTTCTGCGCCGCTGTCGGCGGCCCTTCCCGCGGGGGCACGACGGAGGCCGTCACCTGGAACGGAACCACGTGGACGGCCGCGCCATCGCCGTCGCTCAACGGTTACATGGAGGGTGTGTCGTGCTCGTCATCCTCGGCCTGCCTGGCCGTGGGCGAGATCTTCAACGCGAAAGACGTCCCGCACCCGCGGGTCGAGCGCTGGAACGGCGAGAAATGGTCGCTCGTCGCGAATCCCATGAAGAACAGCTTCGCCGACCTCTCCGCCGTGTCGTGCAGCTCGGCTTCGGCCTGCACCGCCACGGGGGACTACCGGTCCAAGTCCGGGGCCGACACCCCGCTGATCGAGCGGTGGGACGGCAGCCGCCTGGTGGTGCAGCAGTCGGCGCAGCCGCCCAGCCAGGATGGCTCCCTCGTGGGCGTCTCGTGCCCGGTCAGCGACGGCTGCATCGCCGTGGGGACCGTCAGCTTCAGCACGCCGCAGATAGAGATCTGGAACGGGACCACCTGGGCGATGATGACCTCGCCGGCCGTATCCGCCACGCTGAGCGGCGTGTCGTGTACCACGATCACCGCTTGTACCGCCGTGGCGCGTCCGCTGCGGCCGAGCGGCCCGGCCGTAGCCGAGCAGTTGAGCGGCAGCACCTGGACCGTGACGCAGGTATCCGGGCCGGCCGGCGCCTCGGACGTCTACCTCGACGGGGTTTCCTGCCCGCTGGCGGCCGGCTGCATGGCCGTGGGCGGATACGACAGCCGGTACCACAGTGACAAGTCGCTGGCCGAGCAGTGGAACGGGAGCCAGTGGGCGATCCACGCCACGCCCAACGACCCGATGACGCCGGAGGGCTCGTTCACCGGTGTTTCGTGCAGCGATCCGGACGCGTGCGCCGCGATCGGCAACTTCCAGACCAGCGACGGCGCCACCATCGCGCTGGGCGAGAAGTGGAACGGCAGCCAGTGGGCCCTGACCGCGCCGCTGCCGCCGTCGGGCGACACCACTTTGCCGGCGAGCGTGTCGTGCCCGGCCGCGGCCATGTGCATGGCCGTCGGCAGTCGGCAAAAGCGTGACAGTGGCCAGGAGTATCCGTGGGCCGCGGCCTGGAATGGGACCCGATGGGTCAGCACGGTCCTGCCGGGGGCGGTGGGCAGCATTTACGGCGACCAGCTCTCCGGCGTTTCCTGCGTGTCGGCCACGTCCTGCATCGCGGTCGGGAGCCTGGCCACCGCGGCCAGCAACACCCGCGCCCTGGCCTACGCGTGGGACGGCACGCAGTGGACGAAGCTGCCCAGGCCCGCGCCCGGGCCGGGGTATCTGTACGGGGTGTCGTGCACGTCGGCGACTTGGTGCGTCGCGGTGGGCGGCCACCGCTCAACCTGGCTCGCCGACGCGTGGAACGGGACGGCCTGGACGGTCCAGCCCACGTCGGGGTTCCCCGGCATCGGGGCGGTCTCGTGCAGCTCGGCGAGCGCCTGCACGGCGGTGGGAGAAAGCCGGGGCGAGCCCGCGGTCGAGCGGTGGGATGGCACGAACTGGACCGCTCAGCAGCCCGCGACCGCACCGGCGAATGCTGGGTTCAGCGGTGTCTCCTGCGCGTCGGCCACGGCCTGCACCGCCGTGGGCAAGTACCCGACCGGCCAGTATTCGGCTGCGCCCATCATCCAGTCGTGGGATGGGAGCAGCTGGGTGGCCGAGCCGCTACCCGACACCGGCTCCAGCTCGCTCGCGTCGGTTTCCTGTACGTCAGCGTCGCTGTGCACGGCCGCCGGTGAGCAGGGGGACCCTATCGATGGCGTCGACCAAACACCGCTGGCCGAGAGATCTGGGTGATCATCGTTGACAGCCCAAGCCACCCCTCCGCCGCGGATCGCACCAGCTAGACCCTGGCGCTCGGTACCTACTGCCCGGTAACATGCCGCTGCGGGACCAGGCAGACAGGAGAACGCCGATGCGAGTGCGGATCCGGTCCACAGCGGTGACAGTGGCGGCAGCGGCCTTGGCGGTGACCGGGCTGGCCGTGACGGCTGGGCCGGTGGCCCGGGCGGCGACCGGGCCCGCGCTGGGGTCCTTCTACTCCTACACGGGGCGCACGCCGCTGGCCAAGGTGCCGCCGGGCACCGTGCTGAAGACCAGGACGCTGTCCTACCACGTAGTGGGCATACCGCTGCCGGTTCAGGTCGTGCAGTTGCAGTACCGGTCGGCGGGATCGCTGGGGCAGCCGGCGGTGAACGTCACCTCGGTGCTCGAGCCGCCGGTGCCGCTCAGTTCCCCCAAGGCGGTCTCCTACCAGTCGTTCTACGACTCGCTCAACCCGGCGGACGAGCCGTCCGTGCAGATCGCCGGGGACGTCACCCTGGGTGGGCTGATCACCGACGCCGAGTCGATCGTGATCGCTCCCCTGCTGCTGCAGGGCTACACGGTCATCGTGCCCGACACCGAGGGTCAGAAGGCCGACTTCTCCGCTGGGCCCGAGTACGGGATCAACACGCTCAACTCGATCAGGGCCGCGGACAGCTCGCCGCTCACCGGTCTGTCCGCCAGCACGCCGACCGGCATGTTCGGCTACTCGGGCGGCGCGATCGCGACCGACTGGGCCGCCCAGCTCGCGCCCGGCTACGCCCCCGACGTGAACCGGCAGCTCGTCGGCGCGGCCGAGGGCGGCATCCTGGTCGACCCGGCCCACAACCTCAACTACATCAGCGGCAGCCTGGTCTGGGCGGGCGTCATGCCGATGGCGGTCATCGGCATCGCCCGGGGTTACCACATCAACCTCACGCCCTACCTGAGCAGTTACGGACGCCAGCTCGACAGCAAACTGCAGGACGCCTCGATCGCCAACGCCCTGGGCCAGTACCCGGGACTGACGTACGCCCAGCTCGTCAAGCCCAAGTACGCGAACCCGGCCAGCATCCCCATCCTGGTCAAGGTGGAGAACAAGCTCGACGCCGGCCTGGCCAGCCCCCCCACGGTCCCGATGTTCATGGGCCAGGGCGCCGACGGCATCCTCGAAGGCACGCCGGGCAACAAGCCCGGCATCGGGCCGGGCGACGGCGTGATGATCGCCGGTGACGTGCGCACGCTGGCCCGCGGCTTCTGTGCCGACGGCACGGCGGTGGACTACACCCAGTACGACCTGCTGAGCCACGTCACCACGTTCCCGGCCTGGGCACCGGCCGCGCTGACCTGGCTGAACAGCCGGTTCGCCGGGACGCAGGCGCCGAATGACTGCGCGTCGATCGCACCGGGCAACTCGCTGGCCCGGATACATCCGGCGGGCTGAACGGCCGATGGGCTAACTAATTAGAGGTCGATGACGACCTTGCCTTTGACGTGCCGGCCGGCCTGGAGCTCGGCCGCGGGGCGGATCTGCTCGACCGCGAAGCTCGCCGCGATAGGCACCCGGAGCTGGCCCGCC
>DATAWQ010000161.1:0-30427 GCA_036267135.1 Streptosporangiaceae bacterium | reverse complement strand
GGCGCCGGGGCCGTGTGGCAGCTCGCCGGAAGCCTGATCGCGGTGACGCTGCCGCCGATCCGCCGCGCCCGGGGGCCGGACGGCTAGCGCGGCGTGCGGTGGCTACTGGTGGCGCGGCGTGACCATGATCGTCAGCCTACGCTCCGCTGCTGGTCACCCCGTGTGCAGAACGCTGACCCCCGCGCGGGCCGATCCGGACGGGGCGAACAGGCCGAGCGGGCTGGGTGCGGTGAACTCGATGCGCAGCCCGGCCGCGCCCCCCGCCGGGTGCACGGTCTGGATCCGCGCGGGCCGGTAAAGCCCGTGCAGGCCGTCCAGGTAGCCGGTCATCGACCGCAGGTAGGCACGGGCGGTGCGGCCCGCGCCGTGCCCGGACATCGACAAGACCACCGACCGCAGCGGGATGCCGGGGCCGGCGCCGGGAGCGGATCCACCGAAGCTCGTGATCGTCAGCGGCTCCAGCGCGGCCAGGTTGGCCAGGGTGACCAGCAGCCGCGAGTCCACCAGCCCACCGGTCAGCTCGGTACGGGCCCCCCGCGGCGCCACCACCAGCGAGCTGCGCAGCAGCGCGAGGCCCGAGGCCTGGCGGGCGCGCTGGTCGGCGCCGGCGGCGGACCGGTAGGCGGCCGCGCCCTTCGAGGCCACCAGGCGGATGTCGATACGCCCGCCGCCCGAACCGAAACTGGCCAGGACCGCGGGCGCGTAGGCCGAGTTCAGGCTGCCTCCGTACTCGGTGCGGACGGTCGGGGTGGCGACGACGATCACCGCACCGAGCAGGCCGGCGCCCGATGAGCTGGTGGCGTCCAGAGGAAGCATGAGCAGGCTGGTGGCGGGCACGCCGTGCGCCCTGAGCGCCTGGCACATCTGGGGGTCGCAGGACACCACGGCGCTCCGGCTCACCTGGCTGGATATCCAGGCCGCCGCCTGGCCGCGAACGGCTTGCGCGGTGGCACTCGCGGCGGCCGACAAGGTCTTGCCGCTGGGGCCTTCCGAAGCGGACCGCCACAGCGCGAACGACAACGATCCGGCCGCGGCCAGCAGCACCGCCGAAGCCAGCGCCCCCGCCAGCCGGTAACGCCGGCTGGGCGCCGCAGGTCCCGCGCCGAACTCCCGATCCCGCCTCGGCCCTGTATGCCGATCGGGCCCTGTACGCCGATCGGGCTCTGTATGCCGATCGGGCTCTGGACGAGGAGCCGGTCTCACCAGAGGGCCGGAGACCGGCTGCGGGGCAGCGGCGGAGGGAGTGATCGGCGGCGCGGCACGTCTTGGCGCCGGCCGCGCGAAGGCTTCTGGTTCCGCCGGCGCCTGGCGCTCCGGCGCCGGGCGCGCGGGAGTTCCGCCGGCGGCGGGCAGGACGATCGCGGCGATCGGCTGGGTGTCGGACTCGGGGTCGACCGGGAACCACAGCGAGGACGCCTCGCCGTCCGAAGCCTCCCCGTCCCCCGCAGCTACCGGCTTGTGCCCCCCAGCCGGGGCCGGCTCCTGCTCCCGCCCGGCCGCCTCGCGTCCGGACGCCGGCTGTTCCTGTTCCCCCGCGGCGGCAGTCCGCTCCTGTTCCCGGGCGGCCTCGACCGCAGCGCGGGCCACACGCTGCACCGACAACGGCAGCACGGGCGGCGCTACCCCAGCCGGAGGCCGGGGGCTACCGCTCCCGCCCGGCGCGCGCCGCACGAGCGGCACGGGTCGGCTGTCCTCATCCATCCAAGCAGGCTCCCCAGGCAAGCTCTCCGGCCGTGCGCTGATTTCACATAGGCCGCAGGCACAGCTCTCCAAACACGTGCAGCCTAACCACGGTGCAGCTCAACACAGCGCAGCACACGATGAGCTGCGAGGCAACCGAAAGCCGACTTATTGCGACTCCGTTCCTACTTAGTAGCTTCCAAAGAAAGGCCAGGATGCCGCTGATGCCATAATTAATACCTTTTCGTAATCGCTCAGCTTCAGCCTGTAGGCGCCCGGCTGGTTCGCGACAGATCTTCTTCACCGAATCCCGCCAGCCGCCAGCATGCCGTTCACCCAAGATCGAATCCCAGGATCGGCGCACTGTGTCACCGTTATAATCGACTGGTTTAGTCGGATAAGCCCTGGTCACGCAGCGCGCCTGACCCCACCCGTCCCGTAAGCCACCGGCGCGCACACCAGCAGGGCCACCCGCCCGCTCTTTGCTCAGCAAAGGCATCAGTGGCTCCCGCGTCCTTGTATCTATGTGACGGTAAACAGTTACTTTGGTTTCTCTTCTAATGTGCTTTACCGTCAGCCACACCCGTTACAGCAGGCACGACAACCACTCTTCGGTATCGGTGACTATTTCACGAATTGCTTACCGCAGAAGTTCATTCGGGCTGAAATTCCGCAATTCACCTCCTCCCATCCGAGCCATTCTGTAGCTTGTAGCAGTATTTCGGTCCGGCGGTATATAGCTGGGCATGTACCTGATAGCGGGCGGGGTTGGACGATGAACTATCACGGGGTGTCGGGGGGTCAAGGCCGTCGCAGGCGGCCGCCGCCTGAGCCGATGCCTCACGTGGTCGGGTCCTATCTGTGGGAGCAGGGCGCCACGGCGATGCCGCTGGATGTGCCGGCGGCGATCGGGCGCCCACCCACCATGGCGGGGCCCGCCCCACAGGTCCCCGTCCCTGCTGTCTTTCCGGCGCCGCCGGCCATCCCTGGCCCGGCGTTCGACGCCCCCGTCCAGGAAGTCATCGCACCGCCCGTCCCCCAGCGCCCCGGCTCGCACCACCGCCACGACCACCGGCTGCCGCCGATCCCGGCCGGCTGGTCGCTGCCGCTGATCCTGGCCGTTCAGGCCGCTGCGTCGGTGCGGCTGCTCCGGGCCGACACCGCGTCCCCGGACGAGGCCATCTCGCTGTGGGCCGGTCACCTGCTGTGGGCGCACTGGCTGCACGGTGCCCCGGTGCCGCCGTTCCAGGCGTATCTGTCCGGCGCCCCGGTCGCCTACCCGACACTGGGCGTGCTGGCCGGCAACGTGGCCGGCCTGACCGGGGCCCGCATCCTCTCGCTGGTGTTCATGCTCGGGGCGACCGCGCTGCTGTGGGGCACGGCCAGCCGCCTGTTCAGCCACCGGGCCGCGTTCTTCGCGGCGGCGCTGTTCGCCCTGGCCGGGCCCACGCTCGGCCTCGGCGCGTTCGCCACCGGCGACGCCATGTCGGTGTTCGGGGTCGCGCTGGCCGCCTGGTGCGTGGCCAGGGCCGGGACCCGGGGCGACGCGACCGGCTTAATGATCGTGGCCGGGGTGGCGCTGGCGCTGGCCAACGCCACGGCCTACTGGTCCGCTCTGTTCGACCCGATCGTGCTGGCGGCCACGCTGCTGATCGCTTACCCGAAGCCGGGCGGCAAGCAGGCGGTCGGCCGGGCCGCGACGCTGCTGACCGTGCTGGCCACGCTGGTCACCGTAGGCACGCTGGCTGGCGGCGCGTACTACGTCACCGGCGTCCACCAGGCGCTCTCGCTGGACGTGACCGGGATGAACCCGGCCGTGGCCGTGCTGCGCTCGTCCGGATTGTGGCTGGGGGTCATCGCCGGGGCCGCGGTCTGCGGGGTGGTCATCGGCGCCATCCAGTGGCGGGCCAGGGCCAGAACCTGGCTCGTCGCGCTGCTGGCCGCGGCGGTGTTCGTGGTGCCCGTCGAGCAGGCGGGCCTGCGCACCGCGCTGTCTTTGAGCAGCCACGTCGTCCTCGGCGCCTGGTTCGCCGCGGTGGCCGCGGGCTTCGCGGTGGACGCGCTGATCACCGCCGTCCCCCGCGGCTGGACCCGGGCCACCGTCGGCGCGGCCTGCGTGGTCGCGCTGGCCCTGCCCGTGTCGCTCGGCGCCGGCCAGTCCCGGTCGCTGGCCACGAGCTGGCCCAACGCGACCACATTCCTGTCCCTGTTCGGCCCGCTGGCCAATCACAGCCACGGCCACCTGCTCGTGGAGGATCCGCAGGTCGCCCAGTATTACCTCAGTGCGGGCGGTCAGTGGCAACGGTGGTCGACCACGCGCAACATCGTCCTGCCGTCCGGTACGAGTATCGACATAATTAACGGTGGCCACCAGAGCGCCGGTGGCAACGGGCCCCGAGAGTTCGCCCACTACATCGCGTCGGGGTACTTCTCCCTGGTCGCGCTGAACTTCACGGACACCACCGTGCTCGACCACACCATCGAGGCGGACCTGAAGGCCAACCACCACTACCACGTGCTCTACGTGGTGCCCTACGGCCCGAGCCCCTACGTGGTCTGGCAGTACTGGACCAGCCGGGCGCCGCAGCCCTACGAGCCGCGGCTGACCGACCCGAAGCCCACCCAGCATCACCGGGGCCGTGGGTGAGCGCGAGGTCGCCTGCCGCCACCGGGCGGCACCGTCGGACCTGCCTGGTTTTGCCGTTGCCTCCGGACACCAACGAGAAGTACTCCTACGTCGAGCGGAACCTGTTCTACCTGACCACCGCGCTGGTGATCAGCGCGGCCGCGCTCATCTTCAGCCAGATCGAGTTCGAGGCGCACGACCCGGTGCCGTGGCCGTTCATGGTGTTCACCGTGACGTTTTTCCTGTACCAGGCGACTAGCCTGCCGGTGAACTACACCGGCCGCGGCTTCGACCTGACCGCGCACGACCGGCGGATCCACACCTGGTTCCCGCTGTGGTACCCGAGCGTGGACATCCACCTGCCGATCTGCGGCGAGCCGCTGGAGGTGCTGCGCAACACCTGGACGGCGGTGGCCGAGCTGATGGCCGGCTACAAGGGCGTGATCAGGGCCTATGTGCTCGACGACGGCGACGACCCGGAAGCGGCCAGGCTGGCCGCCGACGTCGGCTTCGCCTACTGGGTGCGGCCCAACCCCGGTGAGTTCAAGAAGAGCGGCAACCTGCGGTACGCGTTCGACCGCACCGACGGCGAGTTCATCGTGATCCTGGACGCCGACTTCGCCCCGCGCGGCGACTTCCTGGCCGAGACGCTCCCCTACATGGAAGACCCGGCCGTCGCGATCGTCCAGACCCCGCAGTACTTCAGGGTCAGCACCAGGCAGACCTGGGTCGAGCGGGCCGCCGGCGCGATCCAAGAGGTGTTCTACCGCTCGGTTCAGGTCGCCAGGGACCGGTTCGGGCAGGCCATCTGCGTGGGCACGTCCGCGCTCTACCGCCGCTCCGCGCTCGAACCGCAGGGCGGGCCCACGCTGATCCCGTACGCGGAGGACGTGCACACCGGGCTCGACATCCGCCGGGCCGGCTGGCGGATGGTCTACCTGCCGATCGTGCTGTCGGCCGGCATCTGCCCGGACAAGCTGGACGCGTTCGTGCGCCAGCAGTACCGCTGGTGCACCGGCAACGCCGGGGTGATGTTCTCGAGCCGGCTGTGGACGGTGCCGATGACCTGGCCCGGCCGGCTCACCTACATGTCCGGCTTCTTCTACTACGCCTACACCGGGCTGCTGACGTTCTTCGGGCCGGTGCTGCCCATCCTGCTGCTCATCCTGTTTCCCAGGGACATCCAGTTGCGGAACTTCATCATCCTGCTCCCGTCCGTGCTGACCGGGTTCCTGCTGTACCCGCTGTGGCACAAGTCCAGGTACGGGCCGGCCGTCTGGCCACTGGGCATCGCCAGGGGCTGGGCGCACGTGTTCGCCATCTGGGACGGCGCCTGGGGCAAGACGATGAGCTGGCAGCCGACCAGGACCCCGGCCAGCTCGCTGTGGCGGTTCCGGCTGTGGGTCGCCGGATGGAGCGGCGGCGCGGCCCTGACCTGGACGATGCTGGCGGTCTGGCGCACGATGTCGGCGCGGACACCCCAGTTCGCCGTCCTGCTGATCTTCGCCCTGGTGAACATGGCCGCGGTCGGCCGGGTCGTGTTCCCGGGGAAGAAGGCGGCGTGAAGACCAAACTGGCCGCCTTCCTGGCCGTCCTCATCGCGGTCGGCGCGGTGTCCTACGCCGTCACCCGGGTCGTGCTGCGCAGCCACACCACCCCGGCCGCGCACGCCTCGCTGCCGCCACGCCTGGCGTCCTACCTCGGTGTCTACGAAGACGGCGCCCCGCCTGCCTACCAGCCGATCGCCGGCTTCGGCAGCGCGGTGGGCCGGCAGCCCAACCTCGGCGGCTACTTCAGCGGCTGGGCCCAGCCGTTCGCGGCATCCTTCGCCGACCTGCTGCACGAGCACGGCGTGGCCCCGTTCGTGCAGATCGACCCCACCTACGCCTCGGTGGCCGGGATCGCGGCCGGCGACTACGACGGCTACCTGCGCTCCTACGCCGACAGCGTCAAGAGCTTCGGGCACGCCGTGGTCATCGGCTTCGGGCACGAGATGAACGCGCCCTGGTACTCCTGGGGCTACGGGCACGTGCCGGCGTCCACCTTCGTGGCGGCCTGGCGGCACATCGTCACGGTGTTCCGCGGCCAGGGCGCCGACAACGTCACCTGGCTGTGGACCATCAACCAGGACCGTGGCAACACCGGTCCGATCCAATCGTGGTGGCCGGGCTCACAGTACGTCACCTGGGTGGGCATCGACGGCTACTACTTCCGCCCCACCGACACCTTCAGCACCGTGTTCGGGCAGACCATCGATCAGGTGCGGGCCTTCACCGGCAAGCCGATCCTGCTCTCGGAGACGGCCGTGGGCCCGCAGGCGGGACAGTTCGTGAAGATCGGCGACTTGTTCCAGGGCATGCGCAAGTACCACACGCTCGGGCTCGTCTGGTTCGACAAAGCCCAGCACCAGGGGATCTACCACCAGGACTGGCGCATCGAGGGCGACGACACCGCGACGGCCGCGTTCCGGCTCGGCATCTCCTCGCTGACCCGCATGGATCCCTGACCGCCGGCGCGCCAGGCCCGGACGCTCAGCCCCGCGCGTTCAGACCTCGCGCGTTCAGAACTGCACGCCGCGGCTCAGCGCGCCGTCGACCAGCAGGTTGGCCCCGGTCACGAAGCTCGCGGCCGGGCTGGCCAGGAACACGGCCGCCCGGGCGATCTCCTCAGGCCTGGCCATCCGGCCGGTCGGGTTCAACGCCAGGGCCTGGGCGAACAGATCCGGCAGGTTCTGCTGGATGTTCTCCCACACCCCGCCGGCGAAGAACGTGTTGCCGGGGGACAGGCTGTTGGCCCTGATGCCCTTGGCCGCGAACTGGTGGGCCAGCCCCTGGGTGTAGTGGATGATCGCGGCCTTGAACACGCCGTACGGGCCGGCCGCGAAGTCGATCTCCCGGGCGGACACGCTGGAGATCGTCACGATCGAGGCCGCGTCGCTGCGCTCCAGGTACGGCAGCGCGGCGTTCACCAGCCGGACCGTGCCCATCATGTCCACGTCGAAGCTGGCCTGCCAGTTGGCCGGCTCGTCCGGGATGGCCAGCGCACTGACGTTGGCCACCACGATGTCGAGCCCGCCGAGCTCGTCCGCGGTCTCGCTGACCCAGTCCCGCAGCCCGGCCTCGTCCGCCACGTCCACCACCCGGCCCACCGCGGTGCCGCCGCCCGCGCGGAGCGCCTCGGCCGTGGCCGCGACGTCGGCGGCGGTGCGCGCGCAGAACCCGACCGACGCGCCCTCGGCGGTCAGCGTGTCCACGATGGCCCGCCCGATCCCCTTGGTGCCGCCGGTGACCAGGGCACGCCGTCCCTTCAGGCCCAGATCCATCTGTCCCCACCCCTTCGGTGTCGCTCCGCTGGTGGTTTGCCGCGCTCAGGTCCGCCTGACGGCCGGCGCCGCGGTGGCCACCGTTAATTACGAATTCAGGCGTTACTGAGCGGCGGCCTCGCGCAGCCGCCGGTGCACGCCGCCGTAGGCGTCCGCCGGGGGCAGCAGCGCCTTGGCCACCTTGGCCACCGCGCTGTAGTTGGCGTCCACCACGTTGGCCAGCGGCGCCTCGCTGATCTGCGAAAGGAGCTGATACGCGTCCAGCTTGTCCAGCCCGTACAGCTCGCTGAGCCACTCGACCATGCTGACCTGGCTGACCCGCCAGGCGTCTTCGAGCGGCCGGCTCGAACCCACCACCATGAGGTGGCTGTCGGATTCCAGCCGCGGCCAGGCCGGGCCGCCGCCCTTGATCAGGTCCACCACGAGCGTGACGTTCATCGCGCCTTCCACCGCGGTGCCGCACGCCTCGCCCTCGCCCTGCCGGTAGTGCCCGTCACCGATCGAGAACAGCCCGCCGGGCACGTTGACACCGAGATAACAGGTGGTGCCGGCCCGCATCTCCGGGGTGTCCATGTTGCCGCCGAACGTGTCGGGGACCAGGGCGGAGCGGACCTCGCCCGCGGCCGGCGCAACCCCGACGGTGCCGAGCATGGGCGCCATCGGCAGTTCCACCCGCAGGTCGCTGGCCTGAGCCTGGAACGCGACCGTGCCGTTGGCCCTGTCCACCTCGTAGATCCAGGTCCGCTCGGGCAGCGGGTCCTGCAGGGTGGCGGTGCGCTCGGTGCCGGTCAGCCCGCCGAAGAACGGGATGGTGCTGGACGCGCCCCAGTCACGGGCCGGGCTGAGCGCGACGAAGTGCAG
Organism: Streptosporangiaceae bacterium; assembly: GCA_036267135.1. Lineage (GTDB taxonomy): Bacteria > Actinomycetota > Actinomycetes > Streptosporangiales > Streptosporangiaceae > PALSA-505. The sequence goes on along the minus strand of DATAWQ010000161.1, from coordinate 21,938 downwards.
GGCCAGGGTGTCGCCGGGCTCGGCCCCGGCCACGTAGAACGGGCCGGTCTGCGGGTTGACGAACGGCATGGTCAGCTTGTCGCTGGGCAGGTCGGTGGTGTGCTGGAGGTTGCCGCAGAAGGCGTCGTCCGTCCACAGCCGGAGCATGGCCGGCGGGGTGACCGTCCTGACCGGCTCGGCCCCGCCGAACGTGAACACGTACTGCTCCCGCTCCGGGCGGAACTCGATGACCTCCATCGGCGGCCTTCCTCTCCTCGTCGGTGCTGATGGATCCCGGAGCGCTCTGCTCATGTTCCCGAAGGGCTCTGCTCATCATTCGCGGAGCGAAATGTGTGACCGGTTCAGCTCCGCAGCGCCGCCGGCCCCCAGCAACTGGAGCGTACGGGTGATCTCCTCGGCCAGGATGGCGATCGCGCGGTCCACTCCGCGCTCACCGCCGGCCATCAGCCCGTACAGATAGGCCCGCCCGACCAGGCAGGCCTTGGCCCCGAGGGCCAGCGCGGCGACCACGTCGCCGCCACGCATGATCCCGGTGTCCAGCAGGACCTCGGCCCGGTCGCCGACCGCGTCCACGATCGGCGCCAGCAGTTCCAGCGTGCCTGCCGCCCGGTCGATCTGGCGCCCGCCGTGGCTGGACACGATGATCGCGTCCACGCCGTGTTCCACGGCGGCCCGCGCGTCGGCCACCGTGTGGATGCCCTTGATCAGCAGCGGCCCCGGCCAGGCTTCGCGCATCCAGTCGATGTCATCGAACGTCACCGACGGGTCGAACATCGAGTTGACCAGGGAGGCCACGGTACCGCGCCACCCGTTCAGACTGGCGAACGACAGCGGCTCGGTGGTCAGCAGGTTGAACCACCAGGCGGGGTGCCGCGCCGCGTCGAGCACGGTGGACGGGGTGAGCGCGGGCGGCACCGTAAGCCCGTTGCGGACGTCCCGCATCCTGGCCCCCGCCACGGCCGTGTCCACGGTCAGTATCAGGGCCTCGTAGCCCGCCGCCGCGGCCCGCTCGATCAGGTCCTTGCTGGCCACGCGGTCCCGCCAGACGTAAAGCTGGAACCACTTGGGCACGCCGGGCGCCTCCGCCGCCACCTGCTCAACCGAAGCGGTGCCCATGGTGGACAGCGCGTAGGTCAGCCCGGCCCGCTCGGCCGCCCGCACCACGGCGTACTCGCCCTCGTGGTGCATCATCCGGGTGAACCCGGTGGGGGCCAGCGCGAACGGCAGCGGCCAGCGCTTACCCAGCACGGTGACACCGGTGTCGACGCTGCTCACGTCCCGCAGCACGCTGGGGTGGAACTCCACCCGGGCAAAGCACTGCCGCGCCCGGCGCAGGCTGGCCTCGCTCTCGGCCGCGCCGTCGGTGTAGTCGAACACGGCCCGGGGCACCCGCCGGGCGGCGATGGCCCGCAGGTCGGCGATCGTATGCGCGCGGGCCAGCCGCCGCTGCACCGGATCCAGCGTCAGCCGCTGCGGGCGCAGCAACTGCTCGAGCTCCGACCAGCGCGGAAGCCGTCTGCCTGCCAGCCTCTGGCTCACTGCAGCGGGAACTCCTGACCGTGCTCCTCGGCGGGCCTGGGCCCGGAGATCCGGCGCTGCGACTCGTCGATGGGAAGGTCGTTGATGCTCGCCTCGCGGCGGCGCATTAGCCCGTGCTCGTCGAACTCCCACAGTTCGTTGCCGTAGCTGCGGAACCACTGCCCCTGCCGGTTGTGGGACTCGTACTGGAACCTGACCGCGATCCGGTTGCCGCGAAAACCCCACAGGTTCTTGCGCAGGGCGTAGTCGAGTTCCCTGTCCCACTTGGACCGCAGGAACTCGATGATCTCCGCGCGCCCCGTGACGAACTGGTCGCGATTGCGCCACACGGAATCGACCGTGTAGGCGCCGGCCACCCGCTCGGGATCGCGCGTGTTCCAGCCATCCTCGGCGGCTTGCACCTTGGTCATGGCCGACTCGAGGTCGAACGGCGGCAGCGGCGGGCGATCGGTCATGAATTCCCCTCCTGCGAACGATCTTTCTCCAGAAGCCCAGCCTAAGCGGCGCCGCCCAGGCCCGCCCAGACATCCTGGCGCTGACAAACGGTGACGACCTGGATAAATCGCCCCCGCCACGTGTGGCCACGAAAGGGCGGGCAGTCCATGCAGCGCAGCATTCCTGTCATCACCGCGTTCTCCCTGGTCCTCCTCGGCGCCGCCCCCGCGGTGGCCGCCACGCCGGCCAGGGACATCACGCTGCCGCTGCCGGACACCTCACCCGAGCCGCAGTACATCGTGCCCACCGACACGACCTGGCTGGGGGCCGCGGCCACCTCCAGCGCCTCCACCACGTTCGACTTCAGCCCGTTCAACGGTGACCCGGACACCGGGGCCACGGTCAGATACCCTACGGCCGTACGGGCTGAACTGGCACTGTCTGAGTACGTACTCAGTGTCGCCGCCCACCTGAACTGAGTACGCGCACGCGCGCCTCTGCCAGCTCCGCGACGCCGCGCGACTGCCTATCGTGAGCGCATGATCGAGCCTAGCGACATCGGCCGGATCCATCTCGGCCACTACACCATGCCACCGGAGTCCCGGCTGGCCGGGCAGAAGGTCGTCGTGTGCGCGTACCTGGTCCGCTACCCCGGCGGCGTGCTGCTGTTCGACACCGGCATCGGCACTGGCCACGCGGCCGCCGAGGAGGAATTCGGCCCGATGGTGCGGCGGCCGCTCCCCGCCGAACTCGCCCATCTGGGCCTGACGGTCACGGACGTGTCCGCCGTGGCCAACTGCCACCTGCACCTGGACCACTGCGGCGGCAACCCACAGTTCCCGCGTACACCCCTGTTCGTCCAGAGGCAGGAACTCGACGCCCTGCCCACGCTCGACTACGTGCTACCCGGCATGATCGACTTCGACGGCGCCACCCTGGAAATCCACGACGGCCGGGCCGACGTGGCCCCGGGCCTGCGGCTCATCCCCACCCCGGGGCACACTCCCGGCCACCAGTCGCTACTCGTCGACACCACGCGCGGCCGGATCCTGCTGGCCGGGCAGGCCATGGACGGCGCCTCCGACTACGGCCGTGCCCAGTTCGGCCTCGATGTGGCCGCCGCTGCCCAGGAACCACAGCCGACCGGACCCCCGTGGCTGAACGACCTGCAGGCCCTGGATATCAGGCTCGTCCTTTTCGCCCACGACGTTCTCACCTGGACTCCCGCCCAGGCCGCCGCCACCCACGACTGGCCGGCCTGATTGACGCGGGCATCCGGAGCAGACGCACGGATACGCTCACGGTGACAGTCACGCACGTGCGGGGAGCTGGGTACTGGCAGGGCCGACGAGGAAGCAGGGTCATCATGGACGTCGCCTGGCGCGCTGGTGCCTTGACCATCGTGGCCACCGTAGCGCTTGCGCCCGTGGCCGGCCGGAGTGCCGCGGCCGCCGCCGCGTCCAACTCTCCCGGCCCGATGACGGCGCGTCTCTGTCTCCGTGATCAACGGTAAGACCAGCAGGGTGACGGCCACTGTCCCAGTAGGTAACGATCCCGCCGCCGTGGCCGCCGATCCGCGGACCAGCATCATCTATGTGGCCAACACAGGCAGTAATACTGTGTCAGTGCTCGCTTCCTGCCCGGCCTGAGGCGAAATCACGGGGTGCCCGAAGAGGGGCGCGCAGATACCCTCACATACTGACTGGGCGGTTTGACCAGCGGTGACCGCTAGGGACTGGCAAGGTTACACTCAGCAAACCCGTCCAGCCCCGAAGGAGGAGCGCTGGTGGATGAGCAGAAGCCCGCCGCGGCGGGCGCAACCGACACCACCGAGCGGTTGCGCGCGCAGTCGGCCAGGCTGAGCGCGGCGGCGAACGCAGCCGCCGAGGTCAGCTACCGGGCCAGTGCCGAGGCGGGCCAGCCGGGTGAGCTGGCCGTCATCGCCACCGGCCTCGGCCGGGTGGCCGCGATCCAGTTCGGCCCGCAGGCCACTGGCGTCGGCGCCCAGGCGCTCGGCGCCGCGCTGTCCCGCCTGCTGAACGAGGCGATCGCCGGCGCCAAGGACAAGGCGGCGCAGGCCCAGGCGGCCGAGCCCAGCCTGCGGGCGGCCCTGCTGGACAGCGGATGTTCGCCGGACACGGCCGAGCAACTCGCCGCCAAGACGGTCAGTGCGAGCTCACCAGGCGAGCAGGTGACCGTGGCCGCCAGCGGCATCGGGGAGATCACCGAGGTCAGGTTCGCCGCCACGGCGCTGAACGGTGACGGCCACTGTGTCCTGGCCGAGCAGATCACCGCGGCCGCCAACGGCGCCATCGACGCCGCTCAGCAACTGCAGCGGGAGTTGTCCGGCTCGGCCCGCCCCGGCGAGCAGGAGCTGGACAAGGCGCTGGATGCCCAGCTCAGCGACTTCAACCAGCAGATGGACGAACTGCTGAAACGGCTCGACCAGGCGGGCAAGCGCATCGCCGACCTGAACGACTAACGATCACCGCTGCCTGATCGAGCCGGGCATCAAAGCACCACACCGGCCCCTACATCAGCGAGCTCGATTCCGGCGAGACCTTCGAGACCGTCGACTGGTCGCAGGCCCGCTATCACGACTACGGCTTCATCGCGCTGGACGTGGCACCGGCCGCACCCGGGCGGAAGACCACGATGACCCCCCGGTTCATCAACGAGCAGGGCCAGGAACTAGACAGGGTGGTTTCTCCCGTACCGCGGGCAGTGCATTGCCGCCAATATGACAAACCGTTACCATCGGGGCACAAGCAGTCACTCGCGCCGTAGGGCATCTTTCCGGCCGGGTAAGTGACTGCCCGACCGAGAGGCACCGCCCATGCGCCCCCGTCATCCCCGGCTGCTGTTCCGCTCCTTAGTGGCCGGCCCATTACTGGCCAGCACCGTCGCGTTCGGCCTGGTCCTGGCCTTGAGCCCGGCCGCGGGCGCCAGCACCGCCGCCCATCCCACGCTGACCCGCGCCGCTGTGGAGGCCCGCGCCGCCGCGGCCGCCCGTTCCGCCATCGAGCACATGCACATCGGCCAGCACGCCACCGCCCACCTGGTCTCGGGGCACGCGGTCCGCACCGCCGCCACGACGCAATTGACCAGCACCAACTGGTCGGGTTACGCCGACACCAATGCGTCGGGCAACACTTACAGCGTGGTCACCGGAAGCTGGAAGCAGCCGTCGATAAGCTGCAGCGGCTTCTCCGAGCAGCTCGCCGCCTTCTGGGTCGGCATCGACGGCCTCAACAGCAGCTCCGTGGAACAGGACGGGACGCTGGGCGAGTGCTTCCTCGGCTTCACCTTCTACTACACGTGGTGGGAGATGTACCCCACCAACGCCATCCAGGTGGTCGGCGAATCGCTCGCCGCCGGGGACAGCATCACCGCCTCGGTCGTGCGCAGCGGCACTGGTTACACGCTGAAGGTCACCGACGCCACTCACACGGCCAACAGCTTCTCCACCACTCAGACCTGCTCGACCTGCGTCAACTCCAGCGCCGAGTGGATCGCGGAGGCGCCGAGCAGCTCGTCCGGCGTGGAGCCGCTGGCCAACTTCCATTCCTGGGCCGAGTCCGGCGCGACCGTGACCTCTGGCTCGACCGCCGGGGTCATCTCGACGTTCCCGAACGACGAGATCACCATGATCAACTCGTCGAGCAACGTGAAGGCCCAGCCGGGAGCGCTCAACTCCAGCGGCAACGGCTTCACCGTCACCTGGGAGCGCAGCTCCTAGAGCCCACCTCGCGTCCTGGCCCGCCGGGGTCTGCGGTCCCGGCGGCCCAGGACGCACACGTGTGGGGGCGTCCGCCCCGGCCCACCAGATCTGCTTCGGGCCAACGTTTACGCGCCCGATTGGCGGATATCGGCACGATCACGGCAGGATGGTTGCGTGACCCAATTTCATGACCTCCAGGAGTATCTAGCGATCCCGCGGATCGAGAATCTGACCGTGTCGCCCGACGGGCGCCGGCTGGTCGTGGTCGTCAAGACGCTCAGCGCCGACCGTAAGAAGTACACGACCGCGCTGTGGGAGATCGACCCCAGCGGCGAACGGCCGCCGCACCGGCTGACCCGGTCGGCGGAGGGCGAGTCAGGTCCGGCCTTCGGCCCGGACGGGACGCTGCTGTTCGTCTCCGCGCGCCCCGGGCCCAGTACCGACAAGGACGGTGCTGCCAAGGACGGGGCGGAGGACGACGAGGACGACAAGCCGTCGCTGTGGGCGCTGCCCGCACCCGGCGGGGAGGCCACCCGCGTCGCGACCAGGCCCGGCGGGCTTTCCTCGCCCGTCGTAGCCCGCCAGGCGGGGACCGTGGTATTCATCGCGGACACCCTGCCCGGCGACGCGGCCGACGACGCGGAGGGGCGCAAGCTGCGCGCGGACGCGGGGATCTCCGCGATCCTGCACGAGCAGAACCCGGTCAGGTACTGGGATCACCAGCTCGGCCCGGACCAGCCGCGGCTGTTCCTGCTCGACGGCGCGCCGGACCTCGCTGGCGCGGGTCCGGCGGTCGACGGCCCGCCCGCCGTCCGCGACCTGACGCCGGACGCGGGCCAGGCGCTGGTGGAACAGTCCGCCGACGTGACGCCCGACGGGGCGACTGTGGTCACCGGGTGGTACGTGCCCGACGGCAGGGGCGGGCAGTACTCGGACCTGGTCGCGGTCGACGGCGCCACCGGGCAGCGGCGGACGCTGCTGACCCGGGAGCGTACCGACTTCACCGACCCGAAGATCTCGCCGGACGGCCGCACCGTGGTCTGCGCGACCGAGGCGACCGGCTCGCTCACCGAGGTGCTCGACAACACACTCTGGCTCGTCTCGCTGGACGGGACCGAATCTCATGACCTGCTGCCCGGGCTTGATCTGTGGCCCGGCGAGCCCACCTGGGCCCCGGACTCGGCCACCCTCTACTTCGGCGCCGACCAGCGGGGCCGCCACCCGGTCTTCGCCGTGGACGTGGCCACCGGCTCGGTGCGCCAGGTCACCCAGGACGACGCCGCCTACACGAGCCTGTCGGTGACACCGGACGGCCGCAGCCTGTACGCGCTGCGGACCGCCGTCGGCACGCCGCCCACTCCGGTCCGCATCGACGCCTCGACCGGCGAGGTCGCCGAACTGGCCGCACCCGGGCTGCCGCTGGAGCGGCCGGGACGGCTCACCGAGATCACCGCGGCCGCGCCGGACGGCACCGAGATCCGGAGCTGGCTCGTGCTGCCCGAGCCTGGCCCCGAGCCCGCGCCGCTGCTGCTGTGGGTGCACGGCGGGCCGTACTCGAGCTGGAACGCCTGGAGCTGGCGGTGGAACCCCTGGATCATGGCCGCGCACGGCTACGCCGTGCTGCTGCCCGACCCGGCGCTGTCGACCGGCTATGGCCAGACCCATATCCGCCGCGGCTACGGCCGCTGGGGCGACGCGACGTTCGACGACCTGATGGCGATCACCGACGCGGCGCTGGCCAGGGACGACATCGACCAGTCCCGTACCGCGATGATGGGTGGCTCGTTCGGCGGCTACATGGCCAACTGGATCGCCGGGCACACCGACCGGTTCGGCGCGATCGTCGCGCACGCCAGCCTGTGGAAGTTCGACGCCATGCTCACCTCGGACGCCAGCTACCTGGTCACCCGCGAGTTCGGGGAGCCCACCGAGCAGCCGGGCCTGTGGGAGGCCAACGACCCGTCCCGGCACGCGGGGAAGGTCCGCACGCCGATGTTGGTGATCCACGGCGACAAGGACTACCGGGTGCCGATCGGCAACGCGCTGTACCAGTGGTGGGATCTGACCCGCAACCAGGTGGAGGCCAAGTTCCTGTACTACCCGGACGAGAACCACTGGATCCTCACCCCGGGCAACATCACCATCTGGTACGAGACCGTGCTGGCTTTCCTGGCCCAGCACGTGCTCGGCCAGCCGTGGCGCAGGCCCAAGGGGCTCTGACCGCCGGCCCGCCTGGCCGGTCCCGCCGGCTGCGCCTTATCCAGCGGTGCCCTTAGCCAGGAGGGTCGGCGCGGCGTACCTTCTTCTTCTGCCGGTAGGCCAGCCGTTGCCTGGCGCTCTCGCTGCGGCCCGACCGCTCGTTGCCCAGGGCCGCCTGCCTGGCCTCGGTCAGGTCGGCGTGCGTCAGCAGGCCGTTGGACAGCAGGAACTCGGGCAGTTCACGCGGGTGCCCGCGTTCCTCCCAGATAAAGCCCTGCAGCAGCTTCTTGTAGTCCGAGATCGCACCCTCGCCGTTCAGGTCCAGGGCGATCACGACGTCGGTCATCGGCACCGGCTGCGGGGCGGCGACGCCGAGTATGAACTCCTGGTAGTGGTAGGCCATCGCCATCCGGGCCGCGGGGTTGCGCTCGAACCAGCCGCGCACGTGCGGCACCGCGTCCGGGCGCGGCCGGGCGCCGCGGCGCACCGGTGACCCGCTGGTGCCGGCCTGCGCCTCCTGCGTGGGTGGCTGCTCATGGCCGCCGGTGGCGGCGGGCGTGCCGTCGCCTCGCACCGGGGCCTCCAGCCTGATCGGCAGCACCCAGTGGCCGAGGCTGATCAGCCAGGCCCCTTCCTCCAGGACGACGGGCAGTGTCTCGTAGTGTCTGGCCGGCGCCACCGGCAGGACGTGCTGGGCGGCCGCCCGCACGGTCTGGTGGTCCTGCCCCCGTTCCCCGGTATGCGGGGCCAGGTAGACCCGGTGCGTGGGATCGCGGCTGAACAGCTCCCACCGGTGGTGCACGTGGCGAAGACCCGCGCACCGGGGGGACCGGTGCAAGGTGAGGTCGGCGTGGCCCGAGAGCAGGCCGCGGTCCAGCCAGGTGATCTCGTCGCGCGGGCAGTCCACCCACGCGGCGTGGCCCGGCGACCAGATGAACAACCGGCCCATCGCCGCTTCCCCGCCGCGCCCCCCCTTGGAGTGGGAAGGGGAGGCGGGCGGGGGGTCATCGTTTGTTGCGTCCACCTTTGCGATGTGAGTCAGAGTATTGCGTCTTCACCCGATCTCCACCCGGGAGGCGAGCGCGTCTGGCTTCCCGCCCCACTTGATCGAGTCGCCGTCCTGGACCGGGTGGTCCCCGGCCACCGGCATCCCGTTCAGCGCGAGCCCGTTGCGGCCCAGGTTGGTGACCCACCACTGGCCGTCGGCGAAGGTGAACCTGGCGTGCTCCCTGGAGATCGTCGGCACCTGGGGCAGCGCCAGCTCCACCGCGCCCCGCCCGGCCCGAGCGCCCGGCGTCCTGGTCTCCGCCACCTGGTCGCCGGTGACCAGCCGCAGCAGCGGGATCGCCGGGGGCCGCCGCTCGGTCACCGTCGGCGTGCCCGGCCCGGCCGGGGTCAGCGTGACCTCGGTCCTGGTGCTCCCGTCGTGCCCGAACCTGAATCCGGCCCCCGGCCCCGCAGGCTGAGCCACCACGGGGTGGGCCACTGCAGGACTAGCTACCACGGGGCTAGCCACCACGGGGTGGGCGTCCTGGTACGGCGCCGCTACGCGCTGGCCCGCGAAATGCCCGGCCCCCACGGGCTGAGCGGCCACATGCTGAGCGGCCACGTGCTGGCCCGCGAAATGCCCGTCCGGCACGGCCCCGGGGGGCAGCGGCCTGCCCTGCCGAACCACGAAGCGGCCTTCCGGCACCGCCACGTCCGCGACGACCCGCACCTCGGCGGGGCCCGAGCCGGTGAACCTGGCGCCATGCCCGGCCACCTGGTCCACGTAGACCTCGGTCGCGCTCTCGCAGATCAGCCCGATATCCATGGTCTCGGCGAGCGAGGCCAGGTCGCGCGGGTTCAGCCGCACCTCGACCACGTTCGGGGCCAGCAGCGTGCCGCTCGGCGTGGTCACGAACACGTCCGGCAGGCGGCGCGTGGCCACGCGCAGCACGTCCTGACCGTCCCGCCACGGCCGGGTGGCGAGCTGCCGCACCCAGGGGTGATCGGCCCCGACCCCCATCGACCGCAGCGTGATCACGCCGCAGACCGCGAGCACCACGAGCAGCGCCAGCAGCGCCGTACCGCCCACGAAAGACCCGGTCAGGTACAGCAGAACTATCCAGCCGACGGCGATGCCGACGGCCACCACCCAGCGCCTGCGCAGCCGCCGGGGCATGACCATTGATGAACTCATGCCTAGACGATGCGTAACGGCGGGCCCGCTGGTCAACGGATCCGGCCCACTCTCCAGAGATCTGGAAATTGCCGGAACCCCGTGCCGCATCGGTCAGCGGTGTACGGCAGGATCGAACGCATGAGGCAGACCGCACCACAAGCCGCGGGTGCCATGGTGATCTTCGGCATCACCGGCGACCTGGCCCGCAAGATGACGTTCCGCTCGCTCTACCGGCTGGAGGCCAGAAACCAGCTCCACTGCCCGATCATCGGCGTGGCCATGGACCAGTGGTCTGATGACCAGCTCAGGGCCGCCGCGCGCAAAGCGATCACCGAATGCGGCGAAGCCGTTCAGGAAAGAACATTCGAGCGACTTGCGCAGCGCATGGCATACGTGTCGGGTGACTTCACCGACCTCGGCCTGTTCCATACCCTGGCGGACCGGCTGAAGGGCGTGCAAAACCCGCTGTTCTACCTGGAGATCCCGCCGTCGCTGTTCGCGCCGGTGGTGCAGGCGCTCGGGCACGTGGGGCTCAACGAGGGCGCCACGGTCATGGTGGAGAAGCCGTTCGGGCACGACTTCGCCTCGGCCAAGGCGCTCAACGACGCGCTGCACGCAATGCTGACCGAGAATCAGATCCTGCGCATCGACCACTTCCTCGGCAAGCAGCCGGTGCTGGACATCCACTTCCTGCGGTTCGCCAACGCGCTGCTCGAACCGGTGTGGAACCGCGACCACGTCGCGTCCGTGCAGGTGACGATGGCCGAGAACTTCGGGGTGGAGGACCGCGGCGCGTTCTACGACAAGGTGGGGGCGCTGCGGGACGTGGTGCAGAACCACCTGATGCAGGTGCTGGCCTTGATCGCCATGGAGGCTCCGGTGCGGCCGGGGCACGACGCGCTGTGGGACAAGGCGGTCGACGTGTTCCGGGCCATGCCGGACCTGGATGCCAGCCGCTGCGTGCTGGGCCAGTACGAGGGATACCAGAAGATCGCCGGGGTCGCGGAGGGCTCACAGACCGAGAGTTACGTGGCGCTGCGGCTCGCCGTTGAGAACTGGCGCTGGTCCGGGGTGCCGTTCTACATCAGGGCGGGCAAGGCCCTGGCGGCCAAGGCCACCGAGGTCAGGGTGATCTTCAAGCGGACACCGCGGCTGGCCTTCCTGGCCGAGCCCAACCATCCCCACCCGAACCAGCTCATCCTGCGGGTCGACCCCAAGCCGGGTCTGCAGATCGCGATGCTGTCCAAGGGCAAGGACGGCACCGCTTGCCGGGACGTGCACCTCGAGCTGGGCTTCGAGGCCGAGCTTGGCAAGCCGCCCGAGCCTTACGAGCGGCTCATCCACGACGCCCTGGCGGGCGACCACGCGCTGTTCACCAGGGAGGACGCAGTCGAGGAGACCTGGCGGGTGCTGCAGCCGCTGGTCGAGAGGCTGTGCGGCGACCCCAAACCGGCGCCCTACGCCCAGGGGTCGTGGGGGCCGGCCGAGGCCGACACCCTGGTCCGCGGGCACGCCCCCTGGCACCAGCCCTGGCTGCCCAGGCCGACCACCTGACCGACACGACCCCGGCACGTAGCCGGCGAAGGAGACTGAGGAACATGGCAACAAGCAACCCGATGCAGCTCGGCATGGTCGGGCTGGGCCGGATGGGGGCCAACCTCGTCCGCCGCCTGATGCGCGACGGGCACCACTGCGTGGTCTACGACGTGAACCCCGAGGCCGTCAAGGGCCTGGAACAAGACGGTGCGACCGGCGCCAGCTCGATGGCCGACTTCGTGGCCAAGCTGACGGCGCCGCGGGCGGCCTGGGTCATGGTCCCGGCCGGCGACATCACCTCCAAGACCATCGACGAACTCGCCTCGCTGATGGAGCAGGGCGACACGATCATCGACGGCGGCAACTCCTACTACCGGGACGACATAGCCCGGGCCAAGGGCCTGGCCGGCCGGGGTATCCACCTGATCGACTGCGGCACCAGCGGCGGGGTATGGGGGCTTGACCGCGGCTACTGCCTGATGATCGGCGGGGACGACGCGGCCGTGGACCGGCTCAGGCCGATCTTCCTCACCATCGCCCCCGGCCTGGACTCCGCCGAGCGCACTCCAGGCCGCGCCGGTGACCCGTCCACCGCCGAGCAGGGCTACCTGCACTGCGGCCCCAACGGAGCCGGCCACTTCGTCAAGATGGTGCACAACGGCATCGAGTACGGCATGATGGCCGCCTTTGCCGAGGGCTTCAACATCTTGCGCAACGCGAACATCGGCAAGCAGACCGCCGCGGGTGACGCCGAGACCGCGCCGCTGGAGCAGCCCGAGTTCTACCAGTTCGACATCGACACCACCGAGGTGGCCGAGGTGTGGCGGCGCGGCAGCGTGGTCGGCTCCTGGCTGCTCGACCTGACCGCGGAGGCCCTGTACAAGTCGCCCGGCCTGGACGAGTTCTCCGGGCGGGTGTCCGACTCCGGGGAGGGCCGGTGGACGTCGATCGCCGCGATCGACGAGGGCGTCCCGGCCCCGGTGCTCACGAACGCGCTGTACTCCAGGTTCGCGTCCCGTGGCCTCGACGACTTCGCGGACAAGGTGCTGTCGGCCATGCGCAAGGGGTTCGGCGGCCACGACGAGAAGAAGTCCTGACCCGCCTGACCGGTCCATGAATGAGGCCGTGCCCCCTTAGCGGGGACACGGCCTGATTCACGTTCCGGCGTAGGTTAACTGCTCGGCTTGGGGACGTGGCAGTGAACCTTCGGGTTCACACCGGTGTAGTTCAGCGGGCCCGCGAAGATCGTCGCGGTAATGTTGCCGAACCTGGCGCAGTTGGTGCTCGATCCGTTGTAGTAGCCGCGCTGGCCACCCGCTATCGCGCCGATGACCAGCCAAATCAGCAGCAGGACCCCTATGATCCGCATCGTTTGAACCTCCGAACTGCCCTGGCCCGGGTGGCGATGCTGGCCGTGGCCCGGTCCAATCTTCAGAGGCTTTAAGTACCGTGAATCGGCCATTTTAAAGATGCGATCAGGTGTCAATTGCGGCAATGCCACCCGTTTCGGTGGCTTCACGCTGACTACCTGCGGCTTCGCACTGGGAATTCGCACTGGGCGTCCGCGGTTTTCCGGCCGGACGGCGCCCGCTTCCCCCGCCCGGCATCCGCTGCTCCCGCCGGACGGCACCTGCGGCGTACCCCAGACGCCGAAGGTGCCGTCCCCCGTTTGGCGGGTGAGCGTCATCGCCCACAGCCGACCGGCCCGGGAGGCTGGACCCGCATCGGCAGGAGCCCTGAACCTTGGCCTAGGCCCGGCTCCATGACCAACAGAAAACCCCCTGGCCGTTAGCTATGGATGGAGCCTGAATTAAGCCACGCCCGTCCGGGGTTCGCGCCGCCCTGAAATGGGAGGCGTACGGTGTACCCTTCATATGGCGTACGCCGTACCTATCGAGCGTACGTTGTACCCCATGAAGGGTACGGTGTACTCTATCAGCGTGTCAGCGAACCTCGACGGCCTCGCCCAAGGCCCGATCTGGACCAGGCCGGAGCCCACCGCCCGCCGCCCGCGGTTCAGCCGCGAGCAGATCGCCTCGGTCGCGCTGGACATCGCGGACGCCGACGGGTTCGCCGCCGTATCGATGCGCCGGGTCGCCGCCGAGCTGGGCTCGGGCACGATGAGCCTGTACCGCTACATCAGCACCAAGGCCGAGCTGGCCGCGCTCATGGACGACGCGCTCATGGGTGAGACGGTCGTGCCCCACGAGGATCTGCCCGGCGACTGGCGCGGCGCGCTGACCATGCTGGCCTACCGGACCCGGGCGATGTACCTGCGCCACCCGTGGGCCATGCAGGCCCTGCAGGGCGAGGGCGGCGCCAGCCGGGGCGCGCCGATGGGCCCGAACGGCCTGCGCCACTTCGAGCAGTCCATGGCCGCGCTGGCCGGCGCGCCGTTCGACACCAGGGGCAAGCTCGACCTGCTCACGATCGTGGACGACTACGTGTTCGGGCACGTGCTGCGCGCCTCCGAACTGCAGGTCCACACCCGCCCCGAGCCCGACCCCGCCGAGGTCGCCGCGATCATGCAGTTCGTCGAGGGTCAGCTCAGCTCCGGCCGCTTCCCGCACCTGGCCGCCCTGGCCGACGACCCGGCCGCCCGCTCGGCGACCGACCCCGGCCGCCTGGAGCAGCGCTTCGAGCTGGGCCTGCAGGCGCTCATCGACGGGGCCTTCCGAGCCTGGGCGTACCCGGCCGCCGGCTCGACCGATGTTCGGCCGTCGGACCCCTCCGCCTGGCGATAACGGCCAGAACGTCGCCACCCGCTCATACAATCGCGGGGTGACCTCCCCCGTCACGGGCACTGTGCCCGGCACCGATGTCAGCGAGGCCCGGCGGATCCTGAACCGGGTCTTCGGCTATGACTCGTTCCGCGGCAGCCAGCAAGAGATCATCGACCATGTCACCGACGGCGGCGACGCGCTCGTGCTCATGCCGACCGGCGGCGGCAAGTCGCTGTGCTACCAGATTCCCGCGCTGGTGCGCGGCGGCACCGGCGTGGTGATCTCGCCGCTCATCGCGCTGATGCAGGACCAGGTGAGCGCGCTGAGCGCGCTCGGCGTCCGGGCCGGGTTCCTCAACTCCACCCAGGACGGCTATGAGCGCCGCGAGGTCGAGACGGCGTTCCTGGGCGGCGAGCTGGACCTGCTCTACCTGGCGCCGGAGCGGCTGCGGACCGAGTCCACGGTGCGGCTGCTCGACCGCGGCGCTATCTCCCTGTTCGCCATCGACGAGGCGCACTGCGTGGCCCAGTGGGGTCACGACTTCCGCCCCGACTACCTCGAACTGTCCGCCCTGCACGAGCGCTGGCCCAAGGTGCCGAGGCTCGCACTGACCGCCACCGCCACCGAGGCGACCAGGGCCGAGATCACCACCCGGCTGAACCTCGCCGAGGCGCGTCACTTCGTGGCCAGCTTCGACCGGCCCAACATCTGCTACCGGATCGTGCCGAAGAACGAGCCGAAGCGGCAGTTGCTCCACCTGCTGCGCACCGAGCACGCCGGCGACGCCGGCATCGTCTACTGCCTGACCCGCAGCTCGACCGAGAAGATCGCGGACTTCCTGACCGCCAGTGGCATCGAGGCGCTGCCCTACCACGCGGGCATGGACGCGCGGGCCAGGGCCCTCAACCAGGCCCGCTTCCTGCGCGAGGACGGCCTGGTCATGGTCGCGACGATCGCGTTCGGCATGGGCATCGACAAGCCCGACGTGCGGTTCGTCGCCCACTTGGACCTGCCGCGCTCGGTCGAGGGTTACTACCAGGAGACCGGCCGGGCCGGCCGGGACGGCCTGGCCTCCACCGCCTGGCTGGCCTACGGCCTGGCCGACGTGGTGATGCAGCGCAAGTTCATCGACACCTCCGACGGCGACGCCGCGCACCGGCGCCGGATGGGCGCGCACCTGGACGCCATGCTGGCGCTGTGCGAAAGCGCCGGCTGCCGCCGGTCCCAGATGCTCGGCTACTTCGGCGAGCAGGCCGGCGCCTGCGGCAACTGCGACACCTGCCAGTCCCCGCCGCAGACCTGGGACGGCACCATCCCCGCGCAGATGGTGCTGTCCGCCGTCACCCGGCTGCGCAACGAGCGCGACCAGAAGTTCGGCGCCGGGCACGTCATCGACATCCTGCTCGGCAAGAACACGCCCAAGATCAGCCAGTTCCACCACGACACGCTGTCCGTGTTCGGCGTCGGCACCCGGGTCGAGCTGCGCGAGACCGAGTGGCGCGGCGTGGTCCGCCAGCTCCTGGCCCAGGGCCTGCTCACCGTTGAGCCCGACCACGGGGCGCTGGTGCTCACCGCCTCCAGCGGCGAGGTGCTCTACAAGGGCCGCGAGGTCTCGCTCCGGCGCGAACCCGAGCGCCCGGCCAGGGCGGCCGGCTCACGTTCCGGCTCGTCCGGCGGCGGGCGGGGCAGCGGCGGTGGCCGGTCCGCGGCCGGTGGCGCCGGCCCGGTGGCGCCAGAGGACCTGTCGGCCGAGGCCAAGGAACTGTTCGAGGAGCTGCGCGCGTGGCGGGCGGGCGTGGCCAGGGAGCAGGGGCTACCCGCCTACGTGATCTTCCAGGACAAGACCCTGCGCCAGATCGCCGCCGAGCGTCCCGCCACCCTGGCCCAGCTCTCCACCGTCAGCGGTGTCGGCGAAGCCAAACTCGCCAAGTACGGTCAGCAAGTCCTCGACACCGTCGCCGCCACCGCTAGCTAGCAACCCGCCCGTCCAACCAGCTAGCGGTCACCCGTCCAACCCATATGGTGCCGCCACCACTCCCAGCGACCCGTCCACTCAACCCACAGGGTGTGGTTGTGACAACGTAATCCCTCTAAGGGGTACGTTGTCGCACCGTTCCCCCTGTGCAGACCCCGCCCGGGCCTCACCCTCACCCCTCGCTCCGGCTAGGAGGCGGTGAGGTTCTTGAGTGCGTCCTCTATGCCGCGGTGGAAGGTGGGGTAGGCGTAGATCATGTTGCGGAGGGTGGCGGTGGGGACCTCGGCGTGGACGGCCACAACCAGAGCGCTCAGCACTTCGCCACCGGTCGGGCCGGCCGACGTGGCGCCGACGAGCACGCCCCGGCCGGCGTCTTCGACGAGCTTGATGAAGCCGTCGTTGCCCGCCTTGTGGATCCAGCCGCGGGCGGTCTGGGGGATCTGGGCGACGCCGGTGCGCACGGTCAGACCCTGGTCCCTGGCCTGGGCCTCGGTGAGGCCGACGGAGCCGACCTCCGGGTCGGTAAAGGAGACCCGCGGCACCGCGCGGTAGACCGCGGTGGCCCCGTCCTCGCCGAGTATGTCGCGGCGGGCGATTTCGGCCTGGTACATGGACATGTGGGTGTAGCCGCCGTGACCGGTGATGTCGCCGATCGCCCAGACGCCGTCGGCGGCCCGCATCCGGTCGTCCACCTCGACCGCCCGCGCGCTCTCGTCCAGGCCGACCGCGCCGAGCCCGAGGCCGGCGAGGTTGTTGCGCCGGCCGGTCGCGACCAGCAGCCGGTCGGCCCGCAGGTGCTCACCACCCACCTCGACGGTGAACTGGCTCCCGTCGTGGGCCACCCGCTCGGCCCTGGCCCCGGTGCGGACCGTGATCCCCTCCCGGGCGAAGACCTTCGCCACCAGATCCCCGGCCTCGGGCTCGTCGAACGACAGCAGCCGGGGCATCGCCTCGACCACCGCGACCTCCGCCCCGAACCTGGCGAAGATCTGGGCGAGTTCGCTGCCGATGGCGCCGCCGCCGAGCACGATCAGCGAACGCGGGACCTCCTCGGTCCTCATCGCGTCGCGGTTGGTCCAGTAGGGGGTGCCGGCCAGCCCCTCGATGGGCGGGATGGCGGGTTCGGTGCCGGTGTTGATCACGATCCCGCGGCGCGCCAGGAAGGTCCGCGGCGGGCCGTCGGGCCGGTCCACGGTGACCTCGCCGCGGCCGGTGATGCGTCCTTGACCACGGGCGAGCATGCCGCCCTTGTCCTCGAACCGGTCGGCGGCCACCTGGTCGTCCCAGTTGTCGGTCGCTTCCTTCCTGATCCGCGCGGCGACCGGCGCCCAGTCGGCGGTGACCTGCGCGGAGCCCGCCATGTCTGGGATGCGGCGGCCCTCGGTCAGCAGGTTGGCCGCCCTGATCATCATCTTGGACGGAACGCAGCCGTAGTAGGGGCACTCGCCGCCGACCAGCCGTCGCTCGACGCCAGCCACGGACAGGCCGGCCTCGGCCAGGCTCTCGGCCAGGTATTCACCGCCAGGACCCATGCCGATGACGACCACGTCCACGTGCTCGGCTTCCATCGCCCCGCCTCCTCGCCCGTCCGGCCCCGCCACACCGCGTGGCCGCCGACTCATTCTCTACCGGACACGGCCGGGATCATGCCACGCCAGGTCCCCGGCCCTGCCAGTCCGGGTGCGGGCTGGGGCCGTTGACGAGAGCCCGTTTCGACACGCAAAAGTGCTCGTCGCCGGGCAGCGCAGGCAAGTAGGCTGACCTGCCAGGACCGGGTGGCACAGACCGGGCGGCCCATGACCGGGCGGCCCAGACCTGGTGACACAGACCTGGTGACACAGACCGGGTGGCACAGGGCTGGGTAGCCTCTTACGGCCCGGCCGGGAGGTGGGGCGGCGTGCGGATACGGCTCACTGCGCTGGCAGCGGCTCTCGCGACGGCAACCGTCACGATGGCCGGCTGCAGCAGCATCGCGAACACACCGAAGGCCAGCGGCAATTCCTGCTCGCACTCGGCCCTTCAGCGGGACCTGTACCAGAAGGGCGTGCTGACCGTCGCGACGGACAAGCCCGCCTATCCGCCCTGGTTCGAGAACAACAACCCAGCCGACGGCCAGGGTTACGAGAGCGCGGTCGCCTACGCGGTCGGGGCCCAGCTCGGATTCTCCAAGTCGCAGGTGCACTGGACCTACGAGCCGTTCAACGACTCCTACGCGCCCGGGCCGAAGAAGTTCGACTTCGACGTCAACGAGGTCTCGGTGACGCCGCAGCGGGCTCAGGCGGTGAGCTTCTCGATCAGCTACTACGACGACGAGCAGGCGCTGGTGGCGCTCAAGGGCACCCCGATCGTGACCCACCACACGCCGGCCGACCTGAAGGGCTACGTCTTCGGTGACCAGGTCGGCACGACCAGCCTGGCCTTCATCAACGCCAGCATCCAGCCCACCCAGACGCCCAAGGTGTTCGAGACGCTGAACGATGCGAAGCAGGCGCTGCAGACCCACCAGATCGCGGCCCTGGTCGCCGACACGCCGACCGCACAGTACATCTCCTCGTCGGAGATCCCGCACTCGCTGATGGTGGGCCAGTTCCCCAGCACCGGCGCGCACTTCGGTCTGCTATTCCACAAGGGCGACCCGCTTGTGGCCTGCGTGAACAAGGCGCTCACGACGCTGACCAGCAACGGAACGCTGCACAAGCTGGCCGAGCGGTACCTGCAGATCTACCTCTCGGTCCCGGTGATCAAGCCCTGAGCATCGACGACGGACGCGGCTCACGGCTGCTGAGCACCGGACGAGGCAACGCGCTAACCACCTTCGGCTCCCGCAAGCGGATGAGCCGGCGCCGGGCCGTCGCGCTGTCCACCGCGAGCACGGTGGTGGTGCTGGCCGCGCTGGCCGCGCTGTTCCTGGCGGCGCCGGGCAGCAAGCAGGTGCGGCACACGTTCTTCAGCCCGCACGACATGTGGCAGGCGCTGATCGGCAACCCGCGCCAGGGTTACTACTCGGTTGGCGAAGCGCTGTGGCTGAACATCAGGATGTTCCTGGCCGCCGAGGTCATCATCCTGGCGTTCGCGCTGCTCATCGCCGTGATCCGGCAGTCCACCGGGCCGGTGATGTTCCCGCTGCGCGTGATCAGCACGGTCTACGTCGACCTGTTCCGCGGCGTGCCGCTGATCCTGGTCATCTTCGCGCTCGGCTTCGGGATGCCCGCCCTCTCGCTCCAGTTCCTGTCCACCCAGTCCGCGGCGGTCTACGGGGTGGCGGCCCTGGTGCTGTCCTATTCGGCCTACGTGTCCGAGGTGTACCGGGCCGGCCTGAACTCGGTGCACCAGAGCCAGGTGGCCGCGGCGCGTTCGCTCGGCCTGTCCCAGTGGACGGCGCTGCGGCACGTGATCTTGCCGCAGGCGGTGCGGACGATCATCCCGCCGCTGCTGAACGACTTCATCAGCCTGCAGAAGGACACGGCGCTGGTCGGCATACTCGGCGCCATCGAGGCGAACAAGGCCGCCGAGATCTACAGCGACACTGTGTTCAACTACTCCAGTTACACGGTGGCGGCCATCCTGTTCCTCATCCTGACGATCCCGCTCGCCAGGTTCACCGACCACCTCATCGCCAGGGACCGGCGGCGCAGGCTCGCCGGGGTCACGCTGTGACCGGTCCGCCCGGCGACCCGGCCCAGCAAGGCGACCCGGCGCAGGACCCGCAGGAGGCAGTCAGGATCGAGGGGCTGCGCAAGTCGTTCGGGGCCAACCTGGTGCTGGACGGCATCGACCTGTCCCTGGCCGCGCACGAGGTGATCTGCCTGATCGGCGCTTCGGGGTCGGGCAAGTCCACGCTGCTGCGCTGCATCAACCTGCTCGAACCCATCGACTCGGGCCGGATCTGGCTGTCGGGCCAGGACATCACCGCCGACGGCGTGAACGACAACCTGGTGCGCAGGCACATCGGCATCGTGTTCCAGTCGTTCAACCTGTTCCCGCACATGTCCGTGCTGCGTAACGTGACCCTGGCCCCGGTGAAGGTGCTCGGCACCCCGCGGGCGGCGGCCGAGGAGGAGGCCAGGACGCTGCTGCGCCGGTTCGGCCTGCAGGACAAGGAGGCCGACTTCCCGGACCGGCTGTCCGGCGGCCAGCAGCAGCGGGTGGCGATCGTGCGCGCGCTGGCCATGCGGCCGCAGATCATGCTGCTCGACGAGGTCACCAGTGCGCTTGACCCCGAACTGGTGGCCGAGGTGCTCGACGTCATCCGCGAGCTGGCCGCCAGCGGCATGACCATGCTGATCGCCACGCACGAGATGGGGTTCGCCAGGGACATCGCGAACCGGGTCTGCTTCCTCGAGGACGGCGCGATCGTCGAGGACGCGCCACCGGCCGAACTGTTCACCAGCCCGCGCGACGAGCGCACCCAGCGGTTCCTCCGCCGGATCGTCGACGCGGGCAGGCTGTGACCGGTCCGGGCGCACCCGGACCGGCCTGGTGCACGGTGCGCTCGGCCCCGATCACGTGCTGGTGGACGGGCTGGGTGCGCCGGTGCTCATCGACATCGAGGGACTGATGTTCTTTGACGCCGAGTGGGAGCACGCGTTCTTGCGGCTGCGCTTCGGGCCGCACTACCGGTGGTTGCGGCCGGCCGCGCTCGACGACGAGCGGCTGGATCTGTACTCACTCGCGCTGTACCTGTCACTGGTGGCCGGGCCGCTCCGGCTGCTGGACGGCGACTTCCCGGACCGCGAGCCGATGCTGGCGATCGCCGAGCACAACCTCCGCCGGTGCCTGGCGTTCGTCCAGTAGGTGCTGGGCCGCTCAGCAGCCTTGCCAGAGGCGGGCCAACGGCGTTGCCGAAGAGGGCCAACGGCGTTGCGGCAGAAGCTATCGGCCTCTGGTTCGTGTCCGGTGCCGGGTCCCGTGGCGGTCAGCCAGCAGATGATCTTGGCTATCTCTAGACGCGGCGGGTGCCGCTCGTGCGTACGGGCCCATTTTGTCAGGGCTGGACGATATAGTGTTCGAAGAACATCATCCGAGCTTGATCACTAGCGTCCGGCGTGAAGGGAGGTGGGCGATGCCGCCCGGTAGCCAGCCATCTGGCTCCTCCTCCCCCAGGGATCACGGGCTTGGGGGTGGTGGACCGTTGCTGCCCACGTTCCTGGCCTCGCTCACCGGCCATGGCCTCCCTGGACTGGATGACACCCGGCCGATCGGGGTGGACGTGACGGCTGGCGGCGGGATCACACCGGCCGGGGTCGCTGTCGTCCTCGCTGAGGATCACACCCTGTCTGTAGAGACGGCGCTGGAGGAGCCGTTCGTGCCGCCCGATGATGACTTCTGCTGGACAAATCCCGATCCTGACCTGGATGTCCTGGCCGGTTTGTCCGAAGAAGACCCGCAGACCCCCGCCTCCCCCTCGCCGGCCGCCTGGCTGGGCGAGACTCCTGGCTGCCCGCCCGGGCTGACCGAACCTGGGTCGGCCGCACCTGAACCGCGGGCCCGCACCTCCGCGGCGCCTGTGGTCCCGGCGGCCTGGCCGGAGGGGATCGTGCCGCCGGACGGGTTCCCGCCCCAGGTGCCGCCCACTGTGGGCGGGCCGGGCTTCGGGTTCGGCCAAGGCGACCCGCTGGACACCGCACCGCCCGGGCCGGGGCTGGC
>DATAWQ010000160.1:0-70981 GCA_036267135.1 Streptosporangiaceae bacterium | reverse complement strand
TCGCTGGCAGCACGATGACCGGCCCGCTGACCACGCCGCCCGCGGCCACACTGACCGCCAAGGCGATGACAAAGGCCAGGTAACCCGCGATGACCAGCAGACCCGGCAGGCGGCTGAGGCCACCACCCCGGTAGGCCAATGCCAGGCCGAGCACGGTCAGGCCCACATACCACCCCGCCACCAGCATTCCCTGACCAGAACGCGGCCCGAGCCCGGTCAGACTGGCCGGGACCAGCAGGCCGGCCACGACGTTGATCGCGTTGCTGTTCAGCGCGGTGCTCAGCACCGCCGCACCGCGGCCCCGGCGAGCCAGGTAGATCGCCGACACCGCATTGGGCAGGCTGGTCACGACCGCGAGCACCAGCCCACCGGTCACGATGTCGGGCACCGCGTACCGCTGCCCGAGCGCGCTGGCGGCCTGTTCCATCAGCGCGCTCGCCGCCACCACGACGACCAAGGCGGCGATGGCCGCCACACCGTCACGCCAGGTGCCAGGCTGTGGCCGGATCGCCTCGTTGAGCTCGGCCTCCTCTTCGTGCACCGCCGCGACCAGCCAAGCCCGCCAGCGGACCGGCACACGCAAGCCTTCCAGTTGCGCCCGCCGCAGGCCTAGCAGCACCCCGTAAGCCACCAGCACCAACCCAGCCAGCACCAGCCCGGCCCACGGACGCACCACACCCGCCACCGTGATCAGGCACACCGCGGCGATCCACACCCCCGGCACGCCACCCAGCAGCACCACCCGCCGGTGAAAGGCGATCCGCCCCGCCACCACCGCGCTCAGCCCCAGCAGCGCGGCGAGATTGAACACGTTCGAGCCGATGACCACCCCGGCCCCGACACTAGCCTGGCCCCGCACCAGGGCCGTCACCGCCGACGTGACCTCCGGAGCGTCCGCGGCGAACGCCGCCACCAGCCCCAGCCACGCCTCAGAGAACCCGGCCCGCTCCCCCAGCCGTTCCAGCCGCGACACCAGCAGCCAGCTCGCCGCCAGGCTGACCACCACCGCCACCGCGAATACCGGCGCCCACCCAGCCGCCGGCATCAGCGCGCGGAAGGGGTAGCCATAGGCATGATCTTAGGTCCCCAGGAAGACACTCGGCCTGGACGCGGCCAAGGCGCCGGGGGCCGTGCCTACGTCCTCAGCCCGCTACCTCCCGGATGCGGTTGTTGCTGCTGTCGGCGCTGAGCAGGTTGCCCGCGCCGTCCACCGCCACTCCGGACGGGACCTCCGGTGTCACCCCGGAGGGGCGATCGAGGTCGGCGCCGGTGGCCGGGCCGCCGTCACCGGAGAACCCTCCGTCGTGAGTGCCCGCCACCGTGTAGATGTGCCCGGACCTGCTCGTTGGTCTCGTCGGCAACCACCAGGTTGCCGGACCGGTCGACAGTGACCGCGCACACCCCGGACAAAGGAAACTCCCGTGCTCTGCCCAGCAGTCCGCCGCTGCCGTCCAGCCGTGGTGCACCCCGTACTTACGACGCTTCCACGCCGTCTGGAGGCTGGCGCCTGTCACCCAGTCTTGGACGCGTTGAGGTACGTGGTCAGGAAGGTCTTGGCGATCACGCCGTAACCGAGCACGTTGGCGTGCTCGTTGGGCCCCACGGGTGGTGAGGCGCACTCCCAGGTGTAGGAGCACAGCAGCGCGACATTGAGCGGGATGGTGCCGAACTGGGGCGTGGTCACCGTGTCGGTGAAGTCGCTGGTCTTGAACGCTGCGTACACGTTGGCGGCGGGGGCGCCGAACGCCTTGTACACACCGGCCAGGTCTTTGTTAAAGGCTTTGCCCAGCACGACGCTGGCCTGCGCGAGGTCCTGCGCGGCCTTGGTGCCCTTCAGCCAGTCGGCGAGTTCGGGGACGTAGTAGTCCATGCCGATGATGGTGCCGGGGTCGGCGCCGCGCAGCGCGGTCATGATCTGGCCCAGGTTGGCCACCGTCTGCGGTATGACCTTCCCCAGGCATTTGAGTAGCTTGGCCGTGTTGGTCAGCACGACGCAGGGGTTCAGGTCATTGGCGCCGATGTCGATGGTGACCAGCTGGGTCTGGCTGGCGTGCTTGTGCAAGAACGCGACGGCCTGGGCGAGCTGCGAGCCTTGCGGGTAGGAGCAGATGCCGCCGGAGATCATGGTGGCGGTGGTCTCACCCGGGCAGCCCATCTTGACCAGATGCAGGTAGGGGTTGGTCTGGCGGAGCGCGGTGTTGAGCTGGTTGGCGTAGCCCTGATTGGTCTCTACGCTTTCCCCCTGCGCGTTGGGCTGCACGCCCTGAGCGAGCGAGTCGCCCAGCGACAGGTAGTAACTGTTGTTGTTGATGGCGGGATGGGAGGCGGCCAGGGCGGCCCCCGAGCTGGCCGCGCCTGCCGTGATGACGGCGGTAGCCACAGCGAGGGTTAATGCGATGCGATGCATCATTTCTCCTTCAGGCGGGGATCCGTCATGTGGGCTGGATAGTATCGCGCACCTGCTGGACTCAAGCCTTGCCAAGCTCGCGGAGCCCGGTGGCCAGGTTGCGGGCGGAGTGCAGGGTGTCGGGGTGGGCCTCCCCCAGGACACGACGCCGACGTGCCAAGGTGTCCTGGTCCAGATCGTGAGCGGCCCGCACCTGACCCAATTCGCGCAGATCAGCCGCCAGATTGCTAGCCGAGCTGAGGGCGTCGGGATGATCATGACCCAGCACCCGACGGCGGCGCTGCAACGTGTCACGGTCCAGATCATGAGCGGCCCGCACCTGACCCAATTCCCGCAGATCAGCCGCCAGATTGCTGGCCGAGCGCAGCGTACTCGGGTGGTCTTCGCCCAGCATGCGGCGCTGGCGGACCACGGCGTCGTGGTCCAGGTCGCGGGCGGTCCGCACCTCACCCAGCATCCGCAGGACGAGGGCGAGGTTGTGGGCGGAGTGCTGGGTGTCGGGGTGATCTTCTCCCAGGATGCGACGCCGGCGTGCCAGGGTGTCTTGGTTCAGGTCGCGGGATTCGGCGTAATGGCCCGTCTCCAGCAGTGCCCAGGCGTGATAGTGAGCGGCCATCAGCGTGTGCTCATGATCTTGGCCGAGCCGATCGCGCCACTGCTGGCAGAGACGGCTCATGAGCTCACGGGGGGTGCGGGCATCACCGCGTTCAATCAGATACCAGCACAGGCGGCGGACCAGCTGGCGCAGCGCGGGGTTATCGGTGGCAGCCAGGTCGGCGGCCAGCACGTGCGGCATCAGTTGGGCCCAGCGGCCCCAGGTGGCGGGGTCGGGCGGGTCGCCGGGGTCACCGGCCGCCAGGATCGCCTCGGTGCACCTGCGCGTGGTGGCGGCGCGTGCGGGAGTGAGCCGGTCGCGGAGGATGGCCTGGGTGAGCCGGTGCATCTGCAGCCCACGGTGATCGATGCGGGCGAGTGACTGCCTCGCCATCCGCGCCAGGGTCTGCCGCCAGGCCAGCGGGTCGGCAGCCCGGGCGGCCAGCTCACCCGGCAACAGCTCGGCGGCGCTGGTGAACAGGTCCTCGGGGATCGGCTCGGGCGCGAGAAAGGCACACAGGCTGGCCAGTTCGGCAGCGGCTGGGTCGTCATCGGATAGCCGCGCTGCTATCACCCCGGTCCCGGCCGCCAGCGACCGTGGGTAAGACCCCGGCGCTCCCTGGTCGAGGAGCGGCCCGGCCCGGGTCCGCAGCAGGCCCAGGTACTGGCTCGCCGGAGTGCCGGTGTCGGCCATGAACCCGGCGGCTTGGGCGATGGCCAGCGGCAGGTCGCCGAGTTCGGCGGCGAGCCCGTCTGCGTCGGCTTTGGTGATCCACGCGGTCCGGCGCCGCAGCATCTCGATCGATTCGGCCCGGGTGAGCACATCCACCTCGACCGGCACGGCGACCTCGCCCCAGCCACCCGCACGGGAAGTGATCAGCACATGCCCGCCGTCTCCCGGCAGCCACGGCGCCACATCCTCGGAGGCCTCGGCGTTGTCGAAAATCAGCAGCCATCGGCCGCGCTGGCGTAGCTCGGCCAGGACTGCCGCCCGCACCGCCTCGCCCCCAGCCCCGGGCGGGATGCATCCCAGCGCCTGCCCAAGCCCGGCGACCTGGTCCCCGATCAGCCCCCCTTGCTCGGCGTCAATCCACCAGGCCAGGTCATAGCTTCCGGCGAAACGGTGCGCGTACTCCGCCGCCAGCTGGGTCTTGCCCACTCCGCCCATCCCGCGCAGCGCCTGCACCACCGCTGCCTGCCCGGCCTGCAGCCGGTCCCGCACTGCCGCCAGCAGATCGTCGCGGCCGGTGAACGCGAGATTGCGGGCCGGGACGTTCCACAACCGTGGGCTCGCCGCACCAGGCTGCCGCCCCGGCTTTCCCAGCGCGGTCAGCACATCCACGGCCGGGATGCGCCCGCGGGCCGCCGCCACGAACACCGCGCCTGCCGACTCGGTCATGCCGAGCGCCTCAGCCAGCAGCAGGGCGGTGTCTCTGCGCGCCGTGCGGTTGACACCCCGCTCCAGGTCGCTGATCGCCCGCGGGGAAAGGCCTGCCGCCTCCGCCAGTTCCTCCTGGGTCAGCTTCACCTCGCCCCGCAGCTGCCGCAGCAGCACGGCAAACGACAGTGAAGGCTGCTCCGTCACGGCCCCGCCCCTCGCACGCCCACAGCCAGCGCCTCACCACTGCCGGTGCGGGGAAGAACATTGCGCCCACAGTACGTCGGCCCGGTACTGCGCGCTAACGCCCAGCTGCCCACTGCTCCTGTGAACTCTCCTGTGGGCGGTTACGTATGGTGCGCGCTCCCCGCTGCCGTGAGCCTGGACCACAGGCAGCGCCCCTCAGCACGAAGGGAACCATGATGCGTACCACACTCGCCACGCTTGCGGGCGGGGCCGCCGCCGCGCTCGCGGCCGCCCTCCTCCCCACCGCCGCGCAGGCGGCCAGCACCCAGGCCGTCACCGTGCCGGCGCCGCATCCCAGCCTGTACGTGGCCGGGTACCAGCAGGTGGGCTGCAACCACAACGGCTACCCGGTCTACATCGAGATGAGCGGGACCATCACCGTGCCCACCGCCACCGATCCCACCGGCACCCCCGGCATCTCCTACGACATTTACAGCTACGGCGGGCTGAACGGCGGAGTGAGCGGTGGAGTGGCGGTGGACAACTCCGGCGACCAGGCGTTCTACACCGCCTTCGGCGAGTGGAACGGCTCGCCGGTCACCGCCCTCTCGGTGCAGCCAGGTGACAAGCTGCAGGTGACCATCGAAAACGAGGGCTCGTCCGGGTACCTGGTGGAGATCTTCGACGAGAACAGCGGTCAGGAATGGGCGCAAGAGAACCCCGATTCCAGCGCCAGCGAGTGCCAGGTCGCCGCATACGAGCAATCGCCCTACCCCGCCTATGACTTCACGACCAAGACCACTCCGGTCGCCTTCGACTTCACCCGGGTCTGGTGGGGAGAGCAAGGCCAGGGAGTAGCCAAAGTGAGCAAGCTGCTGGGCAAGCTGCCCGCTTACGCCAAGCTGCACCGGTTCAACCTGGTCAACACCGGCGGCGCCAAGGTGGCGGTTACCTCCAAACCCACCGATAGCAACAACAACTTCACCATCACCGACAAGTAACCCGGCCTATGCCAACCCTGCGTGCTGCACGACCCTCCCACCGCGATGAGTTTGGCGGCTGTTTCCGGTCAGAATGTCAGAGGGCTGTGATAGCAGTACCTCACGGGAACGGCCAGCCAGGCGTGATCACGCGGGCCGGGCTGCGCTGAGGGGAGCAGGCGTGAGTGGTGTACGGGTACTGGCAGGCACGCGCAAGGGCGCGTTCATCCTGACCGCAGACGGCAAGCGCGACCGGTGGGAGGTCAGCGGCCCGCACTTCGCTGGCTGGGAGATCTACCACATGAAAGGGTCACCAGCCGACCCGGACCGGCTGTACGCGTCTCAGTCCAGCGGCTGGTCAGGGCAGGTTATCCAGCGATCCGACGACGGCGGCGCGACCTGGGAGCCGGCCGGTAACCAGTTCGCCTACCAGGGCACCCCCGGCACCCACCAGTGGTACGACGGGACCCCGCACCCCTGGGAGTTTGCGCGGGTTTGGCACCTGGAGCCGTCGCTGGATGACCCGGACGTGGTGTACGCCGGGGTCGAGGACGCCGGGCTGTTCCGCTCCGGTGACGGCGGGCAGAGCTGGCAAGAGCTGCCCCAGCTCCGCGGTCATGAGTCCGCTCCGTCCTGGCAGCCGGGCGCGGGCGGGATGTGCCTGCACACGATCTTGCTGGACCCCGTGCAGCAGGGCCGGATGTTCGCCGCGATCTCGGCGGCGGGAGCGTTCCGCTCCGATGACGCGGGTCAGACGTGGCGGCCGATCAACCGGGGTCTGCAGTCCGAGGGCATCCCGGACCCCGACGCTGAGGTCGGGCACTGTGTGCACCGGCTAGCCATGCACCCGTCCCGGCCCGACGTCCTGTTCATGCAGAAGCACTGGGACGTGATGCGCAGCGACAACGCCGGCGAGTCCTGGCGGGAGATCTCCGGGAATCTGCCCTCTGACTTCGGCTTCCCCATCGACGTGCACACCCATGAGCCGGACACGATCTACGTGGTCCCGATCACCAGCGACGCCCAGCACTTCCCGCCGGAGGGGAAACTGCGTGTCTACCGCAGCCGCACCGGCGGAGACGATTGGGAGCCGCTGACCACCGGCCTGCCGCAGCAGCACTGCTACGTCAACGTGCTGCGCGACGCGATGGCCGTGGACGCCCTCGACTCCTGCGGTGTGTACTTCGGTACCACCGGCGGCCAGATCTACGCCTCGGCGGACTCAGGGGACACCTGGGCGCCGGTCGTCCGCGACCTTCCGGCCGTGCTGTCGGTCGAGGTCCAGACGCTGCCATGATCCGGGTCGTGCTTCCCGCCCACCTGCGCACCCTGGCCCGCGTCGAGGGCGAGGTGCAACTCGACATCAGCGGCCCGGTGACGCAGCGGTCTGTGCTGGACGCCCTCGAGGCCAGCTACCCGGTGCTGCGCGGGACCATCCGCGGCCACGACAGCGGACCCCGGCGGGCCTTCATCCGGTTCTTCGCCTGCGAGCAGGACCTGTCCCACGACCCGCCCGACGACCCACTGCCCGACGCCATCGCCACCGGGGCCGAGCCCTACCTCGTCGTCGGCGCCATGGCCGGAGGATAAGAACGCTGGCCAGCGTCGTCGTGGCCGTCTTGACGGTCAGCAGCAGTCGGCCCCCTGCCAGGACTGGCGACCTTCCCGGATTGACCAGGCCGCGATGAGGAGGCCAACGACGGGGTCGATCGGCCAGGCGCCTGGCCAGACGGCGATGACGGCCAAGCCGATGAGAACCGCGGCGGCCTGGGCGGCGCACATGAGGTTTTGCGTGCCCTCACCCGTGGTAGCTCCAGACCGCAGCCGCTCACCCAGCCGGTGTTTGGCAAGACCCAGGCCCGGCATGACGATGACGCTCGCGGCGGTGAGGGCAATCCCGGCCACCGAGGTGCCGGTCGGATGATTACCGGTCAGATCGCGGATGGCCTCAGCGGTGATACATGGCGCCAGGAGCCAGAAGCTGATGGCGACGGCCCTTTGCGCGCGCCGCTCTGCGGTTCCGGAGAGGATTCGTGATCCGGTGAATCGCCAGACGACGATGATGCTGGCCAGCGCCTCGATTGCGCTGCCGAGTGCCCACCCCGTCAGGGCTACTGAGCCAGCGGCGAGACCGGCGATCAGGCCGATGGCGGCTTCGGCGGCCATCCATGCCAGGGACGCCCAGGCCAACCAGCGCGCGTACCGGGCCTGCCTGAGCCACCGCTGATCTGGGCCCGGCTCGGCTGCCCGCGGGGTGTCGCAACTGCCACAGCATGCGCCGGTGGGCATGGCGGCAACTCTGGCCCGGGTCCTGCCCGTCACAGTTCCTGAGTCTAAGCCGGGCAAAAGGGCTTCACCGATCGGCGGGAGCCTCGGCCGGTTCACCGGTGACTCGCTTGGGGTAGCTCCTGGAGAACCTCAGCATGTAGATCAGCGTTAACGGTTCAACGTCCAGCAGATCTAGGCGGTCTCGCGCCAGGGGGCGACCCAGTCTTCGTCCAGCAGGTCCGGGCGGCGCAGGTACCGCAGCATGAGCTGAACCGACTCGCGCACGTCCCGGGTCAGCTTGAAGCACTCCGTGGCCGAACCGCAGCCTTCCGGGGCGAACTGCCTGGCGGCCGTCACCACCGGACCGGCCAGGCCGCTGAGTTCGCTGGCATCTTCCGGGTCGAGCGGCCAGGCCCCGTGGCCGGACGCGGCGCCCACGCTGGCCACCTGATCGTGCAGCCAGTCCCACGGGCTGGCGGACAGCGCCGGATCCCAGGCCCGGGTGGATGGCTCGCTGCCGGAAAACCCGGGGTGGAAATGAGCCACGCCGTAGCTGCCGGGTGGGTCGGTGAGGCGGTCGAACAGGTCGGCCCGCCACAGCGGGCGGTCCGCCGTGACGATCTGCGCGGCCGACTCGCTGCCGCGATGCTCCTGCGGCGCAAGCTCGCGCAGTTCGATCCGGGCGCCGTGCTCCATGGACGCGTTGTCGAGGTTGATCTCGAACCAGTGCCGCGCGATGACGGCGCAGCCCGACAGGGCGATGATCTGCTGCACGGCTACGGCCGCGCGTTGACGCAGGCGTACTGGTCATAGGTGGAGTACGAGGTCGTGGTGCCCGACTTGTACTGCTGGCCGGAGCAGTTGATGACCAGGGTGCCGGTTTCCGTGGTGTGCTGGGCGTTGTTGTAATACACCCAGATGCATTCGTAGGAGGTCTGGCAGGACACCTTCATGGGGGTGGCCGCGTGCGCGGCGGGGGCCAGCGCCAAGGCGGGGGCCAGCGAGATCAGGGCGGCGAGTGTGACCCGACGAAGCATGTCAGTCCTCCGGCGATCGAGCGGCCCGGCCGAGGAGGAGACCGGAACCCGCACCGGTCATGCTAAGCATCCCGGCCGGAGCGAAACCAGGGCCCCAGCATCTGCCTACAGGGTGTCCTTCATGCGGTCGGCAGCAGCGTCGAGGCGCCGGTTCCATGCCGCCGCCTCCGCCGATCCGGTATCGGTGTCCGCCAGGCTCAGCAGGCCTTGCACGGCAATGGCGGGCAGCACCACGGCAAGATGCTCCGCGGCTCCGTAAGCGGCGATCACACTGTCCCACTGGCCCGGCTCCACTGAGGACAGCAGCAGCCAGGCCAGGTCAATGATCCCCGGGGCGGCCGACACATCCTCCCAGTCCAGCAGTGCGACTTCGCCGTCGGGCCCGGTGCACATGTTCCGCAAGGAGGCGTCCCCATGCACCAGGGTCAGTGGACCTGCCTGCCCGATGCGAAGCTCGCTCTCCACGACCCTCCCCACCAGGCGCTCGCCTAGCGAACGCGCCCCGGAACTGAGGTCAGGGCGGGAGGCTAGACGCGGCCAGACCCGATCGAACAACTCCTCCACCAGATCGGTGGCGGCTCCGACCGGACGCAGCCATGGCCACCGGCTGGGCGCGCTCTCTTCCCAGCGGCGGTGCATCCCGCACAGCAGACGTGCCGCTACCGCGGGGTCGGCCCCCGGCCGCCAGGCGGACAAATCCTCCAGCACCAGCACGGTGCCATCCGCGCCGGCCTCGGCCGAATAACAGCCGGGGACCCGCACCCCGACCACCGGGGCGATCTCCCGGTAGAAGCGCACCTCGGCCCGGAAGCTATCCAGGACCGCGGGGATAGACCCAGGCTCCGCGGGCCTCCGGCGCTTGATGTGACGGCTCACCGTGTGAGTGTAAACCGGCAGAATGTGATGATGGGTCGGCTGGACTGGGATCACAACGGCTACTATCACCGGCTGCTGCTGCGGCAGCTTCCGCGCGGATGCGACCAGGTGCTCGAGGTGGGTTGTGGCGCGGGGGCGTTCGCGGTCAAGCTGGCCCGGCGGGCCGGGCAGGTCGACGCGCTCGACCGGTCGCCGGTGATGATCGAGGCGGCCAGGCGGGTGACGCCGGCCAACGTCAGCTGCATCTTGAGTGATGTCATGCGTGACCCGCTGCCGGCGGACCGCTACGACGCGATCGTGTCGGTCACCGCGCTGCATCACCTACCTCTCGATGATGCGCTGCGGCGCCTGTCGGGTGCGCTGCGGCCCGGCGGCGTGCTGGCCGCCGTGGCACTGCCCCGCCGCGACCTGCCGCGGGAGCTGCCGGCCGAGTTGCTGGCCGCCACAGGTCATCGGGTGCTCGGGGCCGCCTTCGCCGGGCTGAGGGCCTCGGGCCACGGCGGCTGGTACCGGCTGGAACCCGGCCGTGAGCTGATGCCGACGGTGCTTGACCCGCCGTTGACGACCCATCAGGTCCGTCAGCACGCGACCGCGGCGCTCCCCGGGGCTCAGGTGCGGCGGCTGGTCTTCTGGCGCTATCTCCTGCTCTGGCACCGGCCGGCGGCGTGCAGCCGTCCGCTTTCGGCGCTCTGAGCTGGGGTTGAGCTGCACATTTTTCATTAACTACCTGAACGGCTGCGCCGCGGAGCGCCTTCGGCCTGCGCAGCCGTTCAGGAAACCAAGGAGTGGCAGCGGCCGCAACGTCACAGTCAGCCAGCACCCGGCCGCCCGAGATTGCCACTTGCATGACGGTTAGCCCTAATTTACGAGGGTTGCGGGCCTAAACTGGGGTTGACCCGCAGGCCAGACCCCGCCCGCGTCGTCCAGGGATCCGACAAACCGCCCGCTGGTGACAAGGGGATATTCCTGATGACTGCCGCTGCCGCGATTACCCGGGCGGCCGCCGCCATGATCGCTGAGGCCAACCGCTCTCAGCGTGGCGCCGACCCGCGGCCTGAAGACTTGTTCGCGCTGGCCCGGGCGGCGGAACAGGCGCTGGACGCGGTGTACGAGGTGAACGCCACCCTCAGCGCCCATCTCGCCGCGCTGGGCCAGGACGGCCGGCTGCGCCCCGGCGTCGCCCGCACTCCCGAGCAGGTCCTCGCGACGTCGATCGGCTACGGGCAGGCGCTGCACGAGGCGCTGCGCCAGGCCCGCCGGGCCGCCGGCCAACTGGCCGCCGAGTTCGCCGGGCCGGCGTTCCTGCCCACCCCCGCCCCCGGCGACCAGGAACAGTACGGCATCCCCTCCCGCGCGGCGATCTGAGCCGGGTTCTGCTTCCTATTTCTGGCTGAGGCCGTGGTTGATGGCTTCCGCGGCGGCCTGCACGGTGTCGATGCCGTAGGACATGCTCGGGTTTTCCTCGGTCAGGATGACGATCGAGGCGTCGTCGTCGCGGCCGGTGAAGTCGCCGATGCTGTTGATCACCCATAGGTCGGGGTCGGGCAGCCAGCCGTTTTTGACGTGCACGGTGACGTCGGCCGGGGCCCCGGCCGGAACACCCCATCGCTGCGACGGCGTGACGTCGGCCATCAGCTTCAGCACGTAGGTCTGCGCCGCCGGGTCCAGCACGGTGTTCGTGGTGACGAGCAACCGCAGCAGCCGCATCTCGTCGTGCGCGTCGACCTGCGTCAGGCCCCAGTAGATGCCCGGGCCCAGCGTGGTCTCGGTCATGCCGGCCAGATCCAGGAAGTCCTGCATGGCGGTCGGGCCCACCTCGCCCCAGAGATCCGACGCGGCGCTGTCGTCGGACTCTGTGATCATCTCCTCGGCGAGCTCGGACTGCTGCGGGCTGAGCTGACGGCCCTCCGCCGCCAGTTCGTGCAGCAGCGCGCCGAGGATCATGACCTTGGCCACGCTGGCGGCGTCATCGTGCCACCGCTGGTGCAACGCGCAGGTGAGGCCCAGGGCGGGGTCGTCCACCGCCAAGCCGACCAGCGAGGAGCGGTCCGCCAGCGCAGCCTTGATGCCGGCGGAAATCCGGGTCGCGAGCTGCGGGTACGTCACCGACGCGCAGATGCCTCCTGCCGCCGGCCGCGTCGTGACGGTCGCGACCGGGGCCGGGGAACGGGACGCTGGCTTGCGGGCCGGCGTGCTGCGGCGGGCCGGTGTGCCCTGGCGGGCGGACGGGTCCCGGTGAACCGGCGCGGCCTGACCGCAGGCGGTGATCACGAGGGCCGAGCCGGCTAGAGCCGCACCAAGCCGCAGCACGAACCGCAACGTCACACGCGGCATGAAGAGCCTCATCAGGCACATTCTGCCGTAATCGGTCATCACTCCCACCACAGGTGTACCCATCCGGAAGGCAGGAGCAAACCGGCCCATATTTTGGTAAAATACACGTCAAGGGGAGATCAAGAAGGGGGAAAGGGCATGTTTACTACCGGCTCATCATTGCTCACCAGGTCAGACCTCAGCGCGCACACGATCAACGCATTGTTAAATGGTCACGGCAAGCTGCAAGGTTTGGGTAAAGCATTCATCGACGTCGAGGGTCGCGACGGCGTCAACGCCTTCTGGGGAATGGCACAGGCTATCGAAGAGACCGGCTGGGGCGTCTCGGCTATCGCCGAAGACAAAAATAACCTCTTCGGGATCACGGCGTATGACTCTAACCCGTACGGGAACGCGAGCAGCTACCACAGCCCGGCCGACTGCGTGGAGTACTGGGGTAACTTCCTGAAGAGGCACTACCTCACACCCGGGGGCTCTTATTACGTCTCCGCCACCCCGGCAGGAGTGGCCAGGCACTGGGCCAGTGACCCCTACTACGCGGCGAAGATCGTCAACATCATGAACCTTCTGCTCGATCGCGCCCCCGGTACGCCCGAGCCGCCCCCCGTCCAGGGGCCGACCGCTCCGGGCGCCAACACCTACGTGGTGCAACCGGGCGACGACTTGTCCACCATTGCCCAAAAGCACAGCTTGACCCTGTCACAGCTCGAATCGCTTAACCCGCAGGCCGGCCACCCCGCCGGAACCTTCAGCGTCTTGTGGGCCGGCGACATTTTGAATGTCGGTTCGGGCGCCCCGCCGTCCGCCGCTCAGTATTACACCGTGCAGGGCGGGGACACCCTGTCGCTGATCGCCGAGAAGCACGGCCTTAGCCTGGCCGAAATCGAGGCGCTGAATCCTCAGATCGGAAATCCCAATCTGATCTTTCCCGGCCAGTCGGTCAGGGTGTCCTAGCCTGCGGGGTCGTTTCGCGGGAGCCGTTTCGCGGCGTCACTTCGGTTCGGCGGCCCGCCTGCGGTTGTACAAACGCACGGACCACAGGTAGCAGACCAGGGCGATGCCGACGCTCCACGCGACGGCGGCCACGGCGTGCATGCCGATGGGGGTGCCGGTGAGCAGCCCGCGCACGGTCTGGGTGACGGGAGTGTAGGGCTGGTACTCGGCGAATTGCCGCAACCCGGGCGGCATGCTGCCGGTCGGCACGAATCCGCTGCTGAGCAGCGGCAGCAGGGTCAGGAACATCGGGGTGTTGCTGGCGGTCTCGACGCTCTTCGCGGCCAGGCCGAGGGCGGCGGACAGCCACACCAGCGCGAAGGTGAACAGGAGCAGCACCCCGACGGCGGCCAGCCACGCGAGCGGGCCCGCGGTGGGGCGGTATCCGAGGGCCAGGGCGACACCGAGCACGATCGTGACGGCGATGACGGTTTGGATCATGCTGCCGATCACGTGGCCGGTCAGCACGGCGCCGCGGGCGATGGCCATCGTGCGGAACCGGTCGATGATGCCCCCGGTCATGTCGGTGGCGACCGATATCGCGGTGCCCAGCGCGGCCGAGGCCACCGCCATGATCAAGATGCCGGGCACGACGTAGGTGAGGTAGGCGGCCCGGTCGCCGTGCTGGCCGCCTAGCCCGGCGCCGAGCTGGCCGCCGAAGACGTAGACGAACAGCAGCAGGAACACGATGGGCATGCCGACGAGCATCAGCGTGACCGATGGGTAGCGCAGCTGATGTTTGAGGTTGCGGCGCAGCATCGTCGCCGAGTCGGTGACGGTATAGGCAAGGGAGGTCATGGCTGAAGGGCTTCCTGCTTCGATGGGGTCGGTTCAGTGCTGGGACGGCCGGTGACCGCGAAGAACACGTCGTCGAGGTCGGGGGTGTGAATGGACAGGTTCTCGACCTCGATGCGGGCGCTGTCGAGCTGGCCGAGCAGACGGCGCAGCGAGGCGACGGTGCCATCGCCGGGGACCTGAAGGGCGAGCTGCTCAGGGTCGGGCTGGGCGGTGCCGAGCAGCCCGGCGGCTTGGCGCAGCGTGTCCGGGTCGCCGAACCGGAGTTCAATGTGCCCGCCGGGGATGCGGCGTTTGAGTTCGGCGGGGGTCCCCTCGGCGACGATGCGGCCGTGATCGAGCACCGCGATCCGGTCGGCGAGATGGTCGGCCTCGTCGAGGTACTGGGTGGTGAGGAAGATCGTGACGCCGTCGGCGGCCAGCTCGCCGATGATCTGCCACATGGTGCGGCGGCTGCGCGGGTCCAGCCCGGTGGTGGGCTCGTCCAGGAAGATCAGCCTGGGGTTGCCGACGAGGGTCATCGCCAGGTCCAGCCGGCGCCGCATTCCCCCGGAGTAGGTGGACAGCAGCTTGTCCGCCGCGTCGGCGAGGTCGAACTGCCCGAGCAGTTCCGTCACCCGCTGAGGGCCGGCGCGGCGGCCCAGATGGCGCAGGTCGGCCATCATGCGCAGGTTCTCCGTGCCGGTGAGCAGGTTGTCCACCGCCGAGAACTGGCCGGTGACCCCGATGGCGGCCCGTACCCCGTCCGCCTCGGTGGCCACGTCGTGCCCGGCGACCCGGACGTCCCCGCCGTCGGCCCGGATCAGGGTGGACAGGATGCGCACCATCGTGGTCTTGCCGGCTCCGTTGGGGCCGAGCAGGGCGAAGATCGTGCCCTCGGCGACCGTGAGGTCGACATCGTCGAGCACACAGTGATCACCGAACGACTTGCGGACCCCGCGGGCGGCGATTGCGGGCATGGTTGAGCCACTCGTCATTGTTCCTGGTCCTTTCGGTCGGGCGGGAAGCCTGGGTTCGGCCGGGTAGCTCGCGCCTCAGCCGGGCGGGTTGGCGGGGAGCTGGCCGGCGTCGCGCAGCGCTTCGCGGTGCGCGTTCCAGTCCTTCTCCAGCAGGGGGAGCCGCTCGGCGAGGAAGTCGGCGAACGCGGCCCACTCCAGCAGCACCGCCTGCCGCCCGGGCAGGGCATCGGCGATCACCCGCAGCCCCTCGCGGGCGAGCTCGCCTTGTTCCCGGTACTCCGAGACGTCGAATCCCATCGCGTGTGAGGAGGACATGTCGATGCGGATCCGGTCCATTCGCTCGCCGGCGGCCCGCGAGCGGTGGATCAGGCCCAGGGTTTCCAGCGCGCCGACCGCGCCGGCGATCGCGCTCCGGCTGGCCAGCAGCGCCTCGGTCAGCTCGGCGATGCTCTGGTCGCGGGGGTCACACACCGCCAGGTAACCCAGCAGCCTGCCCACCATCGGCGCCATCCCGTACCGGCGCGCGTAGAAGCGCCCCACATGGTCGGCGAACGTGATCTCGGCATCTGTCGGCATAGCATGAGAATACATTCTTGCCTGAGATAACACAAATTTGTGTTATCTCAGGTCAGTCAGGCTTGATTTCCGTCATCAGGGTGATCGGTTAGCTCAGGCTACGGTCGGCCGGCTGGCCGGCCGACTGGCCGGCCGCCAGTGCGGCGTCGATCTCGGCGCGATGGTTGTCCGGATGGCGGATCGCGACCCGGACCATGCCCTCGATCCGGCCGTCACCGGCTTTCAGGTCCGCGGCGGAGCAGCCGGCCACGAGGTCGCTGAGGGCGGCGCCGCGGTGCGCGATTCCACGAATGCGACGAGCCGGTCTCGCGCGGCGTCGATATCGGCTGCGTACTGCCCTGGGCTCCGCTCGTCCCCCGTCACGGCGTCCAGCTTAGACGGCGTGATGCGAAAATAGATTGCGGGCCGATAACGGTACCGGCGATGCTCACGGTGTGAAGATGCACGCCAGTCAGCTGACGATCTCCCCCGAGACCGTCCGCGATCTGGTGGACGCGCAGTTCCCCGAGTGGCGCGGACTGCCCATCAGGGCGATCGCCTCTCCTGGGACGGTCAATGCGATCTTCCGGATCGGCAGCGCACTGGCGGCCAGGCTGCCGCTGCAATCGGGGGACGCCGAGGCGGCCCGCCAGGAACTGGAGGCCGAGGCGGCGGCGGCCAGGGAACTGGCGGGCCGCACCCGGTTCGCCACCCCAGAACCTGTCGCGATCGGCGAGCCCGGGCCGGGATTTCCGCTGCCCTGGTCGGTGCAGACGTGGCTGCCAGGGACCACGGCCAACGACGAGGACCCGGGCCAGTCGGTCGCGTTCGCCCACGACCTGGCCGAGTTCATCCGCGGCGTGCGCACCCTCGGCACCCACGGCAGGACGTTCAGCGGCGAAGGCCGGGGCGGTGACCTGCTCCGGCACGACGCGTACGTGCAGAGCTGCTTCGAGCGCAGCGCCGGGCTGCTGGACGTCCCGCTGCTCCGCGGCCTGTGGAGTGAGTTGCGGGGTCTGCCGCGCACCGCTGGCGACGTGATGAACCACAAGGACCTGATTCCCGGCAACGTGCTGGTGGCCGGCGGGCGCCTGGCCGGAGTGCTCGACGTCGGCGGGCTGGGACCGGCCGATCCCGCGCTGGATCTCGTGGCCGGGTGGCATCTGCTGGACACCGGCCCACGGCAGGTGCTGCGGGCCGACATGCGCAGCGACGACCTGGAGTGGGAGCGCGGCAAGGCGTGGGCTTTCCAGCAGGCGCTGGGCCTGGTCTGGTACTACGCCGAGACCAACCCGGCCATGAGCCGGCTGGGCAGGCGCACCCTCGAGCGCATCGTCACCGCCGCACGTTCCGCCTGAGCGCAGGTCTTACACTGCAGCGATCCAGCATCTGCCGCAGGCCGAAGGGGAGTTCGCATGCCAATTCTGGGAACCCTGCTGAAGAACAAGCGCGCCGGGGAGACGAACCTCGCCTGGAATCTCCCGGCGCTCGCCGGGCCCGAGGCCCTCACGCTGCACAGCGCCGACTTCCAGCATGGCGGCGACATTCCGCGGGTGCACGCGGGCAAGCACGCGGGAGGCGAGAACCGGTCGCCCGCGCTGACGTGGACCGGCGTGCCCGCGGGAACCGCCCAGTTGCTGCTGGTCATCCAGGATGTCGACTCCCCCACCAGCAGTCCGTTCGTGCACTGTGTCGCCCTGCTCGAACGCGATGTGGAGGCGCTGCCCGCGGGCGGGCTGAACTCCGACAGCCCGGCCCCCGGGGTACGGCCGCTCCGTGCTGGCATGGGCCGCGGCTACGTCGGTCCCGCACCCATCAAGGGCCACGGGCCGCACCGCTACGTCTTCCAGCTTTTCGCCTACGCCACCCCGGTCACCGCCGTGGACGGCGCGGAGGCGCTGGACAAAGCCAAGCCCACGGCGGTGTTCGCGGCGGTGGCTGGTCCCGTCCTGGCCCGCGGCCGCCTGGATGGGCTGTACACCCGCTGACGGACAGCATGCGGGGCCTGGCGATGCCCAGGACCGGCTACAGGGTGGTGAGGATGCGTGGGCCGTCGGGGGTGACGGCGATCGTGTGCTCCACGTGGGCGGCCCGGCTGCCGTCGGCGCTGCGCACGGTCCAGCCGTCGCGGTCGATGCGGTAGTGGTCCTGCCCGCCCGCCAGGAACCAGGGTTCGATCGCGATGACCAGCCCCGGCTGCAGCCGCAGGCCGCGGCCGGCCCGGCCCCGATTGGGGATGTGCGGGTCTTCGTGCATGGCCCGGCCGACGCCGTGCCCGCCGAAGTCCGGGCAGATGCCGACACCGGCGGCGCGCCCGACGGCGCCGATGGCGGCGGAGATGTCGCCGATGCGGGCACCGGGAACGGCCGCGGCGATGCCCGCTCGCAGCGCCGCGTTGGCGGCGTCGATGAGCTCGGCGTCACGGGCGCACGGCTCGCCCGCGGTGAACGAGATGGCCGCGTCGCCCGTCCACCCGTCCACGACGGCCCCGGCATCGACGCTGACCAGGTCACCGTCGGACAGCCGGCGGCGGCCCGGTGGGCCGTGCAGGGCGGCGTCGTTGACCGACACACAGACGGCCGCAGGGAACGGGGTGCGCGCCCACGCCGGGTGATAGGCCAGGAACGGCGAAGTGGCGCGGGCGTCGGCCAGCACGGAGCGGGCCGCCTCGTCCAGCTCGGACACCCGGGCGCCGGGTGCCGCGACCGTCCGGACGGCCGCCAGCATCTGGGCGACGACCTGCCCGGCGGCGTGCATCGCGTCGATCTCTCCCGGTGTCTTGATCTCGACCACACCGCACCTCCCACCGACCGGACGGTATAACTATACCGGTATTAGTATGACGGTATGGTCCGGCCGCCGTTGAGCCCCGAAGAGCGTGCCCGCGGGGAAAGACTCGGCAAGCTCCTGCGTGCGGCCCGCGGGCCACGCAGCATGACCGAGATCGCCGCCGCGTCCGGGGTGCCGGTCGAGACGCTGCGCAAGATAGAGACCGGGCGGATCGCCACGCCCGCCTTCTTCACCATCGCGGCCCTGGCCACCGTGCTCGGCCTCTCCCTGGAAGAGGTCGTCCGTCACACCTCGGCCCCGGCCAGCGCGCCGGCCTCCGCCCTCACCGCCTGAAAGTACAGGTCAGGCACACATCCAGCAGTACATGCGCTCGTTCTTGGCGGTGGCCCGGCGGGCCAGCTCAGCCAGCCCCCGCAGCAGCCCGGTCAGGCTCTGCGCGTCGTCTGGCCCGGAGGGTTCGTCCGGCTCGGTCCAGGGGGCGGCGACGGAGGCGAGTATCTCGTCGTCGGCCTTGGCCAGCGCGGCCTGAAGCTCGTCGGTGAGGGTCACGACCAGGCTTTGGCCACCGTCCTGGGCGGCCAGCGGGCGCCCCGCGCGGGGACCCGCCACGATCTGCTCGAAGGCGCGCTCGGTCAGCAGCGCTTCCAAGGTGCAGAGCTGGACCAGCGGGTCGATGCCCTGGACGTGCACGGTGTCGAACGACGACTCACCGGCGCTGTCCGCCAG
The DNA here is from genome assembly GCA_036267135.1 of Streptosporangiaceae bacterium. Lineage (GTDB taxonomy): Bacteria > Actinomycetota > Actinomycetes > Streptosporangiales > Streptosporangiaceae > PALSA-505. The sequence continues at coordinate 52,103 of DATAWQ010000160.1, read as the reverse complement.
CGGCGCACCGGGGCCGCCAGGAAGGTTGACCGTGCCTGCGGCCGTCTCGTCCGAAACGGCCGAAAAGTAGTCGAAACCCGAGCTCATCGGATCATCATGCCAGCGCGGGCACTGGTCCCCTCGCAAGACGGCATTTGTGCTGGGCGTGTCTAGGCCCCGCCAGGAGCCCCGTTCGTACTGCTGCGCCACGAGCTGCTCGTACCTGGCCTCGCGCTCGGCGGGATCGGCGATCGCCCCGAGTTCCCGGCGGTAGCCGAGCCGCACCGCCCGGCGGTAGCCGAGCCGCACCGCCCGGCGCGAGCACCTCACCCGGCCCGGCTTCGCCGCTCACCGGCGGACCCAGCCAGCCCGGGCCAACCGGCGGCGGAAGTGCGGGTGGAGCCGGTGAAGCTGTCGCGTCGACAGCGGCAGGACGATCCAGAGCGCCCAGGCGTAGGGCGTGACGAACAAAAGCGGTATCGACAACCCGAAGCTGACCATGAGCAAACTGGTCTCGTAGGTGATCTTTATTGTCACCACCGGTGGCGTGTCTGGCGCCTGCCGTCTGGACCGCATGTGGCGCAGCATCGCCAGCATCAGCGCGGAGTCGAGCACCTGCAGCAGCGCGTAGAACCCGAACCGCAGCGCGTGCGCGTCGACCGTCGGATGCCCGCGCACGGTCAGCAGCCTGGTCGCGAACGGGTTGAGGATGATCATCAGCAGCCAGCCGCAGTTCAGTGTGCGCAACCGCGCGTCGACACGGTTCAGGCACCGGAACAGATCGTGATGATCACTCCAGGACGCGGCGATCACGGCGAAGCTGATCAGGAACGCCACGTAATGGCCGTCCTCGTGCCGCACCGAGGCCCACAGCGTGGCCACGGTATCCCCGCTGGGCACCGGCAGTTCGATGGCGAGCAGCGTGATGGCGATGGCGATCACCGCGTCGGAGAACAGGCTCAGCCGCTCCACGCCGCGGGCCTCGAACTCCGCCGTGACGTCAGCGGACGGCTGGCCGTCCGGCGGCGGCTCCGCTGCTGCGCGCACGCTCCCCATCCGGGAAATCCTGCCGGTCCGCGATCATCCAGGCAACCACCGGCGGCCGAGGTGACGGCCGCCCATACCCTTGACCCGTGACCGCGCCGCCGCTCGCACGCCATCTGCTGCGGGCCCGTGACCTGGCCGACGCCCGCTACGCCGAGCGGCTGACGGTAGCGGACATGGCCAGCGCCGCGGGGCTGTCACCGGCCTACTTCAGCCGGGAGTTCAAACGCGCCTTCGGCGAGTCGCCGCACCAGTACCTGCTGACCCGGCGGCTGGAACGAGCCGCCGCGCTGCTCCGGGTGACCGACTGGCCGGTCGCCGACATCTGCTTCGCCGTCGGCGCCGGCAGCGTCGGGTCCTTCACGGCGAGCTTCACCCGGGTCTTCGGCCAGTCGCCGATGACCTACCGGCGCTCGTGGCCGCCGGCCGCGAGGCTGGTCCGGATTCCGCACTGCGTGGCGATCGCCTACGCCCGGCCGCAGAACCGCACGTTTCGAGAAGACCCGGGGACCGCCAGTTCGTAGGCTTCTTCCGGTAACACTCTCGAACGAACAATCGGCAACCCGAAAACGGGGAGGCTCCCGAATGATCAAGATCGCCAACTCGCAATTCTGGGTCCACGACCAGGACGAGGCGCTCAGCTTCTACACCAAGACGCTCGGCTGGGAGGTCAGGGCCGACGTCACCATGGAGGCCTGGAACTTCCGCTGGCTGGTGGTGGGGCCGGTCGGCCAGGACGACGTCGGGCTGGTGCTCATGCCGGTGCCGGGGCCGCCGATGATGGATGCCGGCACCAGCGCGGCCCTGGCTGACGTGGTGGCCAAGGGGGGCGGAGGAACGCTCTTCCTGGTGACCGGCGACTGCCAGGCCAGCTACGACGAACTGCTGGCCCGCGGCGTCGCCTTCAACGACCCGCCGACCAAGCAGCCCTACGGCATCGACACCTCGTTCCGCGACCCGTCCGGCAACAACATCCGGCTGACCCAGACCATGGAGTTCGACGCGGCCCGCGGCGACGCGTCGTAACCAGGGCGGGCCGGGCGGTCAGGACAGCACGCGGCGGCGGAAGTTACGCAGGCCGATGGCCAGGAAGATCACGGCGAACGCGAGGACCACCGGGTACACGATGTACAGGTGCATGTGCGGCGCCTGGGTGAACGCGGCCCGCATGCCCTCGTTGACGTAGATCAGCGGGTTGATCAGCACGAGCGTCTGCAGCCAGTGCCAGCCGCCGACGGTGACCGGCGAGAGCCTGGTCCAGGCGTAGTACGTGCCGCCCAGGAACGTGATCGGCAAGATGATGAAGCCGAACATCAGCCCGATGTTGCGCGGCTCGAAGCTGGTGCCGAGCAGCAGCCCGAGGCCGCCCATGGCGATGCAGGCCATCGGCACCAGCGTCACGATGATCCACCAGTGCAGGTCCAGGTGGGCGTGTACCCCGGGCGCGTGCACCACCGAGGCGATCGGCAGCACGATGATGGCCGACAGCACGCCTTGCGCCGCGCCCGACAGCACCTTGGCCATGGCCACCAGCCAGATCGGGCAGGGCGCCTGGACCCGGTCCTCGATCTCCCTGGTGAAGCCGAACTCCTGGGCCATGGCCAGCGCGATCGACTGCACGCCCTGGAACATCACCGAGATGCCGACCACGCCGGGCACCAGCACGGTCGCGAACGCCGACTCCTCCGCCGGGCCGTGCCCGCCGATGCCCTGCCCGATCTTCGGGAACACGTACAGGAACACGAAGCAGAGCAGGACCGGCTGGATGATCGTGCGCAGCACGAATTCCCACAGGTGCTTGCGCAGCACCACGACGTCGCGCAGCATCAGCGCGCCCAGCGCGGTCCAGCTAGCCGCCGCGACCGACCGGGTCGGGCCGCCGCCGATCCGCCGGGACGGCGCCTGGGGGGTTACCGACGTGGCCATCAGTCCCGCAGCTCCTTGCCGGTGAGGTTGATGAACACGGTCTCCAGGGTCGGCTCGGCCACCGACACGTCCATCAGGTCGAACCCGCCGCGTTCGGCCGACATCACCACCCGCGGGATCAGCCGTTGCGTGCCCTGCATGTGCAGTTCGAGCCCGCCGTCCACCGGCCGGGTCCTGGTGACGCCGTCGATGTCCTGGCTGAGCAGCTCGGCGAGCTTGCCAAGGTCACCGGCGGTCTTCACGGTCACCACCGTGTCCGCGCCCAGGCTCTGCTTGAGCGCGGCCGGGGTGTCCAGGGCCAGAATCTTGCCGTGGTCCATGACGGCCACCCGCTCGCACAGCCGGTCGGCCTCCTCCATGTAGTGCGTGGTGAGCAGGATCGTCTGGCCCTCGCCGTGCAGCTCGCCCAGCAGGTCCCACAGCGCGAGCCTGCTCTGCGGGTCGAGCCCGGCCGTCGGCTCGTCCAGGAACAGCACGGAGGGCCGGTGGAAGATGGCTCTGGCCACCATGAGCCGCTGCGCCATCCCGCCGGACAGCGCGTACACCGACGCCTTGGCCCACTTGGAGAGCTGGAACTGGTCAAGGAGGGAGTCGGCGATCCGGCGGGACTCTTTGCCGCCGATGCCGAACAGGCGGCCGTGGAAGTACAGGTTCTCCCACACGGTGAGCTGGCGGTCCAGCGTGTTCTGCTGGGACACGATCCCGCTGAGCTGTTTGGCCAGCGCCGGGTGGGCCGCCACGTCAACGCCCGCGATGAACCCGCGCCCCGAGGTCGGCACGACCCGAGTGGTCAGCATGCCGGCCGTGGTCGTCTTGCCCGCGCCGTTGGGCCCGAGCAGGCCGAAAATTTCGCCGGCCTTGATGTCGAGGTTGAGGTGGTCGACCGCGGCGAAGTCGGTTCCGGGGTAGACCTTGGTCAGCTCCTCGGTATGGATGACCGCGTCCGGCGCCGTGCTCACCGGGCACATCGTAGCCCTTGCCCCGGCCACACGCCGCGGGCAGCCACGCGGGCGACTGCCTGGCCGCGGACCCGCATGCCCCCTACCCTGGTTGGGTAGCACAACCCGGCAAATTGCGCGGGCCGCCAGGGCGCGCGCGGAGGAAGTGCATTCGGTGAGCATCGGCGAGACGTTGGCGGAGGCACGTCGCCAGGCGGGCCTGTCCGTACCCCAGCTCAGCCACCAGACCCGCATCAGGGAAACCATCATCAGGGGGATCGAGGAGGACGACTACTCCGGCTGTGGCGGCGATTTCTACGCCCGTGGTCACATCCGGGCCATGGCCCGCGCCATCGGCGCCGACCCGGTTCCGCTGATCCAGGAATACGACGAGATCAACGGGGTTCTCAACGGGCTCGACCCGGCCGCCGAGGCCTGGAGCAACGTGCGCGTATCCCAGCCGCCGGGTGAACCAGACCCGGCCGGCCACGCGCCGAGCGTGTTCGACCCCGCTTCCCCGCCGACCCAGGCCAGCGCGCCCAGCGTGTTCGCGCCCACCCACCGGCCGCCGCCCAGCCGGCCCGACCCCGCCTATCCGGCGCCGAGCGTATTCGACGCCGTGGACCAGGCCCCGCGCGATCCCAGCGAGGCCGAGCCAGTGCCGGCCCCGCCGCCAGTGAGCCGCCCGCCGAGGCCGCGCCAGGTCCCGCGAGGGGACCGCCAGCCTCCGCCACGGCCGCCGGCCCGTGACCGTGAGCGGGGTGCCTCCTGGATCTCCAGCGTGTTCGACTCGGCGCCCGAGGACCCGGCCGAGATCACCGAGCCGAACGGTGTCAGGCCGGCCTTCACGGTCGCGGGCGGCAAGCCGCCACCCCGCCGGGAGAACCGCCTCGCCATCTTCGCGGTGGCCGCGCTGGTGGTCATCGGCCTGCTGGCCTACCTGCTGACCAACGTGTTCTCTTCCGGCTCGCCGGCCAAACCGAGTGCCGGCGCCACCGCCAGCCAGGGCACGCACCCCAAGACCGGCGGCGCCAGCGCCCATGCATCGGCCACCCCCAGCCAGACCCCCAGCTCGGCCCCGCCGTCCACGCCCGCACCGGTGGCGCTGAAACCGGCCAGCGCCGAAGCATTCGGCCCCTCAGGAGCCGGGCAGGGTGACAACCAGCAGGAGGCCGCGCAGGCCATCGACCACAGTTCGTCCACCGGCTGGGCGACCGATTGGTACAGCACGAGCCACTTCGGCAACCTGCAGACCGGCACCGGGCTGCTGCTGAACATGGGCCGGACGGCGACGATCAGCAGCGCCGTGATCACCCTGGCCAGCACCCCGGGCGCCGACGTGCAACTGCGGGCCGGTTCGTCGTCCTCGCTGGCGGCGCTGAAGCCGGTCGCGCACGCGAACAACGCCGGCGGCGTGGTGCGGCTGCGGTTGCCGAAGGCGGTGAGCGCGCGGTACGTGCTGGTCTGGTTCACCAACCTGCCGCAGGACGCGGCCGGCACCTACCAGGCCAAGGTCTACAACATCGCGATCAAGGGCAACGACTGAGCCGGGCCGCAGCTGCGCAATCCACCAGGCCGTCAGCTCCGGTAAGCCCGGTTGCGCTGCGCCGCCACCCCGTGCCATCAATCCCGACAAGTCCGGCATAACGGAAAATTACGCGCTTTTTACTTTACCAAAAAGCCATCTTTCTGAATTACCAGGATATTGACGAAGAATTTGTACCCTCAGTACTATCCGCGCAAGAGAGTTCTATCCGTGCTCCAGGGCCTGGCTGCGACACGGCACTGGCCACACAATGGCCAGTGACCCCATGGGCGATCACGATCCATGCTCCGACAGTGGCGGCAGGCCTCCATCCCCCGAAGGGAGCAGGTGTTGTCCTCACTGTCCGCACGGCCTAGGGGGCTGCGCGCGGCCTTCGCCGCCGCCGCCACCCTCGCGGTCGTCGCAGGTTCGGCCACGGCGGCCACCGCCGCCCAGGCATCCACCCGGCCCGCGCCCGATTATCACCGGGCCTGCGCCGCCACCCAGAGCACCGTGTACGCATCCTGCATGGCGCTGATCCGCAACGGCATCGTCCAGCACGACACGGCCTTCTTCCGCGACAAGGCACCCACCGGCGACGGCTACGGGCCGTCCAACTTCCAGACCGCCTACAACCTGCCATCCTCCAGCGCGGGCACCGGCGAGACGGTCGCCGTGATCGAGGCCTTCAACGACCCCAACGTCAAGTCCGACCTGGCCACCTACCGGAAGGCCTGGGGCGAGCCGGCCTGCAACAGTTCCACCGGAGCCGGCTGCCTGACCGTGGTCAACCAGAACGGCCAGACCAGCCCGCTGCCCAAGGCTTCGGGTGACACGGGCTGGGCCACCGAGGAGTCGCTGGACGTCGACATGGCGTCGGCGATCTGCCCGAACTGCAAGATCATCGCGGTGGAGGCCAAGAACCAGACCGTGGCCGACCTGGGCACCGGCGACGACGCCGCCGTCAGTCTCGGCGCCGACTTCGTCTCCAACTCCTGGGGCGTCAGCGAGACCTCCAACGAGGCCACCGCCAAGGACAAGTACTTCAACCACCCGGGTGTGGCCGTGGTGGCCTCCGCGGGTGACAGCGGCTACGGCGTCAGCTACCCCGCGGCCTCACAGGACGTGGTCGCGGCCGGCGGCACCACGCTGACCAAGGCCTCGGGCACCACCCGCGGCTACACCGAGACGGTGTGGAACGGCACCGGCTCGGGCTGCTCGAAGTACGAGCCCAAGCCGACCTGGCAGACCGACTCCGGGTGCAGCAAGCGGACCGACAACGACGTCGCCGCCGACGCCAACCCGAACACCGGTGCGGCCATCTACGACACCTACGACGAGGACGGCTGGCTCGAAGTCGGCGGCACCAGCGAGTCGTCGCCGATCCTCGCTTCCACCTTCGCGCTGGCCGGCACCCCGGCGGCCGGCACCAACCCAGCGTCGTACCCGTACGCCAACACCGGCGACCTGTACGACATCACCAGCGGCAGCAACGGCAGTTGCGGCTCCTACCTGTGCAAGGCGGGAACCGGTTACGACGGCCCGACCGGCTGGGGCTCCCCCGACGGCACCGGGGCATTCACCGCCCCGTAAGGCTGACCAGCACTCACGGGGCCGCGAGCACGTCGTCCAGCGTGGACAGCAGCAGGTCGGCGTGCTCGCGGCCGAAGACCAGCGGCGGCCGGATCTTCAGCACGTTCCCGGCCGGGCCGGTGGCACCGAGCAGCACGCCGCGGGCACGCATGGCCTCGGTGACCGCGCGGGCCAGGGCGGGCGCGGGTGTGCGGGCAGCCCGGTCCTCGACCAGTTCGACGCCGGTCAGCAGCCCCTCACCCCTGACATCGCCGATGGCCGGGTGTGCCTCGGCCAGCTTGGCCAGGCCCTGGCGCAGGTAGCCGCCCGTCCTGGCCGCGTTGGCCACCAGGTCCTCGTCCTCGATGACGTCCAGCACGGCCAGCGCCGCCGCGCAGGCGACCGGGTTGCCGCCGAACGTGCTGAACACCTCGGTGCGCTCCGGGATCGCGGCCAGCAACTCCGACCGGGTGGCCAGGGCCGCGACCGGGAACCCGTTGCCCATCGGCTTGCCGGTCACGACCAGGTCGGGTTCGAGCCCGGCGGCCTGGAACCGCCACAGGTGCGCGCCGCACCGGCCGTGCCCCGACTGCACCTCGTCGGCGACGAACAGGCCGCCGAGGGCACGCACCCGGCGGGCGGCCTCGCGCAGGTAGCCGGGCGGGGGCAGCAGGACGCCGTCGGCGGTGGCGGCCGAGTCGGCGTACATCGCGGCCAGCCCCTGGCGGCCGAGCGACGCGGCCGCCTCGTCCACATGAGCGGCGTACCGCTCCGCCCAGCCGTCGCTCTCCCGCCGGTACCGGCCGCGGTAGCCGTCGGGGGCCGGCACGACGGCCACGTGGCCCGGGTGCTCGCCGTCGGCCCACTCCTCCGGGGACAGCGCGTGGGTGGCCTCGGTCACCCCGTGGTAGGCGTTGGTGGTGACGACGGCGCCGGACCGCCCGGTGGCGGCGCGGGCGATCCGCCAGGCCAGGTCGTTGGCCTCGCTGCCGGAATTCACCAGGAGCACGGCGTCCAGCGACGCTGGGAGGGTCGCTTGGCACCGTTCAGTTAGATCGACAATCGCCTCGTGCAGGTAGCGGTTGTGCGTGGCCAGCAGCCGTTGCTGGGCGATGATCGCCTGCGCCACCCTGGGGTGGCCGTGCCCGGTCACCGGCACGTTGTTGTAGCAGTCGAGGTAGCGGCGCCCGCCGGCGTCGAACAGCCAGACGCCTTCGCCACGGACCAGGTGCAGCGGCTGGTCGTAGAACAGCGGCGAGCGGGGCAGCACGCGGCGCCGGCGGGCCAGCAGGCCGGCGGACCCGGCCCGCCGGTAGGGCAGGCCGAGGCCGGCGTCGCGGAACCGCTCGGTGAGCGCGTCGGCGCCGGCCGCCTCGATCGCGTCGAGGAACAGGGACTTGCCGGTGCCGCTGTAGCCGGAGTGGTCCGGGTACAGCCCGCGCCGCCAGGCGATGACCGTGACCGACATGGCCAGCCTGGCCGCCACCAGGTCGGCCAGGATCGCGGCCTCCTCATCCTCCAGCGGCGTCACCGAGGTGTAGCCGGCGATCATCGCCTCGGCCGCGCAGACGGCGTCGTCCCGGTCGGCCAGCACGTCGGCGATGGCGACGGCCAGGTCGAAGACCAGCGGGGCGTGGGTCATGTCCCCGAAGTCCACGATGCCGCTGACCTGGAGATCCTCGTCCAGTAGCACGTTGTCCAGGCTCATGTCGGCGTGGATCACCTGGGCCCGCAGCCCGGGCAGCGCCGGGATCACCCTGGCCTCGAAGCGGTCCAGTATCCGGTTCACCTGTGCCTGCCGCCCGGGGGTGGGCAGGTGGCCGGTGAGCGGGCGGAGCTTGAGCGCGTGGGTGAGATCCCACAGGATCTCGTAGTCGGCGGCGGGGTGGAAGAAGCCCCGCAGCGCCCGGCCCAGGCGGGCGGCGGTCTGCCCGTAGGACCGGATGGCCGGGAGGGTGAGGGCGGGCGCCTCGGCCCGGGCGCCGGGCAGGAAGCTGAACAGCCGCACCGGGCAGGCCCGGCCGTCCGGCCCGGTCACCTCGATCCACGGCTCGCCGCTGGCCGCGGGCAGAGTGCGCATGACCGGCAACTCCGGGTCGGCGCGCCCAATGTGCTCCAGCGCCGCGGTCTGCATGCCGACGATGTCCCGGCCGTCCGCGGGGTTGGAGATCTTGAGCAGGAAGCGGCGGCCGTCGGCGGTGTCGGCGCGGAAGTTCTGGTCCCGCTCCCCGGCCAGCGGGGTGAGCGACGCGTCGAGCGCGAAGCCATCGCGGAGGATTTCCTGGGCCGCCGGCCCGGTGAAGGCGGGCGGCGGGCTCAGCAGCGGGTCGGGGCGGTCAGCCATAGCGCCGAAGGCTACTCTGGGTCGGTTGACGCCTCCGCGGTTGACGGCTCCGGGGCGGCAGGCTCCGGGGCGGCAGGCCCGGAGTCGGCGGGTGCCTCGCCGGCGTCGGACAGGGCCACCAGCAGGTCGTTGAGGCGGGCGACGAAGGCGGCCGGGTCCTCGATGAGCGCGCCGAAGGTGAGCACCGCCTGGTTGTACAGGACGTGAGCCCACTCGGGCAGGCGAGGATCGTCCTGGTGCTGGTTGAGGCGCTCGATGAGCGGGTGCTTGGGGTTGATCTCCAGGACCGGCTGACTGGGCAGGCCCGAGCCGTGCATCCGGCGGGCCAGGTTGAGGTCGAGTTCGGCCTCGTTGGCCACGATGCAGGTCGGTGACGTGGTGAGCCGGGTGGTCACCCGCACGTCGAAGGCCTGCCCGGCCAGGACCGCCTTCAGCTTCCCGAGCAGGTCGGCGTAGTCGGCGTCGGCCTGCTCCTTGGCCTCCTTCTCGGCCTCGTCCTGCAGCCCGCCGAAGTCGGACGCGCCCTGAGTCACCGCCTGAAGCTGCTTGCCATCGAAGTCCCGCAGGCTGCTCACCAGCCAGTTGTCCACCGGGTCGGGCAGCAGCAGCACCTCGATGCCCTTGGCGCGGAAGGCCTCCAGGTGGGGACTGGTCTTGGCGGCGGCCAGGCCGGGCGCGATCAGGTAGTAGATCTTGTCCTGGCCCTCTTTCATCCGCGCCACGTAATCGGGCAGCGAGACGTCGGCCTCGTCACCGCCCGAACGGGTCGAGGCGAACCGGAGCAGCTTGGCGATCTCGTCCCGGTTGCCGTAGTCCTCGGGGACGCCCTCCTTGAGCACGGCGCCGAACTCCCGCCAGAATGTGGCGTACTTCTCCGGCTCTTTCTCGGCCGTCTCGGCCAGCAGCTTCAGCACCCGCTTGACCGCGGTCGTCCTGATCTGGTCCACGGCGCGGCTGCCCTGCAGCAGTTCCCTGGACACGTTCAGCGGCAGGTCGGACGAGTCGATCACGCCGCGGACGAAGCGCAGGTAGGCCGGCATGAGCTGGCCGTTGTCCTCCATGATGAAGACCCGGCGGACGTGCAGCCTGACCCCCCGGCGGGCGTCGGGGATCCAGATGTCGTAGGGCGCGCGGGCCGGTATGAACAGCAGCAGGGTGTACTCGTAGGTGCCCTCGATCTTGCTGTGCAGGTAGGCCAGCGGCTCGCCGAAGTCGCCGGAGATGTGCTGGTAGAAGTCGTTGTAGTCCTGCTCGGTGAGTTCGCTCTTGGGCCTGACCCAAAGCGCCGAGGCCCGGTTGACCGTCGTCTCCTCGGGACTTGCCTCCTCGGGCTTCTCCCCTTCGGCCCCCTCGGTGTCGGCGGCGGGCGCCTTGTCCGAGGGCATGACGATCGGCAGGCTGATGTGGTCGGAGTACTTCTGGATGATCGACCGCAGCCGGAAGCCGTTCAGCAGGTCGTCCTCGCCGTCGCGCAGGTGCAGCACGACCGTGGTGCCGCGCTCGGGCACCTCCACCTTCTCCAGCGTGTACTCGCCCTTGCCGTCGGACTCCCAGTGCACGCCGTCGGCGGCGGCCAGCCCAGCCCGGCGGCTGGTCAGCGTCACCCGGTCGGCCACCACGAAGGCCGAGTAGAAGCCGACGCCGAACTGGCCGATCAGCGTCGCGTCCTTGCGCTGGTCGCCGGTCAGGGCCTGGAGGAACTCCCTGGTGCCGGACTTGGCGATCGTGCCGATGTGCTCGATCACCTCCTCGCGGCTCATGCCGATGCCGTTGTCGGCGACGGTGACCGTGCGCGCGGTGGCGTCGAAGCTGACCCGGATCCGCAGCGTCTCGTCCTCGTCGCGCAGGTCGGGCTGGGAGAAGGCCTCGAAGCGCAGCCGGTCGATGGCGTCGGAGCCGTTGGAGATCAGCTCGCGCAGGAAGATCTCCTTGTTGCTGTACAGCGAGTGGACCATCAGGTCCAGGATCTGGACGACCTCGGCCTGGAACTGGCGGCTCTCCTGCTCGGTGTCCGCGCTCATTGGTGCCTCCTGGTTTCCCTGCGGCGACGGCGATCCCCGCCCACGACCGCCGTCTAGGTTAATACCGGAAATCGGCCTCGTTTACCGCGCCCCGTCCAAACAAGCCACCAGCGGCGCGGCGGCCGCCACCCAGGCCCGCAGCGCCCCGCGCTGGGCGCTCTGCGAGCTGTGCCGCTCCACTTCTTCGAGCACTTCCGGCGAAGTGAGCGAGCGCACCATCGCCACCAGCATGGCAGCGGCCAGCCTGGCCCGTGGCCCGGCCATGGCGCCGTCGGCCTCCTGGGTGAGCACGGCGGTCAGCGCGTCCTCGTAGCCCTCCCACATCCGGCGCCGCCGGGACCGCAGCGCGTCGCTGCTGCCAAACCCGTGCTGGTAGCCCGCCAGCGCCCCTCCCCCGCCCTCCGCGGCCACCAACCGGTCAAGCAGCCCGGCCACGGCCGCCACCGGCGTGGTCCCCTCCGGCCGCTCGCGCACGGCCGCCACCAGTTCGTCCCGCAGCACATGCTCGCCGCCGAAGGCCAGATCCTCTTTGGACCTGAAGTAGGTGAACAGCGTCTTCACCGAGATGCTGGCCGCGTCGGCGATCTCCGCCACCGTCACGTTCTCGTACCCGCGCGCCTCGAACATCTCATTCGCGACGGTCAGGACGGTCTCCCTGGTCTGGCGCTTCTTCCGCTCCCGGAGCCCGGTCGGCGGCTTGGCTGGACTCATGATCCGGATCGTACACGAAAACGAAAGGGACTTACCTTTAGCGTAGCGAGACGGCCGGCGCTCGTGGGACAGCCCCGGCAGGGTTCATCAAAGGTGCTGGTCAGGCCGGGGCGTGAAAGCATTCAGGGTCTGCGGGCGAGAAGCAGTAGCACGGATGCGGCAGCGGCCGCGTCCCGGCAGTGATTGCCCACCGCCTGAAAGGCTGCTACATGACGGACCAACATCCATGACCGCCCGCACGGCGGGAGCGCGGCATGGTGACCCGCCCACCCAGCGCGCCCGCGAGGACGCCGCCGACCTGAAACGGTCGCTGCGTGACCCGGACCAGTTCGGTGTCATCTTCGACCGCTATTTCACCGAGATTCACGGGTACATCGCCCGGCGGCTCGGCGACGACGCGGCCGATGACATCGCCGCGGAGACGTTCCTGACCGCGTTCAGCAAGCGCGGCCGGTTCGACGCCGGGCTGGGCATCGTCCGGGGCTGGCTGTATGGGATCGCGACCCGCCAGATGAGCCGGTACCGGCGCCGCGAGGTGCGTGCCTACCGGCTCACCGAACGGGCCGCCGCCCCCGCGCCCGACGCCGGCCACGCGGACCTGGTCGTGGACCGGGTGGCGGCGGGGGCGATGTACCGCCAGATCGCCGGGGCGCTGGCGGAACTGTCTCGCGGGGACCGCGAGGTGCTGCTGCTCATCGCGCTGGCCGGGCTCACCCACGCCGAGGTGGCCACCGCTGTGGGCATTCCGTACGGCACGGTCGGCTCCCGCCTGAACCGGGCGCGCAGGAAGCTGCGCGGCGGACTGGCCGGCACCGCCCCCCTCACCCAGCAGGAGGACCAGGACCATGGATGAACTGCAGATGGTGCGTGACCTGATCAGCGAGCGCCCGCCGCCCCGGCCGGAGGTCATCGCCGCGGCTCGGGCCCGGCTGTCGGGCCGCACGCCCCCGCGGCGGCCGGCCGCGCCAAGGCGCCGCCCACCCGGCCGGCACCGCGCCCTGCGGGTCGGCGTGCCCGTCGCCGCGGCCGTGACGGCGGCGGCCGTGATCGCCACCGTCGTGGTCCAGGGCGGCACGGCGCCGCACCCAGCCGCCAACCTCGGCGTCTACCAGCCGCCGCCCGGGACCGCCGGGACAGCCGGCGGGTCCGCCCGGGACATGTTGCTGGCCGTGGCCAGGACCGCGGCCAAGAATGCGGCCGGGATTGCCGCCCCGCCGGCCGGCACCCGCTACTGGGTGACGTCCTCGGTGGCGGGCAACTTCGTCAGGGTTGGCCCGTTCAGCGACCGCTACGTGATCCTGGAGAAGACCGCCGCGCAGTACTGGGGAGCGCTCAACCCGCAGGCGATGAGCCAGGACTACAACCAGCGGCTTGGCGTGCAACTGGCCTCGACCGCCGACCGCCAGGCCTGGCGTCGCGACGGCTCCCCCTCGAGCTGGGACGTCAACCAGGAGACTTCTGCGTCCGACCCCGAGGGGTACACCGGCGGGGGCGGGGCGGAGATCCGGGCCGGCCTGGGCAAGCCGTACGCCTTCTTCGGTCAGACCGGGGGGCCAACGTTCGTGATAGGCCACCGTTCCTTCTCGGCCAGTGGGCTGCGCGAACTGCCCGCCGATCCCGCGCAGCTCAAGGCGTTGCTGCTGACCGGGTACAGCACCGTGGAAGGCTTCGCCAGCGTCGAGGACTATCTGTGGATGAGCGTGCCCGGGGTGCTCACGATGCCGGTGACCCCGCAGGTCCGGGCCGGGTTGTACCAGCTACTGGCCGGGCTGCCCGGGGTGCGCGACCTAGGCTCGGTGCAAGACGCCGCCGGGCAGTCCGGCGTGGCGGTCGCGCTCGACAGCCACCAGACACACTGCGGCCACTGGAACACGGTTTCCTCGGGTACCGACCACTGGACCTTCACGTCCTGCCAGGTCCAGGATCGCCTGGTCGTCGACCCCGGCACCGGGCAACTGCTCTCCGAAGAACTGCGTTACCTGTCGCTGCCGCCCGGGCAGTCCTGGTCGCCCCCGGGCGGGCTGTTCTCCTACCAGATCTTCGGCGCTACCAAGTGGAGCAGCGCGAGCCCGCCCAAGAACTGACCTGCCCGAGTGACCCGACCCCTCATGACCCCCCGGCCTGACCGGGGGGTCAGCGGACGTGGGCGGCGATAGTTCGCGCACACTCCAGCGACTCGGTGTGCGTCGTATCCACCTCCAGGTCGTAGGACACCCCGTTGTGAACCATGTCCGCCTGCAACACGGCCATCCCCTGATTGCGATCTCCTCGTGCGGCCTCACGGGCCGCAGCGACCGCGCTGTCACACCTGACGCCGACCCACAGCACGTCCATCCCGCCCAGCGCCTTCTGCCACCGCCGCTGGGACGCCGCTCCGCCGAGGAAGACGTCATCGATGATGACCCTCGCGCCCGCGCGGACCATCGCCACCACACCCCCCGTCCAGGCCGCCTCCAGGGCCCGGAAGTCCGCCCCCACGCTCACCCCGCCATCCGCCGCGACCACGATCCCCTCGTCCGACGCCTGCATCTTCGCGGGCAAGGCCTCGACGAACGAGTCGCACCCGAACGCCAGCCACGGATCCGGCAGCACGGCCTGCAGACACCGCACGATCCCGGACTTCCCCGAGCTGGAACCTCCGTTGAGAATGATCATCTGAGTGGTCACCGCGCCACCCTAAAACGCTTCCCATTCAGCCCGAAACGAATATCGGCCCACCGCGCTACGGGTCAGGAGGTGGCCAGGAAGCGGTCGATCGCGCCGGCGAGGGCCTTGGCCAGCTGCTTCTGGAACGACGAGGACGTCAGGATGCGCGCGTCCACCGCGTTCCGCATGTTGCCGCATTCGATAAGGATCTTGGGCACCGTGGTGAGGTTCAGCCCGGCCAGGTCGTCGCGCGGCTGGTAGCCGTCATGGCCGTAGTAGTCGCTGATCGGCATCGGCGTGCCGCCCAGCATCGCCGTCTTGACGTCGTGGCCGAACCGGTCCGAACTGGCGACCACCTTGTCGTTCGGCCCGTCGGCGACCGGTTCGAGCACGGTGAAGCCACGGCCCCCTGGTGGCCCGCCGTCGGCATGGATGTCGATGGCCACGTCCGAGTGCGCGTCGTTGAGTATCTGGGACCGGCTGGTCACGCACGGCCCGACGCCGTCGTTGCTGGTCCGGGTGAGCACCACCTTGGCGCCCTGCCGCTTCAGGTCGGACCGCAGGTACATCGCCACGTTGAAGTTGAACGTGGCCTCGGTGTATCCGCCGTCGGTCTCGGTGCCGGTGGTGTCGCAGGTCTCGCTTTCCCGGCCGTTCCAGATCATGCGATCGATGTAGGCGGGGTCGGCGCCGTTGCCGCCGTTGTGGCCGGGGTCGATCCCGACCACCCGGCCCGCCAGCGGCAGCGCCGGGGCCGATGAAGAGGCTGGGGGCGCCGGGCTGTACACGCCGTGGGAGGACGCCACCACGGCCGGGCGGGCGGCCCGGCCCGGGTGGCTGGACGGTGCGACCGGCCCGGCCGACGCGTCCACCGCCGTCCACAGGTGTGCGGCGACGGCTACGGCCGCGGCGATGACGATCAGCGCCCCGGACGCGATCACGGTCAGCCGCCCCCGGCCCCTCGGCGCATCCACGGGGCCAGTCTGTCATCGTGGCCACGTCCCGCGACGGGGAACGTGGATCAGCATCCCGGCTCAGCCCGCCTGACCCGTACCCGTGGCACCATGGGCGGGGTGAGCAGGACCGCGTCCGCGGAACCCGGTCAGATGGGCTTCCAGGCACCGCTGTGGCGGGCCGTTGCGGCCTATCGTTTCGCTTCGCTGGCCTACGCGACCATCCTGCTCCTCGTGGACCGCGGCAACTACGCGCGGTGGCCTTGGGCGTGGGCGGTGCTGGCGGGCATGGCGGCGTGGACGGCCGTGACCACCCGCATCTACGCCACACCGGCCGGGCGGACGAACATCATGCTGGCCACCGACCTCGTGGTGACCGCCGCCGCGCTGCTGTCCACCGACCTGGTCCAGTACGGCTCGGCCAGCTACGTCGGCGACATGCCCGTCACCGCCACCTGGGTGGCCGGTCCGGTGCTGGCCTGGGCGGTGGCGGCGGGACGCCGGGCCGGGATGGTGGCGGCCATCATCCTCGGCGTGTGCGACCTGGTGCTGGTGCACCACACGTTCGGTCACCTGTTCGCGGGCGCGGATCTGAACGGCCCGGTCCTGCTGCTGCTGGCCGGGTGGGTGGTGGGCTACGTCTCCCGGCTGGCGGCCCGGGCCGAGTATGCGCTGCAGCACGCCACCCAGGTCGAGGCGACCAGCCGGGAGCGGGACCGGATCGCCCGCGACATCCACGACTCCGTGCTGCAGGTGCTGGCGCTGGTCCAGCGCCGGGGTGCGGAGGCCGGCGGCGAGGCTGCCGAGATCGGGCGGCTGGCCGGGGCGCAGGAGACGGCGCTGCGCACCCTGATCGCCTCGGGCGGCGGTCAGGCGGCGCCCTTCGACCGGTTGCCGTTCGGCGAACTCGACCTCACCGCCCTGCTGGCCAGGGAGAACTCCGCCGTGGTGTCGGTGATTGCGCCGGCCGAGCCGGTCCGGCTGGCGGGTGAGACCGCGGAGCAGACGGTGCTGGCGGTCCGTGCGGCCCTGGACAACGTGCGCAGGCACGCCGGGGAGGGAACGCACGCCTGGATCCTGATCGAAGACGAGGACAGCCTGGTCAGCGTCACGATCAGGGACGACGGTCCGGGGATAGCACCCGGCCGTCTGACCGACGCGGCGGCCGACGGGCGGCTCGGCGTCAGCCACGCGATCCGCGGCCGGATCCGGGACCTGGGCGGCACGGTCAGCATCGATTCGGACCCGGGCGCGGGCACCGAGATCCGGCTGCGGATTCCGCGCGCCAGCGAGAAAGCTTAGGGTCGCTGGTGGAACGGATTCCGCGCGCCAGGCAGAGAACTCCCACAGGGCTTAGGGTGCCGGTGTGACAGACCAGGGCGAATCGCCGGTGCGGGTGATGGTCATCGACGACCATCCGATGTGGCGGGACGCGGTCGCGCGCGACCTGACCGAGGCCGGCTTCGACGTGGTCGCGGCCATCGGCGAGGGCGCGCAGGCGCTGCGAGTGGTCGGCGCCACCCAGCCGGACGTGGTCGTGGCGGACTTGCGGCTGCCCGACGTGTCCGGCGTCGAGGTGACCCGCGGCGTGCTCGCGGCCCGCCCGGCGGCGCGGGTGCTCATCCTGTCCGCCAGCGGCGAGCACCAGGACGTGCTGGACGCGGTGAAGGCCGGCGCCGCCGGGTACATACTCAAGTCGGCCAGCCGCGCCGAGTTCCTCGATGCGGTACGCCGCACCGCGTCCGGCGACGCGGTGTTCACCCCGGGTCTGGCCGGGCTGGTGCTCGGCGAGTTCCGGCGGCTGGCCTCGGGGCCGGCCACCGACGGGAAGCACGCGCCGCGGCTCACCGACCGCGAGGCCGAGATCCTGCGCATGGTGGCCACCGGGCTTTCCTACCGGCAGATCGCCGGGCGGCTCGTGCTTTCCCACCGCACCGTGCAGAACCACGTGCAGAACACGCTGAGCAAGCTGCACTTGCACAACCGGGCCGAGCTGGTCAGGTACGCGATCGAGCACGGCCTGGACGCCAGTGCCGCCGACGCCACCGGCTCCGCCGGCAGCGCTGGCACCGGCGCCTGACCGGTCACCTCGGGCCGACGGGCTCCTGCATGAACCGGTCCTGGGCCTCCGGCAGCCGCTGCGCCCTGGCCTGCAGGATCATGCCCTGGACCAGCAGCGAGATCGCGAGGTAGAGCAGGATCGTCACCTCGCCCAGGGCGCCGTGCTTGTAGACGAGCTGGTCGTAGCCGAGGTGAGCGGCCAGCGCGAGCACCCAGAGCACGGCGGCGAGCCAGCCGCCCCGCCGCCAGGCCCGGCCGTCCTGGATCCACACCCGGGTGACCGCCGCCCGGGCCGCGCCGAAGATGGCGGCCAGGACCAGGCTGCCCGCGAGCCCGGCCACCAGCGTCCCGTTCACATGCTTGCCCTTGAGGAACGAGATCAGCTCGATCACCCCGATGACGGCGAGGATCAGCGGCACACGGTAACCCTCACGGACCGGGCGGGCGACGAGCTGTCGCCAGATGAGCAGGCCGAGGATGACGATCCCCAGCACCAGGTTGGTTACGTTCATGACCGTCCTTTGCGCGCCTGTCCGCCGTGACCGGATGACCGGATCACGCTGTCAACGGGTGACCGGATCACGCTGTCAACGGTAGCCGCCCGGCGGCCCGATGACACATGGCTCTTATCCTGGCCGCGGCATGACGGATGTCATGGCGGAGGCCCCGCCGCCGCCCACCGGAGAAGTCCCCGGCGACCGAAGGAAGGCGAACGTATGCAGTACGTCAAGCTCGGCTCCACCGGTCTGGAAGTGTCCCGGATCTGCCTGGGCTGCATGAGCTACGGAAGCCCGGACGCCGGCGCCCACCCCTAGTCGCTGGGCGAGGGCGAGGCCAGGCCGTTCTTCTGCCGGGCCGTCGAGGCCGGGATCAACTTCTTCGACACGGCCAACGTGTACAGCGCCGGCACCAGCGAGGAGATCACCGGGCGCGCGCGCTGGACGACTTCGCCCGCCGGGACGAGATCGTGCTCGCCACCAAGGTGCACGGCCGGATGCGGCCGGGCCCGAACGGCGCCGGGCTGTCCCGCAAGACGATCATGAGCGAGATCGACCACAGCCTGCGCCGGCTCGGCACCGACTACGTGGACCTGCACCAGATTCACCGCTGGGACCCCGGCGCGCCGATCGAGGTGACCATGGAGGCGCTGCACGACGTGGTCAAGGCCGGCAAGGCGCGGCACATTGGCGCGTCATCAATGTACGCGTGGCAGTTCGCCAAGGCCCAGCACCTGGCCGAGCGGCACGGCTGGACGCCGTTCGCGACCATGCAGGACCACTACAACTTGCTTTACCGCGAAGAGGAGCAGGTGATGAAGGTGGCCGAGAGCCGCGGCGTCCCGCCGGCCCAGATCGCGCTGGCCTGGGTGCTCAGCAATCCGGTGGTCACCGCCCCGATCATCGGCGCCACCAGGCCGCAGCACATCGACGACGCGGTCGCCGCCCTCGACATCGAGCTGACCGGGGACGAGCGGACCGCGCTCGAAGAGCACTACGCACCACACCCGGTGGCAGGCTTCGCGTAAACCCCCGCCAGAGGTAAACCGACCGCGCTCAGGAGTGGCTGAGCTCGACCTTGGAGCGGATGCCGACCATCGTCTTGGCCAGCGCCGACGGGCTGCTGTTCCAGGCGTAGAAGTCGGCGTAGCTGTCACCGTCGGCCCACATGCAGTGCGTCACCGGGCTGGCGTGCGCCTGCGGTAGCAGCCCGCAGGCGGCCACACCGCCCTTGGGCCCGGCGCTGACCTGCTGCTGGTTGGTGAAGGTGTGGTTGGTCAGGAACTCGTGCAGCGCGCTGTGCGCGTTACCGGTCCCGGCCAGGTAGGCGACCAGGAACATCAGCCGCGGATCGCTGGATGAGAACGAGGTCGCGGCTGGATTGGCCGTGTAGAAGCCGCTGGCCATGTCCTTGTGCGGGATGAGGAACGAGTTCGCTTCCTTGTTCTTGACCTTGGTGCCGACGAACTTCCCGGTGAGCGCGGAGTTCAGCCGCAGCGAGCCGATCGCGCCAGGCACGCCGAGACGGCCGGAGGCGCCGGTCACCGACGGCGGGGTGCTGACCGGGGTCGACGGCGCGGACGAGGTGTGTGAGGCGGGCGTGGACGAGCCACCGGACGCGGCCGGGTGGTGCGCGGGGCTGTGCCGGGTGAGCAGCAGCACGCCGGCGACCGCGGCCGCCACGATGACGGCCGCCACCGCGACCAGGAACCCGAACTGACGCTTGGGCGGGGACGTCCGGTAGACCGAGGTGTCGCCGGGCGGGGGCGGCACCGGGATCTTGACCGGGCCGGACGGCGAGGCGGCGTGCGCTCCGCCGCCGCGCCCCTCGTTCCAGAACGAGGAGTACTCGTCGTCCTCCTCCTCGTCGCGCGGGCCGCTGTCGGCGTCGTCAGGGCGGAAGTCGATCGGCTCGGAGTAGCTGCCCGGTTCGTCGTAGCTGCCCGGCCGGGTCCCGGTCGGCGGGGTGTGTGAATCGTCCAGGCCGTCCGGCTCGCCGGGCGGCTCGTAGTGGGCGCCGCTCACGTACGGCCGGGGCTTGGGCACCTCGTAGGTGCCGGGCTCCTCATACGACGAGGGGGCCTGGTAGGCGTTGGGCTCCGACGGCGACCCGCCCGCCGGGTACGGCCCGCCCGAAAATGGCTCACGGGACGGCGGCTGGTACGAGCCGGTCTCCGGGGCGGATCGGGGCGCGGGGTAGGCCCTCGGCTCCTCGTGCGCCTCCGCGGGCGGGTGGGAACGCGTGGAGTCGGCGGAGCGCGGCGGCGGCGCCCAGAAGTCGTCCCGGCGGTCGGGCGGCGCGGACGGCTGGCCCGGCACCCGGTCCTCGTACGGATGCCGGGGTGCGGGCTTCTCGTGCGACCCCGGCTTCGCCCCAGAACCAGAACCAGACCCAGACCCGGACTCAGGCTCGGGCGGCTCCGGGCGGGAGTAGCCGGGCCCTGATCGCCATGCGTCCCATTCCAGATCCTGATCGTCCGGTGACGCGCCGGAGGACGTGGGCGTCCCTTGCGGATCCTCCGGTCCTGATCCGTGACCCGAGCTCATCGATCAGTACCCCTTGACTCGGTCAGCGCAGCCATGCATGGCACATCGTGCGCACGAAACTGCACAATGCCCCGCGCTCCAGGCTACACCGCCGCGACCTGCACAGAACCACCCCGCGTATTCGGTTACGCACCGTGAGGTAACGGGAGAGGCCTCAGGGAACCGTGGTAACCACGCGGGCACCGGACGGCGCTGTCCGGACTCCGGGCTGAGCACGGGCTGATTGAGCACGGGCGAAACGGTCACGGTTCCAGGCTGAACGGTGGGTACTGGTCGGTCAAGCCGTAGAGGAAACATGTGGTTCTGGTCGACCACCGTAGGTAGCCGGTGACGAAGCTGTGGAAGGCCGGCGGGTATCGACCGCTGAACAGCACGGCCCAGCAGGCGATCCAGGCCACCACCGCGGCGGCGATGCCCACGAAGTACAGCACGAACAGGGCCGGGATCAGCATGATCAGGCGAAGCAGGAAGAACGGGATGCTCAGCCCGGCGAGCACGCGCGAGCTCTGCTCGGGGTACTCGACCGAGAGCTGCACCGGGTACGCCTGGCCGTGCGCCGGACCGTAGGCCCGCGACGGCTCCAGCGCGTAGCCCGGGCCCGTCCCCCCCTGGTAGTACGGCGGCTGACCCGGTGCCTGCTGGCCAGGCGCCTGACCGTAGCCCGGGTCGTAGCCCGGGCCAGGGGCGCCGTAATCAGGGCCGGCGGACGGGTCGTAGCCCGGGCCGGGAGCACCGTAGCCAGGTCCTGGCGGACCGCCGTAGGCCGGGTCCTGACCCCCGTACCCGGGGCCGGGGCCGCCGTACCCGGGGACGCCGTAGCCGGGATCCTGCGGTTGATCGGGCGGCGGGTTGCCCCCGGGCGGATAGTTGGTCATCAGTGTCCCCGAATCCTCGGCGTTTGCGACCTGGCCTTTCGGCAAATACCCAGGTCCCGACGGTAACAACCCGCAGGGTAGTGCCTACGGCTTTGCCCCGCGGGGAAGTCAGTGACCTGGGATCAGATTGGTGCGCGGCGAGAGATCAGACGTATTCACCGGATTAGCGGCAGTGTGGTCAGCGCTGGGGCAGAAGGGACTGTATCGTTCGGCCTGGAGCCGTCGTGATTCCAAACCCCAATCCTGGTCCACGTGATCAACGCAATGAGGACGCCTGCCGTCAGGCAGCCGCCCAGCTTCAGCGCGACCACGGCCGCTGGCTGGTCATGTGGGGCTGCTACACCCGCCGCTACGTCGCGTTTCCGCTGTTCCAGACGCCGCGCGGCACCGTGATCACCGCCGCCACGCCGGGTGAGTTGAGCGCGAAGATGCACAGCACCGAGCGGTCGGCCGGGATGCAAGTGCCGCCGCCCCGCCACCCCCCGCAGACCAGGCCAGGCCCACCCAACCAGCCAGGCCCGCGAGACCGGCCGGGCTGGCGGTGAAGTTACCCCATGAGGAAAATGAACGGCTGGCGCCACCACGGTGGACGCTCGAGCGACTGGAGCCGAGGCCAGCGAGCCGAACCGATCCGGCGATGGCGCCGAATGCGCTATGAATGACCCCGTCCCGCTGTCACCAGGCCGGAGGCTTCCGTGGCCAAGTCACCCAAGGTCGGCGCCGCTGCGCCGGACTTCACACTTCCCGGCGTGAAACTGTCCGGCGAGCAGGCGGAGCGCGCCGATTACCTGCTGTCGGCCCAGCGTGGTAAGCCGCTGGTGCTGGCCTTCTACCCGGGAGACAACACGTCGGTCTGCACCCGGCAGCTCTGCTCCTACACCAGCGAACTGAACGCGTTCACCTCGCTGAATGCCACCGTCTGGGGTATCAGCCCGCAAGGGCTGGACAGCCACGAGGATTTCGCCCGCAAGCACAACCTGGGCTTCCCGCTGCTGGCCGACACCGAGCTGGCGGTGACCAGGCAGTACGGGATCGGGCTCGGCTCGTCCGCGCTGCGCCGTTCGGTGTTCGTCATCGACTCCGGCGGCGTGCTGCGCTGGAAACACGTGACCCTGGTCGGCCTCACCTTCCCGCGCGCCTCCGCGATCACCGCGCAGCTCACCGCTCTCGCCTCCTAGGCGCCCGGCGGCTGGTCCGCGCGCATAGTTCGGCGTTGGGTGGGCAGCTCACGCGGGACAACAACGGGAGGCGTGACATGGGATTCATGGACAAGCTCAAGAACAAGCTGCAGATGGGCAAGGGCCGGGCCAAGCAGGACGTGGGCCGGACCGTCGGAAACCAGCGGCTGGAGGCCGAAGGCCAGGGCGACCGCGTCGCCGGTTCGACCAAGCAGGTCGGCGAGCAGGTGAAGGACGCGGGCAAGAACATCCGCGACGCGTTCAAGAAGTAAGACCGGCCGGAACGGCCAGGACGACAATAGGGAGGCCGCGATAGGGCGCTGACGCCTGACCATCAACGGGAGACACGCTGAGAGAGCTGCCACGGCAGGCCGCCAGGGTGCGTGACGCGGTCGCCCCGCAATGGCTGGTCGAGATCGTACGGCCACGCCGGGCGCCGGTCCCCTGGCCGCTGATGGTGCGGGCTGCCCTGGCCATCTGCGTGCCGCTGGCCGCCGGGCTGCTCAGCGACGAGCTGACGCTCGGGCTGCTGCCCGCGATAGGCGGGCTGATCGCGGTGACCGTGGACGTAGGCGGCCCGTACCGGGCCCGCGTCAGGCGGGTGGGCTCGGCCACCGTGTTCGGCGGCGCCGTCGGCCTGACCATCGGGACCCTCATCCACGGCCGCGGCTGGATCGCCGTGGTCGTCCTCGTCGTGATCGCCGGCGTATCCGTGGTGATCAGCGACCTTGGCAGCATCGGCTCGGTCACCGGGCTGCAGTTGCTGGTGTACACCGCGTTCGGCTTCGGGCCGCTGGGTGGGCTGCGGCCGTGGTGGAGCGGGCCGCTGGAGTTCCTCATCGGGGTGGCCTGGTCGATGATCCTGATCATCCCGGGCTGGCTGCTGTATCCGCGCGCGGCCGAGCAGCACGCGGTCGCCGACGTGTACCGGGCCCAGGCGGCCCGGCTGCGCGCCGTCGGGACCGGCCAGTACCTGACCCGCAGGCGGGCGGTGACAGCCGCGCTCGCGGTGGCCTACGACCAGTTGCTGACCTCGCGGTCGGGCATGGCCGGGGCGGACGCCCGGCTGCAGCGCCTCGGCGCGCTGCTCAACCAGACCCACCCGATCAGCGAGGCGGCGACCGCGCTCAGCGTCGCTGGCGCGGCCCCGCCGCCGCAGATCGCGAACACGCTCGACGACCTCGCGGACGCGATCGAGCAAGGGATGCCGCCCCCGGCCATCCCGCCGTGCTGGGACGGCCAGCCGACCGCGCAGGTGCTGTGCGACGCGCTCAAGGGCGCGGCCCGGCTGGTCGCCGGCAAAGGCCTGCCCGACGAGCCGCAGCCGCCGCCGCGCGGCCGCCGCGAGCGGCTGGGCGACGGGCTGGACAAGATCCGGGCGGGCAGGCTGGTGCGGCTGTTCGCGCTGCGGCTGATGGCCAGCATGGGGGTGGCCGCGGTGGTGAGCGAGATCCTGCCGCTGCAGCGGTCCTACTGGGTCGTGCTGACCGTGGCCATCGTGCTCAAGCCGGACTTCGGCTCGGTGTTCGCCCGGGCGCTGCAGCGCGGCATCGGCACGGTCGTGGGGGCCGTGCTCGGCGCGGTCATCCTGGCCATCGTGCCGTACGGGCCCTGGCTGCTGATCCCGTTCGCGGTGCTGGCCGCGCTGCTGCCCTACGGGCGCAGCCGCAACTACGGCCTGCTGTCCACGTTCTTGACCCCGCTGGTGGTCGTGCTCATCGACCTGCTGGACCGGGGCGGCTGGCACTTGGCCGAGGCGCGGCTGATCGACACCCTGATCGGCTGCGCGGTCGCGCTGCTCGTCGGGTACGCTCCGTGGCCGTCGAGCTGGCACGCGCGCGTGCCGAGCCAGCTCGCCGAGGCCATCGACCACGTGGCCAGGTACACCGAGCGGGCGCTGATCCAGACCTCGGCCGACCGGGGCCGGCTGCGCAGGCAGACCCACCGCGAGCTGTCCGACCTGCACGCCGAGTTCCAGCGCGCGATGTCCGAGCCGCCCGCGCTCAGCCGCCAGGCCACCGCGTGGTGGCCCGCGCTGGTGGGCCTGGAACAGGTCATGGACGCGGTCACCGCGACCGCGCTCACCCGCGAGCACGGCGCACCCGCCCCGGCGCCCGGCGCGGTCCGCCAGCTCACCGGCGTGCTGGACCGGACGGCCGCCTCGGTGCGGAACGGCACCTCGCCCCCGGCCGAAGCGGAGCTGCCGGCCGACCAGGCGCTGGCCCCGGTGACCGACGCGGTGCGCAGCGTCCAGGCTGTGCTGGCCTGACCCCGGCTGGCCTGATCCCGGCGAGAGCGGCCACGGCGGCGGTGAACAAACCGCAGCAGGCCAGGACGACCCGCAAGCCGACGATGGCGACCAGCGGGCCGGTGGCCACGGCGGGGGCGGCAAAGGATGCGCACTGGACGGTCTCCCACCAGCTGAGCGCCCGGCCGTGCTCGCCTTCGGGGATGGTGTCCACGATGACGGCCCGGGCCGACAGGCGGAACAGGGCGGCGCCGGCGCCGAACAGGGCCGCGCCGGCGAACGCGGCGGCCAGGACCGCAGTGCCGAGGTAGAGAACCTGCCCGGCCGCGGTGACGGCGACGGCGGCCCAGATGGGTGCGCGGGCCAGGCGGCGCCACCGCCCCGCCAGCACGGCGACAGCAGTCCCGGCCCCGGCCCAGACGGCCAGCAGCCAGCCGTAGACGGTGAGCGGGGCGGCCAGAACCTGGCGGACGTACAGCGGCTCCAGGACGGTGATCACCCCCATGCTGGCGTACAGAGCGGCGGTGACCGTGAGCACCGCCAGCATCGGGGCCGGGACGCGCCGGTGCGACCGGGCCCGCGCCGCGCCGGGCGGCCGGGTGGCGGGCACGGCCAAAGTGGCCACCGCGGCGACGACAGACAGGGCGGCGACCAGGGTCCAGGTGGCCCGGTCACCGGCGTGGGCGGTCAGGTTGGTGGCGCCGACCGGGCCGAGGGCCAGCGGCACGCTCCCGGCGACGACCAGCCAGGACCCGGCGGCGGCCAGGTCGGGGCGGCCGGGCAGCCAGGTCGGGGCGGCCTCACCGGCGGCCACCCCCCAGGTGCCGCCCGCCGCCACGACGGCCAGCACCACCAGCAGCCCGGGCAGCGACAGGTGGACGAGTGCGGCCATCGCGGCGGCGAGGGCGGCCAGGGCCCAGGCCGCGGCCCCAATGCGGCGGGGTCCGTACCGGTCGATCGCTCCGCCGGTCAGCCGGGCCGCGATGGACGGGAGGCCCCAGACCGCGGTGATGGCGCTGAGCGCGGCCGCGGGGTGTGGATCGGCCAGGGCAATGGGCAGGGCGGCGGTGTAGCCGGCCCAGGTGCCCGCCTGCCCGGCGGCTTGCGCGACGGTCAGCCGCGCCAGTGACAGGTCGGGTGGGCCGCCGGTGCCGGTCCACCAGGACCTCATCGGCGCCTCCGGTACAGATCCTGCTCCAGGGCGCGAACCGTGGCGATGTCCTGCTGGATCTGGGCGGGGGTGCCGAGCAGATCCAGGCGGCCCGGGCTGCTGGGGGTGTCCGTGGTGGGCGCGACCACCGCCTCGGGCACTAGGCCCGCCGATGCCGCCCGCACCGTCGGCAGGTCACCGATCTTCTGCAGCGACGCACCGTCGAGGAAACCGGCGTGCGGGGCGATCAGCCAGGCCTGCGCGACCATCAGGCCGCCGCGGGCGGCGGGCGCCGGCCGGGCCGCGAACGCCCGCGCGTCGGTGAGCGCGTCGACGGTGGCGGTGACCTGGTTCTGGCCGGTGACCAGTTCCACCAGGTGCACCGGGTAGCAGCCGGCCAGCCGGGCCATCACCTCGACCAGCCGGGGCCCGCGGGCGGTCAGCACGATCTCGGTGCAGGCCGGCCCGGCGGCCACCCCGGCCGCGTCCAGCACCGCCTGGGCGTAGTCGGCCACCTCGCTGGCCGCCTGGTCGTGGCCGGTCGCGGCGGGTGGCACCAGCCAGGATTCGCCCCAGGCGACGTGCCCGCCGGTCACGATGACGCGTTCGCGCCATAGGCTGGTGATCACGTGCACCGGCCGGGCCGCGCCGGGCACCGTGACGGTGACGGAGTCCACGGTCCACTTCTGGCCGTCCAGGTATTCCTGCACCGCCACCACCCGGGTGATCTCGCCCAGCGCGCCGCGCTGCCCCGCGGTCGCGGCCCAGGCCGCGGCCACGTCGGCCGGGCTGTGGCAGACGGTGACCCCCACGCTGCTGGCCGACCACCGCGGCTTGACCACCACCGGCCAGCCGACCGTCTCGGCCGCGGCCAGCGCCGACGGCAGGCTGTTCGCTCGTATCGTCTTGGGGTGTGGCACCCCGGCGCGTTCGAGCGCCTGCTGCATGGTTGCCTTGTCGGTGCGGCAAGCCGAGGTCCGTGGGTCGCTGCCGGGCAGCCCCAGCCGGGCGGCGAGGCTTTCGGCCAGCGGGACGGAGCTCTCGTCTCCGGGCAGCACAGCTGCCACCCCCCGCAGCGCCGTGGCGAGCGCGTCGGGGTCACCGGGGTCGGTCAGCACCCGGTCCCAGTGGCTGGACTTCAGCACCTGCTCCAGGTCGGGCATGCCACAAGCCAGATGATCGGCGGGCACGATGGCGACACCGCCCCAGCCGCGGCGCTGCAGCGTGCGGCCCAGCCACAAGGCGGTGCTGTACGGCCACACCACAGCCGCCAGCCGTCCCACAGCGGGTACTAACATTTCATTGTGGGCAGTTCGGATCTTCGGGCCGGGGAACACCGGCTCGAGGATGACCGTGCCCATCGTTACTTCGCCGTCAGCTTGTGAGAGCCGCAATCGCAGGCGGCGGACCTGCAAATAGCGAAAAGCCAGCGCGGCAGCCACTGCGCCGGCTGGCCTCCCATCACGGCGCCCTGTTCCCGGACGCCGCGGTCACGCACGATCTGCAAGTTTTGAACATCGCCCCCGTAAGACCAGCCTCACACAAGTGCGCCAGTGGCGCCTGTGCCAGTGCCGGGAATTTCACCAAGCTCGCCCTTCTCCGTCAGCCCAGTCCGGCACCGGCTGTGATGGCCGCTATTACAGTGACCTGGTGAGCACGGTGTGGCGGTCCGGGTTCCCCTCGTAATCAAGGATTTCCGTGGTCGGCGGTAACTAAACCTGTGAGTAGCATAAAAGCGCTTACCCTAAAATGGGTAACGTTCTCCCAGCTCAGGTCCATGATTGCCGGACGGCGTGAACCTCATAGGTTGCTGCGGTGATATCTCTGTCACCGAACCAGAGGCGGTTACCGTGGGGTGGGGAAATGGTATCTACCCTGATCCAGTTCGGTCAAAACCCAAAGGTAAAGCTCGGGCATGAAACGATCATGACCGAGGTGTTCCTCGCCTCTGCAATGGCATCGGGCGGCCGGAAGTGATCATTCGATGCCGGGCTCGCGATCATGAAATTAACGGTCCGAGCGGCCGCTCTACCAGTGGCTGTGGATCCATTCGATAGCCGCAGGGATATCGTCCCCACCCGGCGATGGTGGGGTAGCTGGTCAGCGCCGCGAGGTTTGCGGACACCGTGAATCGTCGGTGGCCGTCCTTACCATCGGGCTCATGACTCCGCGACCGCACTGCCCGGCACCATGACCTGGTCGCGGCTGCGCGCGGCGGCCGTCGGTGAGGCGGCCGGGCTGCGCGTCCCGATGCCCGCCGGGCTGGGCTGCTGCCCCGTGTGCCGAGGTCCCGCGCGTGCGGGTTACCCGCGCTGCTTCAGTTGCAACCTGCACCACCGGACCGCGCCCGGGCTGCTGGCCGACGCGGTGGTGCCGCTGTCGTACTCGATCGCGGGCACGTCCTACTCCCGCTGGCTGAGGATGTACAAATCCGCCTCGACGGACCGGCACGAGGCGCGCGCGGCGATGCGCACGCTGCTGCTGGTCTTCCTGCACGATCACGGGACCTGCCTGTGGGCCACCGCGGGCATGACCGCACCCAGTCACGTCGCCGTGGTGCCGAGCGGCGCCGGCCGGCCTGGCGTGCACCCGCTGCGGGCGCTCATCGAGCCCTATCTCGCGTTGCCGTGGGCCGGCCTGACCGCCTGCGGGGATGACCCGGTGCAGCCCAGGGAACTGCGGGTCGGCCGTTACCGGTCCGATGCGTCGCTGCGCGGCGCCAACGTGCTGCTGGTCGACGACACATGGGCCTCGGGCGCGAGCGCGCAGTCGGCCGCCGCGGCGCTGAAACTGGCCGGCGCCGCGTCCGTGGTGATCCTCGTATTCGGGCGGCACGTCAATCCGGAACGCCTGCATTTCGATACCTTCCTCCGTTCTCTCTCCAAAAGTTGCTTCCGGCTCGATCGCTGCGCCGTCCACACCATGACAGCGCTCTCATCTGGGTGAATCACTGGCCGTGGCGGAGTGAACCACCCCAAACCGGCGCGTCAAATTGCCGTACAGCGGGCATTTCAATGAATTAACACACGATGCGCAATTAGCGGGGCGTGCCGGTCGCGTTCGGTGGAATCGGTAGAGGAATGCACGCGAAAACCTCTACCTTTCTCGCCATGAAAGCCCCCCTGCTTGTCGAGGCGCTCCGGGCCCGGGATCCGGGTGCGCCAGCGGCCCTCTATGACACACATGGAGAGAGCCTCTTCCGGTATTGCTGGTTCATTCTCCGTAACCGGGACGCGGCGCAGGTCGCGCTGCGTGACACCCTGGTGCTCGCCGAGGCGCACATCAGGCAGCTCCGCGATCCCGATCAGCTGCGCCCCTGGCTCTACGCGCTGGCCCGGGCCGAATGCCTGCGCCGGCAGGAGTCCGCTGGGGCGGCGCACGACGCGGTCATCGCCCGGCCCGACCAGCCCGACGCCGACCGGCGGCTGATCGCCTGGCAGGCCGTGATGAGCCTCGATCCGGCCGAGCGCGAGGCCCTGGAACTGACGATCAGGCACGGCCTGGAGCCCGGGATGGCCGCCCGCGTCATGGACATGTCGCCCGGCGCGCTGCACCGGGCGCTCGGCCGGTCCAGGATCCACCTCGAACAGGCCCTGGCGGGTGAGATCCTGGCCAGGCACGGGGTGCACGGCTGCCCCGAGCGGGCCGCGGCCCTGCGGGGCTGGGTCGGCGAGCTGACCGTGGCCCTGCGCGAGCGACTGGTCAAGCACGCGACGTCCTGCCAGATCTGCCACCGCTACCTGCCCCGCAACGTGGCGGCTACCAAGGTCTACAGCCTGCTGCCCGTGCCGGTGCCCCCGCAGGCCATGCGGCTGCGCGTGATGACCTGCTTCACCGACCCCGAACTCGTCGGTTACCGGATGTTCGTCGCGGGCAAGATCACCGGCTTCAACCAGTCCGGCTTCCCCGGGGACGCGCCGCCCACACCGCCGCCGGCCCGCCGCTTCCGCGCCCGGCTGTGGCCCGGCCCCGCGGCGGCCGTGGTCGCGGTCGCCATAGTCGTCGTCATGCTGGTCGCGATCGACAGGTTCGGCGGCTTCGGTACCACGGTGCTCGGCGTCTCGTCCGCCACCGGCACCAAGTCCGTGACCGTGTCCCCCGCCGCGAGCGAGCAGCCCACGTCAGGCCCGGGCGGCCACGGCCGCACGCCGGGCCACGCCAGCGCCTCGAGCCCGCCGGCCGAGTCGGTCAGCACCCAGGGCCCGAGCTCGCCCACCCGGCTGTTCCTGCGCGCCACCACGGGCCCGGTCCCCGGCCGGGGGCCGTCCCCCGGCCGGTCAGGCTCCGGCGGCCCGCCCCGGGCCGGGCAGTTGCAGGTCTCCCCGGCCGACCTGGACCTGGGCACCGGCTCCACCGGTGAGTTCACATTGACCGCCGGCGGCGGACCGGTCACCTGGTCGGCTGCTACGGCATCGGCCGATGTCACGCTGAGCGGGACCGGCGGGACCCTGCCCGCGGGCCAGCAGACCGCCGTCACCGTGACGGTCAGCCGCGCCCAGGACGAGGCCGGTCAGGCCACGATCACGCTCGGCCCCGGCAACCAGGCGGTCACCGTGAGCTGGACGGCGCCGGCGTCATCGCCGCCGCCGTCCTCACCGCCCCCGACGCCGACGCCGACCGTGCCCCGTTCGTCCCCGACCCCAACACCGACCCCGTCCAAGACCCCGGCTCCACCGTCGTCATCAGCCCCGCCGTCGACACCAGCCCCGACCCACACCCCGATCGTGGTGTCGCCCCCCGTGCACGGCTAGCACCGTGCACGGCTAGCGCCGCGGCTCACCACCGGTCGATCAGCGGAGGCAGTTCGGCGAGCCGCTCGATGATCGCGTCCGGCACCGCGTCGGCGAACGTGGGCACGTCGCTGTTCGGGACGAGCACGGTACGCATGCCCGCGCTTCGCGCGCCGTGCATGTCGTCGAACGGCCGGTCGCCCACGAACACGCACTCGCCGGGCTCGGTCACGCCGACGGCCGCCATCGCCGCCAGGAACGCCTCGGGGTGCGGCTTGGTCCAGGGGATCTCGCTGCTGTACACCGCGCCGTCGATCAGGTCGAGCACGCCGTCCCGGTCGAAGATGCGCTCGTGGTGCGTGCGCGGCCACATGGTGTTCGACAGCACGCCGATCTTGATCCCGCGGCCGCGCAGCTCACGCAGCACACCGGGCGCGTCCGGGTCGGTGAAGGTGTGCGGCTCCCAGGCCTGGAAGTAGGAGTCGAGGAACGCCTCGGTGGGGGGCACGCCGGCCAGCGAGAGCAGTTCGTCGAGCGTCGCGCTCCGCTGGTCGCGTTCCGCGTCCTGCCAGAGGCTGACCTCGGCGGAGCGGAGTTTCGCGGCCATCCGGGCCGCCGCGTCCGTGTCGCTGTGCGGGGTGCAGATGGCCAGCCACAGCTCGTCATGGTCGATCGTGTGCCAGGGCGTGAGAGTGCCGCCCCAGTCGAAAATCACCGCAGATACGCTCACGCTGCTAGTTTGGCCGAAAAGATGAACCCGCCGGCTCTGCTTTCTGGGCCGAAAAGATGAACCCGCCGGCCGTACGGGCTGGGGTGGAAGCTGTACGGGCTGGGCTGGAAGATGCGGGGTGGCCGAGGCTCTACGCTGACGGGATGGCAACCGAAGTGACCCCGGCGGCGCGGGCTCGGAAGTGGAAGTCGGAGACACACCTGGGGTTGGTCCGGCGGGCCCGCCAGATGAACCGGATCCTGGCCGAGACCTACCCGGACGCGCACTGCGAGCTGAACTTCGTCAACCCGTTCCAGCTCCTGGTCTCCACCGTGCTGTCGGCGCAGACCACCGACGTCAGGGTGAACCTGACCACGCCGGCCCTGTTCGCCAAGTACCCGGCCCCCGAGGATCTGGCCGCCGCCAACCCCGAGGACGTGGAAGGGATCCTGAAGCCCACCGGGTTCTACCGGGCCAAGACCAAGTCGGTCATCGGGCTGTCGGCCGCGCTGCGGGACAGGTTCGGCGGCGAGGTGCCCAGCCGCCTCGCCGACCTCGTCACGCTGCCCGGCGTCGGCCGCAAGACCGCGAACGTGGTGCTCGGCAACGCGTTCGGGGTGCCCGGCATCACGGTGGACACCCACTTCTTCCGGCTGTCCCGCCGCTTCGGCTGGACCCAGGCTACCGAGCCGGAGAAAGTCGAGGCCGAGGTCGGCCCCATGTTCCCCAAGTCGGAGTGGACGATGCTGTCGCACCGGCTGATCTGGCACGGCCGCCGCATCTGTCACGCCCGCCGGCCGGCCTGCGGTGCCTGCCCGCTCGCGCGGCTCTGCCCCTCCTTCGGCGAGGGACCCGTGGACGAGAAGACCGCACTCAAGCTGGTCAAGTCCGGGCCCTTCTCGTGACAACCGACCCCCCGGTGCCGGGCTGGCTGCGCGAGCTCGCGGCCAGATTCGCCCAGGTGCCGGTGCCGCCGGTGCTGCGGCCACCGCCCGGGCGGGGCAGGCGGTCCGCGGTCCTGGTGCTGTTCGGCCACGGTGCGCCGGGGTCAGGCGGTGCGCCCGGGCCTGGCGGCGCGGCCGGCGCCGGTGACCCGGATCTGCTGCTCATCCAGCGCAGGCCGGGGTTGCGCAGGCACGGCGGCCAGCCCGCCTTTCCCGGCGGCGCCATCGATCCCGCCGACGCAGGCCCGGTGGACGCGGCGCTGCGCGAGGCGGCCGAGGAAGTCGGCCTGGATCCGGCCGGCGTGGACGTGGTCGGGACCGCGCCCGAGCTGTACATCGACCGCAGCGAGTTCC
This sequence comes from Streptosporangiaceae bacterium, assembly GCA_036267135.1. Taxonomy (GTDB): domain Bacteria; phylum Actinomycetota; class Actinomycetes; order Streptosporangiales; family Streptosporangiaceae; genus PALSA-505. The sequence goes on along the minus strand of DATAWQ010000160.1, from coordinate 19,151 downwards.
GGGTGGTTCCGGTCATCGGCTGGTGGCGCCGGCCGGTCGCGGTCAGGGCCGCCGATCCGGACGAGGTGGCCGCCGTGGCCAGGGTGCCCATCGGCGAGTTCGCCGACCCGGCGAACCGGCTGATCATCAGGCACCCGTCCGGCCACAGCGGGCCAGCCTTCCGGGTCGGCGGCATGCTGGTCTGGGGCTTCACCGCCGCGCTGGTCAGCATGCTGCTCACCCTCGGCGGCTGGGAGACGCCGTGGGACACCGGGCGCATCGAGGACCTGCCCCCCGAAGCGCTGGCGGCCGCTTCGGTGAAGGCTCAGGCCGACGGCGGCAACCACGACGGGCATGGCTGGTAGCCATATACGGTTGGGCACGTGCCGGTCGATCTGCTGGACCTGATCCTGCTTGTGCTGGTGGCCGCCTTCGCGGTCTCCGGCTACCGTCAGGGGTTCATCATCGGCGCGCTCAGCTTCGTCGGGTTCCTCATTGGCGCCGCGATCGGCGCCATCTTCGCGCCGCGCATCGCCAGCTCGATCACCAGCAATGTGGCCCAGCAGGCGCTGATCGCGGTGGTCGCGGTCTTCGTGGCGGCGATGATCGGCCAGCTTGTCGCCTCCGCCATCGGGGCCGCGCTGCGGTCGCGGGTGACGTGGCGGCCGGTGACCTACGTGGACGCGGCCGGCGGGGCCGTCATCAGCGTTATCTCGGTCCTGCTCATCGCCTGGCTGGTCGGGTCGGCCATGGAGAACGGGCCGTTCCCGACGATCACCACGCAGGTCAGCAACTCGCTGGTGCTCCGCGCCGTCGATCACGTCGTGCCGTCGGAGGCGCAGACCATGTTCTCCGACTTCCGCAGGCTGCTGGCCAGTGGCCCGTACCCGGAAGTGTTCGGCGGTCTCGGTCTGGAGTCGCCGCTGTCGGTGGCGGCGCCCAACAGCAAATACCTGAGCTACCCGGCGATCCGCCGGGACGAGCCGAGCATCGTCAAGGTGATGGGGACGGCACCGAGTTGCTCGCGCGAGATCGAGGGCTCCGGCTTCGTGATCTCCCCCGACCACGTCCTGACGAACGCGCACGTGGTTGCCGGGGTCACCATGGGGCCGAACGTGTACGCGCCCGGCGGCGGCGCCTACAGCGCCCACGTCGTGTTCTTCGACCCCAAGGGCGACCTCGCCATTCTCTACGTGCCCGGCCTCAACGTGCCGACCCTGAAGCTCGCCGGCCCGATGGGGGTGGGAGCGAACGCGGTCGTGGCCGGGTACCCGGAGGATCACCCGTTCACCCTGCGGCCGGCCACCATCGGCGCGGTACAGCAAGCCACCGCGCCCGACATCTACCAGAACGCCTTCGTCACCCATCAGATCTACGCGCTCCGCGCGTTCATCCAGCCGGGTAACTCCGGCGGGCCGCTGATCGACCCGCAGACCGGGAAGGTCGACGGCGTGGTGTTCGCCGCAGCCGTCGGGGTCAAGGATGTTGGCTACGCGCTGACCTCGTCCGACGTGTCCGGCGACGTCAGCAAGGGGGAGAACGCGGTCAGCCCGGTGCCGACCCAGGGTTGCACCTGACCGACAGCCGCGGCCGCAGATCGCCGGGCGGAACGGAGGCGGTCCCGTCGCGCTCGATCCGGTCGGCCAGCGCCTGCGCCGCCGCGACGATCCCGGGCCCGTCGATCCCGTGCGGCCCCGCGGCCGCGTCCTGGCCGTCGGCCAGGTAGCCGGCCACGCGCTCCGCCCCCCGGCGGAGCAGGGCCACCGCCCCGCGCGCGTTGCCCCGCTGGGCGTGGGTCAGCCCGACCGCGATCTGGGCCAGTCCCTGCCACAGGTCGCGCTCGTCCGGCGGGGCCGATTTCCACGACGCCTCGAGCACCTCGTGCGCCCCGAAGGGCCTGCCCGTGTCGATCAGCCGCTGGGCCAGGTCCAGCGCCTCACCCGGCGGCAGGACGAGATCGTCGGGCACGCCTGGCTCACCCTGCGAACCTGGGGGGAGCGGCCGCCCGAGCGCGTCCCGGGGCCTGGCATTGCGCGGCCGGCCCGAGTCATCGCGGTCCCGGTCCAGGTGGCCACCGTTAATTTTCGTCATCGTTCGGGTTCGGGGTCGGCCAGCCAGCCGCGAAGTTCGGCGTCGAACCTGGCCGGCTTCTCCTCGTGCGGGAAGTGGCCCACACCCTCGATCAGATGCCAGCGGTAGGGCGCCTCGACGTGACGGCTGGAGCCGCGCGCGCTGCGCGGCAGCACGCACCGGTCCAGCGCCCCGTGCAGTTGCAGGGTCGGCGCCTGGATGGGAACGCGCAGGTGGCGCGCGTACCGCAGCCCGTCCGGCCGCAACCTGGACCGGACGAACCACCGGTGGTACTCAAGCGCTGAGTGGGCCACGGACGGGATCAGCATGGCCCGCCGGTACGTGCGCTCGGTCTCGGTGTCCGGCCAGCCCGGCCCCGACCAGTCCCGCAGCATCCGTCCCACCCGGCGCGCGTTGCCTTCGAGCAGCCGCCGTTCGGGCAGCCGGGGCAGTTGGAAACCAACCGCGTACCCGCTGCGTTTGCCCTGCCCGAGCGGGTCGGTCAGGACGGCCGACCGCAGCCGCAGCGGGTGCGGCACCGACACGATGGCCAGCCGCCTGACCATCTTGGGGAAGTAGGCCCCCATGGTCCAGGCCACCAGTCCGCCCCAGTCGTGACCCACCACGATCGCGTTCGCCTCGCCCAGCGCCCGGATCAGGCCGCCGGCGTCGGACGCGGCCGTGACCAGGTCATATCCGCGGGGTGGCTTGTCGCTGGCGCCGTAGCCGCGCAGGTCGGCGGCGACCGCGCGGTAACCGGCCTCCGCCAGTGAGGGCAACTGGTGCCGCCAGGTCCACCAGAACTCGGGGAATCCGTGCAGCAGCAGAACCAGCGGTCCCTCGCCGGCCTCGGCCACGTGGAACCGTGAGCCGTTCGCGCTCACCGACCGGTGCGACCAGGGCCCTTCGATATGCGTGGCCAGTTCGCCGGACGCATGATGCATGTACCTATCGTGCCTCGATCGCGGGTGTGCCGGCGGCGTCTTCGTCGCGGTGCATCAGCGCCAGGTCGTCCTGCACGGTCTTGCGGGTCCGCTTCAGACCGCTCAGCTTGCGCATCTTGAGCAGGGCCGTGCCGGCCACGACGGCAATCAGCAGGATGCCGGCGCCGGCCACGATGAGAAACGCCGCCCAGGTCCAGATGCCGAGCGCCACCAGGCCGAAGGCCAGCGCGATGCACAGCAGAACCAGGACCAGGCAGGCGATGAAGGCGGAGATGCCGAGCATGACGCCGGCCAGCCCCAGGCGCTTGACGTCGGCCTTCAGTTCCAGCTTAGCCAGATCGAGTTCGCCCTTGATCAGCTTGGACAGGTCCTTGGTGGCCAGGGCCACGAGATCGCCCAGGGATTGCTCAGCCGTGCCGTCTGCCGGCCGCACGGAGTCGGTCTGGGCCATCGCGTGTAGCTCCAATCCTGGAGGTTGCCCCCGGGTACGTGATGCAGGGTGACACAACCCGTACCACATTCGGGCCCACGTAATCCAGGAAGGCGCGATCAAGCCCCCGTATGGCGGCCCACCCCAGCCGGCCTCACCCCAGCCCGTACGGCCGGCGGGTTCATCTTTCCGGCCCAATAACACAGCGAACGGCGCCCCTGGGCGGGGCGCCGCCGCTTACCACGTCATACCGGGTTACCAAGCGTGCACCTTTTCTTTGTCGGATAGGTGATCAGCGGTGCACCCGTGCGCGCACCATGGTGCTGACCTGGCCTATCTCGACACGCCTCCCGCGGCTGGTCGCGCGTGGGTGCCCGGTTGCCGTGCCCGGACGTCCTGGGTCCGTGACTCCTTTCTACGACGAATTGGCGAACTTGAAAAGACCTGGGCGTGATCGATTTGTAATATCGGCCGACTCACCTGGCGGCATGTCCCTTAACTGGGGATTCGCCGCGTCGTGGCTCCGGTCCGGGCGCATGTGACGTGAACTGGAGAACCGGCCAGCCACGTTCGGTGGCGATCCGCCGCAGGCTCCGGTCCGGGTTCACCGCGTACGGGTGCCCGACGGCCTGCAGCAGCGGCAGGTCGGTCACCGAGTCGCTGTAGGCGTAGCAGTCCTGCAGCCGGTAACCGCGCTCGGCGGCCAGTTCCCGCACCCGGCTGGCCTTGGCCTCGCCGTAGGCGTAGAACTCCAGCACGCCCGTGTAGCGGCCGCCCGCCACCTGCATGCGGGTGGCGATGACGCTGTCCGCGCCGAGCAGCCTGGCGATGGGATCCACCACCTCGTGCCCTGACGTGCTCACGATGATCACGTCCTGGCCCGCCTCCCGGTGCGCGGCGATCAGGGCCCGCGCCTCCGCGTACACGTGAGGCAGTATGAGCTCGTCAAGGTAGTGGGCCACGATGGCGGTGACCCGGTCCACCGGCCAGCCGCGGCACAGGTCGCTCACCCACTCCTTGATCCACTCCATCTGGCCGTGATTGGCTCCGGCCACCCGGAATACGAGCTGGCAAGCCACGCTGCGCAGCGCATCCGCACGGCTGATAAGCCCATGTCGGTAAAAAGGACGACCGAAAGCCAGTGTGCTCGACTTCGACATGACCGTTTTATCGAGATCGAAAAAGGCGGCGACGGCCGGGGTCAAACGCTCGACGGGACCCTCCACGGTCAGGCAGCATATGTCCTGATGCCCTCGGCAGGTGATGTCACGGCGTAACTGACTAGTAACACAGCCGCCGTGCACGTAGGCTGTTGGGGGCAACGGAACCGGCTCTACCCCCCCAGAGCCGGGCCGTACGGCGGCCCCTGCTCTCCCCCCCGGCGGGGGCCGCCCGCCTAATGGTTAAACCTGTGCTAAAGCACTGGTTTTAGGCTTGGCCATTTATCCCGGGGGGCGACCCCCCGGAACCCTCTGGTCGGCTTCGCCGACACCCCCCCGCTTTGGCTTGCGTTTTGGTTGGTCTGTGACCGTTTGCGCCTGTGCGCTGCCGTCGGCTTGGCGGGCTACTCGGCGAGGAGGGTGGACAGGAGCTTGAGGGCGCCGGGTTTGGAGAGGGGCTCGTTGCCGTTGCCGCATTTGGGGGACTGGATGCAGGCGGGGCAGCCGGACTCGCAGGCGCAGGAGGCGATCGCCTGGGCGGTGGCCTGCAGCCACTGCCTGGCCGCCTGGTAGCCGCGCTCGGCGAAGCCGGCGCCGCCGGGGTGGCCGTCGTAGACGAAGACGGTGAGGCGGCCCGTGCTCGGGTTCAGCTCGAAGGAGACGCCGCCGATGTCCCAGCGGTCACAGCTCGCCACGAGGGGGAGCAGGGCGATCGAGGCGTGCTCGGCGGCGTGCGCGGCGCCGGCCAGGTCGACGCCGGCGGCGGCCAGGGTGTCCCGCTGCCCGGGGGAGATCGTCCACCACACGGCCCTGGTCGGCAGCGTGCGGGGCGGCAGGTCCAGGGCTTCCTCGCCGATCACCAGGCCGGTGTCCAGGCGCCGCTTGACGAACGAGGTCACCTGCCTGGTCACCCGGACGTCGCCGAAGTGCACGGTGGCCTCGCCCCACGCCGTCCGGCTCAGCTCGCCCGTCACCTCGATCTCGGTGAGCTCGCGCGCCGAGGTGGCGTAGCCGGGATCGGCGGCGTCCACCAGCGCCGCCTCGTCCGCGAGATCCAGCCTGCGCACCAGGTAGGTCTGCGCCTGGTGCTGGTAGACGGCGCCGGTGTGGGCCAGCACGTGTGCCGACGGCTCGTCCACGGTGCCGATCAGCCGGCCCGTGCTCGCCTCGACGATCTGCACCGGTGCCCGGCCGGAGCCGCGCAGGCCGGTCCGGGTCAGTTCCCGCCCCCGGCCGGACAGGTACCAGCCGCCGCCGCGGGTGCGCAGCAGGCCACGCGCGCACAGTCCCGCCGCCACCTCGGCGGCCTCCGGCCCGAACAGGGCCAGGTCGGCCGCTGTGAGCGGCAGCTCGGCGGCCGCCGAGCACAGGTGCGGCGCGAGCACGTAGGGGTTGCCAGGGTCGAGCACGGTCGCCTCGACCGGATGGCCGAATATCGCCTCCGGATGATGCACCAGGTAGGTGTCCAGTGGGTCGGCCCTGGCGATGAGCACGGCCAGGGCGTCGCCGCCGGTCCGGCCGGCCCGCCCGGCCTGCTGCCACAGCGAGGCCCTGGTGCCCGGCCAGCCGGCGATCAGCACGGCGTCGAGACCGCAGATGTTGACGCCGAGTTCGAGGGCGGTGGTGGCCGCCATCCCGGCCAGCCTGCCCGAGCGCAGCTCGTCCTCGAGCTGGCGGCGATCCTCGGGCAGGTAACCCGACCGGTAGGCCGCCACCCGCTCGGCCAGGCCGGCGTCGCCCGCGTCGGCCAGGGTGCGCCGGGCGGTCATGGCCACCGCCTCGGCGGCTCGCCGGGACCGCACGAAGGCCACGGTGGTCAGGTTCTGCGTCACCAGATCCGACAGCAGGCGGGCCGCCTCGGTGGTGGCCGGCCGGCGCAGCCTGGCGCCGTTCTCGCCCCGCAGCCTGGTCAGCGGCGGCTCCCAGAGCGCGAACGTGACCGGCCCGCGCGGCGCGGCGTCCGCGTCGGCGTCCACCGCCACCGCGTCGAGCCCGGTGAGCAGGGCCGCGCACCTGACCGGCCCGGCCACCGTGGCCGAGGCCAGGATGAACACCGGGGTGCCCTCGCCACCCCCGGCCCGCCAGGGACGGGAGCGGGGCGGCCTGGCGCCCAGATGAGCGGCGCCTTTCCCCCGCGACCGGCCGCGCCGGGCCGACCTGGCCATAGCGGCCCGGCCGTCGGCGTAGTAGGCGGTGATCCGGCGCAGCCGGCGCAGCACCTGGGCCACGTGCGAGCCGAACACCCCCCGGTATCCGTGGCACTCGTCCACGATCACATAACTCAGCCTGGACAGGAACCTGGCCCAGCGGGTGTGCCCGGGCAGCAGCGCCAGGTGCAGCGTGTCCGGCGTGGTCAGCAGGTAGTTCGCGTTCGCCCTGGCCCAGCTCCGGCCCGCCGACGGGGTGTCGCCGTCCAGGACGGCGGCCCGCACCCCGGGCACCCGCAGCGCGCGGATCGTCCGGAGCTGATCGGCGGCGAGCGCCTTGGTGGGGGTGAGATAGAGCACCGTCCCCCCGTCCAGCACGGCGGTGAGCGCGGGCATCAGGTAGCCGAGCGACTTGCCCGACGCCGCCGGGGTGGACACAATCACGTTCCGGCCGGCCCTGGCGTGCTCGGCGGCGGCCACCTGGTGCTCCCACGGCTCGGTGATCCCGGCCCGGCCGAACCGCTCCCGCAGCTCGGACGGCACCCAGTCCGGCCAGCGGGCCGCCCGGCCAGGCCGGCCGGGAATACGCTGGATGTGGGTCACGCATCCATCCCGGGTGCCTTCACGCAGGATCCGCGCGGTCGCCAGCACGGTGTCACCAAGCACGGTGTCACCAAGCACGGGGCCGGCGGGCATGGGTACGGGACCCGCGGAAGCGGGCCGGGGCGGCCCGCCCGGGGGGTCTTCGGCTGTGGTGGGGGTAGCCATGGGCATCGAATTTCAGTCTGCCATGCCTGACAATGACTCCCGGCAAGCACGGATTCGTGTAAGCATGACATCGGAGCGTGGTTGAGTGCCCGACGGGATAAGCTCGCTGGCCGGATGCGGACGCTCAGCACGGACCAGCCCACCATGGGCTGGCCCGCACAGGCTGGCCCCTCGCGGGCTGGCACCGCACCGGTCGGTTTGATTAGGCGACGATTGCATGGCGTGGAGGATTTGTGGATCTGAAGCTGGATGACCACTTGAAGGACGGCATCAGGGTCGTCGACGTAGAGGGTGAGATCGACGTTTACACCGCGCCCAGGCTGCGTGAGCTTCTGATCGACCTGGTTAACAAGGGCGACTACCAGCTCGTCGTGAACATGGAGAAGGTGGAGTTCCTCGACTCGACCGGCCTCGGCGTCCTGGTGGGCGGGCTCAAGCGGGTCCGCGCCCACGACGGCTCACTGGACCTGGTCTGCCGTCAGGAGCGGATACTCAAGATCTTCCGCATCACCGGCCTGACCAAGGTCTTCGGCATCCACGACACGGTCGAGGAAGCCATCAAGGCCAGGAAGTCGGAGAAGTAGCGGCCGGATTCGGCTGCCACGAGATGGCAATGGTAGAAGTTGCTTTCACTCCGCTGCCCGCGCACGTGCGGACGGCGCGGCTGGTCGCCGTCGCCGTCGCACGGCGGAGCGGCGTAGCAGATTCCCTGCTCGACGAGGTCCGCCTCGCCGTGGGCGAAGCCTGCTCGCGGGCGGTCGAGGCGCACCGGCTGCACTGCCCGGCCGAGCCGGTCAAGATCGAGCTGACCGCGTCCGGTGGCCGTTTCGAGGTCATCGTGACCGACTCGGCCCCGGCCGACCCGGCCCCTCCCGAGCCCGCCGCCGCAGCGGCCAAGCTGGCCGGCGCCGCGGCGGGCAACGGCCACGGCGGCCTGCAGGACGGGCTCGGTCTGGCCGTGATCGCGGAACTGGCCGACGACGTGAAGATCTCCCGGACCGCCGCGGGCATAAGCGTCTCCATGAGCTGGCCGTCGTCGGCCGGTCAGGCCTAACCGGTTCCCAGCCCCGGATCTTTGTCACCTTCGGGTGTCCGTTAGATAACGAAAAGATCACGGTACGGTTAGGAATCGCCCTCGCATTACCATGCTGGAGTTGGCCTGCGTAGACTCCCGCCACTGCCCTGTGGCACCTAGGCGTCTGTCTGCCGGGTGCTCACCCGGGCGCACGGCGATTCCCCCGGCCCTGATCGGCCAGCGTGCGGGATCCCTCTGCGCTCCAGTCAAGGAGGACGGATGTTCAGGCACAACCTCGCTGCGTCCGCGGGGGTGACTCTGCACGGCACCAACCTCACCTGGGTGGTCGTCGTCGCGGTGGTCGCCCTGCTGGCGCTGGGCGTGGCTGGCTTGCTGGTGCGGGAAGTTCTCGCCGCGAGCCAGGGCAGCCCGAAGATGCAGGAGATATCGCGCGCCGTCCAGGAGGGCGCCGCCGCCTATCTGAAGCGTCAGTTCAGGACGCTTAGCGTCTTCGTGGTGCTGATCTTCTTCGTGCTGCTGCTGTTGCCTGCCGACGGCACCGGCGTGCGCTGGGGCCGTAGCGCATTTTTCCTGGTTGGTGCCTTGTTCTCGGGGCTCACCGGGTTCACCGGAATGTCGCTGTGCGTGCGTGGCAACGTCCGGGTGGCGGCCGCGGCCAAGGAGAGCGGCGCGCAGCGGGCGATGCGCATCGCGTTCCGCTGCGGCGGCGTGGCCGGCATGTTCACCGTCGGCCTGGGCCTCTTCGGCGCCGCGATGGTGGTGCTCATCTACAAGTCGAACGCGCCGAACGTGCTGGAGGGTTTCGGCTTGGGCGCGGCCCTGCTGGCGATGTTCATGCGTGTCGGCGGCGGCATCTACACCAAGGCCGCGGACGTGGGCGCGGACCTGGTCGGCAAGGTGGAGAAGAACATCCCCGAGGACGACCCGCGCAACGCGGCCACGATCGCCGACAACGTGGGCGACAACGTGGGCGACTGCGCGGGCATGGCGGCCGACCTGTTCGAGTCCTACTCGGTCATGCTGGTGGCCTCGCTGATCCTGGGCAAGGTCGCGTTCGGCAACGACGGCCTGGTCTTCCCGCTGATCGTGCCCATGATCGGCGTGATCACCGCGGTGATCGGCATCTTCGTGGTCAGGCCGCGCAGCGGTGACCGCAGCGGCATGACCGCCATCAACCGCGGCTTCTTCGTGTCAGCCGTGATTTCCGCCATCCTGGTCGCGATCGCCTCGTTCACCTACCTGCCCGCCCACTTCAGCGGGCTCAAGGGCGTCACCGACCACGCGATCTTGAGCCACGGTGGCAGCCCGCGGTGGCTGGCGATCGGCGCGGTGCTCATCGGCCTGGTGCTGGCCAGTGCCATCCAGTTGCTGACCGGGTACTTCACCGAGACCAACCGCAAGCCGGTCAAGGAGATCGGCGAGAGCTCGGCCACCGGTGCGGCCACCGTCATCCTGTCCGGCATCTCGATCGGCCTGGAGTCCGCGGTCTACTCGGCGCTGCTGATCGGCGCCGCGGTCTTCGGCGCGTTCCTGCTCGGCACCGGCAACGCCACCATCGCGCTGTTCGCGGTGGCGCTGGCCGGCACCGGCCTGCTCACCACGGTCGGCGTGATCGTGTCCATGGACTCGTTCGGCCCGGTCACCGACAACGCACAGGGCGTCGCGGAGATGTCGGGTGAGTTCGAGGGCGAGCCCGCGCAGACGCTGACCCAGCTGGACGCGATCGGCAACACCACCAAGGCGATCACCAAGGGCATCGCGATCGCGACCGCCGTGCTGGCGGCGACCGCGCTGTTCGGCTCGTTCCGCACCCAGGTGGAGACCGCGCTCGGCAAGTCCGCGGGCACGTTCAGCCTGTCGGTGGACAAGCCGAACGTGCTGGTCGGGGTCATCGTGGGCGCTGCGGTGGTGTTCATGTTCTCCGGCCTGCTGATCATGGCCGTGGGCCGGGCTGCGCAGCGGGTCGTGTTCGAGGTGCGGGAGCAGTTCCGCAACCACCCCGGGATCATGAACTTCACCGAGAAGCCCGAGTACGGCCGGGTGGTGGACATCTGCACCGCGGACTCGCTGCGTGAGCTGGCCACCCCGGGTCTGCTGGCGCTTCTCACCCCGATCGCGATCGGCTTCGGGCTCGGCTACGCCCCGCTCGGCTCCTTCCTGGCCGGCGCGATCGCGGCCGGCGTCCTGATGGCGGTGTTCCTGGCCAACTCCGGTGGCGCCTGGGACAACGCGAAGAAGCTGGTCGAGGACGGCAACCACGGTGGCAAGGGCTCACCGGCGCACGAGGCCACGATCATCGGCGACACCGTGGGTGACCCGTTCAAGGACACCGCGGGCCCGGCCATCAACCCGCTGATCAAGGTGATGAACCTGGTCGCGCTGCTGATCGCGCCCAGCGTGGTGACCTACAGCCACAACGACGGGCTGCGCGCCGGGGTGTCCATCGGCGCGGTGATCGTCATCGTGGCCGCCATCGTCATCTCCAAGCGCCGCTCGGCCAGCCAGATCACCGACACGCCGTCCACCCCCGGCCCGTCGGCCCCCGCCGAGACCCCAACACCGGCGGCCACCTGATCCAGGCGGCCACGCCGGCTGCTTGATGAGGAAGGATTCTGGTCGCGGCCGCGACCAGAATCCTTCCTCATGTTTATGAGGAGGCGGCATGAAGCGGCTCATCGTGGTGCGGCACGCCAAGGCCACGCACAAGGCGGGGTACGAGGACTTCAACCGCCCGCTGACCGGACGTGGCCGCCGCGACGCCGCCCAGGGCGGCCGATGGCTGCGCGGCCAAGGCCTCGTCCCCGACCTGGTGCTGTGCTCGTCCGCACGACGGGCCGAGCAGACCTGGACGGAGCTGGCGGCCACGCTGGCCGATGGGCATGAGATCGAGGTCTGGTACGAGCCACAGCTCTACGACGCCACCGAGGACTTCACGCTCGACCTGGTCGGCGCGACGCCGGACGGTGTGACCACCCTGATGGTCGTCGGGCACAACCCCACGTCGCAGGAGGTCGCGTCGGTCCTCACCGGCCAGGGTGACCTGGCCTTCCCCACCTGCGCGATCGCGGTCATCGACCTCGGTAGCTGGGCGCGGCTGGTGCCGGGCGCGGGCGCGGCCCGCGCGCTGTGGACCCCGGCCTCAGCCGCGCCCTGACATCAGGTCTTCCGTTATCACGTCGAGGGCGTCCGCGGCCTCCACGTCCTCGCGGGAGATGCCGAGCAGGTACAGGATCGAGTCCAGGTAAGGCACGCTCACCGCGGCGTCGGCCGCGTCCTTGACCACCTGCTTGGCGTTGAACGCGACACCGAGGCCCGCCGCGGCGATCATGTCCAGGTCGTTGGCGCCGTCGCCCACCGCGATCGCCTGGCTGACCGGGACGCCGGCCTGACCGGCGAACCGGCGCAGCGCGGCCGCCTTCGCGGCCCGGTCGATGACCGGCCCGGACACCCGCCCGGTCAGCTTCCCGGCCCGGATCTCCAGCGTGTTCGCGGCCACGTAGTCGATGCCGAGTTCGGCCGCCAGCGGCTCGATGACCTGAAGAAAGCCACCGCTCACAATGCCGCACCGGTAGCCGAGCCTGCCCAGCGTCCGCACCAGCGTCCGTGCCCCGGGCGCCAGCCGCAGCTCGGCCCGCACCTCACCGAGCACCCGCTCGTCCAGGCCGGCCAGCAGCGCCACCCGTTCCCGCAGCGCGCCGGCGAAGTCGAGTTCCCCGCGCATCGCGGCGGCGGTGATCGCGGCCACCTGCCCGGCGCATCCGGCCCTGGCCGCCAGCAAGTCGATCACCTCGTCCTGGACGAGCGTGGAATCCACGTCCATGACCACCAGCCGCATGGCCCGCCGGTGCAGCCCGCCGGGCTGCACCGCCACGTCCACGCCCTGGGCGATGGCCTCCCTGGTCAGTGCCGCGCGCAGCGCATCGGGATCCGCGCCGGAGACGTCCAGCTCGATGCAGGTCACCGGGCGCCTGGCCAGCCGCCCGATCCGGTCGATGTTCGCGCCGCCCGCCGCGACCTGGCCCGCGATCGCCGCGATCGCGGCCGGGGTCAGCGGCCGGCCGAGCACGGTCACGTGCAGCCGCCCCCGGCGGCGCGGCTCGTCCCCGTTGCCCGCGGTGATCTCGGCCTCGAGGCCAAGGTCGGCGGCCAGTTCGGTGACCACCCGGTGGATCGCGGTCAGGTCCGGCGGCCCCGCGCAGCCGAGCAGCACGCCGAGCACCAGACGGCCCCTGATCACCACCTGCTCGGCGTCGAGCACGTCGAGATCGTGCCTGGCCAGCGCGGCGAACAGCCGGGCGGTCACCCCCGGGCGGTCCCGCCCGGTGAGCGTGATGAGCAGCGTGGTCTGCGGATCGTCCATAGCGCACGCCACGCTACCGTCAGCCTGGCCACAGGGTGCCATCCAGGCCAGCCCGTACGGCCGGAGGGTTTATCTTTCCGGCCAAACAAGCAGAGCTAGGGCAACAACAGGTGAACGTCGCCGAACTCGTGCCACAGGTAGCCGCGCTCGGTGGCTTCGGCGTAGCAGCGACGCAGCAGATCCTCCCCGGCGAACGCGCTCAGCATCAGCAGGTGTGTGGACCGCGGCTCGTGCAGCCCGGTGAACAGCCCGTCCACCGCGCGCAGCCCCGATTCCGGCCTGACCACGAGCGACGTCCAGCCCGCCGACGCCTTGATGGTGCCGTCCACCCCAGCCACCGTCTCGAGCGCCCGCACCACGGTGGTGCCGACCGCGATCACCCGGCCGCCGCTCGACCTGGTCAGGTTGACCAGCCTGGCCGTGGCCGGGGGCACGTCGTAGGGCTCGGGATACGGGTCCTCGCCGCCTTCCAGCGAAGACACGCCGGTGTGCAGGGTCAGCGGGGCGATGGTGATGCCCCGCGCGACCAGCCGGGTGACCAGGTCCGGGGTGAACGGGCGGCTGGCGCTCGGCATCTCGGCGCTGCCCGGCCTGGTGCCGAACACGGTCTGGTAGGACTCCAGCGGCCAGTCGTGGTCCACGTAGGAGTACCTGATCGGCGCGCCGTGCCCGAACAGATACGGCAGCACCGCGGTGGACAGCTTGGCCCGCCACAGCCGGGTGGTGACCCGGTTTTCCAGCGTCAGCACCGCGCCACCCGGCAGGTCGAGCACCTGGCCGGGAGTGCCGCCGTGGTACGGCACGGTCGCCGCACCGCGCAGTTCACGCAGTTCGATCAGCCATGACCCATCGGGTCTGGGTGAACTGAAATGGATGGCCAGCCCGGCGCCAATACGGACAGCGGCGGGGACGGTCGACGATGTGTTGACCACGAGCAGATCGCCCGGCAACAGCAGGTCGGGCAGCTCGCCGAAGCCGTGATGGCTGACCTCACCGGCCGCGCGGCGGCTGACCAGCATGCGGACACCGTCGCGGGACAGGCCGCGGGCCTCGGCGGGTTCGTGGGCCTCCAGCTCAGGAGGCAGCGAGAAGTCGGTAAGCATGATCGTTCTCCGTGGAGTCGAGGTGGAACCGTCAGGCTTGGCTGGTGGCCGGGAGCAGCTCCGCGGCCCGGTAGCGGCCGCTCGGCAGCCGCTCGCTGATCAGCCGGCGCAAGCCGGGGATCACCGCGGCGGGCAGCGGGCGGTCGGAGATGTCCTCGCCGGGGAAGGCGTCCTGGTGCATCTGGGTGCGCATGTCACCGGGGTCCACCCACCAGACGCGGACCACGCTCTCCTCGGCGGCGAGCACGTTCGAGGCCTGCTCCAGGGCCGCCTTGGCCGCGCCGTAGCCGCCCCAGCCCGCGTACGCCTCGACCGCGGCGTCCGAGGTAATGTTCAGCACCGCGCCACCCCGCTCGCGCAGCCCGGGCAGCAGAAGCTGGGTGAGGCCGATGGGCGCGACCACGTTCACGCAGAAGCTGGTGCGCAGCTCGGCGAGCGGGTAGTCGGCCAAGGCGGGCAGCGGGCTGGCACCCAATGTCCCCGCATTATTGACCACCAGGCTCGCACCGCCGAGTTCGGCCGCCGCGCGGGCCAGCTCGGCCCGGTGGCCGGCGTCACCGATATCGCCGGGTACGACCGTGATGGCGCCGTGATCGTCTATCCCCTTGACGGCGGCGCGCAGCGCGTCACCGTCGCGGGCGTCCACGATGAGCCGGTAGCCATCGGCCACGAGCCCGGCGGCCAGCGCGAGACCGAGGCCTCTGGAGGCGCCGGTGATCACCGCGATTGGCCCCTGTGCTGGTGAGCCCTGTGCTGGTGAGCGCTGTGCTGTCGTCGTCGCTGTCGTCGTCGTGTCAGGTGTTGTTGTCATACCACCGAAGCTAGGCAGCGCGGCGCCGCGGCACATCGGGCCGCGGTCGCTGTGGGCGGGGGCCAATGGTCCTAGGACCCTCGCCTGATGTCAGGCCGCTGCGACCCGGGTAGCGTCGGATCCGTGACTCCCGCCCGTACCTCCGCGACGCGTACCACGCCCGACGAAGATGAGGTGCTGTACCAGGTCAGCCGGGCGGTGCTCGCCGTCACCCGGCAGCTTTCGGTGCGGGACGTGCTGCAGGTGATCGTCCGGTCGGCGCGCTCGCTGTCCGGCGCGCGGTACGCCGCGCTGGGCGTGCCGGACGCGCAGGGGTCGTTCGCCGAGTTCGTGGTGGACGGCATCAGCGCCAGGCAGCAGAAGGCCATCGGCCCGCTGCCCCGCCAGCACGGCATGCTGGGCGTCCTGCTGAAGGAGGGCAAGCCGCAGCGGCTGGCCGACATCAAGGCCGACCCCAGGTTCGAAGGCTGGTGGCCGTCCGCCCATCCCGATCTCGCCGACTTTCTCGGCGTGCCGATCAAGGATGGGGCCGAGGTGCTCGGCATCATCTTCGTGGCGAACAAGACCACGCCGGGCGGGTTCACCGCGCGCGACGAGCAACTGCTCGGCCTGTTCGCCGCGCACGCCGCGATCGCCCTGATCAACGCCAGGCTGTACGAGCGGGTCGGCGAGCTGTCGGTGATGGAGGAGCGCGCCCGGCTGGCCAGGGAGCTGCACGACGCGGTGTCGCAGAAGCTGTTCAGCATCAGGGCCAAGGCCCGCGCCGCGTCCGTGCTGGCGGCCAGGGACCCGGCCCGCGCGGCCGCCGAGATGGACAGTGTGGCCGACCTGAGCGGCGCGGCGCACGCCGAGCTGCGCGCCGTGATCAGCGGGCTCGCCCCGCCCGACCTCAGCGAATGCGGCCTGACCGAGTCGCTGCGCCGGTACGCGCGGATGGCCGGGCTGGCCCACGGGGTCACCGTGCGGTTCAGCGCGCCCCAGGTGCCCTCGCTCGGCCCGGCCCGCGACGCTGCCGCTTACCGCGTCGCCCAGGAGGCACTGCACAACGCCCTGCGGCATTCGGCCGCCGGCCAGATTGAGGTCTCTATAGAAAGAACGGCTGCGCACGTCACCATCGAGGTCACCGACGACGGCCGGGGGTTCACGCCGGACGCGGCCACCAGCCGGAGCGCGTCTTTCCGGCCAGACAAGTTCGGTCTGGGCCTGACCTCGATGCGGCAGCGGGCAGCCGAGGTCGGCGCCACCCTGTCCATCATCAGCTCTCCGGGGGAAGGCGCCACGGTCAAGCTGGTGCTCCCGGTCGAAGCGGGGAGCGGGACGTGACCGGCGAGCCCCCCGTGATCCCGGAGACCGTGGTCCCGGCGGCCGTGGTCCCGGACGGCGCGATCCGGCGGATCAAGGTGCTGATCGCCGACGACCATCCCGTGGTCCGGCAGGGGCTGCGGGTGCTCCTGGAGGTCCAGGACGACATGGACGTGGTCGGCGAGGCGCCGGACGGCCCCGACGTGGCCAGGCTCGCGGCCGAACTGGCGCCGGACGTGATCCTGCTCGACCTCAAGATGCCCGGCATGAGGGGCACCGACGTTATCGCAGACCTGCGGGCCCGCCGGATCCCGGCCAGGACGCTGGTGCTGACCAGCGTCACCGACCCGGCCGCCGCGCAGGCCGCGGTTCAGGCCGGCGCGTGCGGATTCCTGTACAAGGACGTGGACCCGGACGTGCTGGTCCGGGCGATCAGGTCGGTGCACGACGGGAACCTGCTGCTGTCGCCTGAGGCGGCGGACACGGTGTTCCGCCGGGGCGCGGACCGGGCCGCGACCGGTGGCCTGGCCGCCCTCACCGAACGCGAGCGGGAGGTGCTCGGGCACATCGCCAGGGGCCAGTCCAACCGGGAGATCGCCCGCGCGCTGAACGTGGCGGAGAAGACCGTGAAGACTCACGTCAGCTCCGTCCTGGCCAAGCTAGGTGTGCAGGACCGGACCCAGGCAGCCCTCTACGCGGTCGCGCGCGACGGCGATCACGGCTGGGGCACGGGTGCCGGCGCGGGCGGCCGGCAACGGGAGTAGGTTCGTCCCTGGCGATCCCTCAACGGGAAGGATGACCGGATGTCCGATGAGGTCCTGCGGTTGCGCGGCGTGGGCGTCCGGCGGGAAAAGTCGATGCTGCTGCGCGACGTCGACTGGACGGCGCACGAGAACGAGCGCTGGGTTCTCATCGGCCCGAACGGCGCGGGCAAGACCACATTGCTCCAGGTCGCGGCCGCGCAACTCTTCCCGACCGTCGGCACCGTGGACGTGCTCGGCCAGCGGATGGGCCAGGTCGACGTGTTCGAGCTGCGCAACCGGATCGGGTTCGCCAGCGCCGCCATCGCCGACCGGGTCCCGGCCGCCGAGAAGGTCATCGACCTCGTGCTGACCGCGGCCTACGCCATACTCGGCCGCTGGAAAGAGGACTACGAGTCGGCGGACGTGACCAGGGCCGTCGCGCTGCTGGACGCGCTCGGCTGCGCGCACCTGATCAGGCGCCGGTTCTCCACCCTGTCCGAGGGTGAGCGCAAGCGGGTGCAGATCGCCAGGGCGCTGATGGCCGACCCTGAACTTCTGCTGCTCGACGAGCCGGCCGCCGGGCTCGACCTGGGCGGCCGTGAGGATCTCCTGCGCCGCCTCTCCGCGCTCGCCCGTGACCCCAAGGCGCCGATGATGGTGCTGGTCACCCACCACGTCGAAGAGGTACCCGACGGCTTCACGCACGCGATCGCGCTGCGCAAGGGCGCCGTGGTCGCCGCCGGAGAGCTCGCCGAGGTCTTCACCGACCAGAACCTGTCCAGATGCTTCGGCGTCTCCCTGTCCGTGGAGAACCGCCAGGGCCGCTGGACCGCCCGCGCCGCCCTCTGACCCCGGAGCGGGCCGGGCTGCGAGCCTGTCCCGCGCGATCTGTGCCGGTTTGATGCAACCGGCCGGCGGCCCCAGCGGTATTCCTAGTGACCAGCCGGCACCAACCCGCCGGCTGGCTCGTGGCCGGGCGGCCTTCGCCCCGTCTGCGGGAAACACCCGCACCTGTACCCGAGGAACGAGCCGAGAGGTATTGCGATGCCTGAAACGAAGGACGAACCGCGCCAGACCCGGCCCTCCGGGGGCCGCCGGCCGGGCTGGGCGGTGCCGCTGGCCGCCGGGGTCGCCGTCATCGCCGCGGTGGGTGTCTGCGCCGCCGTTTCTTCCCCCGTCCATGCTTCCGCGCCAGCAGCGTCAGCCGACGCGGGTTCGGCCGCCCGGACCGTCTACGCCCTCTACAGTCCCGCTGGCCAGCACGGGAAGGTCGGGACGATCGTCCCTGTCAGCAACGGCAAGGCCGGGAAGCTGATTCGGGTTGACGATGCGGGCGCGGCGGCGGTCACCCCGGACGGGAAGACCCTCTATGTTTCTGGAGCGGGGACGATCATCCCGATCTCCACTGCCACCGGCAAGCCCGGTAAGCCGATCAACGTCCGCGCGGTCGGGCCTGGTGCTGAGCTCACGATCGACCCAAACGGGAAGATCGGCTACGCCAGCAGCAATGGCTCGAGCACCGTCGTCCCGATTGACCTCGCCACGAACAAGCCCGGCAAGCCGATTCATCTCCCAGGTTCCTGGGTTGGGCAAATCGTGTTCGCCCCGGACGGGAAAACGGCGTACGACCTCCCGGACAGCGGGCCTAACGGTGTCACCCCGATCAGCACGGCCACCGGCAGGACCGGTCGGCAGTTCCTTATCGGCGGTAGCGCCAGCGGCATGGTGTTCGGCCCGGGTGGGAAGACGGCTTATGTCACAGCGCTAAACGCGGGGGCAGCCGTCGTCACTCCGGTCAACCTGGCCACGGATAATCCTGGCCGGCCGATCTTCCGCACCAAGTCCTACCCGGATTCGATGGTTCTCGCCCCGGACGGGAAGACTCTTTACATCAGCACAGACCATGGAGTTGTGCCGGTCAGCACGGCCACCGGCAAAGCCGGCCAGGCAATCGGCGGCCGCCCCGTTTATCAAATGGTGATCACTCCGAGCGGAAAGACGGTCTACGTCAACAACCTCGGTGGCTCGGACGGTGCGATCGTGCCCATCAGCACAGCCACTAAGACGGCGGGTAAGCCGATTCTGAAGGGGGATTACTCCAAGATCGGGCTCAGCCCAGGCGGCGGAACCCTCTACGCCGCCACCTGGGTTCCGGAACCGGGGCAATCCGCCCATGGGCAGATCAAGATCGTCCCGATCAACTCGGCCACCGGCACCCTTGGCCGCGCGATTCGCATCCCGGTCACGGTCGGCTTGCCGTACGGGGTGCTCACCCCCTGAACCGGGGCGCAGCCAGCC
>DATAWQ010000159.1:0-100602 GCA_036267135.1 Streptosporangiaceae bacterium | reverse complement strand
CCAGCCCGTCGCCCGGCAGCACGCGGCCGCACCTCCGCCGAGCCCTGCCCTTACCCGTGAAGGCGGCGTCTTCCGCCGTTTCCGCGACGGCTTCCGCTACCGGTAACGAGGCGTGCAGTCCTGACTTGTGACGGTGCCTTCGAGTCCGATGACGCAGAGGGCATCATGACCGCGGCGGTCACTTCCCCGCCGTCGCCGAACCGCACCTGCTCGCCGAAACACTGCGCGACGCCTTCAGGCCGCTACGGCCATAGCCGCCGCACCGGCTCGGCAGTAGCGACGTCACCGTCAGGAGATGACCAGCAGGCCGAGCACCGGCTAGCCTGCGGTCATGGGTACCTTGTCGATCATTAATGCTGGCGTGTTCGACGGTTTGTCTGACGGCCTGGTTGACGGTCCGGTGCGCGTCGCCGACGGCCGCATCGTGTCGGTCGGCGGGCCGCCCGAGCCGGCCGACCTGGTTATCGACGCACACGGCGGCACGGTGCTGCCTGGCCTGATCGATGCGCACTGCCACGCCTATGGCATCAGCCTGGACATGATGGAAACCGAGTCGCAGCCGCTCAGCTACGTCGCGCTGGCCGCCGCCCGGCGGCTGGGCAGAACGCTGGCCCGCGGCTTCACCACGGTGCGTGACCCGGCCGGCGGGGACGCCGGACTGGCCCGGGCCATCGAGGAGAACCTCATTGCCTCGCCCCGTTACCTGTGGACCGGCGCGGCGCTGAGCCAGACCGGCGGTCACGGCGACGCGCGCGGTCCCGGCAGCGAGACCTGCCCGTGCTATGCGCACGCCTGCGAGGTTGTCGACGGAGTCGACCCGCTGCGCCGGGCGGTCCGGGAGCGGTTCCGCCGCGGCGCGCACGCAATCAAGATCATGACCTCGGGTGGTGTCATGTCGCTGGCCGACCCGATCCGGATCCCGCAGTACTCCGCCGATGAGATTCGCGCGGTGACCGATGAGGCGGCCCGGCGCGGCAGTTACGTGGCCGCGCACGCTTACTCGCCCGAGGCGATACGCCACTCGATCGACAATGGCGTGCGCAGCATCGAGCACGGCAATCTGCTCGATGCGCCGACAGCCGCGGCGATGGCCTCGGCCGGGGCCTTCCTCGTGCCCACCCTGGCCACCTATGACGCGATGGAGCGTCGCGGGGAGCAGATCGGCATGCCCGCTGTGTCCCGGCACAAGAACCGGGAAGTCCTGGAGTCCGGTCAGCAGGCCATCGAGCTTGCCCGCGCCGCCGGGGTAAGCGTTGGCTTCGGCACCGACTTGATGGGCCCGCTGGAGGACGAGCAGCTCAACGGCCTGCGCCTGCAGGCCGAGGTAGACGGGATCTGGACCGCGCTGACCTCGGCTACCTCGGTCAACGCTGAGCTGATCGGCCGGCCCGACCTCGGCCGGGTCGCCGAGGGCTACACCGCCGACCTGCTCATCCTCGGCGGCAACATCGATGACGACCGATCGGTGGTGTGGTCACCCAACAGCCAGCGAACGATCGTGCAAGGCGGCCGGGTTATCGCCGACTTGACCGCGCCGGTCAGCCACCACACCAGGGTGCGATGATGCATGGCGTTGGCGGCATCACGCAGGCAACCGTGCGTGATGTGAGACTGCATGAAGAAGCAGTCATCGTCGGGTGACTGCGCGGGCTTCAGAAGCTCCGGGGTAGTCGGATAAACCAGCCATATGACCAGCCCGGCGGCGACGCCGGTCAGGTGCCACCAGCTGGCTAGTTCGGCTTCGGGTGAGTGCATCTGCCACCACTGCACGAAGGTGAACCCGGCCACCACCGGTCAGCAGCAATGACGGCCGCGACATTCACGCTCCCCCAGGCAGGCTGGACTTGCCGGAATGAGCGTCCCCCCCGCCCTGCCCTCGCTGTCGTCTCGCAGGGGCCACTCTTGACGCTCAAGGCGCTTCAGGGCTCAGTGTGTCCAGGGCCCGCCTGGCCTCTGACGCGGTGGCGCCGTCGGCGGCAATCACGTCTTGCAGGGCGCGCCGGTAGGCGACCTCGCGGGCTTCGGTGGCGGTGGTCTCGATGTCCGGCGTGACGCCGGTGCCTTCCCAGTTCGTGCCCGTCTTCGGGTTGACAGATTCGGCCACCGAGATGGTGGCCTCCAGGTGTGGGTGGACCCGGAACCCCTGCCGCGCGTGCCCACCGCCGCCCGTGCGCTCCCCGACGATGGTGGCCCGTGCGAGCGCCTGCAGGTCGTAGCTGAGGTTTTCGCCGCCCGAGAACGTCGCGCCGCTGGTCAGCACGTACACCGGCTTGTCCTTTCCGAAGCGGCGGCCAGCCACGTAGGGGAGTGTCCAGGCCTGCCTGAACAGGTCGTCCTTGCGTTCCCGCAGACCGGTGAGCTGCGCTGGCTCGTAGTCCCACAGATAGCTGATGAGCAACGTGGTCGTGCTGGGCTCACCGCCCCGGCAATGCCGCAGGTCGATGACCAGCGCGTCGGTGGCCGCGAGCATGCTCATCGCGGCGGCGATGATCTCCCCGGACAAGACGGACGGGAACAGCACCGGCTGCAGGTCGAGGTAGCCGACGTTGCCGGCCAGGCGCTGCGCGCAGGCCACGCCGCCGCAGGTCTGATCCGCCCATCGGGCCATGGCGGCGTACTCCTCGGCGTCGTCGCCCGGTGTGCGCGGCGCGAGGGCTTCTTCGTGGTAAAGCAGCCGCAGATGCTTGTCAGCGTTGACCGACTGCAGGTCCGCGGTGACCGCTGGGGCCAGCGCGGGCGGGTCGGCGGGATAGCGGCCAGCGGCCAGTCCGTCGGCCAGCACCCCCGACACCGCCATGGCGACCTCGGGAAATATGTAGTTTTCCTCGACCAGCGCGCGGACCTGGTCGACAACCTGGATCAACTCTGCCTCGTTCATACCGTTAAGAAAACCATACACTTGACAAAGCGTCAAGAACTATTAACTCTTGGTTTGTGGAGCCAACCGCAGCAGGGCAGGACGAAGAGCCGGTGAAGGTGTCGGCTATCCAGGAGGCCGCCGGAAAGGAGGGGTCAGAACCCGCGGCGGAGGACATCGCGGCGATCACCACGCCGATCACCACGCCGGAGCAGTTCAAGGCGCTGGCCCACCCCACGCGCCACCGGCTGCTGTTCGCCCTCGGCCAGGATGAAGCCACCATCAGCCAACTCGCCACGGCGCTGGGCAGCAACAAGGGCAATATCGCCCACCACCTGAAGATTCTCACCGGCGCTGGCCTGGTCCGTCCTGCCGGAACCCGTCAGGTGCGCGGCGGCACCGAGCAGTACTACCGGCGGGCCGCCCGTCGCCTGAGCATCGAGGACGCCGCGACCACCGAGGTGGGGTTCAGCGCGCTCGCCGCGGAAATCGCCGCCGCCGAGCCCGGCCCCTTCCTGATGCTGCGGAATCTCAGGCTGACCCGCGAGCACGCCGAGCGGCTGACCGCAGCCCTCCGCGACCTCGCCGACCAGCCCGACGACGGCGATGACCAGCCCAGGTACGGTCTCCTTCTCGGTCTCTACCAGCCGGCCCAACCACCCGGCC
Source organism: Streptosporangiaceae bacterium (assembly GCA_036267135.1). Lineage (GTDB taxonomy): Bacteria > Actinomycetota > Actinomycetes > Streptosporangiales > Streptosporangiaceae > PALSA-505. Next base: position 97,079 of record DATAWQ010000159.1, on the reverse strand, counting down.
CGTGACCCCGGTAAGGACGGTTACCGCAGCGCCTCCTGCATGGCGCGGCGGCCGCCCCAGTGGAGGAAACTGGCGCCCTTGTCGAACCACACCAGCGCGGTCAGGCCCGCGGCCCTGGCCGCCTGGACGAGCTGGGTGACCCGCGGGGGCCTGCCCTGGCTGTTCTCGATCCCGGTCTCCGACAACATGCCAGGGTCGTGCGTGAGCCCCCGGATTACGGCCACGGTGCTCGCGCACGCGCTGGCGTAGGTCTGCCCTGGCGACGAGAGGTAGCAGTCCACGCCCCACTCCTGCATGTAGGCGTTCCCAGGGAAGTACTGCGCCACCCCGCCCTCGCCGATCTGGGCGTTGGGCGCCCACACCCAGGTGGCGTTGGGGGCGATCGGGTGCATCACGTCGTAGACGTGACGCCACGCCGCTATGTACTGCGCGGGCGACTGGTTCATCCACGGATACGGTCCGTACAGGCCGTTCATCTCATGATCCCAGGTGATCAGGACCGGGCTCTTGTAGGCGGCGAGGCTGCGGGCGAACGGGATCAGATAGGTCTTGTCGTAGGTGCCCGCGGCGATGGAGTTGAGCGTGGGCAGGCCGGTGCCCTGGCACAGCCAGGTGCACTGCCACGACCCGAGTTCGACGAAAGGCTCAGCGCCACGGGCCTGCGCGAGCTGGGAGAACCCGGCCTGGAAGCCTTCGCCCCACGCGTAATAGGTGACCGCGATCTGGGGCGACGGCATGCCATTGGTGTTCCACGCGAGCTGGCTCATCTGCTGGTCGTACAGCCCGAGCTCCAGGCTGGGGGCAGTACCCGCGGCGGCGGCCGGGATAGGCACGACCACGGTCAGCAGCAGGCTGACCAGGCCGAGCAGGACCGCGAGCGAACGGCTGCCGGTGCTCCTGAACGTCCCCACGGTCTAGTCATGTCCCCTGCCAGGGCAGTGCAATCCCAACGGGGCAATCCCAACGGGGCAATCCCAACGGGCAATCTCAATGGGCAACCACGTTGGTGTGCCGTGGCGGTGAAGGCCGCCGCTAAAACGGATCGTTGTCGGTGGTGGCGGTGGTGTCGACGATCAGAACCTTTGGCGCTGCCTCACCGACGAAGGCGGCGAGCTGGTCCCGGTCCAGCCGCCAGCCGGTGATCCGCCGGGTTGCCCAGGTCGCCACCCGCGGCACCGGGCAGCCCGGTGACTGCTCGTTGCCCCACAGCAGTGGTTCGGCCGAGGCGTAGCGCTGGATCCCGACGCATTCGACCGGGGCGTGCCGCCCCCGCCCGCCCGCGTAGACCCGGTAGATGACGATCGCCTCGGCGTCCGCCCAGGGGATGAACAGCGTGGAGCCGCGGCGCACCGTCAGTTTGTCCGGCACGACGCCGAGCGTGATGCCGTCGTTGTCCGCGCGGAACGCGACCGTCCGGCGGGCCAGGTCGCCCAGGCCCGCCCCCTGCGCGGTCAGGGCCACCAGGACGATCCCGATGGGGAGCAGGATCGCGGGCAGGCCCAGCGCGAAGCCGAGGGCGATCGCCAGGATGCTAGCGGCCAGGCCCAGCACGGCAGGACCGGTCAACCGGTAGCGCTCTTCGTAGCTGCCCATACCCTGGCTCCCTCAGCCACACCCTGCCGGCAGGCCGATTCTGACCATAGAACCAGCCTCCGCAGTCCGAGTGTGGCAGTCACGCCGGCTGGGCTCCCCCCCGTGCCCGTGGAGTCCTCCGGGTGTCTGGCTGACGATTTCGTACCCGTCCCATTTATACATTACCGAGCGGAAATACAGAGAATAAGACGTGCCCCCCCGCCCCGTTCCGCCGCCGCGTCGGCCCGGCCCGGCCAAGCCAGGGCAGGCACGCGTCGGCCGCTTGGGGCGAGCAGGAGCCGAGGGGCAGCATAGAGCCTCGGCTACCCCAACGCTGGTTCATTCGCCGAGTCCGGCCCGGCCGTGTCACGTGAGCTGCGAAGTCCCAGCCGCCTGATTCCTTCCGCCACCGGTTCTCGGCTGCCTGCCCTGAGCCGGGACGTATCGTTTTCGTATGGAATGCGCTGCCCCGGATGACTTCACACCCGCCGCGGCCGTCCACCACAAGCCCCGGATGAGCCACACCTGGGACGGCCTGCCCGTCGCCCAGGACCGGCCGCGCGGCGCCATGGTCGTGGTCCGCCGTCCCGGCCAGACCACCGGCCCGGGCCAGACCGGCGGCCCGGGCCAGACCGGCGGCCCGGGCCCGGCCGAGTACCTGATGCTGCACCGCGCCCACCGCGGCCTGGACTACGAGGGTGATTGGGCTTGGACACCGCCGTCCGGCGCGCGCCTGCCCGGCGAGCCTGTGCTGGCCGGAGCGCGGCGCGAGCTAGTCGAGGAGGCCGGCCTCACCGCGGTGAGCCTCATCCCGGTGGACTTGTCCGGGGGGTGGGCGGTCTTCGCCGCCGACGTGCCCGCGGGCACCGAGGCGCGGCTCGATCCTGAGCACGACAAGCTGGCCTGGCTGCCCAGGGCCGACGCCGAACGCCGCTGCCGTCCCGACGTGGTGCGGGCGAACTTCCGCCAGAGCGCGGCGGTCTGCAGGGCGGCGATCTCGTTCCGCCCCCTGACCAGGAGCGACCTGCCGGACCTGGTGGCCTGGCAGCACTCGCCCCACGTCGTGGGCTGGTTCCCCGAGCTCCTGGATCTCGCGGCCGCCGAGCGCAAGTACGGGCCGAGGATCGACGGCACCTCCGCGACCGCCGTGCACGTTCTGCTCATCGACGGCCGGGCGTCCGGCTTCCTGCAGAATTACCACCTGCGCGACTACCCGGACTACCGGGCTGCCTGTGGCGGCATCGACGCGATCGGCATCGACTACGCGATCGGCCTGGCCGGGCTGACCGGGCGCGGCCTCGGGCCCCAGATGATCTGGAGCTATCTGCGGCAGGTGGTGTTCGGCCGCTGGCCCGGCGTCCCCCTCATCGCCGCCAGTCCCGAGGTGGCGAACCGGCGGTCGCTCCGGGCCCTGGCCAAGGCCGGATTCGGGCCGGCCGGCCAGATCACCGGAGACCATGAGGGCAGGCCCGAACTGCTCTGCACACTCGACCGCGACCGCGTCTTCGGCCCCATCGGTGAGCTGGAGCCTGGCGCCGGCTGATGCCCATCAACCTGAACGGCTGCGCAGGCACCGTCTCGCTCACCGCGGGCAGAGGGTCATTGCCAGGGCCCGCGCGGCCAGACCATACTGCTGCCTGTGCCGAGCCGGGCCCGATGGGGGACGTCGTCGGACAATTCCGGCGATGAGACATTTACCGGCGTGATCCAGGGAGGGTTCTGAGGATGGCTGGCAAGTTCGTGCTGAAGAAGGGCCAAAGCGGGAAGTTCCACTTCAACCTCGTGGCAAGCAACGGCCAGGTGATCGCCACCAGCGAGACGTACAACAGCAAGGAGTCCGCGAAAGACGGCATCGAGTCGGTGCGTAAGAACGCCCCCGACGCCCCGGTCGAGGACGAGACCTGAGCGTTCCCGCACAAACCAACGCGGCCGCGCCCCGACGGGGGGTGCGGCCGCGTTGGTTATCGGCGCAGCCGAAGGCAGCAGGTGAAGGGCACCGGCCTCCCGGTGTGGTCAGGCTCTGGCCGAGAACCAGGTCGTGTCCAGCCCGCGGCCGCCCCGCCACAGCTCGTACCCGGCCGAGATGGTTTCCAGCCACCAGGAACGCTCGATCAGCCCGGACCGCTCGGCGGTCTGGATGAACGGGTTCAGCGACAGACGGTGGACGTGCGAGGTGGGGTGCACCCGCCAGAATCGCACGTAGTTCCAGCAGGTGCCCTTCAGGCACGGGCGCCAGTGATCGAAGTACCAGGACGTGCCGTCGATCCGCACGTACTGGCCGTGGTCGTACGTCGGGATCTGGTACCCCCGGTCGTTGACCCAGATCATCAGCTCGGCGCCGTTTGGCTGCCCGTTGGTTTGCCGGGTCTTGGGGAACCACAGGTCGAAGATGGAATCCCACAGGCCGCCGGCCCCGTCGTCGCTGTACCAGCTCGCCTGGGGGTGATCCAGCGCCGAGACACGCTCCGGCAGAGAGCTCCCCGGCGAGCACCATCCGCGAGAGCAGCCGTAGAAGATGTCGGGAAAGGCCTGCGGCTCCTGGTTCTTCGAGGCCGCGTCCGACGCCGACACCCGGAAGTTCGACCACCCGTTCCGGTTCACCAGGCACTGCTTGCGAGACCCGAACGTGTCGTTGTACAAGGCGTACCGGCCGCCCACGTTCAGATGCTGGTACGTCTTGCACAGCGAGACGGTCGAGGACGCCCCATCGCTGGCGGCAATGCTGGCAGCCGCGGGGCCAGTGGCGCCGGCGGCGGGCCAGGCGAGGGCGAGGACAACGGCGAGCGCCAAGCGGGAGCGCCAGGCCCAGCGGGAGCGCCAAGCCCAGCCAGAGCGCCAGGCGGCCGGTCTCATTACGGTCCCCCATCGAATGGTCCGGACACGGTGAGTAACGAATGAGTCGCTAACTGTACCGTGCCGGACCTGACGGGTTACCGCCTGGGCTGGTTGCCGCGTTGCTTGAAGTATCTGATCAGGCGCCGGATCAGGAAGATCATGGTGATTCCCTCCTCTCGCCACGCGCTGGTCGCCAGGTGCATGATCCGAAGGTGACTCCGGTATGTGAACCTGAAGGTACTGCGGTTGCCCCTGCTAAGAACGATACGGTCAAAACGTGAATCGGTTGCTGGGTGACTGCTCGCTGGATGTGCTGCGCCGCCGCCGCGGCTGGAAGTGGACCGAATATCCGCCGGACGTGATCCCCGCCTGGGTGGCCGAGATGGACTTCGACCTCGCGGAGCCCATCAAGGACGCGGTCAGGGAGGCGATCACCGCGGGCGACTGCGGCTACCCGCATCCGGTCGGGCTCGGCGCGTCCTACGCCCGGTTCGCCCGGCAGCGGTTCGGCTGGGCGCCGGATCCCGACTTGGTGTACGCCACCCCCGACGTGATGACCGGAGTCGCCGAGGTGCTCACGGAGGTCACGCCGCACGGTTCAGGCGTGGTCGTCAACCCGCCGGTCTACCCGCCGTTCTTCTTCCGGCTGAAGCTGGCCGGGCGCCGGGTGGTGGAGGCGCCGCTGGAGCGGGACGCGGCCGGCCACTACGAGCTGGACACCGACGCGGTGGACTGGGCCCTGGCCGCCGACGACGTGGCCGCCTATCTCCTGTGCAGCCCGCACAACCCCACCGGCCGGGTGTGGTCGGGCCAGGAACTGGCCACAGTGGCCGATATCTGTGCGCGGCGCGGCGCGGTCCTGATCGTCGACGAGATCCACGCCCCGCTGGCGCTGGCGGGCTCGCGGCACGTCCCGTTCCTGTCCCTGGATCTGGACGCCGGCCTGGCCAGCCGCACGTTCACCTTCACGTCGGCCTCCAAGGGGTGGAACATCCCCGGCCTGAAGTGCGGCCTCGCTGTCGTCGGCGACCGGCGGGCGGCCGAGGTGCTCGAACATCGCTGGGAGGCGCTGCTGGCCAGCCATCTGGGCATCCTGGCCACGATGGCGGCGTTCGACCAGGGTGTGCCCTGGCTGGACGCGGCCTGCGCGCAGCTCGACGAGAACCGCTCGCTGCTGGCGAAGCTGGCCGCCACCCATCTGCCCGGCGTGGGCTACCAGCCGCCGGAGGCGAGCTTCCTGGCCTGGCTGGACTGCCGCGCGGCCGGCCACGAAGACCCGGCCGCCGACATCCTGGACCGGGGCCGGGTGGCGGTGAACCCGGGCCAGGACTTCGGCGAGCAGGGCCGCGGGTTCGTCCGGCTGAACATGGGCACGTCACCCACCCTGCTGGAAGAAATCGTCCGCCGGATGGGCACCGCACTTGCCTGGCCGCAAACACCCACTACGGCACGATCGGTGCGGAGCCGCCCAAGCCTGCCGCCGGTTGAGTAGCGTCAGACCATGCGACTCGGTGTCCTGGATGTCGGCTCGAACACGGTGCACTTCCTGGTGGTGGACGCGCACCGCGGGGCTAGGCCGCTGCCCGCGTTCTCGCACAAGGCGGAACTCAGGCTGGCCGACCACCTGGAGAACGGCAACCGGCTGACCTCCAGGGGGGAGACCCAGCTTCGCGACTTCGTCAGCGAGGCCCTCAGGATCGCCGAGGACAAAGGTGTGGAAGACCTGCTCCCGTTCGCCACGTCCGCCGTCCGCGACGCGGCCAACGGGGAGGAGATGCTGGCCAGGATCCGGGCCGACGTCGAGGTCGACATCCAGGTGCTCACCGGCCACGACGAGTCACGGCTCACGTTCCTGGCCGCCCGCCGCTGGTTCGGCTGGTCATCCGGGCGGCTGCTGGTGTTCGACATCGGCGGCGGCTCGCTGGAGATCGGCTCGGGCATCGACGAGGAGCCCGACGTGGCTGTGTCGCTGCCGCTCGGGGCGGGCAGGCTCACCAGGGGCTGGCTGGCCGCCGACCCGCCGTCCGCCGAAGAGGTCCGCAACCTGCGCAGGCACGTGCGGACCGAGATCGCCAGGACGGTGGGCGAGGTCCTGCGGAACGGGCCGCCCGACCACGCGGTGGCCACGTCGAAGACGTTCAGGCAGCTGGCCAGGATCACCGGAGCCGCGCCGTCGGGTGAGGGTGCCTACGTCCGGCGGAACCTGCGGCACGCGGAGCTGACCCCGTGGGCGGCCCGGCTGGCCAAGATGAGAGCCGAGGAGCGGGCTCAGCTTCCCGGGGTGTCCGCCACCAGGGCACCACAGTTGCTAGCCGGGGCTATCGTGGCCGACGCGGTGATGGACCTGTTCGAGGTGGATGAGCTCGAACTGTGCCCGTGGGCGCTTCGTGAGGGCGTCATCCTGCGGCGCCTGGACGTGATGGCCGGCCGGCCAGACGAGCTGGCCGGCCGGGTCACGACCGCCGGAAGAGACGGCGCCGGAAGAGACGGCGCTGAAAAAGACGGCGCTGAAAAAGACGGCGCTGGCAAGAACGGCGCCGGTAAGGACTGATCGCCGGGACGGCGCGTCAGCCGCTACGGCATGATCACACGCACGTCATCCGGCGATGCGTCGGGCACCGACCCGTTGGACGTGCCTGCGCCGTGCGCCGGGGCGCCCGGCTTGGCGGCCGGCCGTAGCGAGCGGTCCGACGAGGGCGTAGCCGCATGCCTGGCGTGCTGCGACGACCCCGCGGGCGGCTGGCTGGCGGCTGGCTGCCCCGCCGTGGACGGCGCCGGTGCGGCCGAGGGGGACGTGGAAGAAGCTGCCGAAGCGGGTGAGGGCGGGGCGGCTGGCTTGGGCTTGGCCGTGGCCGGCGCCCCGGTGGTCTTGGCCGCCGAGCCCGCCGACGTGCCCAGTGTCGCCGAGACCGTCTTCTCGACCTCCTCCTCGAGCGTGCCCTTCGCGGCGTCGTGCGAGACCAGATCGGTGACTACGTCCCGGATCTCGGTCAGCCTCCGCATCGCCTCGGAGTGGCGGTTCTTGAGCAGGTCGAGCCGCCGCTCCGCGCCGTCGTGAATCGCGCTGGCCCGCGCCGTCGCCTCGTCCAGCATCTGCTTGGCCTGCGCCTTGGCAGTGGCGATGGTGGTCTCGGCGTTCTTCTTGGCCGCGGCCGCCGCGTGCTCGGCCTCGGTGCGGGTCGAGGTCCTGGTCTGCTCCGCCTCCGCCCGGGACGCCGCGACCGCGCGCTCCGCTTGGTCCTGAGCCGCGGCCAGCATCCGGTCGGCCTGGCCCTTGGCCTCGGCCCTGGTGGCTTCCGCCGCCTTCTTCGCGTCGTCGCGCTGCTTGGTGATCTCGTCGCTGGCGTGGCTCTTCTGCGCGGTGGCCTCGTCGTCGGCCAGCTTGAGTATCTGCGCGATGCGCTCGCTGACCTCTTCGTGTGCCGGTTTGCCGCCCGTGGCCGCCTGACGCGCGGTAGACAGTTCGAGCCGGAGCCGCTCAACCTCGTCGAGCGAGCGGGACAGCCGTTCCTCGAGATCCCTGGACTGGTTACGGGAACGGGCCACGAACTCGTCTACCTGCCGACGGCTGTAGCCGCGCATCTGCACTTCGAACGGGTCTTCATGCGTCGGGTTGGGGAGCAGTTCTGGGTTCTCACTCATCTCGTCGGTCGCCTCAGTGCCTATGGGGGGTGGGCCTATGTGGGGGGCTACGTAATCGGGGGGGTCGTCTCGGAGGGGTGTATCGACGCGCGTAGTCAGGGAACGATGCTTGTCCTGAACCACGGCACGCGCAACCCAAACGGCCGAGTATCCCGGTTTGGGCGGCAAAAAACAGGCGTTTCGCCGACGTGCCACCCTCGCAGCCGGGTACTAACCCGGTTAAGGACTACACGAGGGATGGCCCGAAGATGATCCTGATGGGTCATGCGGGCGAGCGACCTGCCCACGTAACCTGATGGAAACATACCGGCGGGGCAGTTCGACTGGAGGTGAACGCGATGCCCGGACAGGTTGACCTCCGCGTTCACGACCGGGTTGCGCTGGACGAGATCGAGCTGTACTCCGAGGTGCTGAGCGCCGTGGCGGCCAGTGACAAGCCGCTTACCTATGCGGAGCTCGACCTGGTGCTCGGGCTGCGGCCGGCCGCGGACATCAGTTCAGCAAACGTCAGTGCAGTCACGGTCGCCGCGGCAAACGTCGCTGCCGCCACCGTCATGGGTGCCGGAACATAACGTCGGTGCTGTGATGCGTGAAGCCCAGCGATTCGTATAGCCGGATCGCCGCGGTGTTCGCCTCGTCCACATAGAGCATGACTCTGGCGAGCCCCCGGGACCGCAGGTAGCGCAGCCCGGTCAGGGTGAGCGCGCGGCCGAGCCCGCCGCCGCGCTGATCCGGGTCGACCCCGACCACGTACACCTCGCCGATCGTGTCGTGCCCGTGGCCGGGCGGGCTGCCGCCGTCGCCGTGGATCTTGGTCCAGTGAAAGCCCGCCAGCCGCCCGCCCCGCTCGGCGAGGAAGAATCCGTCGGCGTCGAACCACGGCTCCCGCTCGCGCAGCGCCAGGTCGTCGCGGGTCCACGCGCCCTGCTCGGGATGGCGGGCGAAGGCCCGCCGGTTCAGATCGACCCAGGCTTCCTCGTCCTGGCCGACCACGAACGTCCGGACGGTCACGCCCTCGGCGTAGCCGGGCTCCTCCAGCGGCGCCCGGAGCGGGCGCTGCATCTGCCACAGCGACCTGATCCGCTCGAATCCCGCGGCCGTGGCCAGCCGGCCGGCCGCGGGCGAGTCACCGTGCGCCCACAGCCGCAGCGGCTGCCCGTCCGCCTCGGCCAGCAGTGCTCGCACCACGGTCATGCCCTGGCCCCGGCCCCGGTGCCCGGGTTCGATGACGAACTCGCCGCTCGGTCCTTCGACCGGGTCGGTCGGATCCAGGTGCGCGTAGCCGGTGAGCTGGTCGCCGGTGCGCAGCAGCACGTTGCGAGCCTGGGTGTCGCCGCCGTAGCGCAGGTGCAGCAGCACGTGCTCGGACAGCGGGCTCACCCCATCGGCGTCGGTGGCCTGGTCCACCAGGCGCATGACCGCAGCCGCCTGCTCCGCCTCCAGCCGTCCGGTGACAGTGAGGCGGGTCGTCTCATCGGTCGGCCCGTGCAGAGCTCATCTCCTTCGCCGCTGTGCCCGTGACGCCAGTGCCGGTGACCCCGGCGCCTGTGACCCCAGGACCCGCGGTGCCCTGGCCGTCCGCGCCCGCTCCGGCTCGCGCGCGCGACCCGGACTCGGTCTCCCCGGGCTTGGGTGGGACGAAACGGTATCCCACATTACGCACGGTGCCGATCATCACGTCGTGCTCGGGGCCGAGCTTGGCCCGCAGCCTGCGGATATGCACGTCCACCGTGCGGGTGCCGCCGAAGTAGTCGTAGCCCCACACCTCCTGCAGCAGGTGCGCCCGGGTGAACACCCGCCCCGGATGCTGGGCCAGAAACTTGAGCAGCTCGAACTCCTTGAACGTGAGGTCGAGCACGCGGGACCGCAGCCGGGCCGAATACGTCGCCTCGTCGATGGCCAGGTCGCCGGACCGGATCTCACCAGGCGTCTGCGCGGCGGTCCCGGCCCGGCGGCCGATGGCCAGCCGCAGCCTGGCCTCCACCTCAGCCGGCCCGGCGGTGGGCAGGATCACGTCGTCGGCGTTCCACTCGGCCGTGACCGCGGCCAGGCCGCCCTCGGTCACGATCACCAGCAGTGGCGCGTCCAGACCGGTGGTGTGCAGCAGGCGGCACAGGCTCTTCGCGTGGGCCAGGTCGTGCCTGGCGTCCACCAGCACCGCGTCGGCCGGTGGGGTGTCGATCAGTGTGGCCGCCTCGGCCGGGGCCACCCGCACCGCGTGCAGCAGCAGCCCGAGTGACGGCACGATCTCGGCCGAGGGCTCCAGGGCGTTGGTGAGCAGGAGCAAATCGCTCACGGTGTGCCACCTCCGCACCAACTCAGTCCGAATGCACAAAAGATCCGGGGGCGGCGCCGCCCGGATCTCTGAGGCTTACCCAAAACGCCTGAATACTGCGCCAGTGGCCTGGGCGCGTTTTGCATGAGCCTCCTTCCCAGCGAGGATAACCCACATGACCAACGTGACCATCCGCTACTGGGCCGCGGCCAAGGCCGCGGCCGGGGTGCCGGAGGAGAGCCTGGACGCGGACACGCTGGCCGCGGCGCTCACCGCCGCCCTGACCCGGCGTGGGGCCGATCCCCGGCTGCGCGCGGTGCTCGCCCGCTCGAGCTTCCTGATCGATGGATCGGCCGTGGGCGGCCGCGCCGCCGAGGAGGTGCCGCTGCCCGACGGCGCGGTGATCGAGGTGCTGCCGCCGTTCGCCGGGGGATAGCCACAAGCTCGCCGGGGCGGCCGGAAGCGGCCGGAAGCGCCCGGCGGACGCAATAGGCTTAGGACCCGATGCGGAAGTTCCTGATTGTCCTACTCGGTCTCGCGGTCCTGCTGGTGATCGTGGACCGCGCCGGGGTGTTCATCGCCGAGCGCGAGATCGGCACCAGGGTGCAAAGCGCCTACAACCTGCCGGCCCGGCCGCACGTCACGATCCAGGGAATCCCGTTCCTCACCCAGGTCGCCTCCGGCCACTATCAGGAGATCGACGTCTCGATCGCGTCCGCCACCACGGGCGGCGTCAAGTTGCACGACGTCAACGCCAAGTTCACCGGCGTGAAGGCCTCGCTCAGCCTGCTGCTCGGGCAGGACTCGGGCAGCGTCACGGCCACCAGCGCCACCGGCACGGCGGTCATACCGTTCTCCCAGATCCAGCAGAAGGTGCCGAAGGGGGTGCGGATCGGCGCCGACGGCAGCACCCTGCGGGTGTCCGGGTCCAGCGTCTACGGCGCCATCAAGGGCACGGCCAGGCTCGGTGTGTCCGGCTCGGGCGTCACCGTCACCCCTGTGCAGCTCAACATCGCTGGCGTCAGCGCCGGCGTCCTGGCCAGCAAGTTCACGTTCACGATCCCGATGACCGGGCTGCCGCTGCACCTGACCGTCACCGGCGTGCGGGTCACCCAGGGCGGGGTACTGGTGGACGTGTCCGGGCATAACGTGCAGTTCGCCAGCGCGTAACGTTCCCGAGCTGAACCGATTCCGTCTCCGCTACGTTCAAGGGGTATGAACGGCCGGGGCCGGACCGCTCGTAGGGGGCGTGTCGCCGATGAGCAACTGATGCGCGCGCTCCACGACGAGCATGCCGGTCCCCTGCTGCGCTACGCCATGTATCTGACCGGCGGAGACCGGCAGCGTGCCGAGGACGTGGTACAGGAGGTATTGCTTCGTGCCTGGCAGCACCCCGATGCGGTGGCCGGACAGCCGGCCAGGCCGTGGTTGTTCACTGTGGCGAAGAACCTCGTCATAGACGGCCAGCGAGCCAGGCGCGCCCGCCCGCAGGAGGTCGGCGAGGCCGCGCTCGGCCAGCGTGCCGCGCCCGACGACGTGGACCGCGCCCTGGAGTCCTGGGGGGTGGCCGACGCGCTGGCCGCGCTGCGGCCCGATCACCGGCGGGTGCTGTTCGAGACCTACTACAAAGGCAGTTCGGTGGCCGAGGCCGCGGCTGACCTGGGCATACCGCCCGGCACCGTGAAATCGCGCACGTTTTACGCGCTCAAGGCGCTCAAGCTCGCACTGGAGGAACGGGGGTTGGCACCATGAACGACATGACCGGATGCCAGCACATCCGCCCGTTGCTCGGGGTTTATGTGCTGGGCGCCATCGATCCCGCCGAGCGCTCACAGGTCGACGCCCACCTGCCCGGATGTGCCGAGTGCCGGGAGGAACTGGCCGGGCTCGCGGGCCTGCCCGCGCTGCTTGGGCGGGTCCGGTTTGACGAGGCAGCCAGGATCGCCGGATTGAGTAATGAACGGCTGCCGCCGGGTGACCCGGGCGCCGGGACCCTGGTCGGCCCGGGTGACACCGAGAACGTCGTCGAACTGGCCCCACTCCTGGATCGGATGGCCCGGCGTCGCCGGACGAACCGGTGGCGCGGCCTGGTGGCCGCGGCCGCTGTAGTGGTTGTCGCGGCGGGCACTGGCATCGGGGTGGCCGAGATGGCAGGCGGCGGCGCCAGCGCGGTGACGGCCACCAGCCGGGAGCACTGGGATACCGCAACGGCGACCGACCCGACCACCCACGCCAAGGTCGTGGTTCGGTACACCGGCATGTTGTGGGGAACCAGCCTGCACACCGAGGTCTACGGCATCCCGGCCGGCACCACCTGCGAGTTCTGGGTCTTGGAGGTCGGCGGACACAAGCAGCAGGCGGGGAGTTGGACGGTGGTCAGCACGTGGCGGGACGCCTGGTACGCGGGGTCGTCGTCGGTTCCCCAGAGTGCGGTGCGCGGTTTCGAGATCACCTCGGGCAACCGGGTGCTCGTCCATATCAACGCCACCTGAATCAACGCCAGCTGACAGGAACCCCCGCCGGGCCGGCGCCGCCGGGAATGCCCCGCGGTCAACTGGTGCTGTAGCCGGACGTGGTGACAGGCGCGATCGTCTGCGTGGCCGTCCTGGCAGCGGCCGGCGCGTTCGGCATGATCTGGAACCGGCGCAACGGCCGGATGCGAGACAGCCAGGGCCCGGCCGCGGACGTGGCGATCCTGACCGAGGCCGAGCTCGGCGGCCCGCTCGGCGGCCGGGCCACTCTGGTGCAGTTCTCCACCGCGTTCTGCGCCCCGTGCCGGGCGACGCGGGTGCTGCTCGCCGACGTGGCCAGGCAGGTCGACGGCGTGACCCACGTCGAGATCGACGCCGAGAACCACCTCGACCTGGTCCGCAGGCTCGACATCCGCCGCACCCCCACGGTGCTCGTGCTGCGGCCCGACGGCCGGATCGCGCAGCGGGGCAGCGGGCAGCCCCGCAAGGTCGACGTAATCGCCGCGATTGGCGCGATATGACGGAAAGTCCGCCGGTAAGTATGGAAGTGACAGCCCAGCCGGCCCGACATAGCATCGGGTACGTGGCTTTTCCCAGAATCCCGGCGCTGACCAAGCGGCGCGCCGTCGATTTCTGCCGGGTGGCGACCGCGCTCTGTCCGTAACCCTTGGACCGAATATTCCTATTTTACCGGTCGGGTTATGCGTTAATCTGAGTTCGTCCGGTCACCCGGCTGGGACCAAGGAGCTGGACCCATGCAGATCGACCCTAGAGGAGCGCGGTTCGGCGCCATCCTCTCCACCATCGTGCTCGCCATCGTGCTGATCACCGGCAGCGGCTGGCTGCTCGCCGCGCAGGCCCTGGTGTTCGCCGTGGGCGCCGGGCTCGGACTGCGGTACGCCCCGTACGGCCTGCTCTACCGGGTCCTGATCAGGCCCAGGCTGGGCCCGCCCCGTGAGCTGGAAGCCGAGCCGCCGCCGCGGTTCGCCCAGGGGGTGGGCGCGGTGTTCGCCGTGATCGGCGTGATCGGCTACGGCACAGGCGTGACGCCGCTGGGTATCGCCGCCACCGCGGCCGCGCTCGCCGCGGCCTTCCTCAACGCGGCCTTCGGCTTCTGCCTGGGCTGCGAGATGTACCTGATGATTCAACGATTCCGGGCAGGCAGCCGGAAGGCACTGTCCGCCGAACCTGACAAGGAGGTTCCCGCATGAGCCGTTCTGACGTGCTCGTGGACGCCGCTTGGGTGGAAGATCACCGGGGCGACCCGAACGTGGTCCTAGTCGAGGTGGACGAGGACACCTCGGCCTACGACAAGGGGCACATACGCGACGCGGTCAAGCTCGACTGGAAGAAGGACCTGCAGGACCCGGTCCGCCGTGACTTCGTGGACAAGGCCGGTTTCGAGGCCCTGCTGTCCGAGCGCGGTATCGGCAACGACGACACGGTCGTGCTGTACGGCGGGAACAACAACTGGTTCGCCGCCTACGCCTACTGGTACTTCAGGCTGTACGGGCACCGCGGCGTCAAGCTGCTCGACGGCGGGCGGAAGAAGTGGGAGCTGGACTCCCGCGAGCTGGTCACCGAGGAGCCGAAGCGGGGCGCCACCAGCTACACGGCGTCCGAGCAGGACACCGCGATCCGGGCCAAGCGGGACGAGGTCCTGGCCGCGATCGGCCAGGAGAACCTGGTCGACGTGCGGTCACCCGACGAGTTCTCCGGCAAGCTGCTCGCGCCCGCGCACCTGCCTCAGGAGTCGGCGCAGCGGCCCGGCCACATCCCGACTGCGCGCAACATCCCGTGGGCCAAGTCGGCCAACGAGGACGGCACGTTCAAGTCCGACGACGACCTGCGCGCGCTGTACGGCGGCGCGGGGGTGGACTTCGGCAGGGACACCATCGCGTACTGCCGGATCGGGGAGCGCTCCGCGCACACCTGGTTCGTGCTGCACGAACTGCTCGGCCAGGCCAACGTGAAGAACTACGACGGCTCGTGGACCGAGTACGGCTCGCTGGTGGGTGTCCCGATCGAGCTGGGTGAGGCCACATGAGCGACGGCTGCGGCGCTCCGGCCGGTGGTGTCGCCACCCCGGCCGACGTCGGCAACCAGGCTGTGGTGCAGGGCAGCGTCACCCGCGAGGGGGCGGCGGTGAGTCCTGGCTACGCCCGGCTGCTCAACTCCGGCGGTGACTTCGTGGCCGAGGTGCCGCTCGGCGAGGACGGCGGGTTCCGCTTCTTCGCCGCGCCCGGCACCTGGACCGTCCGTGTGCTCGCCCCCGGCGGGCTGACCGCGGAGCGGTCGGTGACCGCCGACATCGGCCACCTCACCGCGGTGGAGGTAGCGCTCTGATCAGCTGACCTCCGATCACGACGGCACCGTCCGCCGAGGCGGTGCTGTCGTGACCGTGTTTACGTCGAGTCACCTATCCTCGCCAGCGGCCCGTACGGCCGGACGCATGCTGTGGCCCGGCTACTGCGGGGATTGCGATCCGGCCAGATACATCACCCGGCGGGCGATGTTGACGGCGTGGTCACCCAGGCGCTCGTAGAAGCGTGCCACCAGTGTCATCTCCATCGTCACCGGCAGCGCCATGCCTCCTGCGGCCAGTTCGGCTATCAAGCTGGCGTAAAGCTCGCCCATCTCGTTGTCGCGCTCGCTCAGCTTGGCCGCGGCGGAGCGGTCGCGCTGGTACCAGGAGTCCACTGACTGACGCCACATCTCGGATGCGAGATTCCCCATGCGCTCGACGAGTCCCCGGCAGCGTGGCGAGAGATCTTTGCTGAGGATGTGGGTGGCCCGGACGGCAATCTGCATGACGAGGTCGTGGGAGCGCTCAAGCTCGGGCACGATCCGCAGCACCGACAGCAAGAAGCGCAGATCGGAAGCGACCGGTGCCTGCAGCAGGATCTCCCGGTCGGCCATTCCCTCGATCTGCGGGTAGAGGTCGTCGATGGCCTGCTCGCGCTCGGCCAGCGCCTTGGTCAGCTCGCTGTCGCCACTCAAGAGGGCCTGGGTCGCCACCGGCAGGTCCTCGGCAACCATCGCAAATAGTTCGATGACCTTGGTTTCGATGGACTCCAGTTCGCGCTCAAATTCTTGCCGCTGCTCAGGCACAGCCCCACTCTACTGCGCAGATAGCGTTCTGCCGGGTCCCGGACCCGGGGCCGCGGTTACCACTGCGTTACGCATGGCGCGGCAGCAGGCGCGCCCAGTACAGGCCGCGGAGCTGGTGTTTTGGGAATGACCGGGATTTGAGGCGCCCTCGTTCACTCGCTGTTTTTGTATCTTTCACTTTCTGTATGTCATTGCTCAACCCACGCGTTCCAAGGACACGCCAGACTCGTCCGCGTTAGTCACGTGGTTACCGGCTGTCTGGCAGGCGCCGTGCTCTGGTGCTCAAAGCAGCCAGAGATGGGAGTTATCTAACATGCAATATCTGCGCGTCCATCGGGTCACGGCTGCGGCGATGGCCATCGGTGTGACGGCTTTTTCTCTTGCCGCCTGCAGTTCGTCAGGTAACGGGTCGGGCGGCAGCTCGAAACTCTCGGGCACGCTCAATGCGAGCGGGTCGACGTTCCAGCTCACCTTCCAGCAGGATGCGATCCAGAGCTTTAAGTCGGTTCAGTCTGGCATCACCGTCAACTATGGCGGCGGCGGTTCAGGCAAGGGGCGCACGGACCTGGCTTCGGGGACCGTCAACTTCGCGGGTTCGGACTCGCCCATCCCGTCCGACGAGACGTCGAACTTCAAGGGCAAGACGGTGCTCTACTTCCCGGTCGTGATCGGCCCGATCACGATGTCGTACAACCTGACCGGCGTGACGAACCTGAAGCTGACCCCGACCGTCATCGCGGAGATCTTCCAGGCGAAGATCACGAAGTGGAACGACCCGGCGATCGCGTCGCTCAACCCCGGCGCCAAGCTGCCCAGCACCCCGATCACTCTGGCCGTCCGCTCGGACTCCTCCGGCACGACGCAGAACTTCTCCCTGTTCCTTCAGGATGCCGCGCCCAGCGTGTGGAAGCTTGGCAGCAGCTCGACCATCAGCTGGCCTTCCGGTGCTCACGCCGGTGACGGCAACGGCGGAGTGGCGCAGACCATCAAGAGCACGCCCGGGGCTATCGGGTACGTGGACTACGCCGACGCCAAGGCCTCCGGGCTGTCCTACGCCTCCGTCCAGAACAAGACCGGTGACTACATCGCGCCCTCGACATCGGCTGCCTCCGCGGCCGCGGCCGGAGCCACGGTCGCGCCCAACCTGACGTTCGCCGCGGCCTGGTCGGGTGGCGCGACCGCGTACCCGATCACCTATCAGTCGTGGGACCTGGTCTACGCCAAGCAGTCGAGCAAGACCACCGCGGACATGCTCAAGGCGTACCTCGGCTACCTGCTCGGGGCCGGCCAGAAGCTGCTCCCCAGCCTGAACTACGCGCCGCTGGCGGCCAGCATCGATGCCAAGGCCAAGGCACAGCTCAGCAAGATCAGCTCGTAGCCGAAGCAACGTGACGCACGCAGACGCGATCGGCTCGTGCCCATGAGCACCGTTACCCGGGAACATCAGGCCGGGCCCGCCGGCGCGCTGACCCATCGGCGGTCGTTCGGCGACCGCAGCTTCCAGGTTGTCACGCTGGCGGCCGGCCTGCTGGTTCTGGTGATCTTGGTCCTGATCGCCGTAACGACCAGCCAGCAGGCCTCATCGTGGTTCTCCACCGAGGGCACGAAGATCTTCTCGAAGACCTGGAACCCGGCGGCGAACCAGTTCGGCGCGCTGGCCTTCATTTACGGCACGGCCATCACCGCGGTGATCGCCATTGTGCTGGCCGTGCCGGTCAGCCTGGGCATCGCCCTGCTCCTGACCGAGGTCGTGCCGCGCCGGTGGGCCCGCCCGATCGTGTACGTGATCGACCTGCTGGCAGTGGTCCCGTCTGTGGTCTGGGGCCTGTGGGGGATCCTGGTGCTCGCGCCGTGGATCCAGCACATCTACAGCTCTATAGGCTCAGGCGTGGCCGGTGTGCCAGTGCTCGGCCCATTGTTCGGGGCGCCCACGAGCGGTGCCTCATTCTTCACCGCCGGCCTCATCCTGGCCTTCATGATCACCCCGATCGTGACCTCGTTGTCGCGCGAGGTGATCGCGACGGTGCCGTCGATCGACAGGGAGGGCGCCTACGCACTGGGTGCCACCCGCCTGGAGATGATCCGCGGTGTCGTCCTGCCGCACAGCCAGGGCGGCATCGTCGGCGCGGTGCTGCTCGGGCTGGGCCGGGCGATGGGCGAGACGATCGCGGCCGCGCTGGTGATCGGTTCGTCGGCCACGATCACATCGCATCTGTTCGCCCCCGGCTACAACATGCCGGCGGTCATCGCGAACGAGTTTGGCGAGGCCTCTGGAGTGTTCCGCGCCGGGCTGATGGGGCTCGGCGTGCTCCTGTTCGTCTTCACGATCATCATCAACGTCGTGGCCCGCGGGGTCGTGGCACGCTCCGCCCGGCGGGGGAGGGGTGTCTGATGGCGTCCGTGAGCACTGGGCGGCAAAGGGTTGACCTGCGTGAGCCACCGTCTTGGCGGCGCACCAAGAACCGAATCGCGACTGTGCTGATGGTGCTCTCGTTCGTGGTCGTGATCATCCCGCTGGGCTTCGTCCTTTACACGGTCATCTCCAAGGGCGCGTCGATCATCACCTGGTCATTCCTGACCGGATCGATCCCGCCGAATGTGCTGCCCGCAAACGTAGGCGGAATCGGGCCGGCGGTGGTCGGAACCCTGGAGATCACGGCCCTCGCCACGGTCATCGCCGTGCCGCTCGGCGTACTGGGGGCGATCTACCTCAACGAGTACGGCGGCCGCGGGCTGCTGGCCCGGTTCATCGGGTTCATGGCCGACGTGATGACGGGCGTGCCCTCGATCGTCATGGGGCTGTTCATCGTCTCGATCTGGGTACTGCACTTCGGTTTCTCGGGCGTGGCCGGCGCCTTTGCCCTGGGCTGCCTGATGTTGCCGATAGTGATCCGCTCCACCGACGTGATGCTGAAGCTGGTACCCGACTCGCTGCGCGAGGGAAGCTACGCCCTGGGCGCCAGCAAGGCCCGCGTGACGGTCACGGTGGTGTTGCCGGCGGCGATCGGCGGAATCGTCAGCGGTGCGCTTCTCGCCGTCGCCCGTGCGGCGGGTGAGACGGCACCGCTGCTGTTCACGATTCTCACGGTGACCACCGTGAACACCAACGTGTTCAGCGGCCCCAACACCTCGCTGCCCTCGCTGATCTTCGTGAATGCGTCGTCACCCTATGTCGGTGCCCAGGGCCGCGGCTGGGGCGCGGCGCTTACGCTGATCGTCATCGCCTTCATCCTCATGATCGTCGCCCGGGTCATCACGGCACGATTCGCCAAGTACACGCGCTAGGGACGTCATGGAAGAGACTGAGCAGAACATCGCCATCAACCTGCCGACCCTGATGCCGGCTGACCAGCGGCAAGGCCAGCGGCAGGACGCGGCGTCAGCACCGGGCGAGACGGTGTTCCACGTGGAGAACACCTCGATCTGGTACAGCGCCTTCAAGGCCGTCACGGACGTCACGCTCACCATGTACGAGCACGAGATCACGGCCTTCATAGGCCCGTCCGGATGCGGCAAGACAACGGTGCTGCGGACGCTGAACCGCATGAACGACCTGGTGACTGGCGCTCGGGTTGAGGGTCAGGTGAACTACCGTGGTGAGCCGCTGTACGGCAAAGAGGTTTCCCCGATAGCCGTGCGCCGGCGCATCGGCATGGTCTTCCAGAAACCAAACCCGTTCCCGAAGTCGATCTTCGACAACGTCGCCTACGGGCCGCGTATCAACGGCATCCGCAACAAGGGCGAACTGAACGAGATCGTCGAGCGCTCGCTGCGCCAGGCGGCGCTGTGGGACGAGGTCAAGGATCGGCTGAACGCCTCGGGCCTCGGCTTGTCCGGCGGGCAGGCGCAGCGGCTATGCATCGCCCGGACGCTCGCCGTTGAGCCGGATGTCGTTCTGATGGACGAGCCTTGCTCGGCGCTCGACCCGATCGCGACGGGCGCCATCGAAGACCTGATGCGAGAGATCAAGTCCCGCTACACGATTGTCATCGTCACGCACAACATGCAGCAGGCCACGCGGGTGAGCGACCGCACCGCCTTCTACTCCGTGCTCCGCGACGAAAAGAGCGATACCCGCACCGGCGTGCTCGTCGAGTACGGACTGACCCAGCAGATCTTCCAGGACCCGCACGACGATCGCACCAAGGCTTACGTCACCGGCCGGATGGGCTGAGCCTGGTGCGAGGTCGGGCAACGGCGAGCGCATGCTTACGTCCAGCCTGGTCGATATGAAATGATCAGTCGGCAGAGGCGTGACGACAGCCTGGGGGCTGGCCTGGACGGGCGGGCGGGCTCCCGGGGCGGCGACCGCCCGGCGGCGCAAGTGCTCGCGGACCGGGTGGCCGCGGCGCTGATTCACCACGAGCCCGGCTGGCGGCTGCCCCGGCGCAGCGCGCTGGCCCGGCGCTATGGCGTCAGCCCCGCCGAGATGGAAGCGGCCATCGAGGAACTGGCCGCGCGGCACTTGCTCCGCCGCCTGCCGGACGGGCAGGTCTACCGGGCCAGCCCGGCCGACTACCTGATCAGCCTGGAGGGCCTGAACCTGCGGGCCTCGATCGATCCGATGGGGACGATCATCGTCTGCGCCTCCCGGCACGTGTCGCTGCGGCGGGTGCCCGAGGACATCGGCGGCGCGCTCGGCCTGTCACCAGGTGACCCGGTGAGCGTGATCCGCTGCCTGTGGACCTCGGGCGGCGACCCGGCCGCCTTCTCCGCGACCTACCTGCCCGACGGCCGGGGCCTCCCCGCCGACGACCTGCCCGAGTTCGCGGACGTGCTGAAGTCGCCGCAGGAGATGAGCCAGGCCCAGGTCGCCACCAGGCCGCCGGACATCGCCGCCGGGCCGGCGCGGGCCGGCGGACTGTACGTCGAACTGCAGCCGCCGGCCCCCTCGGTCGCCCGGAGCCTCCGGCTGGCGGCGGGCCAGCCCGCGGTCAACGTGACGATCCGGTTCGACGGCCAGGCCGATCGCCCGATGGCCCTGGCCACGGCGGTGCTGCGGCCGGACATGTTCCGGGTCGTGGTCGAGTCGCCGCAAGCTCCGCGGGCAACAAGTTTCGCGGACGAAGATGACGTTGTGTGGACACATACGGCGGAAGGCTGGGAACCTTGAGCCTGTATGCCAGGAGTCCGCATGCCTGTTCAATCTGTAACCACGGGGGACCGTGCGCCACGCGCCGGACGGTACCTGATCCCGGGGAACACACCACGCCGCGTTGAGCTCATTGCTGCCTGCGCGGTGCTCGCCGTCCTCGTGCACCTGCTGTTTGCCCAGCTCACGCTCGTGCTCGCGATCGTCTTCCAGGTCACGACCAAGCTGACCCGCTGGCGGCCACAGTGGCTGGCGGCCCCGGCCGTCGTCGGCGCGGTGTGGGCGCTGGCCGAGGGCGTTGGCCGGGCCTTCGCAGGCTTCACCGACGGGCCCGGCCAGATCGCCACCTATCTGGGTGGCGCCGGCGGGCATCCCGGCCGGATCGTGCACCTGGGCGCCGCCTACGCCGGGTTCGGCCACTGGCTGCCCAGGCAGTTCCCGGTGGCGCTGATCGCGGCCGCGGCCGAGGCCGCGGTGGCGGCCTGGCTGCGCTGGCTGCACACCGACGAATGGCGGCTGCCCGGCTACCGCCCCGGCCTGCTGACCTACGTCCGCCGCCGGTACCTGCTGCGGTTCATCACCTCCGGCGGCGTGGTCACCAGGGACGGCGCCTGCATCGGCCTGGACGCCACCACCGGCTGGCGGGTGGCGGTGTCGTGGGCCGAGGCCGAAGGCGGGGTGCTGTGCGTCGGCTCACCCGGCTCCGGCACCACCACGACGAGCTTCCAGTTCGTGCACGCGGCCATCCGCCGCCGCAAGCCGGTGATCGCAGTGGACCTGGACGGCAGCCAGGAACTGGCCGAAACGCTCGCCGCGGTGTGCGCGGCCACCAAGACGCCGCTGTACGTGTTCCCCGGCCCCGGCTACTATGACCCGCTGCGCAGCGGCGAGCCGGCCAGGCGGACTTCGCTCGTCATGGGCATGGTCGATCAGGCCGGCGCGGCCGAGAACTACCGGCGCAGTTGCGCCGCCTATCTCAACGACCTGTTCGCCGTGCTGGACGCCGCGCCCGGCGACCCACGGGCGGCGATGCTCGACGAGATCGTGCACCTGCTCAGCCCGGCGGCGCTGCGGGCACGGATGGGGCACGTGCCCGGTTACCACCCCAGGCGGCACGCGCTCGCCGAGCGGGTCAAGGTGTCGGCCAGCCTGCTGGAGGCCGACCCTCGGATCACGGCGACGCTGGCCGAGCAGCTCAACGAGTTGCGGGCGTCGCCACTCGGCCGGTGGCTGGTCCCCGGCCCAGGGCCCAGGGTGGACCTCGGCCGGGTGGTACGGGAGCGGGCCGTGGTGCTGTTCTCGGCCGGCACTCCTGCCCGCGACCGCGCCGGGGCCGCGATGGCCGGCCTGGTGGCCCATGACGTGCTGGCGGTCTGCACCGAGCTGCGCCGGATCGGCGTGCCCGGTGACGGGCTGGTCTGGTTCGACCAGTGCGCCCGGCTGGCTCCGGCCACGCTGGCCGAGCTGGTCGACCGGGGCGCGACGGCCGGCCTGCCCGCGCTGCTCACCACCACCTCGCCGGACCGGGTCCAGGGGCTGGCCGATCAGGCCAACGTGCTGGTGCTGCACCGGCTCACCGACCACACCGCGGCCGAGAGGTTCGCCGGGTTCACCGGGGAGAAACTGGTGCGCGCGGGCGGCGGTGACCTGACCGCGGCCGTCGACTCTCAGGCCCGGGCCAAGGCTGTCGCGGGCGCCTGGCCGAAGCCACGCGGCCAGGACGTGAATGGGCCGCCCGCCCAGGAAGCCGGCCAGCTTGGTGCTTATTTGGGCGGACAGCTCGGCCCGTACGGGCTGGTCCGCAGGCCGGTGGTGGCCGCCCAGGCGCTGAGCAGGCTGGGCAACGGCGAGCATGTCCTGATCGTCGCCAGACCCCAGCGCAGGCTGGTTACGCTGGGCCTGACCGTGCCGGCGCGGATCCCACGGCGCCCGGCCAAGCCGCTCACACCGCGCCAGGCCGTCGGCGCCGGACTGGCACCGGCCGGGGCCAACGCGGTTCAGCCGGCCCCCGCCCGGATAGGCGAGGGGCCTGGCCCGATGGGCGGCGGGCAGATCGGCATGGGACCGGCCGATATGGGCTACCCAGGCGTTGAGCAGAAAGGCAGAGCCACGTGACGGCGCCCACCGCGAACGGGGACCGCGGCAATGGTCAGGAGGGGAACGAGCCCCATCAAGCCGAAGAACAAGCCCCGGCAGCCGAAGGGCTGATGTCGCATCGGATAGCGGGGGAGCCAGCGGAGCCGTCCCAGGAGCAATCTCAGCCGCCCCACAGGCTGCCTGGGCCATCCCACGAGCCGTCCGGACCGGATGAGGATCTGCCCCCGAAATTTCGGGAGCCCCGGGTGGCACGTGGCCGCCATGAGTCTTCCGAACCTCAGATACCGCATTTGTCTCACGAGCCCCCATCCCTCCAGCAGTCCCACGAACCACGTGCACCTCAACGGCCCCAGACCCGGCCGGCCCGCCATGCCGGGCCTCCGGTCGCGCCGGGCCAGCTTCGTCCGCCCACCGCGCCGCAGCCATCGGGCCACCCCGGGCCGCCGTCGGCCATGCCTGCGTCGCCGCTGACCACGCCCGCGTCGCCGCCGTCCGGGTCAGCGCCGCCCCCAGCCGGGCCAGCGGAACCCGCATCCGGGTCCGGGGTACCTGCGTCCGGGCCCGGAGTACCTCAGCCGGTGCGGCCCGGCGAGCCACCGGCCCAGCCTGCCGGCCCGGTGGCTGCTCGCCGTCCGGTCGGCCGGATGCGCCCGGACCGTCTCTACCTCGGCTGGCAGCATGCCCTGCTGCACCCCGATCCCGGGCCGCAGCCGCGCCGTCCCACCCCGCCGGAGCAGGAGCAGCTCAACCCGGACTGGGTGGCCGCGCAGCGGCGTGAGGAGAACCTGCTGAACCGGCCGCTGAAGGTGGCCTTCGTGACAGCCGTCGCGCTGGCCGGGCTGCTGCTGGCGGCGTGGGCGGTGGGCTGGCTGAACGCCGCGGTGGCCTGGCTCGGGACGTTCGCCGCCCTGTTCTGTGCCGGGTTCGCGGCCTACGGCGTGCGGCAGGGCGAGCAGACGTTGCGGACACGGATCGAAGAAGAGCGAGGACGACTCGGCAAGATCCGGGCCGAGCAGGAGAACCGGCTGTTCGCCTGGCAAGCCGAGCACGCCCGCAGATTCGCCGGCTGGCAGGACCGCCGCGGCGCCTTCGACCGCCAGCCCCAGTGGTACGCGGTCTCGCTGCCCGAGGACGTCGACCGGGTAGACCTGGCGGGTGGCACACTGTCCGGCTGGTCGGCCATGTTCACCGTCGTCGGCGCCTCCCGGCTCACCGCCGGCGGCGATCTGACCGTCATCGACCTGTCCGAGGGTGCGGTGGCCAACGACCTCATAGCCGTGGCCAGGCAAGCCGAGATCGAGCCGCTGGTCTGGGTGCTCCCCGCCGACCTGCCCAGGCTGGATCTCGGGGCCGGCCTGTCCAGAGAGTCGCTGGCCGACGTGCTGTCCCTGGTGGTCAGCGTCAGCGAGGAAGAAGGCTCTGCGGGCGACGTGGCGCAGGACAACGCGATCCTGGAGCGGCTGCTCGACGTCTTCGGTGAGACCGTGAGCATCGCACAGGCCACCGCGGCCCTGCGGGCGCTCGGGCAGATTGGCGACCCCAGGGAGGACATCAGGCAGGGACTACTCAGCGCGGACCAGCTCGAACGGATCACCGGCATGTTCGGGCGCGGCGCGGCCGACCGGGTGGTGATCGGCCGCGCCTGGGCCATGGAGTCGCGGCTGCGGAAGCTGGACAGCACCGGCACGGCGCTCGTGCCGCTGCGGCCGAGCCGGCTGCGGGTCATCTGCACGGACCGGCGGGCCGGAGTGTTCGGCAACCGGGTGCTCGGCACCTACGCGGTGACCGCGCTCACCCACGTGCTCCGCCAGACCGCCGCGGGGCGGCCCTGGCAGCACACGCTGATGCTGGCGGGTGCGGAGAAGCTGCCCGGCGACGTGCTCGACCGGCTCAGCGACGCCTGCGAGACCACCAGGACCGGGCTGCTGCTGGCCTACCGCTCCATTCCGGCGCACGTGAAGGAGCGGCTCGGCCGGGGCAACGCCGCGGTCGCCTTCATGCGTCTTGGCAACGCCGAGGACGCGAAGGTGGCGAGCGAGCACATCGGGACCGAGCACCGTTTCGTGCTCACTCAGTTCACCGACACGGTGGGCACGTCGGTCACCGACACCGCCGGCGACTCTTACACCAGCACGGTCGGCACCGCCGATTCGGTGTCCACGTCCACCTCGACCAGCGAGACCCGCGGTCGCAGCCGGGGCCGAGGGCGGAGCGGCGAGTCTTCTATGGCACCGTTCATTAATTCAAACTGGTCAGCTAGCCGGGATCGTAACTATTCCGCTGGCACCAGCGACTCGGATTCGATCACCGAGGGGATCAACCTGAGCACCGCGTGGGGGATCAACACGTCGCGCGCCATCGGCACGAACGACTCGTTGGCGCGGACCACCCAGCGGTCCCGCGAGTTCCTCGTCGAACAACACGAACTGCAGCAGCTCCCGCCCAGCGCTGTGATCATTTCCTCGGCGTCCCGCGGTGGCAGGCGGATCGTGTTCGCCGACGCCAACCCCGGCATCATCGGCCTGCCGACCGCCACGCTGCTCACCCTGGATGAGGCCAGGAACGCGCCGGAGACGCCGCCCGCTCCCGGCCAGCAGGCGCCGGCCGTCCCGCCGGGGCAGGCCGCACCGGGGCAGATCGCCGCCGGGCCGCCCCGGCCGGCCGCCGTCCCGGTGAGCTGGCGGTCCGGCGAGGCCCAGCCGCCGCCGAACCTGGGGCCGCCGCCGGAGCGTCTGGACTGGCGCAAGCGCCGGGATTGAGGCGCCCGGGCCGATACCGCTGGCGCGGATGGCCGTGGCCTGATATGCACGCTACGTGGACGGTCATCACGCGAGAGTAACCATGGACCCGGGGGAAAGCCTGGCCGGCCCGTGGTACCGGGTCCTGGCGATCACCGCTTCGGAGGGGGCGAGCTCACCGGAGTCCGACTTCGTCGCCGTGCTGCCGGCCGTGCTCAGCGCCGCCGAGCACGGCCGTCCGTTCGTGGCCGGCTGGCTGTCGCGGGGCGGCGGCGCTCCGCTCGAACTGATCACCAACGCCGGCGGCATCGGTGCAGAAGATCGCGGCCTGCTCTTCCCGGTTGGCGCGCGCGGCCTGCCCATCGGTGACGACTGGCGGGCCGAGCTGAACCAGATGGTGTGGACGTCGTGCTCGGGACGCCAGGCCCCGCCACTGGCCGCCGAAGATCGCCCGGACCACCGCGAGCAGAGCAAGACACCGACGTTGTTCGAGTCGACGCTGGCGACCCTGATGGGCCGCAGGTTCGGCTGGCTGGTGATCGCCGAGCCCACCGAGCACATCGACGCCGAGGTCGCGGAGCTGCGTACCCAGCTCAACGTGCTCCGCCGGTACGAGGAGGAGCATTCCAGGTTCGACGTGGAGCGTGCGCAGCGGCGGATGGCCGAACTGGACGCCTTCCGCGAGGCCGGCCTGTGGAGCGTGCGCGTGCTGGCCGGTGCCGCCACGGTGGAGGAGTTGCGGCTGCTCGCGCCCGTGCTGGTCGGCTCGGTGGACCTGAGCAGGCACCCCTACCGGCTGCGCAGCGGCCTGGAGGCGCACAGCCTGGCCGAGGCGCTCTCGGTGAAGGTGCAGGATGCGACCGACGGCGCGGCCACGCCGTTCGCGGCCACGGCCGGGACCCTCGCCGCGCTCACCGGGCTGCCCCGCCGGGAGGTTCCCGGGCTGCGCGTGCTCGACCCCGGCTATTTCGATGTGACCAGCGAGACCGAGGGTTCTGCCTCCTTGGCCGGACAGACGCCCTACGGCGGGGCCGGTGTGATCGAGATCGGCACGATCCTGGACGCCCAGGACCGGGAGGTCGGCACGTTCCGGGTGCCGCTGTCCACCCTGAACCGGCACACGTTCGTGACCGGGGCCACCGGGGCCGGGAAATCCCAGACGGTCAGGCACATCCTGGAGGGCTGCTCGCGGGCCGGCCTGCCCTGGCTGGCCATCGAGCCCGCCAAGTCCGAGTACGCGGCCATGGCGGGACGCATCGAGGGACTCGGGCAGGTCACGGTCATCAACCCGTCCGACTCCCGGGCGGTGCCGCTGTCGGTGAACCCGCTCGCACCCGAGCCCGGCTACCCGGTGCAGGCGCACATCGACATGGTGCGCGCGCTCTTCCAGGCCGCCTTCGACGCCGAGGAGCCGTTCCCGCAGATCATGTCGCAGGCCCTGCAGCGGGTTTACGAGCAGGCCGGCTGGGACGTGGTCACCGGCCGGGGGTTCCCCGGCGCCGTCGTGGCGCCGGCCATCCCGACGCTGGAGCAGTTGCAGCGGGCCGCCCTGCAGGTCATCGACGATGTCGGGTACGGCCAGGAGCTGCAGGCCGACGTGCGGGGCTTCGTGGACGTGCGGCTGCGCTCGCTGCGGGTCGGGTCGGCCGGCCGGTTCTTCGAAGGCGGTCACCCGGCTGACATATCCGAACTGGTCCGCCGCAACGTGGTGCTGGCCATCGAAGACGTCGCCAACGACGAGGACAAGGCTTTCCTGATGGGCACGCTGATCATCAGGCTGGTCGAGCACCTGCGGCTGCGCTCCCGGCGGGAGCGGGTGACCGGGCTGCGGCACATCATCGTGATCGAAGAGGCGCACCGGCTGCTGCGCAACCGCGGCACCGAGCGGGCTGGCTCGCACGCGGTCGAACTGTTCGCCGGGATGCTGGCCGAGATCCGGGCCTACGGCGAGGGCATCGTGGTGGCCGAGCAGATTCCGGCCAAGCTCGTGCCCGATGTGGTCAAGAACACCGCGCTGAAGATCGTGCACCGGCTGCCCGCTCACGACGACCGGCAGGTTGTCGGCGCCGCCATGAACCTCGACGACGAGCAGTCCCGCCAGGTGGTCTCGCTCGAACCCGGGGTGGCCGCCGTGTTCGCCGACGGCATGGACCGCCCGTTGCGGATCCGGGTGCCGCTGGGCGAGGGCCAGGAGCGGGTCACCGACAGCCCGCCCCCGCCGCTGCGCAGCCGCCGCAGCCCGGCCTGCGGCCCGCAGTGCGTGCGGGAACGGGCCTGCACGCTGCTCGAGTTGCGCACCGCCGACCTGCTTTCGGGGTCCGCCGAGCACGCCTGGCTGCGAGTGTGGACGGAAGTCCTGGTGCTGGCGTTCCTGACCAACAAGAACCTGCCCACACCGCCGGCGCAGTTGCGGCAGCAATGGGCCGGTCTGGATCCCAGGCTGCGCGAATGTGCGCTCGCGACCCTCATCGACCGGTCGGTCGGAGCCCGCGGCGTCAGCGTGCGCGGCAGCTACGACCCCGACCGGCTGGCCACCAGCGTCTGCGGGGTGGCATTGTCGCTCCTGGCTGGCGTCGATCCGGCCGGCAATCGCGCGGGGCCTGTCTGGGTGGTGCCGCAGGTTCGGTGGATACACGAGGTTGAGCGCGTCTGCCCGCTCGGCGGGCCGCGAGCCGATCCCTACGACCGGGCCCCACCGATCGACTATGACCTGGTGGGCCTCATGGACTGGCCAGATATGCGGGTAGGTCACCGGGTCTACGCGCTGCGACGTCACTCGCTGTCGATGGAACTCCAAGCCAACCGGCGCGTCGCCTGGAACCTGCTGTTCGGCGGCGACGACCACGGTGGTTTCTCGGCCGACCTGAAGACCGTGATGGTGGGGCAGGATCCCGACCTGCAGTTCGGGCGCGCAGCCGACATGATGCAGGTCGCCGGCTGGCTTGGCGTGGTGCTTTCCTGGCCGTGCAGGTTTATCTCCGCCGATGCTGACGAGCTAATCGGCTTGGAGGCCGACGAGCTGGCTCCGTAGCCCTCGTGGGCGGCGATACCATCGGCGGCGATGAGCAAAATTCAACTGCGCGCTCGCCTGGCCACCACCATCGGCGGCGCGGCCGGCCGGGTATCCCGGCTCACCGGCCGTGGCGACGGGTCCGTGATCGGCGGCGTCATCGCGCTAAGACTTGACCCCGGGCTGCTCGGGCAGCTCGCTGTCGGCAAGAAGATCGTGCTGGTGACCGGCACGAACGGCAAGACGACCACGACGCGCCTGATCACGGCCGCGCTCGAGTCACTGGGCCAGCGGGTCGCGACGAACGCGTTCGGCGCCAACATGGAGGCCGGCCTGGCCGCGGCGCTCGGCAAAGAGCAGGATGCTCCGTTCGGCGTGCTCGAGGTGGACGAGAAGTACGTGCCGTCGGTGCTGACCGCTACCGCTGCGCGCGTGGTGGCGCTGCTCAACCTCAGCCGGGACCAGATGGACAGAGCGGCCGAGATTTGGCTCGTCGCGCGGCGCTGGCGGGACGCGCTGGCCGATGCGCCCGACTGCCAGGTGGTCGCCAACGCCGACGACCCGCTGATCGCCTGGGCGGCCAGCGGCGCGAAGCAGGTGACCAGGGTGGCGGCCGGGCAGCGCTGGCGCGAAGATTCCTGGTGCTGCCCCGAATGCGGGGCCCACCTGCACAGGGACGGAGACGGTCAGCCGGCTGGCGACTGGCGCTGCGGCGAATGCGGGTTCGCCCGGCCGTCCGTGACCTGG
This sequence comes from Streptosporangiaceae bacterium, assembly GCA_036267135.1. Lineage (GTDB taxonomy): Bacteria > Actinomycetota > Actinomycetes > Streptosporangiales > Streptosporangiaceae > PALSA-505. The sequence continues at coordinate 67,489 of DATAWQ010000159.1, read as the reverse complement.
ACCCTGGACGCTGAGGTTGTGGTTGATCCGTCCGGCCGCAGGCTCGAACTTGGACTCGCCCTGCCCGGGCGGGCCAACCGGGCCAACGCGGTCGTGGCGCTGGCGGTGGCCGAGCGGTTCGGCATCGACGCCGAATCGGCCCTGCCGAAGCTGCGACAGGTCACCTCGGTGGCCGGCCGCTACACGACCGTGCCGCGGCGCGGCCGGAGCGTGCGGCTGCTGCTGGCCAAGAACCCCGCCGGATGGCTGGAGGCTTTCGACGTGCTGGCCCCGGCGCCCACGTCGGTCGTCCTGGCGGTGAACGCTCAGGGGCCGGACGGACGAGACACATCCTGGCTGTGGGACGTGGACTACCGGCACTTGCGTGGGCGGCAGGTCTTCGTGGCCGGCGAACGCAGACTCGACCTCGCCGTCCGGCTAGAGGCCGACGGGGTAGCCTTCCAGCTCGTGGCGGGAGTGGATGAGGCGGTCGACCTGGTCGACCCCGGCGGCAACCTGGACGTGATCGCCAACTACACGGCGTTCCAGCAGATCCGGACGACCTTCGGCAGGACCGCATGAACACACCGCAATCCTCACCACGGACGAGTGCCCTGCGACTGGCGTGGGTGTATCCGGACCTGCTCAGCACATACGGGGACCGGGGGAACCTGCTCATCCTGGAACGCCGGGCTCAGCTACGCGGCATCGCGACCGAGTCGATCTGCGTGAACTCCGATCAGCCCGTGCCCCGTCAGGCCGACATCTACCTGCTGGGTGGCGGCGAGGATCTGCCGCAGATTCTGGCGGCGCGCCGGCTGCGGGCTGACGGCGGCCTCGCGGCCGCGGCCGAAGCCGGAGCGGTCGTCTTCGCCGTATGCGCCGGCTACCAGGTCGTGGGCGGGGAGTTCGCCGGCGAGGAAGGCCAGCCGGTGCCCGGCCTGGAGATCCTCGACATCACCAGTGTGCGCGGCGAGCGGCGCGCCGTCGGGGAGATTCTCGCTGACGTGGACACCACGTTGGGGGTGCCGCGGCTGACCGGTTTCGAGAACCACCAAGGCGTCACCAGGCTCGGCCCGGGTGCCAGGCCGCTGGCCCGGGTCAGCGTCGGGGTAGGCAACGGTGACGGCACTGAGGGCGCTTACTCCGGGCGGATTCTTGGCACCTACCTGCACGGGCCGGCTCTGGTCCGTAACCCCGCCCTGGCCGACTTGCTGCTCGGCTGGGCCGCAGGCCCGCTGCCCGAGCTTCCCGACACGGCTGAGGAGTGGGGGCGCAAGCTCAGGGACGAGCGGCTGGCCGCCGTCTCCAGTTAGCCTGCCGGGTGCCGGTGGAGCGGGTTAGTAGACGAGGGCCTGGACGCCTTCTTCGGTTACCTCGGCCACGAAGGTCGGGGCACCCGCGATCCTGATGCCGTCGAGCAAGTCCTCGGGCTTGATGTCTCGCCGGGCGGCGCACTGCGTGCACAAGGTCACCGTCCCTGCGGCCAGAATGCCCGCCAGCAGGTCAGCCAGCGGCGCGGCGTGCGGGAGCGAGAACTCTTCGGCCCGCCCCGGCAGGGCGAACCACGACGCCTCCCCCGTTAGCCAGAGCGAGATGCTCACCCCACTGGCGGCGGCCGTAGCGGCCACCGTGAACGCCTGGTTGCAACGTTCGGGATCATCTTTGCCCGCGGTGACCTTCACGACCAGGGAACGCGCTGCCATGTTCGCGACCCTAGCGTGCGGCCATAAGCCGAGGTCAGCGGGTTCCCTTGTTATGCAACGAGTTCTCTTACGGTGACTCTGGGTGTGTTAGGCAGACGGCTGGCTATCACCCAAGGGACGAGTCATCACTTTCGTGTTAGGTGAGATGAGTGTTGCTATTGAGTTAGGTGGCAGGTCCGCGTCGGTCAGCGGGTCAGCCTCCAGCCACACCGGCACGGGCGGCCCCGGCACGGGCGGCCCCGGCACAGGCGGCCCCGGCACAGGCGGCAGGCACGGCGGCAGCGGGCACGATACGGGCGGCGGGGCCGATGCGGGCGGCGGGCACGGGACTCCCGGGCCAGCCGGATCCGCCGGGCCAGCCGGGTCTGCCGGGGCTGAGTCGCTGGTCATCAGGGGTCACCTCCCACCGGGCGCTAGGGCTGCCTGGCATCTAGTCCGAAGCTACCAGGCAGCAGTGACAGTTTCGCTTTTGCTATCGATAATAGAGAAAGGATTGGTGAAGATTCGATGATATTAGCTATGTCGACCGGATCGCGCGTGGCATGCGGCGGAGCGGGCGGCAGGCTGCCTAGACTGAACCGCTATGCACGGCATGTTGAGCCTGTGGGTCCTGGTGGCCGCGTTCGCCGTCCTCGCGGGGTGGACCGGCTACGTATCGGTGCGGCTCTATCGCACCTGTCCGGTCGGCCGGACTTCGTCGGCGCAGCCGGCCAGCGGCCCCCGCGCCGCCGACACCGGCTCCGCCACTGACGTCACCCCCGCCACAGGCGCTAGCCCGGCCGACAGCGCCGGACAAGCCGAGCTAGCCGCCAACCAAACCACGAGCCCACACCCGGTCACCTGATGCCTGAAGAAACCGAGTCACCGCAGAACACCGCTCCCGACCCGTCCGGACCGGTCATCGAGTTTTACCGGCCGTCCCCGGTGCCCGACGAGCAACCGGCGCCGGAACCCCACCCGGACATCGCGCCGCTGAGCTTTCTGCTCGGCCGCTGGCAGGGCGCCGGGGTGGGCGGCTACCCGACGATAGACAGCTTCAGGTTCGGGCAGGAGCTTTCGTTCAGCCACAACGGGAAGCCGTTCCTGATCTACACCAGCCGGACCTGGCTGCTGGACGAGAACGGGATACCCGGCCGACCGCTCGGCACCGAGGCCGGGTTCTGGCGGCCGCGGCCGGACAACCGGGTGGAACTTCTGCTCGTCCATCCCACCGGAGTCGCCGAGATCTATCTCGGGGAGATCACCGGCACCCGGATCGAGCTGAGCACCGACGTGGTGACCAGGACGGACTCGGCCAAGGAAGTCACCGCGGGCCACCGGCTCTACGGCCTGGTCGGCGAGGACCTCGCCTACGCCTACGACATGGCGGCGGTCGGGCAAGGGCTGCAGCCACACCTGTCCGCGCAGCTCAAGAGGGTGTCCGAGGGATAGCGCGGGCGATCTGGCCGACGTGCGCAGCCGTTCAGGAAGGCAGATCGCAGCCGCACAGGGCGACATGGCATAGCGGGCAAGAAAAGACCCCCGGGCATCTCCCGCGGACTGAACAGGTGCTCAGCCGCGGGGACCGACTGGACTAGGCCGGTCAACCCGGGGGTTCGGTGTCTGCCGAGTTTTCGCCGGCCGCCGCCCTGCGGCGAACCGGGCACCGGTACTAGCGGTTACAAAGAACACACCAGCCCGGACGCCCTACCGGTGATGCACGCAGTCGCCTGCGTGTCGGCGGGACGGCAGCTAACGGACAGCCACCTCACGTGTCCAACATCTATGCATACTTTTGGACCACCTCCTTTCCCGCGTAGCCCGAACGCTACTTCGGCGGTCGCGAGCTGGCAAGAGGGTTTTCGGCCGCTCGTCGCCGCGACGGTCCACGCTCGCGTCACTAAACTGCGGGTATGGCGCAGGCGTGGGACGACGAGCTGCGGGCTCGCGGCTACCGGGTCACCCCGCAGCGCCAGCTCGTGCTGGAGGCGGTGACCGCACTCGAACACGCCACCCCCGAGGAAATCTGCACCAGGGTTCAGCAGACCGCTCGCGGTGTGAACATCTCCACCGTGTACCGCACGCTGGAGCTGCTCGAACAGCTCAGCCTGGTCACGCACAGCCACCTCGGGCACGGCGCGCCCCGCTACCACCTCGCGGCCGAGGCGGAGCACGTGCACCTGGTGTGCCGCGAGTGCGGACGGATCGACCAGGTCGGCCCGGCCGCGGTCGCGCCGCTGGTGACCTCGCTGGAGAGCGAGCAGGACTTCGAGACCGACGTCAGGCACCTGACCGTGTTCGGCCGCTGCGGCGCCTGCCGCAAGGCGTCCGCGTCCAGCACGTCGCCGTCCGAGGCGGCCAGCGCTTGAAATAGCCTGGGCGTATGGAGAACCCGCTGCTGAAGCTGCCCGACGCGGTCCCGGCCGATGGCCCGGACACCGGCGTCGCGGCGCACTACGGTGACCCGCTCGGTGAGCAGCGCGCGCTGGCCCGCGCGGCCGGCCTGGTGGACAGGTCGCACCGGGGCATCCTGCGCATCCCCGGTCCCGACCGGCTTTCCTGGCTGCACAGCCTGACCACCCAGCATGTCGACAAGCTGGCGGCGAACGCCGTGGTACAGGCGCTGATTCTCTCCCCCAACGGCCACATCGAACACCATCTGGTGATGGCCGACGACGGCACGGCGACCTGGATTCACGTCGAGCCGGGCACCGCGGGCCCGCTGCTGGACTTCCTGGAGTCCATGCGGTTCATGATGCGGGTGGAACCGGCCGACGTGACGGACGAATACGCGGTCCTGACGCTGATGGGCCCGGACGCCCCGACCGAGTTCACCACGGCCGAGTCAGCGCCGGCCGAGTCGGGGCCGGGTGTGGCGATGGCGATGCCGGGTCCGCTCGGCACCGACCTGATCGTGCCCCGGGACCAGATCCCCGCCGTGGCCGGCGCGCTGCGCGAACGTGGCGGCCGGATGGCCGGGATGTGGGCCTACGAGGCGCTGCGGATCGCCGCGCACCAGCCCCGCCTGGGCCTGGACACCGACCACAGGACCATCCCGCACGAGGTCGGCTGGATCGACACCGCCGTGCACCTGGACAAGGGCTGCTACCGCGGCCAGGAGACGGTAGCCCGGGTGCACAACCTGGGGCACCCGCCGCGGCGGCTGGTGCTGCTGCACCTCGACGGCAGCGTCGACCGGCTGCCCGGTCACGGGGATCCGGTCGAGCTCGACGGCGCGCAGGTCGGCTTCGTCGGCTCGGCCGCGCGGCACCACGAGCTCGGGCCCATCGGGCTCGGGCTGGTGAAGCGGACCATGCCCACCGGCGCAGCCCTGCTGGCCGGCGGGGTGGACGCCGCCCAGGAGGTGATCGTCCCGCCGGACGCGGGCGCGAACGTCAAGGTCACGCTGCGCCGGGCTGGCGCGGGGATGCTGCGCCCCCGGGGGTAGCCTGATCGGTCAAGACCCGGCTGGCTACCCCATGTCCAGCCGTGGGGACCAGGGAGGTTGACGGCTGTGCTTCGCCGCGTGATGCTGGCCGTCTCGGCCAGCGACCGGATCCGGGATGTCGTGACCACGGCCCCGTTCACCAAGGACGTAGTCGCCAGGTTCGTGGCCGGCGCCACGCAGGACGACGCGCTCAGGGTGACCAGGGAGCTGCTGGAGCAGGGGCTGCTCGTCACCCTGGACCATCTGGGCGAGCACACCACCGACCCGGAGCAGGCGGCGGCCGCGGCCGACCAGTACATCAGCCTGCTCGGGCGGCTGGCCGACGGCGGCCACGCCCGGGCCGGGCGGGCCGAGGTGTCGGTCAAACCCACCGCGGTCGGGCTCGGCCTGAAGGAGCACGGCGACAAGACCGCGCGCGAGAACATCACCCGGATCTGCGCCGCCGCCGCGGCCGCCGGCACCACCGTGACCATGGACATGGAGGACCACCACCTGGTGGAGCCCACCGTGCGGCTGCTGCACGAGCTGCGCGCCGAGTTCCCCGACCTGGGCTGCGTGATCCAGTCCTACCTGCGGCGCAGCGAAGCCGACTGCGGCGCGCTGGCCGGATCGCGGGTCCGGCTGTGCAAGGGCGCCTACGACGCGCCCGAGGAGGTGGCCTTCACCGACCGGCGGCAGGTCGACCTGTCCTACGTCCGGTGCCTGCGGGCGCTGCTGGCCGGGCCCGGCTACCCGATGCTGGCCACGCACGACCCGCGGCTGATCGAGATCATCCAGGCGCAGGCCATCCTGGCCGGGCGGGCCGCCGACAGCTTCGAGTACCAGATGCTCTACGGCATCAGGCCGGCCGAGCAGCGCCGCCTGGCCAACCAGGGATCCAGGGTCCGGGTCTACGTGCCGTACGGCAGCGACTGGTACGGCTACCTGACCCGGCGTCTCATCGAGCGCCCGGCGAACCTCACGTTCTTCCTGCGCTCGCTGGCCTCCAGGAGGTAGCGGCCCATGCCGAAGACAGGAACGAGCGCCGTGATCGCCATCCTGGGCGCGGGCAAGATGGGCGAGGCGCTGATCTCCGGGTTGCTGCGGGCGGGGCGGCCACCGGCCGGGATCGTCGCGGTGGCGCGGCAGCCGCAGCGTTCGGCCGAGCTGCACGAGCGGTACGGGATCGCGGTCATGGGGGCGGCCGCCGCGGCCAAGGCCGCCGACATCCTGGTGCTGACGGTGAAGCCGCAGGACATGGCCGGGCTGCTGGACGAGGTGGCGCCGAGTGTGCCCGCCGACCGGCTGGTCATCTCGGTCGCGGCCGGCATCACCACGTCGTTCATCGAGCGCAGGCTGGCCGACGACACCCCGGTGGTCCGGGTCATGTCGAACACGCCGGTGCTGGTGGACGAGGCGATGAGCGTGATCTCGGCCGGGTCGCACGCCGGGGACGAGCACCTGCGGCTGACGGAGGAGCTGCTGCGGCCGGTGGGCCGGGTGATCCGGATACCGGAGAGCCAGCAGGACGCGGCGACCGCGCTGTCGGGGAGCGGGCCCGCCTACGTGTACTACCTGGTCGAGGCCATGGTGGACGCCGGCATCCTGCTCGGCATGCCAAGGCAGACCGCCCTGGAGATGGTGACCCAGGCGGTGTACGGGGCGGCGACGATGCTGCGGGACTCCGGCGAGCATCCGGTGATCTTGCGCGAGGCGGTCACGTCGCCGGGCGGGACGACGATCTCCGCGGTGCGGGAGCTCGAGCGGCACCGGGTGCGGGCCGCCTTCCTGGCCGCGATCGAGGCGGCCAGGGACCGGGGCCGCGAGCTGGGGGGTGCCTGAGCCATGGCCTGCGATCTGCTGGTCGCCTGGGACGACGGGCTGACCGGCTACGACTTCGGGCCCGGGCATCCGCTGGCGCCGATCAGGGTCGAGCTGACCATCGAGCTGGCCCGGGCGTTCGGGATCTTCGACGACGTCCAGCTCATCGTGCCCGCACCCGCCAGCCAGGAAGAGCTCGAGCTGGTGCACGACGCCGGGTACATCGAGGCGGTACGCCGGTCGGGCGAGACCGGCCGGGCGGACAGGTGGCACGGGCTCGGCACGCCGGACGACCCGGTGTTCCCCCGGATGCACGAGGCGTCCGCGCTGGTCGCGGGGGCCACCCTGGCCGCGGCGCGGGCGATGTGGACGGGGCAGGCCGAGCACGCGGCGAACGTGGCGGGCGGGCTGCACCACGCGATGCGGGCCAGCGCCAGCGGGTTCTGCATCTACAACGACCCGGCGATCGCGATCGCCTGGCTGCTGGACCACGGGGCAGGCCGGATCGCCTACGTCGACGTGGACGTGCACCACGGGGACGGCGTGCAGGCCGCGTTCTACGACGACCCCAGGGTGCTGACGATCAGCCTGCACGAGCACCCGGCCACGCTGTTTCCGGGGACCGGCCTGCCGACCGAGACCGGCCGGGGCGAGGCGGTGGGCACGGCGGTGAACGTGGCGCTGCCCGCGGGCACCGGCGACGCCGGGTGGCTGCGCGCGCTGGACGCGATCGTGCCGCCGCTGATCCGGGCGTTCCGGCCGGAGGTGCTGGTCAGCCAGCACGGCTGTGACAGCCACCGGCTGGACCCGCTGGCCCACCTCGAACTCAGCCTGGACGCCCAGCGGCGGGCGCAGACCGTGCTGCACGAGCTGGCGCACGAGGTGGCGGGCGGCCGCTGGTTGGTTACCGGCGGCGGCGGGTACGAACTGGTGCAGGTGGTGCCCAGGTGCTGGACGCACCTGCTGGCCGAAGCGGCGGGCCGGCCCATCGACCCGCGTACGCCGACACCTATGTCCTGGCGCGAATACGTGAAGGACAGAACTGGGACACATGCGCCGGAGAACATGACCGACGGCGTGTCGCCCGAATTTATATCGTACGAGTCGGCTTCAGATCTTGCCGATCCCGTTGACCGGTCGATCGCCGCGACCCGTGCGGCTGTTTTCCCTGCGCATGGCCTTAGCGGGTGACAATATACCATTCTGTGCGCAAGCCGGTTTGGGTGTCGGCGGCGCATGAACGGTGATCCTTCACCGAAATGTGGCAGCGCGCCGGGGTTGCCCTTTTCCAAACGCGTCTTACGCTGGAGGCGTGCGTGACTGGTGCGTCGTTTATACGGACAGGGGCGTACTTAGCTCCGCGCAGAAGAGAGCATCGGATGGCTGAAGGCGAAACCCCCCTAAGTGAAGTCAGGTTCCTGACAGTGGCCGAAGTGGCCACAATCATGCGGGTGTCCAAGATGACCGTGTACCGGCTGGTCCACTCCGGCGAGCTCGAAGCGATCCGGGTGGGCCGTTCCTTTCGAGTGCCGGAACAGGCGGTCAATCAGTACTTGAAGGAAGCCTTCGTGGCGAGCACCTGACCACAGCCGACGGCAGCGGGGGGCGGGAGGGCCGGCCCTGGCGAACGCGACGGCTTGGGCGACTGGCGGCCGCACCGGGTAGGCGGCGGTACGCTTTACCGGGCGTGCCCCCGCCCCCCGGTGACGGGCGCGGCGGGCAGCATGCCCGTTTCCGTTCCGTCGAGTGAGGCCCGAAGGGCCGAGGGTGGTGCCGTGGGCTCCGTCATCAAGAAGCGCCGCAAGCGGATGGCTAAGAAGAAGCATCGCAAGCTGCTCAAGAAGACCCGCATCCAGCGCAGGAACAAGAAGTAGAGCTGCGCGCCCCAGCCGGCCGACGCTCGTCACGTCCCGGCCGGCCGGCGCCAGCCAAACGTGTGATGACAGTCACCTGTAATGACAGTCACCGTGCCATGACAGTCAGTGTGAGATGACGAAACCCTGCCCGCCGCAGGCCTGCTCCGGGCGGCCGGGATGACCGATCCCCGACCGGATCGGGATTTGGCCTGCCCAGCGCCAGACCGGCTGGCGCAGGTAACCGGGTTCGCACAGCAGTACCTGGAAGGGTTCGCGGGGCAGTATCGGGAAGGCGGCCCGCGGACGGAAGAGTTCGGCTTTGACCCCGACTTCAATGCCTCGGTGCTTATGCCAATCGCGCGCCTTCTCTACCGCAACTGGTTCCGGGTCAGGATGCGCGGGCTTGAGCACGTCCCTGACTCCGGTGCGGCTCTCGTCGTGGCCAACCACGCCGGAGTGTTGCCATTCGACATGATCATGGTTCAGGCGGGCCTGTTTTACGAGCATCGCGCGCATAGGAATCTGCGACTGCTTGGCGCCGATCTGATCTACGAAGTGCCGTTGCTCGCCGAGCTAGCGCGCAAGAGTGGACATACGATTGCCTCGCGCTCTGAGGCGGACCGATTGCTCGCCGCCGACGAGCTAGTCGGGGTTTGCCCGGAAGGTTACAAGGGAACAGGCAAGCCTTTTTGTGACCGATACAAGCTACGCAGGTTCGGCCGGGGCGGCTTCGCCAGGACGGCGATCCGGGCGGGCGTGCCGATCATTCCGTGCTCGATCGTCGGGGCCGAGGAGATATACCCGATGATCGGTAATGCGCGATGGCTCGCCAAGACACTCGGCCTGCCTTACTTTCCCGTTACCCCGCTGTTCCCCTGGTTCGGTCTTCTCGGCATGATTCCGCTCCCGTCGAACTGGATCATCGAGTTCGGCGCGCCGGTGCCCACCGACGGCTACGGGGCGGCGGCGGCCGACGACGAACTGGCCGTGGCCGACCTGGCCGGGCGGGTGCGGGACGGCATCCAGCGCCGGGTGGGCGACCTGCTGGCGGAGCGAGGGCCCGCGTTCGGCTAGCACCGGCTGGAACCCAGGCCAGACCCAGTTAGTACCGGCGCTTGAGCAGGGCCGGTGGGCTGGTCAGGTGACCCCGCTTGCGCAGGGCGACCCCGGCCGCCACGCCGCCGGCGACGGCGCCCGCGGCTCCGGCGGCGGGCAGCGCGATCATGGCGGCCCGGCGGCCGGTGCGGAAGTCGTGCACCGGCCAGTCCCGGCGGCGCGCCTCGGCGCGCAGTTCCCCGTCGGAGTTGACGACGTGCGGGTGACCGACGGTCAGCAGCATCGGCAGGTCGTTGATGGAGTCGGTGTAGGCGGAGCAGCGCTCCAGGTCGAGCCCCTCCCTGGCGGCCAGGGCGACCACGGCGCCGGCTTTGGCCGGGCCGTGCAGCAGGCCGCCGATCAGCCGTCCGGTATAGACGCCGTCGACCGACTCGGCCACCGTGCCCAGCGCACCGGTCAGCCCGAGCCTGCGGGCGATGATCTCGGCCAGCTCCACCGGCGTCGCCGTGACCAGCCACACTCGCTGCCCGGCGTCCAGGTGGGCCTGGGCCAGTTCCCTGGTGCCCTCCCAGATGCGGTCGGCCATGGTCTCGTCGTAGATCTCCTCGCCGAGCCGGACGATCTCGTCGGCCTTGTAGCCGGCCACGAACGCGAGCGCGGAATCCCTGGCCGCCGCCATGTGCCCGGCGTGCTCGCTGCCGCGTACCCGGAGCGAGACCTGCTGCCAGGTCATCCTGGCCAGATCCCGGGTGGTGAACAGCTTGCGGGCGGCCAGGCCACGGGCGAAGTGGTAGATCGAGGCGCCACGCATGATGGTGTTGTCTACGTCGAAGAACGCGCCGGCGCGGGGATCGGGGTCCGGCGTCAGCCGGCCGACGTTCGCGGCCGCGGCGGCCGCCTGGGCCGCGATCATCCCGTCCCGCGGGCGCGCTGGCTGCCGCCTCATGGCCCAAAGCCTACGGGCTGCCGGCACCGGTGGGGTGTGCCGATGACCGTGCGCCCGTGACCATGGCTGGGCCACGCGCCGGCCAGGCTGGACGGGAGTTACACAGGGTCGTTTCCCATTGCCAGTGATGTCGTGCACCATTAGAGGCGATGGATGTTTCTGTGATAGTGACGTTCGCCTGTGCCGTCCTGGCCGCCGCTGGCACCGGTGTGCTGGTCGGCCGGTGTATTCGCGCACCGCGGATGGACATCATCGCGTGGGCTGGCGCGGTGGCCAGCATCGCCGTGTCGCTCGGCGCCCAGGCGCTGGGCGCCCACAACGGCTACTCGTCGGGCACGTTCCGCGCGGTGCAGGTTGGCGCGCAGCTCATCGCCCCGCTGTGGCTGGCCTGGGGAATGGTCGAGCTGGCCGCCCGGAGCATAGCGGCCAGGTTCGGCGCGAAGCTGATCGCCGCCGCGCTGACCGTGGTGGGGGCGGTGGTGCTCATCACCGACCCGCTCGCAACCACACCGTTCGGCAAGTCGTGGCCCATCGGTTCCGCCCACTACCAGATCATCCCGAGGTCGGTGCTCGGCCTGATCGCCGGGATGACCGTGCTCACCGTGGTGATCACGCTGGTCACGGCCCTGGTGCGGCTGCGCAACGATCCCGGCTGGCGGCGCCCGCTGCTGGCTCTGGCCGCCGCGGGCGTGGCGGCCGTGGCCATCCTTGGGCTCCGGCTGAGCTTGCCGGCGAACCTGGCCTACCCCGCGCTTTGCGCCGTCTGTGCTGTGCTCGCGTCGTTCGCGGGGCTGACGGCGGTCAAGGTCAGGCTCGATGCACTGCACGACGAGGACTACGAGCGTTATGAGGAGATCGACGAGCCGGAGGGCTGGGGAGCCCATCCGGCAGCGGTCAGGCCTGCCGAGCCCGCTGCGGCCAAGGCGTTCGGTGCGGACTACCCGCAGCGGACGGAAAACGGCGCCAGCCAGCAGCTCGGGGCGGGCGCCGGCCAGCAGTTCGGGGCGGGCGCGGGTCAGCAGTTCGGGGAGGAGGACTGGTACGGGCTAGGCCGCCGTAACGAGTCGAACGGCGGTTTCGCGGGATACCGGCAAGACGGGGGATTCGGGATGAACGGGCGGGAGAACGGGGACCGCGACTACCGGCAGGACGCGGACCCCCCGGTGAACGACGAAACTTCGGGCCTGTCCGACGCCGACAGGACCGGCGTCTGGCAGCCGCGGACCCTGGGCCGGCCCGGCGGTCTGGGTCCTGGCGGGACCGGCGGTCCTGGCGGGCTCGGCCCTGGCGGCCTGGGTGCTGGTGCGGCTGGGGGTGCGGCGGCCGGGCTCGGGGCTGCTGGCCTGGACGCGGTGGGCCGCGGTGCCGCGGGCCGCGGTGGCCAGGGCGCGCGGGGTGGCGGAGTCGAGGCGGAGCCCGACAGCGTCGACCGGGACGCCACACAGCGCCTGTTCGGCCTCATCGCCATCTACACGCTGGCCGAAGGCTGCGACGAGGAGTTCGACGCGCTGGCCGAGCGGGTGGTCGAAGAGGTCCGTGCCAGCGAGCCTGATGCGCTCGTGTATGCGGTGCACTCGGTGCCGAACGCCCCCATGCAGCGGATCTTCTACGAGGTCTACCGGGACCAGACGGCCTTCGAGGAGCACAAGCGGCATTCCTACATCAAGCGCTTCGACGTGGAGCGCGCGCCGTTCGTGCTGGCCACCAACGTGATCGAGCTGGGCACCCAGCAGGCCAAGCTGTCGCCGCTGCCGGGCCTGTCCCAGCTGTTCGGCCACACCCCCGGCGACTGAATCCCCGGCCGCCCTGGCCACCCCGGCCCCTCAGCCGCCCCTGGCCAGCGAGGCTGTCGGCCGCTGACTTTGTGCATGTATTCACAAGGGCGTAACGTGGCTCGTACAGCTTGAGCGGCGGGCGCGGACCCCTCGCACCGCAGGAGCCCGTCGCCGGTTCCACCCCCCGAGGGAGCGGCGGCGCATGTCACAGTCTGCCAACGGCAGTCACGGTATTCCGGAAGCCACGGTCGCCCGGCTGCCGGTGTACCTGCGTGCGCTGTTCCAGCTCGCCGAGAACGGCACCGCCACGGTGTCCAGCGAGGAACTCGCGGTCGCGGCGGGGGTCAACTCGGCCAAGCTCCGCAAGGACCTGTCCCACCTCGGTTCCTACGGCACCCGCGGGGTCGGCTACGACGTGGAGTACCTGGTGTACCAGGTCTCCCGCGAGCTGGGTCTCACCCAGGACTGGCCGGTCGCCATCATCGGTCTTGGCAACCTGGGTCGCGCCCTGGCCAACTACGGCGGCTTCGCTTCGCGCGGTTTCCGCATCGCCGCCCTGCTCGACTCCGACCCCACCGTCGTGGGCACCAGGATCGCCAGGCTCACCGTCCAGCACTCCGACGAGATGGAGGCGGTGATCCGGCGGCAGCGGGTGTCGATCGGCGTGATCGCCACCCCGGCCGGATCCGGGCAGGGAGTCTGTGACCGGCTGGTGGCGGCCGGCGTGACCAGCATCCTCAACTTCGCGCCGGTCATTCTCAGCGTCCCCGACCATGTGGACGTGCGTAAGGTCGACCTGTCGATCGAGTTGCAGATCCTCGCCTTCCACGCCCAGCGCAAGGCGTCGGTGGCGGACCGGCCAGCCCGGCCAGACCGGCCGGATCAGGCGGTCGAGGCGGTTGAGGCGGTGGGCTCATGAGCACGCTGGTGGTCGGGCTGAGCCACAAGAGCGCCCCCGTGGCCACGCTCGAGCGCACCGTGGTCAGCGGTGACGATCTTCACAAGCTGCGCTCCGACGTGTTCCACGCCGAACACGTGGCCGGCACCTTTATCGTTTCCACCTGCAACCGGACGGAGATCTACGCCGACGTGGACAAGTTCCACGGCGGCGTCAGCTCGATCAGCGAGCTGCTGGCCAGGCACAGCGGCATACCGCTGGCCGACCTCACCCCGCACCTGTATGTGCACTACGAGGACCGGGCCGTCCAGCACTTGCTGGCCGTGGCCTGCGGCCTGGACTCGATGGTGGTGGGCGAGAGCCAGATACTCGGCCAGGTGCGCCAAGCCCTCGGCCTGGCCCGCGAGCAGGGCACGCTCGACCGGGAACTGGGCGAACTCGGCCGCCTGGCGCTGCGCACCGGAAAGCGGGCGCACGCCGAGACCGGCATCGACCAGGCCGGGGCCAACGTGGTCAGCGTCGGCCTGGAGCTGGCCGCCGCCCGGCTGGGCACGCGCGCCGCCGCCCTGCATGGCTGCCGGGTACTGGTCGTGGGAGCCGGCTCGATGAGCACGCTGGCCGCGGTCACCGCTTCCCGGCTGGATCCGGCGCGGCTGGTCATCGCCAACAGAACCTTGAAGGCCGCTGAACGACTGGCGTCTCGGACCGGCGGCGCTGCCACGAGCCTCGCCGAACTGCCAGATCAGATAGCAGCGGCCGACCTGGTGATCTCGTGCACCGGAGCCACCGGGTTCGTCATCACCGAGCGCGTGCTGACCGCCGTGCTGGCCAGACGAGACCCCGCCGGGAGACCGTTGGTGCTGCTCGACCTGGCCTTGCCCAGGGACGTCGAGCCTGGCGCCGCGGCCCGGCCCGGGGTGAGCCTGATCGACCTGGAAATGATCGGCGCGACGGCAGGCGGCGGTGCGCCCGGCGAGGACGTGGCCGCGGTCAGGGCCATCGTCGCCGATGAGCTCGCCGCCCGGGCCTCCGCGGTGCGGGCGGCCAGCGTGACCCCCACCGTGGTCGCGCTGCGGGCCAAGGCCGCGCTGGTCGTGGAGACCGAGCTGGCCAGGCTCGGCGGACGGCTCAACGGGCTCGACGACCACGCGCTCGACGAGATCGGGCAGACCGTCCGCCGGGTCGTGGACAAGCTGCTGCACGCGCCGACCGTCCGGATCAAGGAACTGGCCGCGGCGCCCGGCGGCGACGACTACGCCGCCGCCCTCCAGGTGCTGTTCGACCTGGATCCCAAGGCGGTCGAAGCGGTTACCCGCGCCGCCGCGGACCTCGGTCCCGACCAGGAGGCGCCCGAATGAACACCCCGCTCCGGATCGGCACCCGTGGCAGCCACATGGCCATGGTGCAGACCGGCCTGGTCGCCCGCATGATCACCGAACGGACCGGCCGCGAGACCGAACTGGTCAAGGTCACCACGTTCGGCGACGTCAGCCGGGCCGACCTCGCCCAGATCGGCGGCACCGGCGTGTTCGTGAGCGGCCTGCGGCTGCGGCTGCAGGCCGGCGAGGTGGACGTCGCCGTGCACTCGCTGAAGGACCTGCCGACCGCCGACGCCGACGGCATCGTGCTGGCGGCCGTGCCCACCAGGGACGACCCGAGGGATGCGCTGATCACTGCCGACGGGGCCAAGCTCGCCGACCTGCCGGCCGGCGCCAGGATCGGGACGGGCTCGCCGCGCCGGGCCGCCCAGCTCCGGCTGCTGCGGCCCGATGTCAGGCCGGTCGCGGTGCGCGGCAACGCCGACACCCGGCTGGCCAAGGTCGGCCCCGGCGGGCTCGACGCGGTCGTGCTCGGGTGCGCCGGGCTGGCCAGGATCGGCCGGCTCGACGCCGTGGCCGAGATCTTCGAGCCGGACGAGATGCTGCCGGCGCCCGGGCAGGGCGCGCTGGCCGTCGAGTGCCGGGCCGACGACGGTGAGCTGCGGGAGCTGCTCGCCGTCGTGGACGATCCGTCCAGCCACGCCGCGGCCACCGCGGAGCGCAGCCTGCTGGCCGCGCTCCAGGGTGGCTGCAGCGCGCCGGCGGGGGCGTACGCCACCCACATGCCGGGAACGGGCGCCGTGCACCTGCGGGCCGCGGTCTTCGACCGCGACGGCGCGGGCGCGGTGCGGGCCTGCGGCGAGGCCGCAGCCGGAGACGCACGCTCGCTGGGCCACGAGGTGGCCGGTGAGCTGCTGCGCCGCGGAGCAGGGAAGTACATCAACGTGCCACTGGCACACCCGAGCGATGGGGGAGATCCGCAATGAACCCCAAGGACAGGGCGGCCCAGGCTGCCAACGCGGGCGAGGGATGGGTCGCGTTCGTCGGTGCGGGACCGGGTGACGCAGGCCTGCTGACCGTGCGCGCCGCCGAGCTGCTCGGCCAGGCCGACCTGGTCATGGCCAGACCGGACGTGGCCGAGACCGTCCGTCACCTGATTTCGCCCGAGGCCTCGGTGACCGAGGCCGACCTCGACGTGGACCCGCGAAAGCTGGTGGCCGAGGCCAACGCGGGCCAGCTCGTGGTGCGGCTGTACCCAGGCGATCCGCTGGCCTTCTCCACCGGCGCCGAAGAGGCCGCGGCCTGCGCCGCGGCCGGGGTCAGGTTCGAGATCGTGCCGGGCCTCCCGGCCGCGACCGCGGTGCCTGCCTACGCTGGCATCCCGCTGACCAGCGAGACGCGGGCTGACGTGCGCGTGATCCACGCCGCGGAGCTGAGCCGGGCCCCGGCCGGGCCGGAGACCCTGGTGATCCTGGGTGCGGAAGCCGGGCCCGCCGACATCGGCAAGATGCTGGTGGCGGCCGGCTGGCCGGAGAGCACGCCGTTCGCGGTCATCTGGAACGGCACCACAACCCTGCAGCAGACGGTGGTGTGCACCCTCGGCTCGGTGACCGCCGACCTCAAGGCGGCCGGGGTGAGCATGCTGACCACGCACGGCCCCGCGGTGGCGGTGGCCGGGGACGCGGTAGCGGCCAGAGGGGCCTTGTCCTGGTTCGAGACCAAGCCGCTGTTCGGCTGGCGGGTGCTGGTGCCAAGGACCAAGGAGCAGGCGGCCGAGGTGTCACTGCGGCTGCGGGCCTACGGCGCGGTGCCCGAGGAGGTGCCGACCATAGCGGTCGAGCCGCCGCGGACGCCGCAGCAGATGGACCGCGCGGTCAAGGGCCTGGTCACCGGCCGGTTCCAGTGGATCGCCTTCACCTCGGTGAACGCGGTCCGCGCGATCAGGGAGAAGTTCGAGGAGTACGGGCTCGACGCGCGGGCCTTCGCCGGGGTCAAGGTGGCCGCGGTGGGTGAGCAGACCGCCGCCGCGCTGCGTGCGTTCGGGATCGTGCCCGAGCTCGTGCCCGACGGGGAGCAGTCCGCCGAGGGGCTCGCCGCCCAGTGGCCGCCCTACGACGACGTGCTCGACCCGATCAACCGGGTGCTGCTGCCCCGGGCCGACATCGCCACCGAGACCCTGGTGGCCAGGCTCACCGACCTGGGCTGGGAGGCCGAGGACGTGACCGCGTACCGGACGGTCAGGGCGGCGCCGCCGCCCGCCCCGATCAGGGAGGCGATCAAGGGTGGCGGCTTCGACGCGGTCCTGTTCACCTCCTCGTCCACGGTGCGGAACCTGATCGGGATCGCGGGCAAGCCGCACCAGCTCACGGTCATCGCCGCGATTGGCCCGCAGACCGCGAAGACCGCGGCCGAGTTCGGTCTGCGGGTGGACGTCATGGCTCCCACGCCGTCCGTCACCGCGCTGGTGGACGCGCTCGCCGCGCACGGCGCCCAGCTCCGCCAGGCCGCCATCGACGCGGGCGAACCGCTGCGCAGGCCGAGCGAGCGGCGCCGCGGCGCCCGCAGGCGCGTCACCCAGGCCCGATGAGCGCTCGTTTCCCCGAGGCCAGGCCGCGCCGCCTGCGCCGCACGGCCAAGCTCCGCGGGCTGGTCGCGGAGACCTCGGTGCGGCCTGGGGACCTGCTGCTGCCGCTGTTCGTCAAGGAAGGCATCACCGAGCCGCAGCCGGTGACGTCCATGCCGGGGGTGCTGCAGCACACCAGGGACAGCCTGCGCAAGGCGGCGGTGGACGCGGTCCAGGCCGGCGTCGGCGGCCTGGTCCTGTTCGGCATACCCGCGGTCAAGGACGGCCGTGGCTCGGCCGCTGACGATCCGGCGGGCATCATTCAGCTCGCGCTGCGGGACCTGGCCGCCGAGGTGGGCGACGACACCGTGCTCATCTCGGATCTGTGCCTGTGCGAGTACACCGATCACGGCCACTGCGGGGTGCTGACCGACGCCTGCGAGGTGGACAACGACGCCACGCTGGAGAGGTACGCGTCGATAGCGTGCGCCCAGGCGGTGGCCGGGGCGCACGTGGTGGGCCCCAGCGGGATGATGGACGGCCAGGTGGCGGCGGTACGGTCCGCGCTCGATCAGGCCGGCTACGGCGAGATCGCGATCTGCGCGTACTCGGCCAAGTACGCCTCGGCCTTCTACGGACCGTTCCGTGAGGCCGCCGAGGGCGCGCCCCAGTTCGGTGACCGCTCCGGCTACCAGCAGGACTTCCGTGGCACCAAGGAGGCACTGCGCGAGGTCGCGCTCGACGTGGACGAGGGCGCCGACATCGTGATGGTGAAGCCGGCCCTGGCCTACCTGGACGTCATCCGCCGCGTCGCCGATGCGGTGACCGTGCCGGTGGCCGCCTATCAGGTGAGCGGCGAGTACGCCATGGTGGAGGCGGCGGCGGCCAACGGCTGGCTGGACCGGGACCGCGTGATCATGGAGACGCTCACCGCGATCCGGCGGGCCGGCGCTGACATGATCTTGACCTACTGGGCGGCCGAGGTGAGCCGCCACCTTGATTAGGCACCGCCTGATTAGGCGCTGATTGCTGGTTAGACGCTGCTTGGATTGACCTGGCCGGATGTAAGAACAGGGCAGTGAGAGCGGGAGTGCATGGTCGATGTAACGCTGCGCCGTACCCGGCGCGCGCGCCGCAGGGAGCAGACGGCGCGCGAGCAGATGGCCTCGGCGGCGTGCCGGTACGCCGCGCTGGGCTGGCCGGTGTGCCAGGGAGCGCATTCGGCGGGCGGGCCGCCGGGCCCGGTGAAGCGGGCGGCAGGCGAAGGGGCAATGGGGCGCCGGGCCTGCTCCTGCGACCGGATCGGCTGTCCCGCCCCCGGCGCCCACCCCGTCTCACCGACCTGGCAGATGCAGGCCAGCGCCGAGCCCGCCGAGGTCAGCAGGCTCTGGGCCGCGACGCCGGAGGCGAACGTGATCCTGGTGACCGGCCGGGTCTTCGACGTGCTCGACATCCCCGTCGCGGCCGGCCTGGCCACGCTCGATCAGATGGAGCGGGCCGGCGTCCAGCCGGGTCCGGTCGCGGTCGGCGCCGGCGACCGGGCGCTGTTCTTCGTCGCCTCCCGTGCCGCGCACACCACCCAGGACGAGTGGTGGTCCTGCCAGCTGGACTGTGCGCCCGACGATATGGACCAGCCAGGCGGGCTGCGCTGGCACCACCGCAGCAGCTACGTGCTCGCGCCGCCGTCCAGGTACGGCACCGGCCAGGCCGCCCGCTGGCTTCGTGAACCGGACGGCCGCTCGCTGCCCGACGCGGTGCGGCTGCTGGAGCACCTGGCGGAAGGAGAGCTGTCATGACCGCCAACACACAGCACAGTGACACCCAGCACAGTGACACCCAGCACAGTGAGGAGCTGTTCCGGCGGGCCCTCGGCCTGGCGCCCGGCGGGGTCAACTCCCCGGTCCGGGCGTTCGGCGCGGTGGGCGGCACACCGCGGTTCATGGTCTCCGGCTCCGGTGCCTACCTGACCGACGCCGACGGCCGCGACTACGTCGACCTGGTGTGCTCGTGGGGGCCGATGATTCTCGGGCACGCACACCCCGAGGTGACCGAGGCGCTGCGGGTGGCGGCCGGCCGGGGCACGTCGTTCGGCACCGCCACCCCCGGTGAGGTGGAACTCGCGGCCGAACTGGTGGCCAGGACCCCGGTCGAGAAGATCCGCCTGGTCAACTCCGGCACCGAGGCGACCATGACGGCGCTGCGGCTGGCCCGGGCCTTCACCGGGCGGCCGGTGGTGGTGAAGTTTAGCGGGTGCTATCACGGGCACGCGGACGCGCTGCTCGCGGCGGCCGGCTCGGGCGTGGCCACGTTCGGCCTGCCCGACTCGCCGGGCATCCCGGCCGCGATCACCGCCAGCACGCTCGTGCTGCCCTACAACGACGCCGAGGCGGTGCGCCAGGCCTTCGTCAAGCACGGCAGGCAGATCGCCTGCGTGATCACCGAGGCCTGCCCGGCGAACATGGGTGTGGTGCCGCCGCAGGCGGGCTTCAACGACCTGCTGGCGGGGCTGTGCCGGGAGCACGGTGCGCTGCTGATCATGGACGAGGTGCTGACCGGCTTCCGGGTCACCCGGGCCGGCTGGTACGGCCGGGAGGGTGTGGCCGGGGATCTGGTGACGTTCGGCAAGGTCATGGGGGGCGGGCTGCCCGCCGCCGCGTTCGGCGGCCGGGCCGACGTCATGGACATGCTGGCTCCGTCCGGGCCGGTGTACCAGGCGGGCACGCTGTCCGGCAATCCGCTGGCCACGGCCGCGGGCCTGGCCACGCTGCGGGCCTGCACACCCGACGTGTACGCGCGGGTGGACGAGGCGGCGGCGGCCGTGGCCAAGCTGGTGACGGACGCGCTGACCGAGTGCGGCGTGCCGTTCCGGCTGCAGCAGGGCGGGAACCTGTTCTCGGTGTTCCTCGGCCGCGAGCTGGCGGTGCGGGACTTCGGCGAGGCCCGGGGCCAGTCGCGGGCCGCCTATGCGGCGTTCTTCCACGCGATGCTGGACGCTGGGGTGTACCTGCCGCCGTCCGGCTACGAGGCGTGGTTCTTGTCCGCGGCCCACGACTCTTCGGCTCTGGAGCGCATCGCCGGCGCGCTACCCGCCGCGGCCCGCGCGGCCGCCACGGCCCTGGCCTGAAGCCTGCGCCTGATGGCCTGGCCGGCCCGCTGAACCAGCAGCGCGAGGACCAGCAGGATGGCCGCGCCGACGCCGTCCAGCCAGAAGTGGTTGGCGGTGACCACGACCGCGAGCGTGGTCATCACCGGGTACCCCAGCGCCAGCCAGCGCCAGCGACTGCGGGACACGTTCACCACCGCCAGCGCCGCCAGCAGGGCCCAGCCGACGTGCACGGACGGCATCGCGGAAAGCTGGTCGGCGTTGAATCCGGCCACGCTGCCGTACACCGACTGGCCGTACCGCGCCGCGGTGTCCACCATCCCGCCGCCGGCCAGCATCCGCGGCGGCGCCACCGGGATGAACTGCACCAGCAACGAGAACCCGGTGAACAGCACCACCGTGGTGCGGACCCGGAAGTAGCTGTCGCGGTACCGGACGAACAGCCAGACCAGGCAGCCGAGCAGCACCACGAAGTGCAGGCTCGCGTAGTACAGGTTGAACGCCTGCACGATCAGTGGATGCGGCAGGAAGGCCCGCTGGACGACGGCCTCGCTGGGCATCCGCAGCACGCGTTCGGTGTGCCACAGCCAGCGCGCCCTGGCCAGGGCGCCGCCGGTGCCCATCAGCGACTGGCTGCCGGCCAGTTGCCAGAGCGCGAACAGCCCGACCAGCGTGCCGGCCTCCTGCGTGATCGCGGCGAGGGCCGGGGCCCGGCGCAGCACATGGCGGGCCCGCAGTCGCGCGGTACGATGCGCCAGCCGCAGGGCCACCGCCGAGCCGATCAGGCCGCCCGACGTGATCGCCGCGGCCTGCCAGCTCAGCTCGAATTGCAGCACGTTCAGAAACTATGCACGATGCCGCCGCGGCCGCTGGCGCCGGCCCACTTTGCCAGGCGTCAGCTCACCGCTACGGCGATGATCCCGGCCACGATCGCGGCGGCCGCGACGAGCCGGCGGGCCAGGTTGCCCTCGCCCAGCAGCCTGCGGCCGAGCAGCACCCCGAACAGCACGCTGACCTCCCGGCTGGGCGCGACCACGTCCACCGCGGTGAACCGCAGCGCGCTCAGCACCAGGATGTAGGCCAGCGGGGACAGGATCGCCGCGCCGAGCACCTGCGGCCGGTAGCGGCGCCACACCAGCACCAGTTTCGGCCGGTCCCGCAGCGCGAGCGGGGCCAGCGCCACCGCCACGCCCAAGGTCGCGGCCCAGTCCTCGACCACCGGCGGAACGTGCAGCGGGCCCACCGCGTACTTGTCCCACAGCGTGTACACGGCGATCGTGATCCCGGTGAGCAGCGCGAACATGACGCCCAGGGCGACCGGCGGCCGCCGCCCCGGCTGGGCTGGCGGGGCGGCTTGGACCGGCTGGGCTGGCTGGACCGCGTGGGCCGGCTGGACCGGCTGGGCCTGCGGTCGCGGGTTCCGGCTGGGCAGGCCGATCACCATCACGCCCGCCACGATGAGCGCGATCCCGGTCACGGCGATCGGGCCGGGCCGCTCGCCCAGCAGCACGATGCCCGCCAGCGCGGCGAGCAGCGCCCCGCTGCCCCGGCCGATCGGGTACACCACCGACAGGTCGCCGAGCCGGTAGCCGTTCTGCAGCAGCAGCGCGTAGCCGATGTGGATGACCGCCGTCCCGATCAGGAACACGGTCGGCAGCCCGGACAGCCGGGGATGAGCCACGATCAGCACGACGGCGGTCACCGGCGCGTACAAGATCGCGCCCATAGTGAAGAACAGCCAGAGAAAGCAGACAGTGCCCGCCGCCGAGGCCTGCTTGCTGAACAGGTTCCAGCTCGCGTGCGCGACGGCGGCGACGAGGATGAGGGCGATGGCGGTCGGGCTCACGGAGCGGCTCCTGCGAGGTCAGGCCCTTGCGGGCGTACCGAACAGAGCCCTCGAGGCTTCTCTCCCGTGAGGTGTTGGCCGCCGCCCATGACGGCGGTTCCTGGCGCCGCTCGGTCCAGTCCGCCCGGCCCTGATTGTGGTCGTGGGGCAAGCCGGGCGCGGAACCCTAGGCGCAACCGCATGCTCGTCCCACCGTACCGCGCCCGGTGCCGCGAGCCGAGGGCCAAGATCGCAGGCGGCGCGGTGGCGCCGGTAGGCTGGGCAGGCCATGACTGAGACGCACGGCACGGCCGGGGGAGCCACACCCCCCACGAAGACCGTCGTTCATCTGTTGCGCCACGGCGAGGTGCACAATCCCGGGCGCGTCATCTACGGCAGGATGCCCGATTTTCACCTGTCCGAAGACGGCCGCATGATGGCCAAGGCGGCGGCCGGGTTCCTGGTCGGCCGGGACGTGACCGCGCTGTTCAGCTCGCCGCTGGACCGGGCCCGCGAGACGGCAGAGCCGCTCGCCGCCCAGTTCGGGCTCACCGTCGTCGTGGACGAGCGGCTGATCGAGCCGTGGAATCACTTCGAAGGGCTCACGTTCGGGGTCGGAGACGGCTCGCTGCGCCGGGTGGAGCACTGGCCCCACCTGCGCAATCCGTTCCGGCCCTCGTGGGGTGAGCCGTACCAGCAGGTCGCGCGGCGCATGCTGGCCGCGATGGCGGGCGCCAGGGACGCGGCCCGCGGTCACGAAGCGGTCTGCGTCAGCCACCAGTTGCCTATCTGGGTGGCCAGGCGCGACGTCGAGGGACGCAGGCTCTGGCACCACCCCGCCCGCCGGGAATGCGCCCTGGCCAGCGTGACGAGCTTCACTTACACCGATGACAAGATCACCGATGTCAGCTACGCCGAGCCCGCGGGACCGGCCGGCCGCCGGATAGTGCGCGTCTAGCTCGCACCTGGCCCATGATCCCGAAGACCTGCATGGGTCCTGATACGTACAGGTCTTCAAGATCACCAGATAGCGGCTTCCGTGGACGTGGGCCGGTGCCGCCGGGCCTTCGGTATCGTCGTGGATGGCGCCCCTTCCCCGCCCCCAGGGTCTGACTGGCTGGGGTGATACGGCACAATGGGCGGGGTTACTACTGTCTGTAGGAGATTCTGGGTGGCTGCGCTTTGACCGGGCTACGCTCAACGGAACTGCGCTCACCGGACACAGCGCGCCGTGGCGAAGGCCCGCAGGGGCCGCCGCGGGCCGCCGCTAAAGGGCTCGGCCCGGCCGGCCAGATCCGCTCGGGCTGGCGCCAGCTCACCTCCATGCGCACCGCCCTCATCCTGCTGTTCCTGCTGGCGCTGGGCAGCGTGCCGGGATCCCTGCTGCCCCAGGAGGGAGTCAACCCCTCGGGAGTGACCCAGTACTTCGCGTCGCACCCTGGGCTCGCTCCCTGGCTGAACCGGCTCGGCCTGTTCAACGTGTTCGCGGCGCCCTGGTTCGCCGCCATCTACCTGTTGCTGTTCATCTCGCTGGCGGGATGTGTGGTGCCGCGCACGTTCCGGCTCGCCCGCACCGCCCGCGCGCAGCCGCCGCCCGCGCCGCGGAACCTGGCCAGGCTGCCGTCCTCGGCCAGGTACCAGACCTCGGCCAGCCCCGAGCAGGCGCTCGCGGTCGCCACCAAGCTGCTGGCCAAGCGCAGGTTCCGGGTGCGCACCGGCGACGGCTGGATGTCGGCTGAGAAGGGGCACCGCCGGGAGGCGGGCAACCTGCTCTTCCACCTGGCCCTGCTGGGAGTGCTGCTGTCCATCGGCCTGGGCGGGCTGTTCGGGTACAAGGCCAACCGGCTGCTGGTCCAGGGCCAGAGCTTCGGCGACACCGTCACAGACCTGGACGTCTACCACCCGGGCCGGCTGGTGGCGCCCACCGACCTGGCGCCGTTCAGCATCGCGCTCAACAAGTTCACCGCCAGCTACGTCAGGTCGGGACCCGACACCGGCCAGCCGGCCGCGTTCAACGCGCACGTCAGCTACACCAGCCGGCTGGGGGCCCAGGCGCACCCCTACGACCTGGCGGTCAACCACCCGCTCGTGGTGGACGGCGTCCGGGTGTTCCTGATCGGCCACGGTTACGCGCCGACGTTCCGGGTGACCGACGGGACCGGGAAGACGGTGTTCAACGGGGCGGTGCCGTTCATCGCCGCCGAAACCGCCACCTACACGTCCGAGGGCGTGATCAAGGTGTCGGACGCCAAGCCTGAGCAGCTCGGCTTCATCGGTGTGTTCCTGCCCACCGCCTACGTGGACGCCAGCGGGCAGCTCCAGTCCGCCTTCCCCGCGGCGCTCAACCCGCGGGTCAGCCTGGTCTCCTACGCCGGCAACCTCGGGCTCGACTCGGGCGTGTCGCAGTCGGTGTACCAGCTCGACACCGGCGCGATGCACAAGCTGCCGGTCAGCCCGCGGCCGCTGGCCCCCGGTCAGTCGATCAAGCTGCCCGGTCACGACGGCACGCTCACCTTCACCGGCTACAGGCAGTGGATCAGCCTGGCGATCACCTACGACCCCGGCCAGCTCCCCGCGCTCATCTGCGCGATGGCTGCGCTCGCCGGGCTGCTGCTCTCGTTCTTCGTCCGGCGGCGCCGGATCTTCGTCAGGACCCGGACGGCCGGGGACGGCGCCACCGTCGTGGACATTGGCGGCCTCGCCCGCTCGGACGCGGGCGGTGGCTTCGAGATCGAGTTCGCCGAGCTGGCCGAGCAGCTCAGTTCGTCTCTCACCCAGAAAGAGGGGGAGGTAGGACAATGACCATCAACACTGGCCTGGCTCAGCTCAGCAACGGGTTCATCGTGGCCGCGCTGCTGGCTTACTCACTCGCCGTGCTGGGCTTCGCCGGGGACTTCGCCTTCGGCAAGCGCAGCGGCGCCATCCGCGCGGTGGCCAGGAAGATTCCCCAGCTGGCCACCGTGGGGGCTGGCTCGGCCGCCGAGGGCAGTGAGCCCGGTGACAGCGAAACAGGGCCGCCGGCGGTGGGGGAGAACCAGGGTTCCGGTGGCCACCGTTCATTGCCCGAATTCTTCAAGACGCCTTCCACGGCACTGACGCGAACCCAAGCCAAGGCCGGGCCCTGGGTGCGGGCCGGGCTGGCCGCCACCTTCGCCGGGCTGGCCGCGCACATGGCGGGCCTGATCACCCGGGGGCTGGCGGTGCACCGGCTGCCCTGGGGCGACATGTACGAGTTCACCGTCGCGCTCACGTTCGTCGCGGTGGTGTTCTTCCTCGGCCTCATGATCAAGTACCGGGCGTACTACCTGGGCCTGTTCGTGGTGGGTGCGGTGGTCATCGCGCTGGGCCTGGCGCAGACGGTGATCTACACCGCGGCCGGTCCGCTGGTGCCCGCGCTGCAGTCCTACTGGCTGTCCATCCACGTGACCGCGATCACGCTGGCCGTGGGGACGTACTTCGTGGCGGCCGTGCTCGGCATCGTGTACCTGCTCGCCGACCGGCACGCGAGGCGGGTGGCGGCCGGCCGCAAGCAGGCCACGGTGGGGGTCATGGCCCGCCTGCCCGGTCCCGACGTGCTGGACCGGCTGGCCTACCGGACGGTGATGTTCGCGTTCCCGCTCTGGACGTTCGGCATCATCGCGGGCGCGATCTGGGCCGACCAGGCCTGGGGCCGCTACTGGGGCTGGGATCCCACCGAGACCTGGGCCTTCATCACCTGGGTGGTCTACGCCTGCTTCCTGCACGCCAGGTCCACGGCCGGATGGCGGGGGCGGAAGGCCGCGGTCATCCAGCTCGTCGGCTTCTGCTGCCTCATGTTCAACATGGTCGGGGTCAGCTTGTTCATCACCGGCCTGCACTCCTACGCCGGGCTGAACTAAGCGCCGTTGCCGGCTTCCCTGATGTCCCTGACCACCCGGTCGAGGTAGCTGAGGAACTCGGGATCGTCGTCGGGCCCGGTGGGCCAGTTCGGAGCGGGCACCGCGTCGGCCATGTCGAACAGATTGGCCTCGTCGGCCATCTCCTGCCGGGCCCGGCCCGCCGGGTGCCTGCGCAGCGCCGCCTCGGCGTCCGGGCCGAGCAGGTCGATACGGGGCCGGTACAGCCAGGGCGAGCGGGGCGCCCGGCCGGGGATGTACCGGCCGGGGGTGACGTACGGGCGGCCGAGCGCGAGCCAGGCCAGGGCGCCGGGCACGAACAGGAATCCGGCGATGGCCAGCCATGGCCCCTTGGACATCCGGCGGCAGTCCGTCGCGGGCGTGAGCAGGATGTCGATCAGCGCGTACATCCACAGGCCGGCCGCCAGGAGAGCGGCGAGCACGCCAAGCAACAGCATGTGGGCAGCCTAACTGCTGCAACCGCCCGCCAAGGGATGAATTGGCCTAGTAGTTCGGTAAGTGCCCGGCGCGACCGCAGTCGATTACATTCAGTCACCGGAGATGACGATCCGGGGGATCCGGCATACCCTGACGGCCAGGCACGGTGACAGGGAGCGCAGCACATGTTGGAGCGGTTGCTTAGCCGCCTCCGGGGGCGGGGGCGGTCGGCCGCCAACCGCCGCAGACGCGGCCGGTCCTGGCTGCGTGGGTCCCTGAACCGGGGTACGAGAGCGCTGGGACGGCCGGGAACCGGTCCTGCGGGCGGCCGGGACGGCGCGGTGGAGGCGCACAGCGAGGCCGGCGGCAGGCACCGCAGGCCGGTGACGCCCGGTGAGCCTCCCGGCGCGCCGCCGCCCGGCTTCGGCGCGTCGCAGGATCCGGCCCGCACCGGTGCTGGTGACAACGCAACGCACCGGCCGCTGGACGGCGTCCACGGGCCCGCCCAGCCGCCCGGCCTGACCGGGCCACCGCCTACCCGGCCAGTGCCAAACCAGGCTGGGCCAAACCAGGCTGGGCCAAACCAGGCTGGGCCAACCCAGCCGGTGCCAGCCCAGTCCAGGCAAGCCCAGTCCAGGCAAGCCCAGTCTGGGCCGGCCGGTTCTGGGTCTGCCGGGCCAGCCCGCACCGATCCGGCCAGGAGCGGTCCAGGGCGGACGGAGCCGCCGGGGTCCGAGCCGGTGCCGACCCAGCCGGTGCGGTCCGAAACGGCGTCCAGGTCGGCGGTCGGCGGCGCGCGGGCCAGGGTGCGCAAGAAGCAGGCGGGTTCGGACCCGCCCGATGGGTCCGCCCGGACGCCACCGCGGGGGGCGCACGCGGGCCAGGCGCCCGCCCGCAGGCAGCGGACCGGGCCGGGGCCAGAGCCCGCCGGGCAGGACCGCGGCGCCGCGGCCGGGCCGTCCAAGGCCGCGGCCGCCCGGCCCTGGTACGAACTGGCGGGCTGGCAGCGCAACGACGGCACCACGACGCATTGCGGCAGCCTGGAGCCCCTGGTGCACCGGCAGTGGGAGAACGCTGAGGCCGCGCCCGCCGAGGCGCTGCACGCCATCAACCGCCTCGCCGGGCTGCCGCAGAACCTCAAGGACCTGCTCGCCAAGGCCGTGGACGCGATCTACGTGGGCCCAGGCGGGGTGCCTGAGCTGGACGAGATGGGACGGCTGCGCGGGGTGCCGCTGCCGTCGGGCCGCGCGACCTGGGACGCCTGCGCGGGCGCCTACGGCGACCGGAAGATCGTGGTGGGGACGCGGCCTTCGCCGTCTCCCGACGTCATGTGCCACGAGGTCGGGCATGCGATCGACGACTCCGACGCCCCGCCCGGCCGGTGGCAATCGGACTCGGCGGAGTTCAGGATGCTTTACGATCAGTGCCTACCGCATCTGGTCAGTGACTTCCACCGGCAGCAGGGCGCACTCGGCAGGCGGGAGTTCTTCGCGGACGCGTTCGCCGCGATCGCTTCCAGGCAGCGGCCCGCGCTGGTGGACATGCTCGGCGGCAGCACAAGGGTGGCGCTTAATGTCATGCTCTACTTCAACCGGCGTTATGGCATCTAGAGTGATCGTGCGATGTTCATCATTAGGCTGCCGAACGGGAACCTCATGGTTCCGGAATCCGCGATAGGCGACGGTGGACGCCTGATCGGCGAGGGTTACGTCGAGATTGGCCCGGACGACGTCGACTACCAGCGGTTGGCCGAGCATGCGATCACCGAGGAAGAGGCGCAGCAGCGGCGCCTGCGGTGGCAGGAAGAAGACGAGGCGCTGCACCGCGAGTTTCTCGCCTACCGGGCGCAGCGGGAGAGTTCGTGGCCGGATTCTCCTGAGGGCCGCGGCTCCGGCTGAGCCGGCCCGGCCCTCGACGGCCAGGCCCTCGGCGGCCAGGCCGCGATCAGCTCCTGGCCCGGTCAGGCTGGCCCACTCTCAGGCTGGCCCACTCTCAGGCTAGCTCAGCCAAGCTCGCTCAGCGGGTGGCCGAGCCATCCCCGCGCAGCAGGGCGTGCACCTCTGACTCGCGGAAACGCCGGTGCCCCCCGGGCGTGCGGATACTGCTGATCCGGCCGGATGCCGCCCATCGGGTCACAGTCTTGGGGTCAACCCGGAAGAGAGCGGCGACCTCTCCGGGAGTGAGCAGACGCTCACTGTTGTCGTCCACGATTATTTCGCCCTCCATACCCGTACCGGTTGTCCCTAAGTGTGCCGACAAACACGGGTTTTCACCTTGAGTTCCGAAAAATTGCTATGCGTGTCTCCCGTTTGCTGCTGTGCCGTCCGGTGTCGGTGAGCATGGTGATGACACTGGGCTTACTGCTAACACTGGGCTTACTGCTGATAATGGGGACGTGCCTGAGCTTGTAACGGCGACCGAGATCGCCGCTGCCGCGGACCGTATCGCCGGGGTCGTCGTCCGGACCCCGCTGGTTTCCTTTCCCGGACGGCCCCTGCTGATCAAACCCGAATCGTTGCAGCCGACCGGGTCGTTCAAGCTGCGGGGCGCGTACGCGGTGATCAGCGCGCTCGACGAGGAGGCCAGGAGCCGGGGTGTGATCGCGCACTCCAGCGGCAACCACGCCGGGGCGGTCGGCTACGCGGCCGCGCGGCTCGGGGTGCGGGCGGTCCTGGTGATCCCGTCGAACGCGCCCGAGGTCAAGCTGGCCAAGGTCCGTGCCACCGGTGCGGAGATCGTCACCGTGGAACCGGGACTCGACGCGCGGGTCGCCGCCACCGACGAGCTGATCGCCCGGCACGGGTACAGCTTCGTCCCGCCGTTCGACCACCGGGGGACGATCGCCGGACAGGGCACCATCGGCCTGGAGATCCTTGACGACTCCCGCGACGTCGACCTGGTCGTGGTCCCGGTCAGCGGCGGCGGCCTGATCTCGGGCATCGCTGCCGCGATCAAGGCCGCCCGACCGGACGTCAAGATCGTGGGGGCCGAGCCCGAACTGGCCGCGGACGCCCGCGACTCGTTGCGGGCCGGCCACCGCGTGGCCTGGACGTCGGAGCAGACCCAGCGCACGATCGCCGACGCGCTGCGCATCGAACAGGTCGGCGAGCTGGCCTTCGAGCACATCCGGCGGCTGGTGGACGACATCGTGACGGTCACCGAAGAGGAGATCAGGATCACGATGCGCAGGCTCGCCCTCGAAGGGCGGCTGATCGCCGAGCCCGGCGGCGCCGTCGCGGTGGCCGCGTGCCTGCTGCGTGAGCACGAGCTTCCGCCGGCGAGCGCGCCCGTGGCGGTCCTGTCCGGCGGTAACGTCGACCCCGCCCTACTCACCGCCATCCTCACCGGTACGGCGGTCGATCCCGCCGCATAGGCTGAGCTCAGCCGCGTTAAGCCCAGCCACCCGAACCGGGCCACCTGAACCGGGCCACCCGAACCGAGAGAGTCATGCGAGCCACACTGGCGTACACGTCCGCGAGAATCCTGCTGTTCCTGGCGGCCCTCGTGCTGCTCTACGTGGCCGGGCTCCGCGGCTTGGTGCTGCTGGCCGTGGCCTTGCTGGTCAGCGGGATCGCCAGCTTCGTGGTGCTGTCCAGGGCCCGGGACCGGATGTCCACGTCGCTGTCCAGCCGGCTGAACGGCAGGCAGCAGAAGCGGGCCGGCCGGTCCAACGGTGAGGCGCCGAAGACGTCGGGGCTGCGGGCCAGGTTCAGGGAGTTCGGCGAGCGGCTCGACGACGGCGCCCAGGTAGAGGACCAGGACTAGCCGAGTCCGTTCCGGCTAGCTGTCCCGCCTTGGTTCCAGCCAGCCGCCGTTGGTGAGCAGGTCGAGCACCGCCCCGACGGCCTCCTGGCGGGACACCGCCGATGTGTCGATGACCAGATCGGCGTCGGCCGGCTCCTCGTAGGGGTCCGACACACCGGTCAGGCCATCGATCAGGCCGGCCCTGGCCTTGGCGTACAGGCCCTTGCGGTCGCGCGCGGCGCAGGT
Organism: Streptosporangiaceae bacterium; assembly: GCA_036267135.1. Lineage (GTDB taxonomy): Bacteria > Actinomycetota > Actinomycetes > Streptosporangiales > Streptosporangiaceae > PALSA-505. Next base: position 36,933 of record DATAWQ010000159.1, on the reverse strand, counting down.
GTCGATCGGTGTGGCCACGTAGACCAGCAGGAAGTCCCCGGTCTGGCTCACCATGTCGCGCACCTGCGCCCGGGCCTGCGCGTACGGTGCGATCGGGGCGCAGATGGCGATGCCGCCGTGGCGGGCGATCTCGGCCGCCACGTAGCCGATCCGCGCGATGTTGAGGTCGCGGTCGGCCCGGGAGAAGGTCAGGCCCGCCGACAGCAGCCTGCGGACCTGGTCCCCGTCCAGCAGCGACACGGTGCGGCTGCCCTGTTCGGCCAGCGCGTCCCGAAGGTCACGGGCGATCGTGGACTTGCCCGAGCCGGACAGCCCGGTCATGAACACCACCACGCCGCGCTCGTGCCGCGGCGGCCTGGCCCGGCGCAGCTCACGCGCGACCGCCTCGGGAGTGTGCCAGGCCGGCAGCGGTTCGCCGCTGTCCAGCAGCCCGGCCAGCTCTTCGTCGCTCAGCTCGGTGCGCTCGGCGCCCGGCTCGATCAGCGCGAGCGGCCGCCACACCTCGGCGACCGGGTCGTAGGCCCAGTCGCCGGCCGACACCACCGGTATGGCCATCCCGGGAAGGGTGATCTCGCCGCCCCTGCCGCTGACCCCGGGCGGGGCGTCGGCGTACAGATGGGTGGCCCCGTAGGCCCTGGCCACCAGCGAGCCCAGCCGCAGCTCGGCCTCCGGGCTGTACCGCGGCGCGAGCGGCACCGGCACCACCAGCGTGCCGGCCGGCAGCAACTGGCGCGCCGCGAGCACCGAGCGCACCAGCGACTCCGGCGTGACCACCAGCTCGGCCGGGCCCGCGATCAGCGGGAGCAGCAGCAGCCTGGCCTTCATCTGCCCGGCCAGGTGGCGCAACTGCCCGATCTGGCGGCCGTGCAGCGGCCCGCGGGTGGCGTAGGCCAGCACCGGTCCCTCGGGAAGCTCGGCCCGCACCTGGGACGGCGTCTTGCGGAGCTGGCGGAACCGCCCGTGCTCGGTGGCCCCCAGCGGGGATACCGGCCCGGCCAGCCGGACCAACTCGGCCCTGGCGCCGCCCGCCGCGCCAGCGGTCGCCGGCGCCCCCAGCGGTGTGCGCTCGGTGATCTGGAGCAGGGCTATCGGCGCGCCCTCGGGATCGGTCAGGATCAGCCGGTCCGCTTCGGGCGGCACGGCCCCGGCGGGTACGTCCAGGGCGATGGGGGTCGGCCAGGGCGTCCCGTCGAAGAGCGTGCCGCGCTCGGCGAGCGCGGCGATGTCCGCCAATCCCATGAAGCCGGTGAGCGGCGCCAGCGCGCCCGACAGCAGCAGTTCGAGATCGCCGAGCGATCGCTCGTCCGGTGTCCAGCTCGGCAGGCTGGCCATGTCTGATCGCGCGTCAGCCGGTGCCCCTGCGGTCACGATTACCTCCCCCGGCGCCGCTGCGCGGCGCCCGATTCGCTGCGCCGCCCACCCGGCACCCGACTCACTGTGAGAACCCTATGCAGGCCGCGGAGGTGCTGGACAAGCACGCTCCGGTTCTATCTCGGTATCGCTGGGGTAACTCGTGCGCGGAGAGATCAGGCTCACAGCACGCGGGCGAACCTGTTCTCCGGCTTTCTGATGACGTAGAGCAAGTCGTCGTGATCGTCGGGCAACCGACCCCGGGACAGGGTAGCAACCAGACGGCAGGCCAGGGGCGCGCCCCAGGCCAGTCGTCCCGGCCGGCGTGGCCGGTCGCGCAGCGTCTGCCGCTCCGCGACCACCAGCCCGCGGGCGAGCACGTACGCGTGCACACCGTCGGCCGACAGCAGCGGCTCGTACACCGCGGGGAACGGGCCCGCCTGTCCCGGCCGCAGCCAGTGCCAGATCGCCCGCCTGGCCGGCTGCGGCAGCATCCGGTCGAGCAGCGCCGCCGCGCACTCGCGGTCCCTGAACCGCAACAGCAGCAGGCCGCCCGGCCGCAGCGCCGCTACCAGCCGGTCGAGCACGAGTTCCGCGTGCTCGATGCGATCCAGCAGGTGAGCGGAGTAGACGACGTCGAACGAACGCGGCGGGAGCGGGATCGTACGCATGTCGCCGAGCACCAGCGACATGGCCGCCGGATGACTGGCGTCGGACTGGGCGATCGCCCTGGTCAGCGGATGGTCCTGATCGATACCCCTGATGGCCGTCTCGAGCCAGCCCGCGTGCAGCTTGTCCAGGCCGAGATCCTCGGGAGAGCAGGTGCACCCGGCCTGCAGGATCTTCACCGTTTCGCCCGGATGCTGACGCGCATAGTCGCGGATGGACCTGGCGAACAGGTCAGACAGGCCTGCCCGCGGCCCCGCGGCCCGGGCCAGGGAGCCGGCGGCGGGTGTCCAGTCCGCGGCCTGGGCCTCTGGTGAGCCGCCGTTGGCCGCGATCCCGTCCGCGGCACCACTCACCGAAGACATGGCACCGTAGCGTAGTGGGGCGAATGCCGGTCACGGGGCCAACTTCCGCGATGCGGCATGACGTGCTTACTGGGCGTATCCCCTTGGAGCCCGTACGCGCCGGCCCGCCGTGCTGCCAGGCGTGCGTTTTTCTGGCCGGCTGGGACCGAGGTGCATCTACACTGGAATGAGTCCCCATAGCGCGTTTGGTTGCGGCTGTGCGCGGACTGGGGATGGCGTCGCATCGCCGATCGTCTCAGGGGCTCCGCACCCCCACAGGCCCGGGGTCCCTGTCGATGAGGCGGCTGCTTCGTGCTGCCTAGCCTCGTCCCGTCAACCAGGGGAATCATGAGTCTCGCCGGACTTCTCAGCGTCATAGCCGACGATCCACAGCTTCGGCGTGCCCTGGAGGCGGCAGCCCCAGCCACACCCGAAGGGTCGGCCACACCCGGAGCACCGGTCCCGTCGGGTACCGAGGGCGCTGGGCTGGGCAGTGACCTGGTCGCGCCGGTCGAGCTGCGGCCCTTCCTGGCCGCCGCGCTGAACGCCCGGGCCGGCCGGTTCGTGCTCGCGGTCACCGCTACCGGCCGGGAGGCCGAGGACCTCGCGGCCGGGCTCGGCTCGATCCTGCCGGCCGAGTCGGTGGCCGTGTTCCCGGCCTGGGAGACGCTGCCGCACGAACGGCTGTCGCCGCGTTCGGACACGGTCGGCCAGCGGCTCGCCGTGCTGCGCAGGCTGGCCCACCCCGATCCAGGCGATCAGGTGTCAGGCCCGCTCTGCGTCGTGGTGACGCCGGTACGGGGGCTGCTGCAGCCCGTCGTGGCCGGTCTTGGCGACCTCGAGCCGGTGCGGCTGGCCCCGGACCAGACGGCCGACCAGGACGAGGTGCTGACCAGGCTCGTCGAGATCGGCTATTCCAGGGGCGACCTGGTGGAGAAGCGCGGCGACATCGCCGTGCGCGGCGGCATCATCGACGTGTTCCCGCCGACCGAGGAGCATCCGCTGCGGGTCGAGTTCTTCGGCGACACGGTCGAGGAGGTCCGCTACTTCAAGGTGGCCGACCAGCGCAGCCTCGGCCCGGCCCCCGTGCTGTGGGCGCCACCCTGCCGGGAGCTGCTGCTCACCCCGGCGGTGCGGGAGCGGGCCAAGGAACTGGCCGCCGAGCACCCCGGCGTGGCCGACGTGCTCGGCAAGCTGGCCGACGGCATAGCGGTCGAGGGCATGGAGGCGTTCGCCCCGGCACTGGCCGACCGGATGGAACTGCTGCTCGATCACGTGCCTGCGGGTGGTTGCGTGCTCGCCTGCGACCCGGAGCGGATCAAGTCCCGCGCCACCGAGCTGGTCAAGACCAGCGAAGAGTTCCTGGCCGCGTCCTGGGTCAACGCCGCCGCGGGCGGGCAGGCGCCGATCGACCTCGGCGAATCGGCGTTCCGCCCGATCACCGTCGTGCGCTCCGCGGCCGGCCAGCTCGGCCTGCCCTGGTGGACGGTCACCCCGTTCGGCGCGGACACCCAAGGTGACACCAAGGACGGCGCTAGGCACGGTCTGGGCCCAGACGACTACGACCCCTACGGCTCCGGCGACATCGTGCACGGACCGGGCCGCCGGGACCGGGCCGGCCTGGAGTACGACACCCGCCCGGCGTTCAGTCTCAGCGCCAGCCCGGCCGAGTCCTACCGCGGTGACACCAAGCGCGTGCTCTCCGACGTGCGCCGGTGGCTCGCGGACGGCTGGCGGGTCGTGCTGGTCACCGAGGGCCACGGCCCGGCCCAGCGGCTGGCCGAGATGCTGCGCGGCGAGGACCTCGGCGCCCGCCTGCACGAGCTCGACCACCCGCCCGAGCCTGGCGTCCCCTACGTCACCACCGGCGTGATCGGTCACGGCTTCACCTGGCCGTCCGCCCAGCTCGCGGTGCTGACCGAGAGCGACCTGGCCGGCCAGCGGGTCGGCTCGCGGGACACGACGCGGATGCCGTCCCGGCGGCGCGGCGGCGTCGACCCGCTGCAGCTTCGGCCGGGCGACTACGTCGTGCACGAGCAGCACGGCGTCGGCCGGTACCTGGAGATGACCAGCCGCACCGTAGCGGGCGCCACCAGGGAGTACCTGGTCATCGAGTACGCGCCCAGCAAGCGCGGCCACCCGCCCGACCGGCTCTACGTGCCCACCGACCAGCTCGACGAGGTGACCAAGTACTCCGGCGGCGAGGCCCCGAGCCTGCACCGGCTGGGCGGCGCGGACTGGGCCAAGACCAAGGGCCGCGCCCGCAAGGCGGTCAGGCAGATCGCCGCCGAGCTAATCAGGCTGTACTCGGCCAGGACGGCCTCGCCCGGGCACGCGTTCGGGCCCGACACTCCGTGGCAGCGTGAGCTGGAGGACGCGTTCCCTTACGTGGAGACGCCCGACCAGCTCGTAGCCATCGACGAGGTCAAGCAGGACATGGAGCGTCCGGTCCCGATGGACCGGCTGATCTGCGGCGACGTCGGCAACGGCAAGACCGAGATCGCGGTCAGGGCCGCCTTCAAGGCGGTGCAGGACGGTATGCAGGTGGCCATGCTGGTGCCCACCACGCTGCTGGTCCAGCAGCACTTGGTGACGTTCAGCGAGCGGTACGCGCCATTCCCGGTCAAGGTCAGGGCACTGTCCCGGTTCCAGAGCAGCGCGGAGGTGACCGAGACCCTGGCCGGGCTGGCCGACGGGACCGTGGACGTGGTCATCGGCACCCACCGGCTGCTGTCGCCGGAGACCAGGTTCAAGCGGCTCGGCCTGCTGGTGATCGACGAAGAGCAGAAGTTCGGCGTCGAGCACAAGGAGTACCTGAAGGGGCTGCGCACCGAGGTGGACGTGCTGTCCATGTCGGCCACGCCGATCCCGCGCACCCTGGAGATGGGCATCGCCGGCATCAGGGAGATGTCCACGATCCTCACCCCGCCCGAGGAACGCCACCCGATCCTGACCTTCGTCGGCGCTTACGACGAGAAGCAGATCGTCGCCGCGGTCCGCCGCGAGCTGCTCCGCGATGGGCAGGTTTTTTTCGTGCACAACCGGGTGGCCTCGATCGGCAAAGTGGGGGCCAGGATCGCGCAGCTGGTGCCGGAGGCGCGGATCGCGGTCGCGCACGGCCAGATGAACGAGCACACGCTCGAAAAGATCATGGTCGACTTCTGGGAGAAGAACTACGACGTCCTGGTGGCCACCACGATCGTGGAGTCCGGTCTGGACATCCCGAACGCCAACACGCTGATAGTGGACCGGGCCGACGCCTACGGCCTGTCCCAGCTCCACCAGTTGCGGGGCCGGGTCGGCCGGGCCAAGGAGCGGGCTTACGCCTACTTCCTGTTCCCGCCCGAGCGGGCGCTGACCGAGACCGCGCACGAACGGCTGGCCACGGTCGCGCAGCACACCGAGGTGGGGGCCGGGCTGCACGTGGCCATGAAGGACCTGGAGATCCGGGGTGCGGGCAACCTGCTCGGCGGCGAGCAGTCCGGGCACATCGCCGGCGTCGGCTTCGACCTGTACGTCCGCATGATCGGCGAGGCGGTCAGCGAGCTGAAGGGCTCCGGGCCGATGACCCGCCAGGAGGTGCGGGTCGAGCTGCCGGTGAACGCGCACATACCGCACGAATACGTGGCGGGCGAGCGGCTCAGGCTGGAGGCCTACACCCGGATCGCGGCGATCGAGTCCGACGAAGACGCCGTCGCGGTGCGCGACGAACTGACCGACCGGTACGGCGCGCCACCCACTCCAGTGCAGAACCTGCTCGAGGTGGCCAGACTGCGCGAACGCGCGCGCCGGGCGGGCCTGACCGACATCACGCTGCAAGGCTCACACGTCCGCTTCGCCCCGGTCGAGCTGCCCGAGTCACGGGAGGTCAGGGTGCAGAGGCTGTACCCGAAGACCTTGGTCAAGCCGGCAGTGCGTACCATGCTCGTACCGGTGCCGAAGGCCGCGCCCGGACGCCATCAGGCGGGGGGCCGGCAGGCGCCGGTGACGGCGCTTGGTGCGCAGCCGCTGCGTGACCAGGAACTCCTGGCCTGGTGCTGCGAACTCGTCGAGGCGATGTTCGGTGACTAGTGGACGCCGGCGGAAGAACCATGAGCTAGAAGGGACCGTGTCGTGTTCCGCATTCTGAACAGGCGTGTGCTGTTCAAGCGCAGCCGGGCGGCCGGGCTGGCCGCGGCCGCGCTCGGCGGCTGCCTGGCCCTGACCGGCTGCGGGTCGGTGCAACTGGGCGCCGCGGCGATCGTCGGCGGCCAGCGGATCACCACCTCGACCCTGACCACCCAGGTCTCCGAGCTGACCGGCTACTACAACGCGCACAAGGCCAAGGTGCAGCTCCAGTTCCCCGCCTCGCAGACGGCGCAGCAGGTGCTGGCCTGGCTGGTCAGGTTCCAGGTGCGCGACCAGATGGCCAGCCGGATGGGCATCACCGTCAGCGCCGGGGACATCCAGCGCGCGATCACGGCGATCACCGCCGAGGAGCGGCAGTCCGGCCAGACGACGAGCCTCACCAGCATCGCCGTGGCCAACGGGCTGCCACCGGATCTGGTCAACCCCGCCCTCGGCAAGTACGAGGCGATACAGGCCGCGCTCGTCAGCAAGCTGGGCGGCACGGGCGCGACGTCGAGCGCGGCCCAGCAGGCGCTCAGCACCAAGTTCAACCACGATCAGTGCCTGGCCGCCAAGAGCCTGCGCATCAAGATCAACCCACAGTTCGGCGCGCTCGACTACAGCGAGCTGGACATCGTGGCCGCGGCGGACACGCTGTCCACCCCTCAGCCAGGGGCCTCCCCTTCGCCTTCCGCGTCCCCATCGGCCAAGCCCCAGCTCACGCCGCCTTGCTAGCCGCAGGCGCGGCCCGCCTCGTGCTGCTGGCGACCAGCCCAAGGGTCGCCCCCGGCCAGCTCACCGCCCAGGCCTGGGACACGCTGCGCGGCGCCCGCCTCGTGCTGGCCGGCTCGCCGGACGACCCGCAGGCCACCGCGCTGGCCGACGCCGGGATCGCTGTCCAGCCCGTCACCGTCGACGGCGCCGCGGAACTCGCCGGGCGGCTCGGCCAGGAGACAGGGCACGGTCACGGCGGCGTGGTGTGGCTGGCCGGACCCGAAGGCGACCAGGCCACGACGGAACTGCTGGCCGCGCTGGGGGAACTGCCCGGCGGCGGTCCCCCGGCCGAGGTGCTGGTGGGCTCGCGGGACTTGCCCGGTGCGCATCTGCTCGACCTGGTGCAGACCATGGACCGGCTGCGGACCGGCTGTCCCTGGGACGCCAAGCAGACGCACGAGTCGCTGGCGCCGTACCTGATCGAGGAGGCCTACGAGGCGCTGGACGCGATGCAGGACGGCGACCAGGCCGCGCTGCGCGAGGAACTCGGCGACGTGCTGCTGCAGGTCGCCTTCCACGCCAGGGTCGCGGCCGAGCGCGCCGACGGCACCGGCTACACCATCGACGACGTCGCGGACGCCATCGTGGCCAAGCTGGTGCGCCGCCACCCGCACGTGTTCGCGGAGGTGGAGGTGTCCGGCGCCGACGAGGTCACGGCCAACTGGGACACCATCAAGGCCGCCGAGCGGGCCGCCAAGGGTGGTGGCCAGCCGGGTTCCGCGCTGGACGGCGTGCCGTTCGGGCAGCCCGCGCTGGCCCTGGCCGCCCAGCTCCAGCGCCGCGCTGAACGGGCCGGTGTCCCCGCTGCCCTGACCGCACCAGACGGCCAGGCCACGTCGGCCCCGGGCCCACCAGCCCGGGCCACCGCAGGACCGGGCGCCGGAGAGGACCAGGGCGGGGCTTTCGGCGCCGAGCTGTTCCGCCTCGTGGCCAGGGCCGAGGCGGTCGGTGTCGATCCCGAGCTCGAGCTCCGCGCCGCCGCCCGCCGCTACCGCGACCGCGTGCAGGCCTGGGAACAGTCCCGCTAACGGCGTGGCCGCCCGCCGGGCCAGTCCCGCTGCATTAGGCTCGGTGTGCTAGCCGAGCTTTGTGCTCACAAAATCCAAGCTGCCAACCGAAAATCAACGGGCGGCCGGGCCGCCCGCGACCCTTGTCAGGAGTTCCCCGAATGGCTTCCATCGAAGCGATCCATGCCAGGCAGATCCTGGACTCCCGTGGTAACCCGACCGTCGAGGTCGAGGTCGCGCTCGATGACGGCACCGCGGGACGGGTGGGAGTGCCGAGCGGCGCGTCCACCGGCGCGTTCGAGGCGGTCGAGCTGCGGGACGGCGGCGACGAATACGGCGGCAAGGGCGTGCAGCGGGCCGTGCAGGGTGTGATCGACGAGATCCAGCCCGAGCTGGTCGGTTACGACGCCGACGACCAGCGGCTCATCGACCGGGTGCTGATCGACCTGGACCGGACGCCGGACAAGTCACGGCTGGGCGCGAACGCGATCGTCGGGGTCAGCATGGCGGTGGCCAGGGCCGCGGCCGAGTCGGCCGGGCTGCCGCTGTTCCGTTACCTGGGCGGGCCGAACGCGCACGTGCTGCCGGTGCCGATGATGAACATCCTGAACGGCGGCGCGCACGCCGACAACAGCGTGGACGTGCAGGAGTTCATGATCCTTCCGGTTGGCGCGGCCACCTTCGCCGAGGCGCTGCGCTGGGGTTCGGAGACCTATCACGTGCTCAAGTCGGTGCTCAAGCAGCACGGGCTGAGCACCGGGGTGGGTGACGAGGGCGGCTTCGCCCCTGACCTGGATCACAACCGGGCCGCACTCGACCTGATCATGGAGGCCATCGGGAAGGCCGGCTTCACCCCGGGTGAGGACATCGCGCTCGGCATCGACGCGGCCGCGACCGAGTTCTACAGCGACGGCAGCTACACCTTCGAGGGCGGCAACCGGTCGGCCGCGGACATGACCCGCACCTACGTCGAGTGGCTCGACGCCTACCCGATCGTTTCGCTGGAGGATCCGCTGGCCGAGGAGGACTGGGCCGGCTGGCGTGAGCTGACCGCTGAGGTGGGCCAGCGGACCCAGGTCGTCGGTGACGATATTTTCGTGACAAATCCAGAACGGCTTCGCCGCGGACTGTCCGGGCACATCGCGAACGCGCTGCTTGTCAAGGTCAACCAGATCGGCACTGTCACCGAAACCTTGGACGCCGTCTCGCTGGCCCACCGCCACGGGTACCACTGCGTGATCAGCCACAGGTCCGGTGAGACCGAGGACACCACGATCGCGGACCTCGCCGTGGCGCTGAACACCGGCCAGATCAAGACCGGCGCCCCCTGCCGGTCCGAGCGGGTGGCCAAGTACAACCAGTTGCTGCGGATCGAGGAGTTGCTCGACGACGCCGCGGCCTACGCCGGCATCGGCGCGTTCCCCAGGTTCACGGCGGCCCGTACCTGATGCGCCGTCCCACCGTGACCAGGCCGCGGCCCCGGCTGACCAGCCGGGCCGCGGTCCTCGCGGTGGTGATCTGTGCGATTACCCTGAGCCTGGCCTACCCGGTGCGTGAGTACATCACCCAGCGCAGGCAGATCAGCGCGCTCGGCGCCCAGCAGCAGGCGCTGTCCAGCCAGCTCAGCCGGCTGCAGGCCAGGCAGCGCCAGCTCAACGACCCCGGCTACGTCGAGCAGATCGCTCAGGACCAGTTGCACCTGTGCCTGCCCAAGCAGACGTGCTACGTGATCATCGACGGCAAGCCGGCGGCCGGCCTCATCCAGCCGCGGACGGCCGCGCCGAACCCGTGGTACGACAAGCTCTGGAAATCGGTGCAGCAGGCGGGCAAGGTGCCGGCGACGGACAAGAAGACCACCCGGTGACGCGTGGGACCGTTCGTAGCTGATCCGGCCGACGCCGCCGTGGTGACCGCACAGCTCGGCCGCGAGCCGCGCGGTCAGTTCCGCGTCGCGCACCGCTGCGGGTGCGGGCTGCCCGACGTGGTGCAGACGGCGCCAAGGCTGCCGGACGGCACCCCGTTCCCCACCTTGTACTACCTGACCTGCCCACGCGCCGCATCGGCGGCAGGGCGTCTTGAGGCGAGCGGGCTGATGGCCACGATGACCGAGCGGCTGGCCGGTGACGCGAGCCTGCGCTGTGCTTACCAGGCCGCCCACGAGGACTATCTGGCCAGGCGCGCGCAGGCGGCCCGCGCCTGTGGCGTGCCACCGCTGCCCGACGGCACCCAGAGCGCCGGGGGGATGCCGGCCAGGGTCAAGTGTTTGCATGCCCTGATCGCGCACGAACTGGCTGTGCCGGGCGCGAACCCGCTCGGCCAGGAGGCCGCCGGGTCAGCCGGGCCGTGGTGGGCCGCCGGACCCTGCGTGCCGCCGCCGGCGGCCGGGACCGAAGCCAACGAAGGGGACGAACCGTGAGCCAGGACTCCGCCGCCCGCCGGGTGGCCGCGATCGACTGCGGTACCAACTCGATCCGGTTGCTCGTCGCGGACGTGGATCCGGTCGGCCGCACGCTCACCGACCTGGACCGCCGGCTGGAGATCGTCCGGCTCGGCCAGGGCGTGGACAAGACCGGGCGGCTGGCGCCCGAGGCGCTGGACCGCACGCTCACCGCGCTGGCCGGGTACGCCCGGATCATCAAGGACCGGGGCGCCGAGGATGTGCGCATGGTGGCGACGAGCGCCACCAGGGACGCTTCCAACGCGGCGGACTTCACCCGCGGCGTAGTCGAGGTGCTGGGCAAGTCGCCCGAGGTGCTCACCGGAGACGAGGAGGCCGCGCTCTCGTTCGCCGGCGCGACGGCGGAGTTCAGTGAAGGGGGAATGGGGAGGCGGGCGGGGTCCGAGCCACCGGCCTCGCCGTACCTCGTGCTCGACATCGGCGGCGGCTCGACCGAGTTCGTGCTGGGTGACTCGGGCATGCTGGGTGACTCGGGCACACCGGGGGCGGGCACCCGGGCGCACGAGGTGGCCGCCATCTCCATGAACATCGGCTGTGTGCGGATGACCGAGCGGCATCTGCACTCCGACCCGCCGACCCCACCGCAGATCGCCGGGGCGACCGCGGACATCGACGGCGCGCTGGAACAGGCCGCCATGGCGGTGGACATCGAGAAGGCCAGGACCCTGGTCGGGCTGGCCGGCTCGGTCACCACCGTGGCCGCGATCGTGCTCGAACTGCCCGGCTACGACGCCATGCGCATCCACCACGCGCGGATCACCGCGTCACAGGTGCGAGCGGTCACCAGCCGGCTGCTGGCCCAGACCAGGGCCCAGCGGGCCGCGATCCCGTCGATGCACCCCGGCCGCGTCGACGTCATCGGGGCCGGTTCCCTGGTGCTGGACCGGGTCATGCGCCGGTTCGGTTTCACCGAGGTCGTGGTCAGCGAGCACGACATCCTGGACGGCATCGCCTGGTCGATGGTCCCCGGCGCAGCCAGCCCAGCGTGACCGGCCCACGGCCCGCCGAGCCAGGCAGCGGCTGGCCCGGCGACCTGGCCACCCTGCGCACGCCGGTGGCGCACAGCCCCGCCGACGTCGGCACGCTGGCCGCGACCGCGGCCACCCTCGACGAGCTCGTGGCCAGGCAGTCCGTCTGCCGGGCCTGCCCCAGGCTGGTGGCCTGGCGGGAGCAGGTCGCGGCCGAGAAGCGCCGTTCCTTCGCCGCCGAGCCGTACTGGGGGCGGCCGATCCCCGGCTGGGGGGCGGACCGCCCGGCGGTGCTCATCGTGGGCCTGGCTCCGGCCGCACACGGCGGCAACCGGACGGGCCGGATCTTCACCGGGGACCGCAGCGGTGACTTCCTGTTCGCGTCGCTGTATCGCTGCGGCCTGGCCGCGCAGCCGCAGAGCGTGCGGGCAGACGACGGCCAGCGGCTCATCAACACCAGGATGGTCGCGACGGTCCGGTGCGCCCCGCCCGCCAACAAGCCCACCCCCGCCGAACGTGACGCCTGCGCGCCATGGCTGGAGGCCGAACTCGCTCTTCTGGCGGACTCGCTGCGCGTGATCGTCTGCCTGGGCGGATTCGCCTGGCAGGCGATCTGGCCGTCGCTGGCCACCGCCGGCTTCAGCCTTCCCCGCCCTCGCCCGGCGTTCGGCCACGCCGCCGAGGTCCTCCTGGACCGGCGCCCGGCCCAGCCATCAGAAGCCGGGCCGGCGCCGGGCCCGCCAGACCGGATGGATTCGCCGGGCCCGGTGCTGCTGCTCGGCTGCTACCACCCCAGCCAGCAGAACACGTTCACCGGCCGGGTGACCCCCGAGATGCTCGATGCGGTTTTCCTCCGCGCGCGCGATCAAGCGCGAAGTTAACGAGCTAGCCCTTCCCCGCGCTCGGGCGAGCGTGAAGTTACCGAGGCCGGCCCTTCTTTCGCAGACGAGCGAGCGGGACGTTAACGGCCCTGAGCCTTTCCTCCGTGCGGGAGCGAGCGGAGAGTTAACGTCTTCCGGGATCTTCCCCCGCGCGAGCGAGCGACGGAAACCAATGTGACAGGGGACGGATCGGGCTGTTACCGCACCAAGTACGCAGAACACGTTTTCCAGTCAAGTAACGAGGGAGGCGCCCGATGCGATGTTCCCTCTGTGCACGCATGTAAGCGAGTCGTTAACAAAGTCCGGGAGCACCCGCGGCGATGTTCCTCACTTCCCGTCACGATCCGTTTATATTATCCGGTCTGCGGTTACACTCCGCATTCCTTGACAAAAAAGATGTCATTGACGAATATACCGGGAGGAGAAATTGTCGTACGATATCGATGCAATCACGGCTATCCCAACCCCGCCTGGGATCAACGTTGGGCCCCCGTAGCCCAAAGGTAGAGGCGGACCCCCTAAAAGGGTCCTGTTGTCGGTTCGAATCCGACCGGGGGCACTGCGATTGATTCGACGTTTAACCAGTTCAGTGGCCATAGCGCGAGGTACAGCCTTCTTCCCATGACTGCTCGCCCTGGCTGGGGCCCGGTCCTGCGTAGGCGATCGGCAGGCGGCGCTGACTGACCGCCCCGCATCCACAAGGCAACGCAAACAAGGATGGTTGGTTACCGCTGCGACATAACTGCGATGTTTGATAATGATCAACGTACGCGGGTGTCTATCGTCGACAAGACGCCGCACGCTTCATCGCCGAATGCAAACGTGTGCAAAAGCGACGTTGAATAATGGTGGTTCCTGGCGTCACTGCAACGACGAGAAGAACGAACGGCGAATTCACCTGTTGGCGGTTGTGAACGCATCCCAATGTGGCCGCTTAGCGTTAACTGGCACACATGTATAGGTTGACAGCGGCTTAACCCCGTTCCGCCTGCGGTTGCTGCCCAGCGACCCGCGGCGGTGCCCCTAAACGGCGGACCTCCCAGCACGGCGCACGATGGCGCGCCACCCCGGTCAAGGACGTTCCGCCGCACTGTCCGGCTCGGGCAGACCCAGACCCAGACTCGAGGGATTCGGCGGCGCGAGCCAGCCCACCAGGAGTCATCGCCAGGGCCGCCTTCCTCGTGGCGATCGAGCATCCCGCTCGATCGCTCGCCCTACGTATCCTCGATCAACAAACGCCACGTGTCCAGCATGCACGGATAAGTACCGGATAGCTCCGTTAGCCGCAATCCCCTCCGCCCACCTCGTTCCAAGATCATCTACTGCTTTGCACGCGCTGTGGGGGTACGAAATGGGGCATACTGCCCGCAGATTTGGTCACGGCGCGGGCAAAGCGGCCAAGGCGGCCGGGGGAGCGCACGTGATGGGATTAGCCAGAGGTGGTGGGGCCGGCGCGGGTTATGGAGAAGCGGATGATGACGCGCTGGTCGCGGATCATGGCGGCGCGGTAGTCGGGCCAGTCGGGGTGCTCGCCGGAGACGCGGCGGTAGTACTCCATGAGGGGCTCCATCGCGTCAGGAAGCGAGACCACCTCCGCGGTGCCCTCTACCTGAGCCCAGGGGCCGTAGAAGCCGTCAGTGAACACGCACAGGCTCACCCGAGGGTCGCGACGAACGTTCTTGGTCTTGATCGCGGTCTCGCGCGTACTGATGAGCACGCGGCCCTCGTCGTCCACCGCGCACACCACCGGAGACAACTGCGGCCGACCGTCCGCTCGCTGGGTAGCCAGCACCGCCCGGTGATGGTCGGCAAGAAATGCTCGGGCCTCGTCTGCCTGCATACCGACAGCCTATCCCCGGCTGATAAAGCGCCGTAGGGCGTCCGTCCGGCTAGAAAGCAGAGCAGGCTAGGCGTTCAGCCTGCTACGGCGCCGCGTCTCGTACTCGTGCACGATGGCGCGGGCGTACCCGTGGGAGAGGCCGTGCTCGTCGGCCAGCCATACAGCACGTTCCTCGCAGCGGAGGAACGCAGGGCCGGACTCGAGGCTTCTGAACCACTCGTGGAGGTCACGTCCCGTAACGACCGGGATGCGCGCAATCAGGTTTTTGTGCAACTCCGGGGAGTGGCTCAGCGACAATTGGCACCTCCATGGGAGAACTCTTCCTTGCTGCGAGCGTGCCCTACGACCGGCCCCATGACAACCCCCCAGGCGACAGCTTTCCGAAAACCTGGTTACGAGGGGGTTGCCTACCAGCGGGTTAACTGAGCCGCTCGAAGATCATTGCCATGCCCTGGCCGCCGCCGACGCACATGGTCTCCAGCCCGAACGTCTTGTCGTGGGACCGCAGGCTGTTCAGCAGGGTGGTTGTGATCCTGGCCCCGGTCATGCCGAACGGGTGCCCGACCGCGATCGCCCCGCCGTTGACGTTCAGCTTGTCCTCGTCGATGCCCAGCTCGGTGTAGGAGGGGATGACCTGGGCGGCGAAGGCCTCGTTGATCTCGACCAGGTCGATGTCGTCGATGGTCATGCCGGCCCTGGCCAGCGCGCGCCGTGACGCCTCCACCGGGCCGAGGCCCATGATCTCGGGTGACAGCCCGGTCACGCCGGAGGAGACGATGCGGGCCAGCGGGGTGATGCCGAGTTCGGCGGCCTTGCGGTCGCTCATCACCACGACGGCCGCGGCGCCGTCGTTGAGCGGGCAGCAGTTGCCGGCGGTGACGGTCCCGTCCGGCCGGAAGGCCGGCTTGAGTGCGGCCACCTTCTCCAGCGTGGTGCCGGGCCGCGGGCCGTCGTCGGCGCTGATCACGGTGCCGTCCGGCAGCGTGACCGGTGTGATCTCGCGCTGCCAGAAGCCGTTGGCCAGCGCCTTCTCGGCCAGGTTCTGCGAGCGGACGCCGAACTCGTCCTGCCGCTGCCTGGTGACGCCGTGGAGTTGCGCGAGGTTCTCCGCCGTCTCACCCATGGCGATGTATATGTCGGGGATCGCGTCGTCCTCGCGCGGGTCGTGCCAGGGGGCGCCGCCACCGGCGGCGGTGCGCTGCGTCCTGGCCTCCGCGTCGGCGAACACCGGGTTGTGAGTGTCCGGCCAGGAGTCGCTGCTGCCGTTGGCGAACCGGCTCACGCACTCCACGCCGGCCGAGACGAACACGTCGCCCTCGCCGGCCCTGATCGCGTGCAGCGCCATCCTGGTGGTCTGCAGCGAGGAGGAGCAGTACCGGTTGACCGTGGTGCCGGGCAGATGGTCGAAACCGAGCATGACGGCGACCACGCGGGCCATGTTGAAGCCCTGCTCGCCGCCGGGCAGCCCGCAGCCGAGCATCAGATCCTCGATGTCACGGGGATCGAGCTGCGGAACCTGCTTCAGCGCCGCCGTGACGATCTGCGCGGTCAGATCGTCCGGGCGGATGCTGGTCATGGTTCCCTTGAACGCACGGCCGATCGGTGAGCGTGCGGTGGCGACGACGACTGCCTCGGGCATGGCCCCTCCCTGCTTCGTTACTCAACAGTAGCTTACAAGCGCCGGCCGGCCCTGCCGCATTCCCGCCCCCTGGATGGGCCGGACGTCGTGGCGGGACAGGGAACTCCAGTGGGATAACGTCGGGCATCGGCTGACGCATAGGTGGTTGATCATGCAAATACATGATTCCCTGATCGAGCTGGTCGGCAACACGCCGCTGCTCAGGCTGCGCAAGGTGACCAGCGACCTGCCTGGCGCCGGGGCCGGCCCGGTGATCGCGGCCAAGGTCGAGTACTTCAACCCGGGCGGCTCGGTCAAGGACCGGATCGCGTTGCGGATGGTCGAGGCCGCGGAGAAGTCGGGGGCGCTGCAGCCGGGCGGGACGATCGTGGAGCCGACGTCGGGCAACACCGGGGTGGGCCTGGCCATCGTCGCGGCCGAGAAGGGCTACCGCTGCGTCTTCATCTGCCCGGACAAGGTGGGCCCGGACAAGCTCAACGTGCTGCGAGCCTACGGCGCGGAGGTCGTGGTCTGCCCGACCGTGGTCTCGCCCGACCACCCCGACTCCTACTATTCGGTCTCCGACCGGCTGACCGGTGAGATTGCGGGTGCGTGGAAGCCGGACCAGTACGCGAACCCGGAGAACCCGAACTCGCACTATCACTCCACCGGCCCGGAGATCTGGGAGCAGACCGACGGCCGGGTCACCCACTTCGTGGCCGGCATCGGCACCGGCGGCACGATCAGCGGCGCGGGCCGGTACCTGAAAGAAGTCTCCGGCGGCCAGGTCCAGGTGATCGGCGCCGATCCCGAGGGGTCGGTGTACTCGGGCGGGTCCGGGCGGCCTTACCTGATCGAGGGCGTGGGCGAGGACATCTGGCCGCAGACCTTCGACCGGGAGATCACCGACCAGGTGATCTCGGTCAGCGACGCCGAGTCGTTCCTCATGACCCGCAGGCTGGCCCGCGAAGAGGCGCTGCTCACCGGCGGTTCCTGCGGCCTGGCCGTAGTGGCCGCGCTGCGCGTCGCGGCCGCGGCCGACCCCGGCGCGATCATCGTGGCCCTGCTGCCCGACGGCGGCCGCGGCTACCTGGGGAAGATCTTCAGCGACGAGTGGATGGCCGACTACGGCTTCCTCACCACGGCATCGGCCGAGCCCACCGCCGCCGACGTGCTGTCCAGCAAGCAGCAGGTACTGCCCGAGTTCGTGCACACCCACCCGGGCGAGAGCGTGGCCACCGCGATCGCGATCCTGCGCGAGTACGACGTGTCCCAGATCCCGGTGATCAAGGAGGAGCCCCCGGTCATGGTGGCCGAGGTGGTCGGCTCGATCGTCGAGCACGACCTGCTCGACGCGCTCGTCGCGGGCCGGGCCCGGCCCGCCGACCCGGTGGGTGGGCTGATGTCCGCGCCGCTGCCGATGGTCGGCTCCGGCGAGCCGGTCTCCAGCGTGGTGGCGGCGCTGAAGAAGGGCGGGGCGGCGCTGGTGCTGATGGGCGGCAAGCCCGTCGGCATGATCACTCGCCAGGACATGCTGACGTTCCTGGCCGAGCCGGACCCGCGCCCAGCCACACGGTAGTTTCTGTTAATTGACGAGCTCCGCCTCGGTCCGGTCAGCCCCCAACGGCGGGAACCAGGCCGACAGTAATAAGAGCACGGATCCCATGACCAGACAGATAGGTGAAGACATGGCGCGTGAGGACGGTTTCGAGACGCTGGCGATCCATGCCGGCCAGGAACCCGATCCGCTGACCGGAGCGGTGGTGCCGCCGATCTACCAGGTCTCCACGTACAAGCAGGACGGCGTGGGCGGCCTGCGCGGCGGCTACGAGTACTCCAGGACCGGCAACCCGACCAGGGCGGCGCTGGAGGAGTGCCTGACCGCGCTGGAGGGCGGCGCGGCGGGCATCGCGTTCGCCTCCGGGATGGCGGCCGAGGACTGCCTGCTGCGCACGGTCTGCTCGCCCGGCGACCACGTGCTCATCCCCGACGACGCCTACGGCGGCACGTTCCGCCTGTTCTCCAAGGTGTACGAGCGGTGGGGGGTCAGTTACCAACCGGTCCCGGTCGGCGACGCGGCGGCGGTCAGGGCGGCCGCGGCGCAGCGCCGCCCCCAGGTGATCTGGGTGGAGACGCCGACCAACCCGCTGCTCGGCATCGCGGACATCTCGGCGCTGGCCGACATCGCCCACGACGCCGGGGCACTGCTGGTGGTGGACAGCACGTTCGCGTCCCCGTACCTGCAGCGGCCGATAGCGCTGGGCGCCGACGTGGTGGTGCACTCCACCACCAAGTACCTGGGTGGGCACTCCGACGTGGTGGGTGGCGCCCTGGTGGTGGCCGACGCCGGCCTCGGCGAGCGGCTGGCCTTCCACCAGAACGCCATGGGCGCGGTGGCGGGGGCGTTCGACGCCTGGCTGACCCTGCGCGGGATCAAGACGCTCGGGGTGCGGATGGACCGGCACTGCGCGAACGCGGCCAGGATCGCCGAGATGCTGGCCGCCCATCCGGCGGTCGGCGAGGTGCTGTACCCGGGGCTGCCGTCGCATCCGGGTCACGAACTGGCGGCCAAGCAGATGCGCGCCTTCGGCGGGATGGTGTCGTTCCGCGTGAAGGAGGGGGACGGGGCGCCGGAGCGGGCCGCGGCCGTGTGCGCGCGGACCCGGCTGTTCACGCTGGCCGAGTCGCTGGGCGGGGTGGAATCGCTGATCGAGCTGCCCGGGCGGATGACCCACGCCTCGGCCGCGGGCTCGCCCCTCGCGGTGCCCGAGGACCTGGTGCGGCTGTCGGTCGGCATCGAGAACGCCGACGATCTGGTGGAAGACCTGCGGCAGGCGCTCGGTTAGACGGCGCTGGGTTAGTCGGCGCTGGGTTAGACGGCGCCGGTTAGACCGGCGCTCGGTCAGGCCCGGGCGGATCCAGGCGCGCCCGGGCCGTTACGAGTGCGGCCCGCTCAGCCGGGTGACCCGGCTGGCTGGCTGATCCCAGCTGGATCAGTCGTCGCGGAGCTTGGCCTTCCAGAAGTAGGCGAACCCGGCCGCGACCAGGCAGACGACGCCGACGACCAGCGTGGCAATCCCGCGCACCGAGCGGTGGCTATTGGCCCGGCCCGCGTTGTGCCCGGTGAACTTAATGGCCCCGAGGACGCTCGGCAGCGACTTCGCGGGCTCGGAAAAGTAAAGAATCGCTGCGATTAGGCACAAGATTGCGACAACTACGAGGACGACCGCGACAATTACCCTCCCTGACGATCGCCCGGCCGTAGGTGCCTCGGCCGTTTGGGTCACAGTACTCACTTGTCCTCCCTGGGGATGCGCCTCATCCCGTATTTGACCGCGCACGCGGGCCGTGCTGGCCGCCGCTGCTGCCGCACGGTACTACGGGACGTTGCGTTATGTGATGGTGAGACAGAAATGTGGCTGAATCTAACGTCGACTGTGTTGCCGGCGGGTGCGCAGGAAGTCCTGGACCACATACTCACCGAGACGTTCGGGTACCGCCTGAAGCAGACGGCCGCCATTACGCCTGGCTACATCTTCAACGAATGCCGTGAGTCGCTCATCTTCGGCGAGCATGAAAATGTTCAGGGCCGCGCCGCGCCTTGTCATCTTATCCACTTCGGCGAGGGTCAGTTCCAGCGTCTCGGGCGATGGTGGCCAGTCGAACCAGTACCGGCCATCCCGCTGAAGATGAGCGGTCGGCTCCCCGTCGGTCACTACCAGGACGACCGGATCGTGCTCGGGGTGCTTGTCCAGGTAGCGCCCGGCCAGGACCAGGGCGTGGTGCAGGTTGGTGCCCTGCACCATGTCCCAGCCCAGCCCGGCCAGATCGGTTTCGCGCAGTTCCCTGGCGTAGTTGGAGAAGCCGATGACCTGGATGGCGTCCTGCGGGAACCGGCTGCGCACCAGGGCGTGCAGGGCCAGCGCGGTCTGCTTGGCCGCGCCCCAGGTGCCGCGCAGCGCCATCGAATAGGACAGGTCGACCAGCAGGCAGACCGCCGCCGCGACCCGCTGCTCGGTCTCGGTCACCATGAAGTCCTCGGCGCTTAGCCGCACCTGATGCCCGGTCCTGGCCTCGCGCAGCAGGGCGCTGCGGACGGTCGCGGCCGCGTCGATGGCCAGTTCGTCGCCGAACTGCCAGGGCCTGGTGCTGCCGGTGGGGTCGCCGGCCTGCCCGGCGTCGTGCTGCTCGTGCTCACCGGGGCCGCCGTCGCCGAGCTGGGCGAACACCTGGCGCAGTGCGGTCTCGCCCAGCCTGCGCACGGCCTTGGGGGTCAGCCCGAGCGAGCCGCCCTCGTGGCGCAGGTAACCCTGGCGTTCCAGTTCGCGCTCGATCTCCTTCAGCGCCGCCATGTCGTCCACCGCCTGGCGGCCGAGCGCGCGCCTGACGGCTTCCTCGTCCACGTCGTCGAGCCTGGCGCCCGGGTAGTCCTGCCGCAGCGAGGTCTCCAGGTCGGCCAGGTCGGCCAGCTCGGCCAGCGCGCTGGTGGCGTCGCCGAGGCCGAGCGGCTGCTCGCCGGTCATCGGGTTGTCGCCGAATCTGGACAGCATGTCCAGGTCGGGCCGCCGCGCCCGCAGCGCGTCGGCCAGCCTGGCCATCTCGGCCGCGAGCCCCGCGTCCTCGAGTGCCTGCGACATCAGGCCGGCCAGCTCGCCGCGCTGGTCGGCGCTGAGCGACTCCAGCAGCCGCTGCGCGGCGGCGATCCTGCGGACCAGCGAGTCGACCAGTTGCTCGAGGTCGCGCGGGTTGTCGGGGAACAGGTCGGAGTACTGCTCCATGAACCGGTCGAAGTCGGCCTGGGTGTGCTCGCCGCGGGCGTCGGCGGCGAGCATCTCGTTCAGCGAGGCCAGCATGTCCCGCACCCGCTGCATGGAAGCCTCGTCGGGACCCTCCTGCAGGGCCTGCTTCATGCCGCGGAACTGGCTGTCCAGGACCTCCCGGCGGAGCAGGTCCTTGAGTTTGTCGAACGTGTCCCTGGCCGCCGGGGAGCGCCACTGATAGTCCGCCAGCCGCCTGATCGCCTGGGCCGTGTCGGCCGGCAGCGTGTCGAGCTCGGCCTCGCGCATCCTGGCGTCGTCGCCGGGGTCGGGGAACAGTTCCGCCCGCTCCTGCCCGACGGCGGTGTCGAGCAGCGCCCTGGCCTGGTCCAGGATGCCGTCCAGGCGGCCACGTTCGCGGATCTCCCGCTGCCTCTCCCGCACCTGCCGCAACAGGTCGTCCATGCCGCGACCGCGCAGTCCCTGATCACCGGCCAGCCCGCGGCGCAGCAGATCACGCAGGGCGCCGGCGGCAGACTCCCCGTTCAGCACGTCCTGGCCGAGCTGATCGAGCGCCGACCTGACGTCGTAGGGCGGCGCCAGCGGATCGGGCCCGCCAGAGTATTCCGAGTAGGAGTAACCGCTCATGTTGCCCTCACATCCTCGCCCCGCACCTCACCGCAACCCCATCCCAACATCAGCCCATCCTGCAATCGATTGCGAATGAGAGGGATGGGGGTGGGGCGTGGTCGGGGGGCCGGCCGGGATCCGGTGGTCACCGTTAAGTTCGATAGACCGAAGAGCCATCGGCGGAGTCTTTCGAGAGCCGGCGCATCAGATAGAGGCCTTCCAGGGCGAATTCCAGGGCCGCGGCGGCCTGGCCGGGTGACTCGGCGCCGTCCGCGCCGAGCCGCTCCATGATCTTGGCCAGGCCGGTGACCTCGCCGACGCGGCGGAGCAGGTCGGCGGCGGGCAGCAGCTCGCCGGACGCGACCGTGCCGCCCTCCTCGAACTTGGCCAGCAGCGCGGACAGGTCGGCGTTGCCGAGCATGACCCGGAAGGTCTCGGCGATGGCGCGGCGCAGCAGGTGCTCGAGCACCTCGGTCTCCCGGCCCTCCTCGCTGACCTCGAACTCGACCTTGCCGCGCAGCGTGCCGACAATGCCAGGCAGGTCGCAGACCCTGGCCACGGGGTGCTCCTCGCCGGACAGCGCGGCGCGCCTGACCGCCGAGGCGGCCACGCTCTCCGCCGCCGCGATCGCGAACCTGGCCGAGACCCCGGACCTGGCGTCCACCGCGGGCGAGGCCCGGACCAGGCGGGTGAACCTGGCGATGACGTCCACCAGGTGTGCGGGCAAGATCGCCGCTGGATCGGCGCCGTCCCAGGTCAGCATCGACTCCTGCCGGATCAGCGCGAGCTCGTCGGTGAGGGTCATCGGGTAGTGGGTGCGGATCTCGGCGCCGAACCTGTCCTTCAGCGGCGTGATGATCCGGCCCCGGTTGGTGTAGTCCTCGGGGTTGGCGCTGGCCACCAGGACCAGGTCGAGCGGCAGCCGCAGCGCGTAGCCGCGCACGCCGATGTCGCGCTCCTCCAGCACGTTGAGCAGCGCCACCTGGATCCGCTCGGCCAGGTCGGGCAGCTCGTTCAGGCAGAAGACGCCGCGGTTGGTCCGCGGCACCAGCCCGAAGTGGATGGTCTCCGGGTCACCGAGCGTCCGGCCCTCGGCCACCTTGACCGGGTCGATGTCGCCGATCAGGTCGCCGACGCTGGTGTCGGGCGTGGCCAGCTTCTCGCCGTACCGCTCGCTGACGTGCCGCCAGCTCACCGGCAGCTCGTCGCCCAGCTCGGCGGCCAGGCGGCGGCACCGGGCGCAGACCGGAGCGTACGGGTGGTCGTTGATCTCACACCCGGTGACCGCCGGGGTCCACTCGTCCATCAGCCCGGCGATGGTCCTGATCAGGCGGGTCTTGCCCTGGCCCCGTTCGCCGAGCAGGATCACGTCGTGCCCGGCCAGCAGGGCGCGCTCGAGGTGCGGCAGCACGGTGCCTTCGAACCCGATGATGCCGGGGAACCTGTCCTGGCCGGCCCGCATCCGGGTCAGCAGGTTCAGCCTGATCTCTTCCTTGACGGTCCGGTAGACGTGCCCGCTGGCCCGCAGTTCGCCGACGGTGGCGGCGGCCGGCGGGGTGCTGGCGGACGGGGGGGTGGCGGCGGCCTGGGAGTCGCTGTAGGGGTGCACCATTCGACACTATGTCCCGTCCACGCCGGTTCGCACCTGGGGGCTGGGCCGGGCGGCGCAGGACCGGACCCTGACCGGACCCTGACCGGACGCGGGCGGGCCCATGGGCGGGCGGCGGCTGGAGTGCGACACTGCTGGCATGACGTCACTCCCCGTCCGGCCGCAGGACGTGGCCGCCGCCAGTGATCTGCTGCGGGGCATCGTGTCCACGACGCCCATGCTGCACTCCCGCGTGCTGTCCGAACGGCTGGGCGGCCCGGTCTACCTGAAGTGTGAGAACCTGCAGCGCACCGGGTCCTACAAGGTCCGCGGCGGCTACGTGCGGCTGGCCAGGCTGCCCGAAGCCGACCGGGAGCGGGGGGTGGTGGCCGCCAGCGCGGGCAACCACGCCCAGGGGGTCGCCTTCGCCGCCGCCAGCCTGGGCATCAAGGCCACGGTGTTCATGGCCCAGGGCGCGCCGCTGCCCAAGATCGAGGCCACCCGAGGGTACGGCGCGGAGGTCATCCTGCACGGCACCGGCGTCGAGGACGCGATGGCCGCGGCCAAGGCCCACGCGAGCGAGCACGGCAGCGTCTACATCCACCCGTTCGACCAGCCGGACACCATCGCCGGCCAGGGCACGGTCGGCCTGGAGATCGTCGAGCAGTGCCCCGAGGTGCGCACGATCGCGGTGGCCATCGGCGGCGGCGGGCTGGCCTCGGGGGTCGCGGTCGCGGCCAAAGCACACGACCCCGGGATCAGGGTGGTCGGTGTGCAGGCGGCCAACGCCGCGCCGCTGCCCCCGTCGATCGCGGCCGGGCAGCCGGTGACGATCGACATCTCACCCACCATGGCGGACGGCATCGCCGTCAACCACGTGGGCCAGCTCACCTTCCAGATCCTGTCCGAGCTGGCCGACCGGGTGCTCACCGTCTCCGAGGACGGCCTGTCCCGGGCGCTGCTGCTCTGCCTGGAACGGGCCAAGCAGCTCGTCGAACCCGCCGGGGCGGCGGGAGTGGCCGCGCTGCTCGAGCACCCGGACGCGTTCGAGCCGCCGGTCGTGGCCGTGCTGTCCGGCGGGAACATCGACCCGCTGCTGCTGGCCAAGGTGCTGCGGCACGGGCTGAGCGCGGCCGGCCGCTACCTGGCGTTCCGGTGCAGGCTGCCCGACCGGCCCGGCGCGCTGGCCACGCTGCTGCACGAGCTGGCGGGCCTGGGCGCCAACGTGCTCGAGGTGGTGCACGAGCGAGTGGCGCTCCAGCTCCACGTGGACGAGGCGGAGGTGCTGCTGCAACTGGAGACCCGCGGCCCCGGGCACTGTGAGGAAGTGATCAGGCAGCTCCGCCGGGCGGGCTACACGCTGATCTTCGGCTGAGCTTTCACTGGAGTCCTGGTGGCCAACCCTTACCAGGGCCAGCCCTTACCAGCCGGAGCGCTGGCCGGGGCCGCCGGCCGGGACGTTGGTCCTGATCACGATCGTGCGCGCGGCCTTGTCGTGCAGGCACTGGCTCCTGCGGTCCCACAGCAGCCACAGCTCGTTCAGCACCGCGAAGATCGTGCCGACCACGGGGAGCACCGGGACCAGCGCGTAGACCGCGGCCCGCTTGACCGCTGTCGCGCGGGTGATCGGTGACCGGTCGTAGGCCGACACCACCCGGGTGGACAGCACTCGCTTGCCCAGGGTCTGCCCCCACTTGGCGTGCTGCAGGGAGTCGTAAAGGAACCATACGGCCGCCGCGATGATCCCCAGGATCCACAGTGCGACCAGGAGCTTGCTGTCGGCCCGCGACAGCGCCGACTGGGCGCCGGGCGAGGACAGGCTCGGGTACTGGCTGGCCACCCGTTCGAACCGGCCGAACGGGCCGGACAGCAGCGGGATGGTGACCGGCACGAGCACGATCGACACCACGACCACGTCGATGAGCCTGCCGAGCAGGCGCCGCCACCATTCGGCCAGGTCGGCGTCCTGGTCGGCCAGGCCGCCCTGGTTGGCCGGACGACCCATGCCGTAGCCCGCGGGCCCCCGCGGCCGCTGGCCCGGTGCCCCGTAAGTCAGCGGAGTCCCGTAGTGCGGCGAGGTCCCGTACGGGACCTGCGATCCGTTCGGCGGTGCCGCCACGGAGGCGGGAGGTGGGGGCGCGGCGGGTACGGGGGCGGGCTCGGCCGGGAAGTGCCAGGTGGCGGGCGGGGGCACGGGGAGGGGCGAGACGTCCTCGTCGCCCGGCGGCGGGACGGCCGGTCCCTGTGGCTCAGGCTGGCCGCCCACGTTGTCCGGTGACTGCGTCATGCGCACATGATGCCCTCTTCCGCCGGCCGGTACCACTCGGCCGTAACCAACGGGGCTCACGCCCGTGCCCGTCGTCGCGATCCTGGGGCCGGCCGCCTTGGGGCCTGCGGCCGCCGGGCCAAGATTGAGAGGTTCGCGGCTATCTCGCGGCTGGCCTAGTGCTGGCGGCGCTGGTGGTGGGGCGTGGGGGTACGGGGCCGGGTCGTGGTGGGAACGGAATGGGCACTTTGTATAGTCGGTGTCCCCTCCTCGTGGCGATCCGAACGGAAAGATGGCTGTGGCTGACGATCTAGATGTGCGGCTGGTCGAGCTGTTCCGCGAAGAGCCCAGGGTGGGCGTCCTGGAGGCGTCGAGGCGGCTTGGCGTGGCCCGCGGGACGGTGCAGGCGCGGCTGGACCGGATGCAGGCCCGCGGGGTGATCACCGGCTTCGGCCCGGACATCGATCCGTCCGCGCTCGGCTTCGGCGTCACCGCGTTCGTGACCCTGGAGATACGCCAGGCCGGCGGGCACGACCCGGTGGCGCACGGCCTGTCGGTGATTCCCGAAGTGCTCGAGGTGCACACGATCACCGGCACCGGCGACATGCTGTGCCGGGTGGTGGCCAGGACGAACGCGGATCTGCAGCGGGTGATCGACGCGATCGTGGAGGTCGCGGGCGTGGTCAGGGCGTCGACGGTGATCGCGCTGGACACGCCGCTGCCCTACCGGGTGCTGCCGCTGGTGCGCGCGGCCGCCGGCCGCCCCGCCTGATCGCCTGGCTAGGCGACGAGCTCGCTGGCCAGGCCGAGCACGCTGCGTCGCAGCGCCTCGGTGTCGGTCACCTCATCGCGGAACAGCATCCAGCAGATGCTCACGCTGGTCGCCGCCGTCGCGGCCCTGACCTGCTCGTCGAGCCCCGCCCCCGGCCCGGTCAGCAGGTCGATGATGGCGCGGGTGCGCTCCTTGAACATCTCGCCGTGGTACTTGCGGGTGCTGATGCTGGCCAGCGCCGCCTGGTTCTGCTGCAGCATGCGGTAGATGTGCTGGCTGTCGATCACCATGTCGAGGTAGCGGCTCAGGATCTCCATCCGCCTGGCCGGCGTCCTGGGCTGGGTCTTCCCCCAGCTCACCAGCTCGTCGACCTGACCGAAGTAGTCGTCGATCAGGCTGCGGATGATGTCTTCCTTGGACTTGAAGTGGTAGTAGAGCGCCGCCTTCGTGACGTCGAGCCGCTCGGCGATCTCGCGGAGCGAGGTCTTGTCGTATCCCTGCTCGCTGAACAGCTCGATCGCGACCGCCTGGATCCGGGCCCGCGTGTCGCCCCGCTGATGCCCCTCGGCGCCCGTGGCATCGGCCGCATCCCCCGTGGCCGCGGGTTCCGTGGCTGGGTGGCCCATAGCTGGGTGGCCCGTGGCCGGGTAGCCCTCTGCTGGCTGGCTCATCGACGTCTCGCGATCCGTGGGTCCTGAGATCGGTCATCTCAAACTTACTTGACGACCGGTTAGTTGCTAACATAGCGTACAGACGACACTAGCCGGTCGGCAAGTAAGTAGAGGTCACGGCAGGCGAAGCGGGGCGGTCAACGTTGATTCGCCCGGCCCGGAGGAGACAGCACAGTGGAGGCAGGACAGTGACAGCGGCCCATGCGGAGATGGACGCGGCGGCTCCCACCGGAACCAAGCGCGAGGTCCTCATCGTGCTGCCCGGCCTGCTGCTCGCGATCATGCTGGCGATGCTCGACCAGTTGATCGTCAGCACCGCGCTGCCGCACATCGTCGGCACGCTGCACGGCGTGGACCACCTGTCCTGGGTGGTCACCGCCTACGTGCTCGCCTCCACCGTGACCACTCCGCTGTACGGGAAGCTCGGCGACATGTACGGCCGCAAGCGGCTGCTCATCCTGGCCATCCTGATCTTCCTGGCCGGCTCGGCACTGTCCGGCCTGGCCAGCTCGATGGACCAGCTCATCGTGTTCCGGGCCGTCCAGGGCCTGGGCGCGGGCGGGCTCATGGTCGGGGCCATCGCCACCCTGGGCGACCTGGTCTCGCCCCGCGAGCGGGGCCAGTACATGGGCTACATGATGGCCACGATGATGGTGGCCATGGTGGCCGGTCCGCTGGCCGGCGGCTACATCACCGACAGCCTGTCCTGGCGCTGGATCTTCTACATCAACATGCCGGTCGGCGGGGCCGCGCTGCTCTACCTGGCGGCCACCTTGCACATGCCCAGGCGCAAGATCAGCCACAAGATCGACTACCTCGGCGCCGGGCTGCTGGCCGTGGCCGCCACCGCCCTCGTCCTGCTGACCACCTGGGGTGGCAGCCAGTACGGCTGGGGTTCCCCTGAGATCATCGGCCTCGCCCTGCTGGCCGTGATCAGCGGCGTCCTGTTCTGTGTGGCCGAGACGCGGGCGGCCGAGCCGGTGCTGCCCCTGCACGTGTTCCGCAACCGCAACTTCACGCTGTCGTCGGCGATGAGCTTCCTGGTCGGGCTCATGCTGTTCGGGGCGCTGACGTTCCTGCCGATCTACCAGCAGACGGTCCAGCACCTGTCCGCCACCGGCAGCGGGCTGATGCTGATACCGATCATGCTCGCCTCCATGGTGACCACGATCCTGGCGGGCCAGGTGACCAGCAAGACCGGCAAGTACAAGGTCTTCCCTATCATCGGCGGCCTGGCCATGACGGCAGGCCTGTTCCTGCTCACCCAGCTCAACGTGGGCACCAGCCTGTTCATAAGCGGTGCCTACTTCGCGGTGCTGGGCCTGGGCATGGGCTTCCTGATGAACATGACCACGATCATCGTGCAGAACAGCGTGGACCCCAAAGACATGGGCGTGGCCAGCAGTTCGCGGACGTTCTTCCAGCAGATCGGCGGGTCCATCGGGGTGTCGATCTTCGGCGTGATCTTCGTCAAGCGGCTGACCGAGGACATGAGCGCCCGGCTGCCGGGCGTGCACCTGAGCGCGTCGGGGGGCCAGCTCAACCCGGCCACGGTGAACAGCCTGCCCCCGGCGGTCAAGCACGCCGTGTTCATCTCGGTCTCGCACGCGGTGCAGGGCGTGTTCTGGTGGGCCGCCCCGACCGCCATCGTGGTGTTCTTGCTCGCGTGGCTCGTCAAAGAAGTCCCGCTGCGCGGCCGGGTCACCCCGGCCGCGGAGGAGACCACCCCCGAACTCGTGGCCTGACGCGCACCCAGCCGAAGGCCGGGCTCACACCCTGGGCCCGGCCCCAGCCTGGTCACATGCCGGCGTACGGCACCGCTTCGAGGATTTCGACCGTGGCGCTGCGGCCATTCGGCAGGTTATACGTCGCCTTCTCGCCGATCTTCTTGCCGGCAATGGCATTGCCCAGCGGCGAACGCGGCGAATACACGTCGATGGGGGCGCCGCTCTCCTCGCGGGAGGCGAGCAGGAAGGTGACCTCGTCGTCGTCGCGCTCGAACCGCACGGTGACCGTCATCCCCGGGCCGACCACGCCCTCGGTGCGGGGCGGCTCACCCACCCGCGCGCTGGCCAGGATGTGCTGAAGCTGGTTAATGCGGGCCTCGATCTTGCCCTGCTCTTCCTTGGCGGCGTGATAGCCGCCGTTCTCGCGCAGGTCACCCTCTTCCCGGGCGGCCTCGATCTTATGAGCGATCTCGATCCGTCCGGGGCCCGCGAGGTGGTCATGCTCGGACTTGAGCCGGTCATACGCTTCCTGCGTGAGCCAGGTAAGGCTGTCGTCGCGAGTCTCGGTCACGGGTACTCCTAGAGATATACGACGCGGTACCGAAGTGCCGCAGGGGCTCGTGGCGGTGGGGCCCCCTGGGGGTAATCCTTTGAGGCTAACAAGCTCTGCCACCTGCGCCGCCCCGTCAGCAACCGGCATGGACCCGACCGGCGGCGAAACCGCAGTATGCACTCCACCTTGCCACCCGGTCAATATTGCCCACTTCACCGCCAGGTCACACCGCCGTAGGAATTACGTCGCATCTTCGGAACGTTCTGGAAGACAATGACTCGTCGGCGCCCGGTCGCGGGCGACCGGGGGTACTCAGCATCCGAGGGGAACCTGGCTTGTCCGCACAGACCGAGATGACCTGCACTGAAAACGGTGCCGTCGAGCCGCTGCGGCTGATGGCCGTGCACGCCCATCCAGACGATGAGTCCAGCAAGGGCGGCGCGACCATGGCCAGGTACGCCCGCGAAGGGGTGGAAGTGCTGGTCGCCACCCTCACCGGCGGCGAGCGCGGCGACATACTGAACAAGGCGATGGACCGGCCGGAGATCAGGGAGAACCTGACCAAGGTCCGCCTGGAGGAAATGGCCAGGGCGCGTGACGTCCTCGGCGTTCAGCAGCAATTCATGGGGTTCGTCGACTCCGGCCTGCCCGAGGGCGACCCGCTGCCCCCGCTGCCCGACGGCTGCTTCGCCCTGCTGCCGGTGGCGGAGGCGGCCGAGCCGCTGGTCCGGGCGATCCGTGCGTTCCGCCCGCACGTCATGCTCACCTACGACGAGCGCGGCGGCTATCCCCACCCCGACCACATCCAGTGTCACCAGGTCAGCGTCGAGGCCTTCGACGCCGCCGCCGACCCGGACCGCTACCCCGAAGCGGGCGAACCGTGGCAGCCGCTGAAGCTGTACTACTTCGCCAGCTTCCGCCGGGCGCGCTTCCTGGCCCTGCACAACGAACTGCTGCGCCGCGGGCTCGAGTCGCCCTACACCGACTGGTTCAAAGAGCACGCCGACGGCAAGGACGACCGCCCAGAGATCGAGGTCACCACCCGGGTCGCCTGCGGCGACTACTTCGCCATCCGCGACCAGGCGCTGATGGCGCACGCCACCCAGATCGACCCGGCCGGCGCCTGGTTCGCCTGCCCGCTGGAGGTGCAGCAGGCGGCCTGGCCGACGGAGGACTACCATTTGGCTAGGTCGCTCGTGGACACCGAGTTGCCTGAAGATGATCTGTTCGCCGGGGTTCGGGAGAAAGTGTGCCTGTAGGAAGTACAGCACTGGCCGCTTCGTCGTCGGTGGCCAGTCAGGTCGCGCCCGGTGCGCTGGGCTTCCTGATCGTGGCCTCGCTGGCGCTGGCCCTCTTCTTCCTGATCCGGTCGATGAACAAGCAGTTGCGTAAGGTGGGCGCCGACAAGCGCTCCTTCGCCGAGGCGGAATCCGCGGCCGAGGAGCCCAAGGCGGGTTCGCGCCAGGATTCCTAACTGGTCGGCCGGCCGGGCCCACGGCTCATAATGAACGGCTTCGCGAGGCCCGCCGATCGCGCCGCGTACCCCGGGCCCGGGGACCAGCCAGGTAGGTCCCGTCCCGCGGATGCTGGCCAGGCGGCCCAACGCCGGGCTCGGTGCCGGATGCGTCTGCCAGACTAGTTCTGGATCGTTGGCTGGAGTCGTCTTCATGCTGGTTGTGCACGGGATCTGGGCGTACGGGGCGGCCTATCTGTGGGCCGAGGACTCCGGGCTGCCCGCGACCGCGCCGCCGCGGCCCGGCCGGCCCTCCCGGGCCCCCAGGCCACACCCGTTCGCGCTGGACCAGGCCGGGCTGGCCGACCTGCTCACCGAGCTGCCCGAGCCCCCCACCCACCTCCCCAGCCCCCTACACCTGACCAGCAAGGCGGTCGACGACGAGCTGACGCTGTGGCTGCCGTCCCAGGCCGGCGGCCCGCTCGCCTCGCCCGAACTCATCAGGCCGCCCGGCGCGGCGGGCGCGGGCACCGGTGACGGCCGCCGCCGGACGGCGCTGGCGGCCTGGCGGATCCCGGCGCTGGTCTTCGAGCCGGCCGCCGCGGCCGGTCTGCTCTCGGTGATCGCCGTCGGGTGGGGCGGCGAGGCGGGTGGGAGGTTCGCGGCGGAGGCGGTGGCCGCGGGGACGCTGCGCTATCTGGCCGCGGTGGCGCGGCTGGCCGCCGACCTGGCCGGGCGCGGCCGGGTGCTGCCCGCGCTGGGCGCCGAGGACGGGGAGTACGCGGCGCGCTGGCGGCCGGTGCTGTCCGGCGCGGACGCCGAACGGGCCAGGGAACTGGCGGCCGGGATGCCGCCACTGTGGCGCGCGACCGGCCAGGAGGGCGCGCCCGCGGCCGCGGTGCTGACCGGCGCGCTCGAAGACCTGGCCGACGCGGCCGCCCGGGCCGCGCTCGGCCCGCTGGCCCTGCTGCCAGCCCGGCGCGGGAGGCGGCCCGCCCGCGTCGCGGTGGCCGAGCGCTGGGCCGCCGCGCTGACCTCGGCCAACCCGGCCGTCGAGGTCGCCACGGCGCAGGACGAGGCCGAGGCCGCCGAGCTGGCCGCCCAGCTCGGCGGCTGGCACGACGCGGCCCAGCTCCCGGCCGGCCCGGTCCGCACCTGCTTCCGGCTGGTGGAGCCGGACCAGGCCGGCGAGGAGGGCGCGCCGGACTGGCGGGTCGAGTTCGCGCTGCAGTCCACCGACGACCCCAGCCTGCTCATGCCGGCCACCGACGTCTGGGCGGGCGCCCCGGGGACAAGGCTGGTGGCCGGGATCAAGCACCCCGAGGAAGAGCTGCTCGCCGGGCTCGGCCGCGCCGCCCGGCTGTTCCCCGCGGTGGACCAGGCGCTGCGCAGCGCGGCCCCGGCCGAGGCCGTCCTGGACACCGAGGGCGCCTTCGGTTTCCTCAAGCAGTCCGCGCCGCTGCTGTCCGGCGCCGGGTTCGGCGTGCTGCTGCCCGACTGGGTGCGCAAGTCCAAGCTCGGTCTCAAGCTCACCACCAGGACCAAGAGCGCGTCGTCCGGCGGGTCCGCGGCCGACCCGAAGTTCGGCCTGCGGGACCTGGTCGACTTCCGCTACGACCTGGCCGTCGGCGACCAGGAACTGGATCCGGACGAGCTGGCCGAGCTGGCCAGGCTCAAGGTCCCGCTGGTCCGGCTGCGCGGCCAGTGGGTGGAACTGGACGACAAGCACCTCAAGGCCGCGCTGAAGTTCCTCGAACGCAGCCGGTCGGGCACGATGTCCGGCGCCGACGCCCTGATGGCCGGCCTGCAGGGTGCCGGTCTCGATGGACTCGGCCTCGATGGGCTGGGCGCGGACTCCGGCGAGGAGCTCCCGCTGCTCCAGGTGGACGCCGACGGCTGGCTGGGCGACCTGCTGTCCGGCCAGACCGACCGCCGCCTGGAACCCGTC
The DNA here is from genome assembly GCA_036267135.1 of Streptosporangiaceae bacterium. Lineage (GTDB taxonomy): Bacteria > Actinomycetota > Actinomycetes > Streptosporangiales > Streptosporangiaceae > PALSA-505. The sequence continues at coordinate 4,555 of DATAWQ010000159.1, read as the reverse complement.
CCCACCCCCGCCGCCTTCCGCGGCGAACTCCGCCCCTACCAAGAGCGCGGCCTGGCCTGGATGTCCTTCCTCGGCTCGCTCGGCCTGGGCGGAATCCTGGCGGACAGCATGGGCCTCGGTAAGACCGTGCAGTTGCTGGGGGTGCTGGCACATGAGCGGGAGATGGGGGCGGAGGCTGGCCGCCGTGAAGGGGTATCCGGCGGCGGTGGGATCCCTTGCGAAGCCGTTCATTATGGGCCTTGCCTGCTTATTTGCCCCATGTCGCTCGTCGGGAACTGGGAGCAAGAGGCGGCCAGGTTCACGCCGGAGCTGAAGGTGCACGTGCATCACGGGGGCGACCGGCTCAGCGGGGACGAGCTGGCCGGGGCGCTGGCCGGGGCCGACCTGGTGATCACCACCTACGGGGTGGCGGCGCGGGACCGGGAGGCGCTGGGGCAGGTCGAGTGGGCCCGGCTGGTGTGCGACGAGGCACAGAACATCAAGAACCACGCGACCCGGCAGGCGCAGGCGGTGCGGGGGCTGCCGGCCACGTCGAGGATCGCGCTCACCGGCACGCCGGTGGAGAACCGGCTCGGCGACCTGTGGTCGATCATGGAGTTCACCAACCCGGGCCTGCTCGGCCCGGCGGAGAGGTTCCGCAAGCGGTTCGCCATCCCGATCGAGCGGACGGCGGACGAAGAGGCGGCGGCCCGGCTGCGCCAGATCACCGGGCCGTTCATCCTGCGCCGGCTGAAGACCGACAAGTCGATCATCTCCGACCTGCCGGACAAGCTGGAGATGAAGGTCTGGTGCAACCTCACCGCCGAGCAGGCCTCGCTCTACCAGGCCACCGTGGACGACATGATGGCCAAGATCGAGGCGGCCGAGGAGGGCATCGAGCGGCGCGGCCTGGTGCTGGCCACGATGGCCAAGCTCAAGCAGGTCTGCAACCACCCGGCGCACCTGCTCGGCGACGGCTCCCGGCTGCCGGGGCGGTCGGGCAAGCTGGCCAGGCTCGAGGAGATCTGCGACGAGATCATCGCCGAGGGCGACAAGGCGCTGGGCTTCACCCAGTACGCCGAGTTCGGCACCATGCTCCAGCCGCACCTGGCCGCGCGGCTCGGCTGCCCGGTGCTGTACTTGCACGGCGGCACGTCCAAGAAGCAGCGGGACGCGATGGTGGCCGCGTTCGGCGAGCTGACCGAGCCCGCGATTTTCCTGCTGTCGCTCAAGGCCGGCGGCACCGGGCTGAACCTGACCGCGGCCAACCACGTCATCCACATCGACCGGTGGTGGAACCCGGCGGTGGAGGATCAGGCCACCGACCGTGCGTTCCGCATCGGCCAGCGCAAGGACGTGCAGGTGCGCAAGTTCGTCTGCGTCGGCACGCTAGAGGAGCGGATCGACGCCATGATCGAGGAGAAGAAGGCGCTGGCCGAGCGCGTCGTGGGCACCGGGGAAGGCTGGCTGACCGAGCTGTCCGTGGCCGACCTGCGCCAGGTGATCGCCCTGTCGCCGGAGGCGGTGTCGGAATGAGGGCACGGCGATGAGGGCCGGGATGAGGGTGCGGCGATGAGGGCGCGGGGATGAACCGCTGGCGTGGGCCGTGGCCCGAGCACTCCCGGCCGATCGAGGTCGAGGGCGGGGTCCAGGCGCGCAGCAAGCGCGGTGCGATCGGCGAGCAGTGGTGGTCGCGCCGGTTCATCGGCGTGCTCGAATCGCTCGGCATGAGCGGCAGGCTGGCCCGGGGCCGCAACTACGCCAGGCGCGGCCAGGTGCTCGGCTTCGAGCTGACCACCGGGTACGTGACCGCCCAGGTGCAGGGGTCGCGGCCCAAGCCGTACCAGGTGCGCCTCCAGGTGCTGCCGCTCACGGCCAGGCAGTGGCAGCGGGTCGAGCAGGCGCTGGGCGCGCAGGCTCTGTTCCGGGCCAAGCTGCTGGCCGGGGAGATGCCGCACGAGATCGAGGACGTGTTCGCCGCCTGCGGCACGCCGCTGTTCCCCCGCTCGGCCGCGGACCTGGAGATGTCCTGCTCCTGCCCGGACTGGGAGGTGCCGTGCAAGCACCTGGCCGCGGTCTGCTACGTGCTCGCGGAGGCGTTCGACGACGACCCGTTCGCCATGCTGGCCTGGCGTGGGCGCGGCCGGGAGGACCTGCTGGGCTCGCTGCGCCTGGTGGCCGCGCCGGCCGACGACCCGGCGCGCCCGGTGATCGACGTGGCCGACCGGCCGCTGGCCGAGAGCCTGGACGGGTTCTGGTCGCCGGGGCTGAGCCCGGCCAGGCTCCGGGCGGCGGTGACGAGGCCGGCGGCAGCGCCCGACCTGCTGCTGCGGTCGTTCGAGCCGCCCGCCATCGCGATCCGCGGCCAGGATCTGGCCGACCTGCTCACCCCCGCGTACCAGCATCTGGCCGGTGACGACGAAGGTCCACCCGGTGCGGAGCCGACCGCCTGGAGGAGCACATGACAGCCAACGCCGAGCAGATCGCGCTGTGGAACGGCCCGGGCGGCGAGCGCCGGGCCCGGCAGCCCCGCCTGGTGGACACGCAGGTGCGACTGCACCACGAACGGCTGGTAGCGGCCGGCGCCGTTGGCCCCGGCGAGCAGGTGCTCGACGTGGGCTGCGGCACCGGCCAGACGACCAGGGACGCGGCCCGCGCCGCCGCCGTGAGGGGAGAAGGGGAGGCGGGTGAGGTGCTAGGTGTGGACCTGTCCGCCCCGATGCTGGAGGTGGCCGCCCGGCTGAGCGCCGAAGAGGGGCTGACCAACATCGGCTTCGAGCGGGCCGACGCGCAGGTGCACAGTTTCCCGGTGGATCGTTTCGACGTCGTGATCAGCCGGTTCGGCGTGATGTTCTTCGACGACCCGGTCGCGGCCTTCGCCAACATCGGGCGGGCGCTGCGTCCGGACGGCAGGCTCGCCCTGCTGGTCTGGCAGGCCCGCGAGCACAACGAGTGGGCCCGGGTGTTCCGGCAGGCCCTGTCGGGCCGGGCGGAGCTGCCCGCGCTTGAGGCCACCGGGCATCCGTTCACCCTGGCCGATCCCGCCGTGGCGCGGCAGATACTCGGCGCGGCCGGGTTCGCCGATATCGGCCTGGCCGGGGTGCATCAGCCGGTGTTCTACGGCGACGATGTGGACACCGCCTTTGACCTGGTGCGGAGCCTGCCGACCTCGATGGAGCAGCTCGCGGAGATGGACGAGGCGGGTAAGGCGGAGGCGCTGGACCGGCTGCGCACCGCCCTGGCCGCCCACTCCGGCAGCCAGGGCGTGACGTTCGCCGCGCGATCGTGGGTGGTCACCGCGCGGCGGCGCTGACGCCGGGTCAGCCGGCGCGCGCCTGACCCGGCGCGCGCCGCCCGGCTAGCCCACCACGTTGACCAGGCGGCCGGGCACCACGATGACCCGGTCGGGGCGGCGGTCCGCGAACTCGACCCGGACCCAGTCCGCGGCCAGCGCGGCCCGTTCCATCTCGGCCTCGGTGGCGCCGGCGGCCACCCGCAGCCGCCCACGCAGCTTGCCGTTGACCTGGCAGGCGATCTCGACGAAGTCCGCTACCGGCAGGCTCTCGTCGGCGACCGGCCACGGAGTGGTCCAGACCCGTTCCCCGGTTAGCTGGTAGTACACCTCGCTGGCCAGATGCGGGGCGAACGGCTGCAGCAGCGAGGCCAGCGTGGCCAAAATGCCGGCGGCCACCTGGGTGCTGACGCCGTCCCTGATCGCTCTGGCACACTCGTTCAGCAGCTTCATCAGCGCCGCGATCGCGGTGTTGAACGCGAACCCGTCGTTGATGTCGGCGGTGACCTGGGCGATGGCCGCCGCGCCCGCGTGCCGCAGCGCCAGATCGCCGGCCTCGGTGGGCCGCGCGCCGATCGAGGCCCCCCCGGTGCGCTTGACCTCGCCCGTCAGCCGCCACAGCCGCTTCAGGAACCGGTGAACGCCCTCGATGCCCTGGTCCGTCCACTCGGCGTCCTGGCGCGGCGGCCCGATGAACAGGATGTAGCAGCGGGCGGCGTCGGCGCCGTAGCTGTCGATGATCGCCTGGGGCGAGATGCTGTTGCCCTTGGACTTCGACACTTTCGCGCCGTGCCGGGTGATCATCCCCTGGCCGAAGAAGCTGGCGAACGGTTCGGTCACCGGCAGGTGCCCCAGGTCGGCCAGGGCCTTGACCAGGAACCTGGAGTACAGCAGGTGCAAGATGGCGTGCTCGACGCCGCCGATGTACTGGTCGGCCGGCATCCAGGCCGCCATCGCGGCGGCGCTCCACGGTTCGGTCTCGTTGTGCGGGTCGCAGTACCGCAGGTAGTACCAGGACGAGTCCACGAACGTGTCCATCGTGTCGGTTTCCCTGCGGCCCTCGCCGCCGCAGCCCGGGCACTTGGTGGTCACCCAGTCCCGCGCGCCGGCCAGCGGTGACCGGCCGTCCTTGGGCCGGTAGTCGTCCAGGTCGGGCAGCCGGACCGGCAACTGCTCCTCGGGTACCGGAACCGTCCCGCAGGAGTCGCAGTAGACGATCGGGATCGGGCAGCCCCAGTAACGCTGCCGCGACAGCAGCCAGTCGCGCAGCCGGTACGTGACCGC
>DATAWQ010000158.1:0-1730 GCA_036267135.1 Streptosporangiaceae bacterium | reverse complement strand
CGGGCGCGCGCTGACCGTGGCTGTTTGCCGTGTAGACGCCACCCGTGCACGATATCCCGCCACCGTGGCCGAGCCTTGAGTCATTCCAAGATGACCGCCCGTTACGCATAGAAAACACGCGCTCCGGCCACATCCTGACTAACCTCGCCGAGGTGCACCAAAGCGGCATTTCCCGGGGCAGGCGGCGGTCCGTCGCCGTGGTGGTAACCGTGGTCGTGCTGGTGGTGGCCGCCTGCAGAAGGTCAGCGTGGACGTGCCGCGGTCCGGGCTGGCCCGCCCGCTGCGCCAGGCGGCGACCCAGCTCGGCGTCCGCCGCCTGCGCCTGGCATCCGGCCCGGTCACGACGAGCGGCGGGTCGACGGTGGCCCGGTTCACCGCAACCGCGGACCTGGCCAGCGGGCACACCTGGGCCTACGCGGGGCGGCTGCGGCTGGTGCGGCAGGACCACCGCTGGTGGGTGAGCTGGAGCCCGGCCGCGATCTACCCGGCGCTGCGGGCGGGCGAACGGTTCGTGCTCAGCGCCGCCTGGCCACAGCGGGCGCAGGTGCTCGCCGCCGACGAAACGATGCTGAGCTCGCCTCAGGTCGTCGCGGAATCTGGGTCGCTCCAGCTGCTCACCGGCGGCGTGGTGACGGCCACCGCCGCGCAGGCCAAGGCGCTCGGCGCTCCCTACCAGGCCGGCGATCAGATCGGCCAGGGCGACATGCGATACCAGCTGGCCGCGTCGCAGGCCGTTCGCTCGACCAAGACGACGAAGCCCATCGACATGGTGGTGATCCAGCCATCCACCGGGAAGGTGCTCGCCGTGGTCGAGCGTCCCGGCGGCTTCGACCGGGCGTTGCTCGGCGAGTTTCCGCCCGGCTCAACGTTCAAGGTGGTCACCGCGTCGGCCCTGGCCCGGACCGGGATGCGCCCCTCCACTGCGGTGCAGTGCCCGAGTCAGGTGGACATCGGCGGCGGGATCTTCCACAACGACGAGAACGAGCAGTTCGGTGCCACGAATTTGCAGACGGCCTTCGCCGTGTCGTGCAACTCCACCTTCGCCATGCTCGCCGCGCAGTACCTGGACGGCGCCGCGCTCGCTTCGATGGCCGCCGCGATCGAACACGGCTCGCGGCTCCCGCCACAGCTGGTGACCATCCCCGCGCCCGGGCCGCAGGCGCGGCCGCACGCGATCAGCCCGGCGATTCTGGACACGCTGCGGCCGATGATGCGCGCGGTGGTCACCACCGGAACCGCGGCCGGCGTCGGCTTCCCGCCGGGGGTCTACGGCAAGACCGGCACCGCGCAGTACGGGAACGGCCCGAACCCGCCGGCCCATGGCTGGTTCATCGGCTACCGCGGCGACGTGGCTTTCGCCGTGCTGGTCGAAGGCGGCGGCCTCGGGGCCGACAGCGCGGGCCCGATCGCCAATGCTTTTTTGCGCAACTTGTAACCAAAGCTTGCTCTGTCTTGTAACCAAAGCTTGCTCTGTCCGATACCGATCTCGCTGGCCGGACGCCCGGCCTCCGGCCAGGCCGAACACAGGAGCACAATGGACCTGTTTCACCCGCATCATCCATTGCGCTCTGTTATGATCATCAATCGGTTTAAGTAGCCCACATCTATTATTTCGGCCCTGGCGTAAGCCATATGCCCCACGTTCGTCACGGAATAGGACTAATGGGAATGCGAATCCGAGGTACAGTCCGGCTGCTCGCGATCGCTGGCGTGGCCTGCTCGATGGCGCT
>DATAWQ010000157.1:0-2534 GCA_036267135.1 Streptosporangiaceae bacterium | reverse complement strand
CGGGGCATCAACCTGGCCGGCCACAACAAGGTCGCCATGGCCGAGTTGCGCGAGCTGGTTGGCTCGCTGGGTCACGCCGACGTGGCGACCTACATCCAGAGCGGCAACGTGGTCTTCACCAGCGACCAGTCCGATACGGCCACGCTGGCGGCGGCCCTCGAGCAGGCGATCGCCACGTCGCTGGGCGTTCCGTGCCGGGTCGTGGTGCTGTCGCGCGAGGAACTGGCCCAGGTGGCGCGCGACAACCCGTACACCGGCGAGCCGAACCTCAGGGCCGTGCACGCGGTGTTCCTGAGCGGCGAACCGGGCTCCGATGTCGCCGAACGCGTGGCGGCCGCCCAGCAGATCGCGGACAAGCAGGGCAGCCGCGATACCGCCCAGCTCGTCGGGCGCACGATCTTTCTGCATACCCCGGACGGCTACGGCCGCAGCGACCTGGCAGCGGCGCTGGTGAAGCTCGGCCAGAAGAAGGCCGACACGGTGACCGGCACGGCTCGCAACTGGGCCACGGTTACCAAGCTGCTAACGATGTGCGAGCCCGCAGCGTAGTCAGCGCCGCATCTCGCTCTGCTCAGCGCCGGCCGCACCGGCTCGGGTACGTCCGCGCCGCTCACGCTCTCCACGGAGTCTGTGGCGACCTGGAGCAGCCAGTCGCCGTCATCCTCGAAGTAGATGAACTCCTCGGTTGTCCTGGTCGAGCTGGCCTCGACCTCCTGGATGCGGCCGTCCTTGTAGGTGATCCGATACCGATAGAGATCCATAGCTGTAGCTCCTGTGCCCTAGAGACGTGCTCAGTCCATTGCCTGCTTGCGTAGTTCCGCGAAGTCAGCTGCGAGCTGAGCTGCTGACTTATGGGCGTTGAGGCCGCTTGGGTTCGGCCAGAATGTCCGCCGAAAAGCGCGTCCGCGTTACGCTTGACGTGGACCGTTGTGGTAAGGAGGCGCCGGTGGTGGGAGGCCGGGGGGACGAGATGGCAGCACGGGCCGGAGACGGTGGTCGGCTGCGCGCCTCGCACGCCGACCGCGAGCAGGTGATCGGCGCCCTCAAGGCCGCATTCGTACACGGCGTGCTGGACAAGGACGAATTCGACCTGCGGCTGAGCCAGACGTTCGCGTCGCGGACGTACGCGGACCTAGCCGCGGTCACCGCTGACATCCCCGCCGGGCTAAGCCTAGCCCCGCCGCCGGAGCCGATCCGGGTGCAGAACCAGCAGCCACTTCTGCGGCCGGGCCGGGTGGCCAGAGCGGCCAGCGTGCTTTACGCGGGCGTGTGGGCGGCCCTGATCCTCTCACCGCTGGGGAACGATCCCCGGCTAGCATTTGCGCTGGCCTGGACGAGCACCCTTGTCTATCTTGGGACTTTGCTCATGACCGCGGCGGCAATCCTCGAATTGCGGCGTGAGAGGCGTTCCGGCCGCCAGCTACCGCCGGGGCTCCTCCGCGGCTAGCCTCAACTCGCGGGAAGCTTGACCGAGCTTAGGTGGAGTCCATAGAGCATTCAGCCCGCTGAGGGTTCGCCAACACCGGTGGGTCGTTATGGAGTGCTCGGTTTCGTAGCTCCCGCCTCGGCGGCCTCGCGCAGCCGTGCGAACTCCTCGGCGAGCTTGGGCATCACAAAATGCGCGTTGAGGCCACTTGGGTTCGGCAGCACCCACAATCGGGTGGCGCCCGCGGTCCGGGCCTGTGGCCCAAAGGTGGCGCGGGCCTCCCCGAAAGCCGTCCGGTAGGCGGTGACGCCGACGATCGCCAGCCACCGCGGGCCGAAGCTCTCGGCCTTCTCCAGCAGCTTCCTGCCGCCCTCGCGCAGCTCATCATTGGTGAGCTCGTCGGCACGTGCGGTGGCCCGGGGAACCACGTTGGTGATGCCGAGTCCCAGGCCGAGCAGCTGCTCCTGCTCGTCGGGCCGCAGCTGGCGCGGGGTGAACCCGGACCGGTACAAGGCCGGCCAGAACCGGTTCCCCGGCCGGGCGAAGTGGTGCCCGGTGGCCGCCGAGTACAGGCCGGGATTGATCCCCGAGAACAGCACCCGAAGACCGGGCGCGATCACGTCGGGGATGGTCAGGCCGGTGGCGGCGGCGATCTCGGCGGCGGTCGGCCTGCGCGGACCCGTCTCCGCCGCGCGCTCAGCCACGGGCCAACAATAGGCCGACGCCGCCTGGCCCGGTAGAACTGTCCCATGAGTGATCACGCCTCGGAGGGCGCCCTCTGATCAGAGTGGAACCCGAGCGGTTCGAGGAAATGGTCGGCGCGGCGCTGGACACGCTGCCTGAGGACCTCGGCCGCCTGATCAGCAACGTGGCGATCATGGTGGAGCACGGCCCGGGGCCGCCCGGCCTGCTCGGGCTCTATCAGGGGATCCCGCTGACCCAGCGGACCGCGTCCGGGTACGCCGGAGTGCTGCCGGACCGGATCACGATCTACCGCCGCGCGATCTGCGCGATCTGCAACACCGAGGATGAGGTGGTCGAGGAGGTACGGCGGACCGTGATCCACGAGGTGGCCCACCACTTCGGGATCGGCGACGAGCGCCTCCGC
>DATAWQ010000156.1:0-2400 GCA_036267135.1 Streptosporangiaceae bacterium | reverse complement strand
AAGCTGTTCCCGGCACTAACTGTTGGCGTGAGTCCCGCCGCGTTCGCGGGGCCGGATCCCGTGACGAGCATGGCCGCCACGGCAGGGCCGGCGCAGCACGCCCACAGCATCATTCTCGCGCCAAGTCGCATAATTCTTTCCTCCGTTGGTGAGGCGCTTTCCTGTGCCACCAGAAACCGGTGACCTGCGAACCGGCAGCTGATAGCCGAGCTGGTTACGTTAACGAGACGCCGCTGGTGACTGCGCGGTTCACACCCGGAAGTAAACGCTATCCACGTGGTAAGGGCGGTTGCTTTTCAATACTCATCACGTAACTCCCAAGCTGGTCATATAGTCAGTCCGAACGGCTTGGTAATGCCCACTTAAACCACAATACGCAGGTCTTTAGTAAGGCTTTACGGTCAATATCTAACTAAATTGGCAGAAGGTGCGAACAGGGGTTAGATATACGTTCAGTACGGATTGCGCGAGGGGTGTGACTCTTCTGGAGTGAGCGCCGGGCGCGGGCGGCTGACGGCATCGATGGAGCATGGGTGCAGCTCTTTTGGAGTGAGGGTTGTGGTGGCTGCGGCGTGTCTGGGCATGGGTGAGGCTTCCGTTCCGTAGGGTCCTGAGGTTGCGAAGTCCGGGACGGCGGAAGGGAAGCCTCAGGTGGAAGAGTACGGGCTGGAGGAGCTGGCGGCGAGCGCGGAGGCGGTGCTGGCGGGGCTGGGCCCGCTGGCGGTGGCGCTGGCGGGGCTGGCGGCGGAGGCGGGGCGGTCGGTGACGCTGGATGCGATGGAGGGGCGGGTCGCCGAGGAGGGCCGGAAGCTGCTGTGCGGGGTGGTCCAGCTGGCCCTGGACACTCAGGCTGCGGGTGAGGTGCGGCTGCCGGCGGTGACGGGGGCGGACGGGGTGGCGCGGACGCGGGCTGAGCGGGGGCATACCCGGCCGGTGGCGACGAGGGTGGGCGAGGTGACCGTGTCGCGGATCGGCTACCGGTCGGGGATCAGGGGGGTGCTGTCGCTGTTCCCGCGGGATGCGGTGCTGAACCTGCCGCCGCGGGGGTATTCGTGGGCGCTGCAGCGGCTGGCGGTGATGTTCTGCCGGGCCGGGTCCTATGAGCAGGCGCGTGAGTTCGTGCTGGCGGTGACCGGGGTCAGCATCGGCCGGCGGCAGCTGGAGCTGATCGTGCTGGAGGCGGCCGCGGACGCGGAGCGGTTCGGCCAGGACCCGGCCCGGGCCCGGGATGAGCCGCTGCTGCCCGCGGCCGGGCAGGAGGGGGCCCTGCTGCCGCTGGGGCTCTCGGGGGACGGCAAGGGCGTGGCGATGCGGCCGGAGGCCCGCCGCCGCCGGGCGAAGGCCCCGGAGCAGCGGTCCCGGACCTTTGAGAAGAGAACCGGGACGGGGGAGAAGAAGGGCCACAAGCGGATGGCCGAGACGGCCGCCGTCTTCGATATCATCCCGGCGCCGCGGACCCCGGAGCAGGTCATGGCCCGGGAACCGGGCGAGCCCGCGGACGGGCCGCGGGCGGTGAACCGGTGGTATGCCTGCGACATCACCGCCCGCCGCGACGTCACCATCGCCCGGGCCTTCGGCGAGGCACAGCGCCGCGACCCCGGCCTCTGCCGTCCCTGGATCGCGCTGGCCGACGGCGACCGCTGCCAGATCGCCTGGATCCAGGACCAGGCCGCGGAGCGGGGCGTCACTGTCACGATCATCATCGACTTCATCCACGTGCTGGGATACCTGTGGAAGACCGCCTGGTGCTTCCACGCTCCCCGCGACCCGGCCATCGAGGACTGGGTCACCGCGCAGGGCCTGGACATCCTGCACGGCCGGGTCGCCGAGGTGATCGCGCGGATCGGGCAGCTCGCCGCGGACCGGCCGCCACGCCCCGGCGGCGAGCATGCGAAGAACATCCGCGCCACCCTGTCCTACCTGCGCAGCAAGCAGCCCTACCTGGACTACCCGACCGCGCTGGCGAACGGGTGGCCGATCGCCACCGGGGTCATCGAGGGCGCCTGCCGCCACCTGGTCCAGGACCGGATGGGCATCACCGGCGCCCGCTGGGGCCTGGCCGGAGCCCAGGCCATGCTCTGGCACCGCGCCATCAACGCCAGCGGCGACACCGCCGCCTACTGGAACTGGCACATCCAGCAAGAACACCACCGCAACCACCACAGCCGCTACCAGCACGACCACGGACTCGCCGCCTGACACTCACTCCAAAAGAGCTGCATCGATGTGGCATTGATGCTGCTGGGACGGCATCGATGTGGCATCGATGTCGTTGGCCAGGACCAGATCAGGGCCAGGTCAGTGACGCGCGTGACCTGTAATGCCGATGTGTCAGCTGAGGCCAGGGCCCCAGCCACGACACCAGCCACGAAACCGCACTTCGAGATCCGCGCCGGAAAG
>DATAWQ010000155.1:0-75436 GCA_036267135.1 Streptosporangiaceae bacterium | reverse complement strand
GTTGTCACCCGCGATGAGCTGAACCGCGCAGAGGCAGACAACATCAGCGGCGCCATGTCTTGGCTCTTCTTCTCGCGCCGTCGGCTCCAGCCGGAGTCGGTAATAAAGGAAGCGTGGCTCACGCGCCTGCACCGGAGGATGTACGACCAGGTGTGGACCTGGGCAGGCCAGTACAGGACGACGGACCGGAACCTGGGCGTGCCCCACTGGCAGGTGCGTATGGACATGCGTGACCTTGAAGCGGACGCCACGGCTTGGCTGGCCGACACCAGTACGGACCGCTACAGCAACGACGAGTGCGCGATCCGATGGGGGTACCGGCTGGTTGTCATCCATCCATTCCCCAACGGCAACGGCCGGTGGTCGCGGCTCGCCTCGGATGCGCTCATCGTCGCTCTGGGCGGATCCAGATTTACCTGGGGAGGAGCTTCTCTGGCTGAATCTGGCACCCTACGCAGGGATTACATCTCGGCACTTCAATCAGCAGACAACAGGGGAGACTTCAAACCCTTAATGCAGTTCTCGCGCCGGTAGCGACTCCCAGATACTGGAACGGACCTCTTTGTCGTTCAACCGTCATGTGGCCGTGAAATCAGAACGAAGGTGTGAGGCAGGATGACGTGTCAGCTCGTGGCGCTCTGCTTTGATGCGAACGACCCGGTCCGTCTGGCGCGCTTCTGGGCTGGGGTCCTGGGATGGAAGATGGCCGCCGATCCTCAAGATGGCATGGCGCTCCTGCCGAGCGATGACACCGGGTTCCGGATCCGGTTTCTTCCCACTGAGGAGCAGAAGACCAGCCCGAACCAGATGCACTTCGATCTGACCAGCACGTCCCTCGAGGACCAGCAGCGGACGGTGGCCAGGGCGCTCGGGCTCGGTGCCCGGCACATCGACGTTGGCCAAGGCCCGCAGGACGGTCATGTTGTGCTGGCAGACCCCGAGGGCAACGAGTTCTGCGTCATCGAGCCGGGCAACAAGTTCCTCGCCGACTGCGGTTTCATCGGGGCGCTGGCGTCCGAGGGGTCGCAGGAGGCCGGGTACTTCTGGAGCGAAGCGCTGGGGTGGCCGCTGGTCTGGGATCAGGATCAGGAGACCGCGATCCGGTCGCCGCACGGCGGTCCGAAGATCACCTGGGGCGGCCCGCCGCTGACGCCGAAGTCCAGGAAGTACCGGCTGCATTTCGACCTCGCTCCACCCGCTCACGGTGATCAGCAAGGTGAGGCCGACCGTCTCGTCTCCCTCGGGGCGACTCGCGTCGACATCGGCCAGGGCGAGGTCGGCTGGGTGGTCATGGCCGATCCCGATGGCCATGAGTTCTGCGTGCTGACTCCGCGATAGCGGCCTGATCTGCTTTTAACGCGGTTGCAACCGTCCTGCAACCGGCTCGATCGAGATTTCGGTCTGTAGCACTCTCCGAAATCGCAGATACGAGGAAGGCAGATCATGACCATGCCTGCGGACACGCGTGAACTGACCGCCGCGCTCAACGAGGAGGCGGCCGGGCCGGTCCTGCAGCCCGGCCACCTCGGCGTCGATTACGAGATCAAGACCTTCACCCTGGCCGTCACCCACACTCCGGCGCTGGTCGTGGGCGCGACGAACGCCGACGACGTCCGGGCCGCGGTGCGGCACGCGGCCAAGGCCGGGCTCCCGGTGGGGGTGCAGGCGACCGGCCACGGCGCGCTGGCTCCGATCGACGAGGGCGTGCTGATCAGCACTCACCGGATGAATTCGGTCCATGTGAATCCCAGAAACGCGACGGCATCGGTCGGGGCCGGCACCCGGTGGGCGGATGTGATCAAGGCCGCGGCCGTGCACGGGCTCGCCCCGCTGAGCGGATCCTGCTCCAGCGTCGGTGCGGTCGGGTACACGCTCGGTGGCGGGGTGGCGATCATGGCCCGCACCTTCGGCTATGCCGCCGATCATGTGCGCAGCCTCGACGGCAGCATCACCTTCCCCGGGCTCGCGGCGCCGGCCCTGCTGCGCGCCTACCGGGAGTGGACCCGCCACCTGCCCGAGACCATGTCCACCACCCTGTCGCTGGTCCGGCTGCCCCCGCTGCCCTCGGTTCCCGAGGCCCGGCGCGGACAGTTCGTCGTGGACCTGCACGTCACCTATGTGGGCGACCGGGAAGGCGCCGAGCAACTGCTGGCACCGATGCGGGCGGCGGCGCCCGCCGTCAGCGTGCTGCGGGCGCTCGACATGACCGATGGCGCCCCGTCCGGCGAACCCGGCCTGGCGGAACCGCGCTACCTGGGCCGGTTCCTGTGGCTTCGGTGCCGCCGGGCCGGCTGGTGGGAACCCGTGGTCGGGCCCGGCGACGCCGTGGCCAGCGGCCAGGTCATCGGCACGGTCACCAGCCTGGACGGCGCCGATACGCTGGAGACGATCACCGCGCCCGCCGACTTCGTCGTCCCCGAGGACGGCAAGAACCTCAACCGGTGCTTCCCCGGCGACACCGGCGCGAGCTAGCCGCCGATGACCGGCGACGTCCCCTCCTTCGAGGATCCCGTTCACTACCTGCCCGAACTGGCGGAGTTCGTCGCGATCCGCAGCGTCAGCCGCGAGTCCGACCCCGCGGCCATGCACGCGGCCGCCCAGTGGCTCGCCGGGCAACTGTCGTTCGCGAACGGCCGGCTGATCGCGACCGACGGCAACCCGGTCGTGGCCGGCGAGTGGCACGGCGCGCCCGGCGCGCCGACCGTGCTGGTGTACGGGCACTACGACGTGCAGCCGACCGGATCGCTGGCGGAGTGGCGTACGCCACCGTTCGAGCTGACTGTGGGCGACGGCCGGGCGTACGGGCGCGGCGCCACCGACGACAAGGGCCCGATTCTGGTGGTGCTGAAGACGGCCCAGGCCTTCTTGCGCCAGTTCGGCGGCCTGCCGCTGAACGTCACGTTCCTGTTCGAGGGCGAGGAGGAGATCGGCAGCCCGAGCCTGCCTGTCTTCCTGCGCCAGCATGCCGGGCAGTTCGCCGCCGACCTGGTCATCTCCGCGGACGGCGCGCAGTGGCGGGCCAGCGAGCCGTCGGTGTCGGTCGCGTCCAAGGGCCTGGTCGCGCTGGATATCCGGGTGACCGGGGCGGACCGGGATCTGCACTCCGGGCGGTACGGCGGGACGGTTCGCAGTCCGGTACACGCCCTGGCCCGGCTGCTGGCCGGACTGCATACGGCCGAGGGCCGGGTCGCCGTGCCGGGTTTTTACGACGGGGTGGCGGAGCTGACGGCGGGGCAGCGCGCCGAACTCGCCGCGATCGGTTTCGACGACGCCGCCTACGCGGCCGAACTGGGTGTGCCTGCGCTGTTCGGCGAGCCCGGGTACAGCACCCTGGAGCGGCTGTGGCTGCGGCCCACGCTGGAGGTTAACGGGATCGCCGGCGGCGGGCCGTACACGGTGATCCCGCACGTGGCCACCGCACACGTCACGGCCCGGCTGGTACCCGGCCAGCGGCCAGCCGCCGTGCTCGACGCGATCCAGGCCCACCTGACCGGTGCGGCGGCGCCGGGGGTGCGGGTGGAGGTGGCCGCGGAGCCGGGCGGCGCCGCCGCCTACACGATCGCCCCGGATCACCCCGCCGTCACCGCCGCCAGGGCCGCCCTGACCGCCGTCTACCCCGGCCAGCAGGTCATCCTCGCGCGCATCGGCGGCACGCTGCCTGCGGCGGCGCTGTTCGAGGAGGTGCTGGGGGCCAAGACGCTGTTCTTCTCGTTCTCCACCGCCGACGAGATGCTGCACGCCCCGAATGAGTACATCCGCGTGCATCGCCTGGGGGAAGGGGTGCGGGCCTGGGCGCACCTGTGGTGGCTGCTCGGCGCGCAGCCAATCTCCGTTGACTTTCCATCGGATAACGGTTATCTATAGAGATAACCGTTATCTATTAGAGGCCGCGGGTCTTGGCCGCGGAGGAAAGCGGAGCAGAGATGAGCGGTGGGCAGAGCTGGAAGCGTTGGCGCGCGCCCGGTGGCGGGCGGCGGTTCGCGGCCGTGGGCCTGGCGGGGGTGGTGGCCGCCAGCCTCGCCGTCGGCGCTGGACCGGCCGCGTCGGCGACGCGGGCGAACGCGACCCGGGTGGGCGGGGCGCGGTACCGGGCCACGATCGTGCGCACGTCCTATGGCGTGCCGCACATCACCGCGGGCAGCTTTGGCTCGCTCGGCTACGGCTACGGGTACGCCCTGGCCAGCGACCAACTGTGCACGATGGCACAGGTCTACGTCACGGTCGAGGGGCAGCGGTCGCGCTACTTCGGGCCGGACGCGTCGGCGCCGGGACCGGCGGGTGGCCAGATCCCCAACCTGGACAGCGACATTTACTGGCAGTCGGTGATCGGCCGGCGGGTGATCCCGCACCTGCTGGCCGTGCGCACCGGGGTGGGCGCGGTCGAGCCACAGGTCCGGCAGCTGATGACCGGCTACGTCGCGGGCTACAACCACTATCTGGCGTCGGTCGGCGGTGCCGGCGGCGTGCCCAACCGGGTCTGCCGGGGACGGGCCTGGGTCAAGCCGATCAACCTGCTGGACGCCTACCTCGTGGCCTATCAGCTGGTGGACATCGAGGGGCTGAGCTCGAGCCCGGACGCGCTCGCGCAGGCGCAGCCACCCGCCCCGGCCAAGACCACCACGAACACGGCAGCAACATCGGGCCTGTCCGCGTTGGCCGCGTCCGTGACACGGACCGCGCCCGGCACCGACGGCTTGCCCAGCGTGTCCGAGATCCGCACGCTTGGCCATCAGCCGACCGGGGGGACGGGCAGCAACGCGATCGCGATCGGCTCGGCCGGCATGCGCGACCACCGCAGTGGCCTGCTGCTCGGCAACCCGCACCTGCCCTGGCTGGGCGCGCTCCACCTGTACCAGGTGCAGTTCACGATTCCGGGCACGATGAACGTCGAGGGGGCCACGATCATCGGGGTGCCGGTGATCGCCATCGGGTTCACCCGCTCGATGGCGTGGAGCGAGACCACCTCGCGCTCCTGGACGAACACGCTGTACCAGCTCACCCTGGTCCCCGGCCACCCGACCGAGTACGTGTACAACGGCAAAGCCGCAGCCATGACCAGCCAGACGGTCACCGTGCGCACGCGGCACGGCTCGATAAAGCACACGGTCTGGTTCAGCCAGTACGGGCCGATCATCGACCACTACATGCCCCTGAACACACCGTGGACCACCAAGACCGCGTTCGCGCTGGCCGACGCCGACGCCGGCAACCTGCGGTACATGAACCAGTTCCTGGGCATCGACGAGGCGGGATCGGCCGCCCAGGTGCTGTCGGTGCTCAAGAAGTACGAGGGCGGCCCGTGGAACAACACGGTCGTGGCCGACGCCGCGGGCCATGCCCTGTACGCCGACATCCTGCCAGTGCCGGACGTGACCAACGCCGAGGCGGCGCGCTGCGACACCGCGGTCGGCGTAGGCACCTTCGCCCAGGACGACCTGCCGGTCCTGGACGGCTCGAAGCCGTCCTGCCGGTGGGCTACCGGCCCGGGCGCGGCCGCGCCCGGCATCTTCGGCGGTAACCAGGAGCCCACGCTGGTGCGCCGCGATTTCGTGGAGAACTCCAACGACAGCTACTGGCTGGCTAACCCGGGCCACCCGCTCACCGGCTTCCCCCGCATTTTCGGTGACACCCGCACGCGCTGGGGGGCCGAGCCGATCGACCAGAGCTACGACCTGCGCACCCGCAGCGCCCTCACCATGGTCATGGACCGGATCGCGGGCACCGACGGGCTCGGCCGGGCCGGGTTCACCCTCCAGGCCATGAAGACCCTGATGTACTCCGACATCCAGTACGGGGCCAGCCTGGTCAAGCCGGAGGTGGTGGCCATGTGCCGGTCCTTCCCCGGCGGGCAGGCGCCCACCAGCAACGGCAAGACGATCCCGGTCGGGGACTCCTGCAACACGCTGGCCGGCTGGAACGGCCGGGAGAATCCGTCATCCCGTGGGGCGGTGCTGTTCGGTGACTTCTGGAACCTGGCGCTGGGTGCTCCGGGAGGCCCGTGGTCGCACCCGTTCCAGGTCAGCGACCCGGTGCACACCCCCGACGGGCTGGACGCCACCAGCTCCGCGGTGCAGCAGAGCTTCGGCGACGCCCTAACGGAGATGCGCCACTTCCACCAGCCGTACGACATCGCCCTCGGCCAGGTGCAGTACGTGCTGCTCAACGGCCGGCGGTTCCGGATGCCTGGTGGCCAGGCCGACCCCAACGGTGAGATCAACGCGATGGAGATCAACTCTCCCGGCGCGATCCCGGGCACCAGCTCCACTTACATCCAGGCCGTCACCTGGGCCCCCGGCACCCCCTGCCCGCAGGCGGCCACGGTGGTGGCCTACTCCGAGTCGGACAACCCGGCCTCGCCGCACTACGACGACCAGACCGCGCTGTTCTCCCACCGCCAGTGGGCGACCGCCTACTTCAGCCCCGCCCAGGTGGCGGCGCACGCGCTGTCGGTAACGACCGTGTCCGGTTGACGGGCACCAGGCCGGGCCGGGTGATCCTCACCCGGCCCGGTCGAGCAGCAGGGCCAGGGCCGGGCAGTCGGTCACGGCGCGCCGGGCGTGGACCTCCAGCGCCGGCGGGATGGGCTCGGCGGAGACGACGGGGTAGCCCCACTCGTCGAGGGTGACCCGCTCGGGCAGCAGTTCGGCGCACAGGCCGTGGCCGGAGCAGGCGACGGGGTCGACCCGCAGGCGGGAGCCCATGATTTACCTCCAGTCGCGCCGGGACAGCGGGGCCGCGGCCGCGGGCACCGGCAGGAACGGGGCCGCGGCCGGGCCGGCGGTGCAGCGGCCCCGCAGGTGCTCGTCGACCTCACCGCAGAACACGGTGAGCGCGCTGCGCACCAGCCGCACGGTCCCGTCGGGGTGGTGGCAGGCGCCCCGCCCGGTGACCAGCCCGGCCCACCGCTCCAGGTCGTCGAGCCCGCGGCGGCCCGGGTGGCCGCCGCGGCCGAGGTGGGGCCGGGCCAGCGCGGAGAACACGGCGGCGATGCGGGGCAGTCCGTTCAGGCAGGGCCCGCACTGGCCGGCCGACTCGGCGGCCAGGTAGCGCAGCACCCGGGCGGTCTCGGCCAGGCCGCACCGGTCCGGCGGGAGCGCGGCGAGCACGCCCGCACCCACGGCGGCGCCGAGCGGGCGGAGTTCGGCGTCGGCCAGCGGCCGTCGCGCGGCCAGGTCGGCGGGGATCCAGGCGCCGTGGTAGCCGCCGGCCAGCACCGCCTGGGCGGGGGCCCGGCCCAGGCCGAGCAGGCCGGCGATCGGCGCGCCGATGGGCACCTCACTGACCTGGCTGACCCCGTCCGTGCTGTGCGCGGTGACGATCATGGTGCCCGGCTCGGCGGCCGTGCCCTGCTCGCGGAACCAGGCGGCGCCGTACCGGGCGATCAGGGCCAGGTGAGCGAGCGTCTCGACGTTCTGCACCAGCGTGGGCAGACCGCCGACACCACGCTCGAAGACCGGCGGCCGCTTGAACATGGGCCGGGCCAGGCCGCCACCGAGGCGGCTGACCAGCGCGGACTCCTCACCGGCCAGGAACCGGTGCGGTGCGGGCACCAGCTCGACCGCGATCCGGTCGTCGCCGGCGTCCGCGCGTTCGGCGAGCGCCCCGGCCAGCAGGCCCTGGAGCTGGTCGTTGCGGTGCACGTACAGGACCGCGCGCCTGGCTCCCACCGCGTGGGCGGCGAGCTGCAGGCCGTCGAGCACCAGGTGCGGCGCCAGCCAGAGCAACTGCTTGTCCTTGTGGCTGGCGGGCTCGCCCTCGGCGCCGTTGCCCACCACGACCTTGCCGCCTGGCTGCCGGGCGACCGCGGTCATCTTGACCGTCGCGGGGAAAGCCGCTCCGCCTCGCCCGGTCAGCCCCGCCACGCCGATCTCCTCGATCAGCCCGTCGCGGTAGGGCAGCCGGCCGTGCGCCCGGAGGTGCCCGGGCCGGTCGGCGCCGCCGGGCCCGAGCAGCCGGGGGATGCCTCGCGGGGCGGTGGCTCTGGGGCGTTCCATCGTGGCCGTGCCGCTCATCGGCTGGCTCCTTTCTCCAGGACCCGGTAGCCGGTCATGTCTTCGGCCAGCAGAGCCCCCTGGCCCAGCGGCACCGGCGCCGCCCGGCGGGCCGGCCTGGCCTGGATCACCCGGTAGCTCACGGCCCCGATGACGGCGAGCCCGCACGCGACCGTGAGGCCGAGCAGGAAGCCCGACTGCAGGTCCTTGGCGCTGGTGACCGAGTGCAGCACCGTCACAGGGAAGGCGGCGTAGGCGAGCCAGTGCACGGCCCGCCACAGCCGCCGGCCGATGCGGGCCCGCAGCAGGCTGGTGACGATCAGCGCGGCGATCAGGTCGAGGGCGATGGCGCCGAGGCCGATCTGCAGCGGTTCGTAGCTCGACGTGAACGGGATGATCGCGGCGGCCAGCCGGATGCTCACGCAGCTGTCGGCGACCGCGGTAACCACGTGGATCACCAGGAAGACCACGGCGATCAGTGACAGGCTGCGGTGCAGCCCGGTGACGGCGAACCTGGGCAGGCCGGGCAGCCGGCCCTGGCGGTTGACACCGATGCCGAGCAGCACCACGGCGGTGAACAGCACCAGGCAGACGACGCCGGTGGCCCGGCTGGCGTACCACAGGGCGGTGGACTGGGTGATCCCGGTCATGCCGCGGCCTCCTCGTGGGGCCAGGCGGCGGTGGCCCGCACCTGGCCGGCGGCCGAGACCAGGCGGGCGGCGATTCCCCCGTCTTCCAGCCAGCCGGGCGCGGCGGCGCCGCGGATGATGGCGGTGGTGCTCGCGATGTTCGCCCGCACGGCCGTGTCTGCCAGCACCGAGACGGTGCGCCACACCGGCCGGGCCGGCAGGCCGGTGCGGGGGTCCAGGATGTGGTGCAGCGACCGTCCGCCGCGCCGCCAGCGGCGGGCCGCGATGCCCGACGAGCTGACGCCGCCGCTGGCCAGCGCGATCAGCTGGGAGGGCCCGGCCGGAGGCTCGCCAGGGTCCCCGGTGACGTCCTGGATCCGGATTCGCCAGCCGCCCACCGGGGGTTCGCCGCCCACCGCGATGTCGCCGCCGAGGCCGACCAGCACACCGCAGCGCAGCCGCCGGGTCAGCCGGTCGGCGGCCCGGTCGGCGGCGTGCGCCTTGGCCGTCGCCCCGAGGTCGAGCCGGACACCGGGCGGGACGGTCAGCCTGCCGCGCTCGCGGTCCAGGTGGATCTCCCGCCAGCGGGGCCGGCCGCCCGCGACGACCCGCACCGCCGGGCCGTCCTTGGCCATCTGCCCGAAGTCACGGTCGTAGCCGAGCGCGACGAGCTGCGTGGCCACGGTGGGATCGAGGTCGCCGCCGGTGACCTCGGCCGCGTACAGGGCCACGCTGACCGCGTCGGCGAGCAGCTCACTCACCCGCACCGGCGTCCCGGCCTGGCGTTCGGCCCTGGCCAGTTCGGAGTCGGGCCGGAAGCGGCTGCAGGCCAGGTCCAGTGCCGCGATGTAGCTGGTCAGCAGCCGCCGGCCCGCCGCCAGCCGCGCCGGGTCGGTGACGACCAGCTGGACCGAGGTCCCGATCGCGTCCCAGCTGGCCGCCGCCTGCGGCCCGCCTGACGCGCGGCTGGCGGCGGTCATGACGCCCCCGAGGTCGCGTGCACCGTGCCGGACGAGCTGTCCGACGAGGACGACGACGAACCGCCGCCCGTCGTCGAGCCCGATGAGCTACCGGTGCTGGATCCCGAGCTCGCCTGGCCGGACCCGTCGCCGCTGGTGCCGGTGCCGGTGCTGGTGCCAGTGCCGGAACTGGAACTGGAACTGGAACTGGCCGACGAACCCGAATTCTCGGTGCTGGAGGCGTGAGCCGAGCCGGGGAGGGTGGCGGCGACGGCGGCGGCCGCCAGCACGCTCGCCACGCCGACGCCGGCGGTCACCGCGGCCAGCCGCCGCTTCCCCCGCCGCCTGAGTGCCGACGGCGGCAGTGGGTGGCCGCCAGGATCGCTGGACATCGGTGGTTCCCCTCTCGTTGCTTGTTGCTGCTATCGACAATGCGGCAGCAAGCGGAGGGAAACCTCTTGGCTGGTTCTGCGTAGCTTCTGAAGGTCAGGGCCGCCGGCCGGTCCACAGGGTTCTGGCGCCGCGGATGACCAGATCCGGCCGGCGCAGGACGCTGTGCGGCCCGTCGTCGCTGGTGATGGCGTCGAGCGTGGCCAGGTCGGCGGCGTCCAGCCGACCGTCGAACTGTTCGCGGCCGCGCTGCAGCGACCATTGCGCGAACCGCCCGGCGGCGGCCGGAAGCGGCGCGGTCACGTCGATCTCAAAGGACCGCTTGACCACATCGGCAAACCCGGCCTGGCTCATGAACGCGCCCCAGTCCGCGTCCAGGTGCGGCAGCGCGGCCGCGTGGGTCTCGTCGAACACGGCGTTGCAGCGCGCTTCGAGCCCGGGCCGGCCGATCCCGATGTCGTCGGGCAGGAAGCGCAGCGAGCTGGTGAGCTCGGCCACGGCGAGCAGACCGCCGGGACGGATGCGGGCGAAGATCTCGCGCAGCGCCTGGCCCGGATCGGCCAGGTGGTGCAGGGTCATCGACGTCCACACCAGGTCCACGGCGCCGGTGTCCGGCCACGGCCCGTCCAGATCCGCCTCGACCGTATGAACCCGGTCAGCCAGCCCGAGTCTGGCGGCCTTGGCCCTCAGGCGCGCCAGCAACGCCGCGGACCCGTCCACGGCGACCACCTCGGCCGCGGGCCAGCGCCCGGCCAGTTCGACGGCCGCGGGCCCCGTCCCGCAGCCCAGGTCGATCAGCCGGGCCACGGTCAGCCCGGCCGCCTGGTCGTGCACCCAGCCGGTGGCGTCCGACAGGTACGTGTGCAGCACCTCGGCGTCCAGGTCCAGCAGGTCGGCTATGGCCCCGAAGTCGACATCGGCGGCGTCGTGCCGGTGGCCGTCGTAGGCATGCTGATGATGATTCATGGCTCCGACCGTACGCGGCCGGATATCGGGAAGACTGAGGCGGTGGGCTTCGCACCGTATGACCGCCCTGTGCGGGTGGCGTTCATTGGCCTGGGCCAGATTTTCGACCTGAACGGCTGCGCATACCAAGGCAACCTCGACGCCGATGTGGTGGCGCTGGTCGACCCCAGTGAGGAACGCCGCGCGCAGCGCCAGGCGGACTGGCCCGATGCCGTCACGTTCTCCTGCGCCGCCGAACTGGCGGCGAGCGGTATCGAGGTCGACGCCGTCGAGGTGCTGCTTCCTGTTCAGTTGCACGCCGCCGGCGTCACCGAACTGCTCGGCTACGGCTGGCACGTCAACGTGCAGAAGCCGATGTGCAACGACCTCGGCGAGGCGCGGCAGATGCTGGACGCCGCGCGGGCCAGCGGCCGGGTCCTGCGGGTGATGGAGAACTACCTGTTCTACGAGCCGCTGCGCAAGCTCAAGGAGGTGGCCGAGTCCGGCGAGCTTGGCCGCATCTCCGGCTACCACATGAAGATGGTGGGCAGCGCCCTGGGCGGCTGGGACGTGCCGGTCAGCAGCTTCGAGTGGCAGTGGGAGCAGATGAAGCGAGGCCACGGCATCCTGGTGTTCGACGACGGCTGGCACAAGTTCGCGACGGCGCTGTGGCTGTTCGGGCCGGTCAGGGAGGTCCGGGCCTGGGTCGGTAGCACGCCGGTCGGGCCCGGCGTGGACATCGACGCACCGTCCACGATCATCTGGGAGCACACCAGCGGCGTCCGCGGCGTGTGGGACATCACGCTGGCGATGGAGATGTACCTGCGCTCGGACTACTACACCAACGACGAGCGCTGGGAGATCACCGGCAGCCGGGGATTCGCCCGGGTCAACCGGTGCACCGGCCGCGGCATCCAGGAACCCAGCCTGGAGGTGTACGCCGACGGTGAGATGCGTGGGTACCACGCGCTCGACGACGACTGGGCCAGCAGCTTCCGCGACTCCGGACGGCACTGGCTGCGCTGGCTGCGCACCGGCGATGGCCCGCTGCTGTGGAGCGGCGAGGAGGCCACCGACGTGCTGCGGTTCGTGCTCGCCGCCTACCAGAGCAGCGCGGCCGGCGGCGCCGGCGTGAATCCGGCCGAGCTCACCTGAGCGTGCTCAGATCAGCGGCGGCTCTGGTCAGTCGAGGTCGTGGTCGAGGTACAGGCAGAACGGGTGGCCGGCCGGGTCCAGCAGCACGCGGACGTCGTCCTGGGGCTGATAGGCGGCCACCGTCGCGCCCAGTTCCACCGCCTCGGCGACGGCGGCGGCTAGATCGTCAACGGCCACGTCGATGTGCATCATCATCTGCTGCTGCCCGCCGGTGGCGGGCCAGACCGGCGGCACGTAGTCGGGCGAGGACTCGAAGGCCAGGTAAGAGGAGGTGCCAGGGACCGCTATCGCCGCCTCGCCCCCGTCCTGCGTGGCGATCGGCCAGCCCAGGATGCTGGCGTAGAAATGAGCCAGCGCGACGGCGTCGTGCGCCTCCAGCACCACGCCCCACCAGTCGGTGCGAGATCGTCCGCGCATCCGGCCATCATGGCACCCGGCGGCTTCGGTCTCCCGCCCGCACCGGGGTGTGTCAGCCGGTAACCTCCCGGATCCGGTTGTTCAGCTTGTCGGCGATGAACAGCTTCGTGCCGCTCACCGCCACGCTGGCCGGAGAGGCCAGTTCGGCCGCGGTGGCCGGCCCGCCGTCGCCCCCGTACCCGGCCGTGCCGTTCCCGGCGACCGTGTAAACGTCCCCGGCCGTCATGTCCTGGCCGTAGAACGTGCCCGACACAGCCGCCGCCACCCGGACGCGGCTGTTGCCGTTGTCGGCGATCACCAGGTTGCCGTTGCCGTCCACGGTCACGTCCTGGGGATTGTCCAGTTCGGCCGAGGTGGCCAGGCCACCGTCACCCGCGTATCCCCTGACGCCGTCCCCGGCGACCGTGTAGATGTCACCGATCGTCATGTCCTGGCCATAGAACGTCCCCGACGCGGCCGCCACCACCCGGACCACGTCATTGCCGCCGTCGGCGATCACCAGGTTGCCCGCGGCGTCCACGGACACGCCGCCGGGCTCGTCCAGCTCAGCCAGGGTGGCCAGTCCGCCGTTACCGGTGTATCCGGCCACGCCGTTCCCGGCGACCGTGTAGATGTCACCGGCCGTCATCGCCTGACCGTAGAACGTGCCCGACGCGGCCGCCACCACCCGGACCACGTTGTTCTCGTCGTCGGCGATCACCAGGTTGCCCGCGGCGTCGGCGGTCACGGCGCGCGGAGTGTTGAGCTCGGCCAAGGTGGCCGGGCCGCCGTCACCCGTATACCCCTCCGTGCCGTCACCGGCCACGGTGTAGATGTCACCCGCCTTCATCGCCTGCCCGAAGTAGGTGCCGGAGACGACAGGCACCATCCGGATCCGCTCGTTGTACCGGTCGGGGATGAGCAGATTGCCCGCGGCGTCGACGCCGATGCCGATCGGGTAGTTGAGCTCGGCTTTGCTGGCCCGGCGGCCGTCGCCTGAGAACCCCTGCTTTCCGGTGCCGGCCAGATCGTAGATGTCCCCGGCCTTCACCTTGTGCCCGTACAGGTTGCCGGAGGCCACGGGCACCATCCGCACGACGTCATTGTAGGTAGATAGCAGCAGGTCACCGGCGTGATCGGTGGCTACCCCCCACGGGTTCAGCATCTCGGCCGATGTAGCGGGGGCGAAGTCACCGGAGAGTCCCTCCTTGCCGGTGCCCGCCACCGTGTAGATGTCCCCGGCCGTCATCGCCTGCCGGTAGAACGTGCCGGTGCTGACCGCCACCACCTGGATGCGATTTTGCTTGGTGTTGGTGATCACCAGGTTGCCCGCGTGGTCGAAGGTCACCGCGTCGGGCAGGGCGACCCCGGTTGAGGTCGCGGGGATGCCGTTGCCGAAGAACCCGTTTTTGCCGGTGCCGGCCACGGTGTAGATGTCCCCGGCCGTCATCGCCTGCCCGTAGAACGTGCCCGAACTCTCGGCCACCATCCGGATCCGGTTGTTCTCGGTGTCGGCGATCACCAGGTTCCCCGCGCTGTCCACGGACACCCCGCCGGGCGCCTGCAGCGCCGCCTGGGTGGCCGGGCCGCCGTCGCCCGAGTAGGCGCCATCGCCGGTGCCGGCCACGCTGTAGATGTCCCCGGCCGTCATCGCCTGCCCGTAGAACGTGCCCGAACTCTCGGCCACCACGCGGATCCGGTTGTTCTCGGTGTCGGCGATCACGAGATTCCCCGCGCTGTCCACGGACACACCGCCGGGCCTGTCGAGCTCGGCCGCGGTGGCCGGGCCGCCGTCACCGGCGTCCCCGTTGCCGCCGGTCCCGGCAACGTCATAGATGTAGCCGGGCCGCATCTTCTGTCCGTAGAACGTGCCGTAGCGGTGCGCCACCACCTGGATCTCGCAGAAGCCCGTGTCGGCGATCACCAGGTTGCCGTGGTGGTCGATCGCCACCGCCTCGGGCGAGGCGAGCGCGGCGCTGGTGGCCGGGAACCCGTTGCCACCGGTGCCGCCGCCCGCCACGGCGTAGATGTCCCCGGCGGCCATCGCCTGGCCGTAGTACGTGCCCGAGTGGTGCGCCACCACCCGGATCAGGCTGTTGCCGGTGTCGGCGATCACCACGTTGCCCACCCGGTCCACCGCGAGCCCGCAGGGGGCGACCGAGGCGTTGCTGGCCGGCCCGCCGGTGCCGAACGGCCCGGACGCGCCGGTTCCGGCCAGCGTGGACAGGCGCCCGATGTCCTGGGTCACCTTGCGCACCGACCCGCCGGAGCTGACGTAGATGTTGCTGGCGCTGGCGGCGACGCCGCACGGGGTGTCCAGACCGACGTTCGGGCCTGGGCCAGGGCCGCCCACCCCTCCCGCGACGGTGGAGATGACGCCTGACACCGCCTGGCTGTGGGCCTGGCCGTGCTGGATCGGGCTGGCCGCCGCCACGCCACCCCCGGCCAGCGCCGCCGCCGACACCAGGGCGGCCGCCGCGGCGGTCCTTCGCAACCCCGTAACCCCGATCACCCGCGTACCGCCCATGGCTAGCCTTTCCGCCTTCCCTGCGTTCGCCGGCCACCAGTTGGCAGGTCCCACACAGAGCCCAAGCCCCACAGTTAGACGCCATGATGGGGTGGCTGGATGACGTCGCGCCAGTGCCGATTCCGTAACTAGCCGGGCACACGTGCGGCGCGGCCAGGCCATACAGCCAGGCCCGGACCCCGGACAGCCACGCTCAAGCCGGACCGCGAAGCCCAATGCGGGGCGAATTCGCCCAGGGCAGAACGATGCTGCCGCCGCCGCGGGCGCAACGCTCCTACCCTGAAAGGGTGAGCAGCCATGCACAGCACCAGGCCCGCGTCATCCCGCTGCCGCCGCCCGGGGACAGGAACAAAGAACCCCAGGTCAAGGATCCCCACGTCAAGGATCCCCAGGTCAAGGATCCACTGTGGCGGCACATCGTGGGCGACGTGCTGCGCCGCGAGCGGCTCGCCCAGGAGCGCAGGCTCAAGGACGTGTCCGAGGCCGCCCGGATCTCGATGCCCTATCTCTCCGAGATCGAGCGCGGCCGTAAGGAGGCCTCGTCGGAGGTGCTCGCCGCCGCCGCGCACGCCCTCGGCCTGGGGCTGGCCGACCTGCTCGGCCTGGCCCAGGACGAACTGGCCAGGATCGCGCAGGCCAGGCGGGCCAGGGCCCAGGCACAGATGACGCAGGCCCAGCTCGTGCCCGGGAGCACTCGCGACGGCACGGTGTCGCCCGCTGGACGGCATGGGGCCCAGTACCCCCGGGCCGGTCTGGGCGGGCCGCGGGTGGAGATGAGCCTCGCCGCCTGACCAGGGCGTGTCCCGTGCCGCCGGTCTCAGCCGGCCTCGGCCCGCTTGGTGATTATCTCGTCGGCCAGCCCGTACTCCACCGCCTCGCGGGCGGTGAAGACCTTTTCGCGGTCCATGTCCGTGCGCAGGGTGGCGATGTCGTGCTCGGTGTGCCGGGCCAGCACCTCTTCGACCTGGGAGCGGATCCGGAGCATCTCCTTGGCGTGCAGGCTGAGGTCAGAGACCATGCCCTGCTGCACCCCGCTGGCCGGCTGGCCGAGAAGCACGCGGGCGTGCTCGAGCACGAAGCGGCGCTTGGGGTCACCCCCGGCCAGCAGCACCGCCGCGGTCGAGGCCGCCTGGCCGACGCAGAACGTCGAGACCGGGGCGGTGACGAAGCACATCGTGTCGTAGATGGCCATCAGTGACGTGGGCGAGCCGCCCGGCGAGTTGATGTAGATGGAGATCTCACGCTCCGGGTTCGACCAGTCCAGGTGCAGCAACTGGGCGATGACCACGTTCGCGACGCCGTCGTCGATCTCGGTGCCGAGGAAGATGATCCGTTCGGACAGCAGGCTGCTGTAGATGTCGTAGGCCCGCTCCCCCAGCGGGGTGCGCTCGACCACGGTCGGGATCGTGTACTGCCCCATGTCAGCGTCCCATCCTTCGCTGCGAAACGGCCGGGCGGACATCGTCGAGCGACTCCACAACCCGGTCGATCATCCCGTACTCCTTGGCTTCCCTGGCCGAGAACCAGCGGTCGCGGTCGCCGTCCCGGGAGATCGTCTCGGGGCTCTGGCCGGTGTGCTCGGCGGTGATCCGCTCGATGGACTTCTTCATGAACTCGTGGTTCTCGGCCTGGATGGCGATGTCGGAGGTGGTCCCGCCCACGCCGGCCGAGGGCTGATGCATCATGACCCGCGCGTTCGGCAACGCGCAGCGCTTCCCCTTGGCCCCGACAGTCAGCAGGAACTGGCCCATGCTGGCGGCGAACCCCATGGCCAGCGTGGACACGTCGTTCGGGATCATCTGCATGGTGTCGAAGATGGCCAGACCGGCCGTCACCACGCCGCCTGGGCTGTTGATGTACAGGCTGATGTCGGCCCGCGGATCCCGCGCGGACAGCACGAGCAGTTGCGCGCAGACCCGGTTCGCGGATACCTCGTCGACCTGGGTGGAGAGGAAGATGATCCGCTGGTCGAGCAGTTCGGCGGCCAGCCGGTCGTCGAACTGTGTCCGGACGGTGTCCCCTTCGTCCGCCCGCGGCGCCTGGGCCGGGTCCCAGCCGGTGATGAGTGAAGCCATCGGACCTCCCTGTCGTGATCGGCTGCCGTGATTGGCCGCCGTGATCGGCTGCTCCCACTCTCGGCCGGACCGGGGAGTGGGATAGCAGATCTTGGCTCGCAGCAGATTCGCCCACGGCAGACCGACTCGCGTCAGCCGACCGGGCGCGCGCCCTTTCCCCTGGTGGGAGAGCCTGGCAGCGGGCAGTCTCCGCAGAGGCCGCCGCCCGGCACGCGGTAGAACAGGCAGCAGGACCGACGCCTGAACTCAAGGCCTGGGCCGGTCATCTCACCCGTGCCGCGCAGCATCCCGGTGGTCAGCAGCGCCTGCGCCACCTCCCGGGCCCGGCCGGCCACCTCGGGGTGAGCGCAGAGCAGCACCCGCAGCGCCGCGGTCATCGCGGCGGCGGCGTTGCCGCGGAGCAGACCAGGGGCGACCTTCACGGCCAAGCCGCTCGCCAGCGGCTTCAGGTGCTGCCCCACCACCACCCGGTAAGCCAGCGCGGCCACCTCGCCCGGAGCGGCCACCAGCCAGCCGCGTGGCGCGGGCAGGCTCAGCCGCAGCGACGGCGATGTCACGAGCCTGAGGCCGGCCAGGTCCGGCACCAGGCCGTGCCTCAGCGCGCAGGCCAGCACGGGGGACCAGAGCCTGGCCGCGTAGGCCAGGTGGACCGTGGCCGCGGCCACCCTGACCTCGGTCACGCCGAGACGCTCACCTGTAGCTTCGATCACGTCACGCAGCCCGCCGGAATACACGCTGAGCGCTGGGCGCCATCCTTCGCCGTGGTCTGCGACGCCCAGCTTGAAGAACGGCCCGATGGCCGCCGACGCGGCTAGAGCCTCCCGGACCGCCTCAGGATCGGCGCCTATCACCCTGCCATGGTGCCGTACGGCCATGGGCTCACAATCCGTAGGCATTCATTGACTTAGTGCCAATATTTCGTTAAATTATGTAATTAATAGTAAAGTTTCTTATTAGTTAATATTGGACGGGGCGGAACGCAGCAGGCAGGGAGGCGCGATGCCCATTTCCCATCGCCCATCAGCCAGGCTGGCCACAGCGCAGGCCCCACTGCGGCCACCGACGGCCCGGCTGGCCGTCGTGCTCGCTTGCCTGCTGGCCGTGACCGGGTTCGCGGCCATAGCGGCGACGCCGGCGAGGGCCAGCACGAACCTGGCGAGCAACCCCGGCTTCGAGACCGGCAGCCTGTCCGGATGGACCTGCTCCGCCACCGATTCGGTCGTCACCAGCCCGGTCCACTCAGGCTCGCACGCCCTGGCCGGTGCGGCCAGCAGTTCGGACGACTCCGAGTGCTCGCAGGTCGTCGCCGTCCAGCCCGGCTCGGACTACACGCTGTCGGCGTGGGTGGAGGGAGACTACGTCTACGTCGGCGACTCCGGGACCGGGAGCACCGACACCGACGCCTGGACCCCATCGGCCCCGGTCTGGCAGCAACTGACGACCAGCTTCTCCACCGGCGCCTCGACCAGCAGCGTCACCATCTACCTGCACGGCTGGTACGGGCAGGGCAGCTACTACGCCGACGATGTGACGCTGACCGGCCCCGGTGGCTCGCCGCCACAAGCGCCACCGGCGCCCACCGGGCTCACCGTCACCGGGACGACCCAGTCCTCGGTGTCACTGTCCTGGACCGAGCCGTCCGGTAGCGACCCGGCGGCCTCCTATGACAGCTACGAGAACGGCACGCAGGCCGACACGAGCACGACGACAAATGTGACGGTGAGCGGGCTCTCGGCCGGCACCAGCTACACGTTCACGGTGGCCGCCGCCGATGCGGCGGGCAACCTGTCGGCGCAGAGCGCGCCCGTCACAGGAACGACAACCGGTGGTAGCGGCGGCACCGGCGGCGGCAACTGGCGGTCCCCGGTGTACCTCATGCCACTGGACAACGACCCGCCGTCAGCATCGCAGATCTCCGGCATCATGAGCTCCACCGGTGAGAAGAACTTCCTGCTCTCGTTCGTGCTCGACGCCGGCAACTGCACTCCCGCCTGGGATGGCGACAGCAGTGAGCTGGTGTCCGACGACGCCACGGTGGCGGCGCTCGTCGCCGCGATACGCGAAGCCGGCGGCGACGCCGGGGTGAGCTTCGGCGGCTACAACGGCACCGAACTCGGCCAGGACTGCGGTAGCGCCAGCACGCTCGCGGCCGCCTATCAGTCGGTGATCACCAAATACAGCCTGACGCACGTCGACTTCGACATCGAGAACACCGCGCTCGGCGACACCGCCAACGAGCTCAAACGCTTCCAGGCGATCAAGATCCTGGAGAACGAGGATCCGGACCTGACGGTTTCGCTGACGATCCCGATGACCACCGTCGGCCTGCCCGGCACCGGAACCGGCGAGATACAGCAGGCCATCGCGGCCGGGGCCAGGATCGACGTCTTCGGCATCGAGGACTTCGACTACGGGCTGCCCGCCGGCATGACCCAGGTCAGCGCGGACGAGACCGTCGCCGGCGACGTCGCCTCGCAGTTGGAGTCGCTCTACGGCTGGTCCGCGGCGACGGCGTGGGCGCACATCGGGATGACCCTGATGAACGGGCACACCGACCAGCCGAGCGAGTTGTTCACCCAGGCCACGTTCACCAGCCTGCTCGGCTTCGCGCAGCAGAACCACGTGGCCTGGCTCAGCTTCTGGTCGCTGAACCGGGACCAGCCGTGCCCGGCCGGCGTTCAGGAACCGTGGGCCCCCGGCACGTGCAGCAACATCAGCCAGAACCCCTACGACTTCACCAAGATCGTCGCCCAGTACACCGGCTAGCCCCCCAATACACCGGCCAGCCCACTGCCGTCCTGCCTCCTCACCTGTCCCGGAGTACCGGGTGTAGCTTTGCTGATCCAGAAGAGTCCTTAACCGCAGCCCGGTTGGAGAATCACCGCCGTTGGGTACTCGCGCGTCAGCGGGTGACCGGAGATAATCGGCGTAAGGAGCAGCCATGTATCAGCCATATCCCACCTCGGCCCAGCCGTCCCAGCCGCCTCAGCGCCAGGAGCCACCCCGCTCGGTGCAGATCGCGGTCAAGTGCATGTACGCGGGCGCTGCGCTGAGCCTCATCTCCCTCATCGTCGGGCTGACCACGGTCGGCAGTATCAAGAGCGCGATCGAGAAGGCCTACCCGAACGACACGTCCAGCCAGATACACAAGATCGAAGTGGCCGACATCGTGATCGTGGTCATCATCGCGCTGATCGGCATCGGCGTGTGGATCTGGATGGCCCGGGCGAACCAGGCCGGACACAGCTACGCCAGGATCGTCGGCACCGTGTTCTTCGGCATCGACACGCTGCTCATGCTGGCCAACTTCGCCCGGCCGCACGCGAGCCTCGGGCTGGTGTTCAGCCTGCTGGTCTGGCTGGCCGGGCTGGGCGCGGTGCTGTTCCTCTGGCGCAAGGATTCCGGGCCCTACTTCCTCAAGACTCCGCCGATGGTGCGGTGACCCTGATCCTGGTCAGACCGGGCTGCGCCGCAGCTTGACCCGATAGGAGTAGTGCTCCGGGTCGAAATAGCTCACCGCGAGCTCGACCGGGCTGCCACCCGCGTCGCTGTACAGACGGTCGACCCGGAGCGCCGGCTGGCCGGGCTGGCAGGTCAGGTGCTCGGCGGCAAAGGCAGGCGCCGCGGCCGCAGTGATGCTCTGCTCGGCGGCCATGATGGCGCGACTCATCCGGGTATCGATGAGTCCGATCACGGTGACCCGGCTGCGCAGACCCGGGCTAGTCAGCTCGGTCACGTCGCTGACCAGTTCCCCGACCCGCGGCGGAAGGTAGACCGACGTGTAACAGAACGGCACCTGGCCGTGCAGGCGGATGAGTGCGAGGGCGTAAATCTCGTCGGAGTCCAGCCGCAGCCGGCCGGCGTTCTCCACGTCGACCTTCCGCCGCAGCGGCCGGATGATCTCGCACTCGGTGTCGACGGACAGCGCCATCAGCTCCTCCACCGAGCCGAACTGGCGGACGTAGCGGTCCTCCTCCGCGACCGGGTAGGTGCCGCGTCCGGCCACCCGGTAGATGATCCCCTCCGACACCAGATCCTGCATGGCCCGGCGGACCGTCTGCCTGCTGACCGAGTAGCTGGCCGAGAGCTGCTCCTCGGTCGGAAGCTTGCCCCCGTCGGCGTAGCGCCCGTCGCGGATCTCGCTGCGCAGCGCGTCGGCGAGCGTCCGGTAGGCGGCGGCTCTGCCCCGTTCGGGCACTGGCGCTTCCCTTTCGGCCCAGGCACACCCCCTTGACGGGGAGCGCGCTCTCGTGGACTAAATGGCCGTACATATCTTAGATTAAGTCGGCCATCGTGTCCCAGATGGAGGCGGCGCGGCGTGGGTTCACTGGCGATGACACTGGCCGCGTGGGCACACGGCCTGCGGCCCGGGCCTGACGACCTCGAACTGGCCGACCGATCGCTACTGGACACCGTGGCCGTGGCCCTGGCGGCCCGCGACCACCCCGTCACCAGGGTGGCCGCGGAACTGCCCGAATGCGCCCGGTGGGCAGTGGCCGCGCACGTACTCGACTTCGACGACCTGCACATGGAATCCACCACACACATCAGCGCGGTGTGCGTGCCGGTGGCGCTGGCGACCGGCGGTGGCCCGCGGGCTTACTTGGCCGCGGCGGGTGTTATGGCCAGGCTCGGCGTGGCCCTGGGCTGGGACCATTACGCGGCGGGGTGGCACGCCACCTGCACCGCCGGCGCCCCGGCCAGCGCGGCCGGAGCCGCTGTCGCGCTGGGGCTGGACGTGGAGCGGATCGCCACGGCCATCGCGCTGGCCGTCCCCGCGGCGGGCGGCGTGCAGCGGGCGTTCGGCACGGACGCCAAGTCACTGCAAGTCGGCTTCGCCGCCGAGGCCGGGATCCGGGCGGCCCGGCTGGCCGCCGCCGGTGCGCGCGCCGATCATTCCGCCCTGGACGCCTGGCTCAGCCTGGTCGGCGGCGCCCCGGACCGAGCCGAAGCCAGCACCAGCACCGCCGTTCCCGCTGTCCCAGGCGGGCTGGCGATCAAAATCTATCCCTGCTGCTACGCGCTGCAGCGCCCGATCAGCGCGCTGGCCGAACTGGCCGCGGGCCCGATCGACCCGGCAGAAGTGTCCAGGATCGTGCTGCGGACGCCCGAGGCGAGCGTAACCCCGCTGATCCATCACCGGCCCGACACCGGGCTGCAGGGCAAGTTCAGCCTGGAGTACGGCGCGGCCGTCGCGCTGCTCGACGGTTACCCGGGCTTCGCCAGCTTCACCGACGAAGCGGTCCGCAGGCCCGCCGCGCGCGGGCTCGCCGAGCGAGTGGAGATGAAGCTCGCCCCCGGCGGCTCCGGCCTGCTCGACGGCGAACTCCAGGTCACGGTCCACACCACCAACGGCGAGATCCGCCAGATCACCCGGCAGTACCCGCCCGGGTCCCCGACCCGCCCCCCAACCCGAGCTCAACTCCACGCCAAACTGGCCGACTGCATCACCGGCCTAGACACCGACCCCGCTTCCTGGACCTGGACCACCACCCCCCACCTCCTCCGCGAAACCCTCCCCCCATGACCAACCACCACCCACAAATCCCACAACCGCCCCGCGCGCGCGGCCCACCACCGCGCATCGCCCCGTCCCCACGGCCGTCTCAACGAGGATCCCATGATCATCCGTCACTCTTCCCGTCTTGTGGTGGTACAAAAGTGGGCAAACCGGGCGGGAATTTGGTCGCGGCACGGGAAAAGTCGTGGCACGGGAAAAGTGGCGGCCGAGGGAGCTGACCGGGGCACGGGGTGGATGAGCTGACCCAGGAGACGGGCGTGGACACGCTGATCAGGAGGCGAGGCTGTGGATGAGCTGAGCGAGGAAGAGAGTGCGATTGTCGAGGTGGTCAGGGAGTTCGTGGACCGCGAGGTCAAGCCGGTGGTGCAGGAACTCGAGCACGCCAACGCGTACCCGGACAAGCTCATCGGGCAGATGAAGCGGCTCGGCATCTTCGGCCTGGCCATCGCGGAGCCGTGGGGTGAGGCGCGGGTGAGCACGTCTTGCTACGCGTTGGTGACCGAGGAGCTGTCGCGGGGCTGGATGAGCCTGGCCGGGGCGATGGGCGGCCACACTGTGGTGGCCAAGCTGATCCAGAGCTTCGGCACCGAAGCGCAGAAGGACACGTATTTGCCCCGGATGGCGACCGGCGAGCTGCGGGCCACGATGGCCCTGACCGAGCCGGGCGGCGGGTCCGACCTGCAGGCCATCGCAACGACCGCGCGCCGGGAGAAGACGGGGGAAGGGCAGGCGGGCGAGTACGTGGTCAGCGGCTCGAAGACGTGGATCAGCAACGCCAGGAACTCCGGGCTGGTGGCGTTGCTGTGCAAGACCGACCCGGCCGCGCGGCCCGCGCACTCGGGCATCAGCATCCTGCTGGCCGAGCCGGGTCCCGGCTTCACCGTGTCCAGGGATCTGCCCAAGCTCGGCTACAAGGGGATCGAGAGCTGCGAGCTCAGTTTCGATGAGTTCAGGGTCCCGGTGACGGCCCTGCTCGGCGACCGGGAGGGCGAGGGGTTCGCGCAGATGATGCGCGGGCTCGAGATCGGCCGGATCCAGGTGGCCTCGCGCGCGGTCGGGGTGGGCCGGGCGGCGCTCGAGGACGCGCTGCGGTACGCCCAGCAGCGGGAAAGCTTCGGCAAACCGATCTGGCAGCACCAGTCGATCGGCAACTACCTGGCCGACATGGTGACCAAGCTGACGGCGGCCCGGCAGCTTGTGCTGCACGCGGCCAGGAAGTTCGATGCCGGCCAGCGCGCGGACATGGAAGCCGGGATGGCCAAGCTGTTCGCCTCCGAGGCGGCCATGCAGATCGCGCTCGACGCGGTCCGGATCCACGGCGGGTACGGGTACTCGACCGAGTTCGACGTGGAGCGCTACTTCCGCGACGCCCCGCTGATGATCGTCGGCGAGGGGACCAATGAGATCCAGCGCAATGTGATCGTCCGGCAGCTCATCAACAGGAACTCGGTGGCCCCGTGAGCACCCAGCCACTGGCGGGCCTGCTGGTGGTGGCGCTGGAGCAGGCGGTGGCGGCGCCGTTCGCGACCAGGCAGCTCGCCGATCTGGGGGCCCGGGTGATCAAGGTGGAGCGGCCGGGAGTGGGGGACTTCGCCCGCCACTACGACGGGAGCGTGCACGGGCAGGCGAGCTACTTCGTGTGGCTGAACCGGAGCAAGGAGAGCATCGCGCTCGACGTCAAGGAGCCGGGCGACCTGGCCGTGCTGAAGGCCCTGGTGGCGCGGGCCGACGTGTTCGTGCAGAACCTGGCGCCCGGCGCGGCCGGGCGGCTCGGGCTGGACCCGGACGAACTGCGGCGCCAGTATCCGCGGCTGATCACGTGCTCGATCTCCGGCTACGGGCCGGCGGGACCTTACCAGGACAAGAAGGCCTACGACCTGCTCGTGCAGTGCGAGGCCGGGCTGCTCTCGGTGACCGGGACGCCAGGCGAGCCGGCCAAGGCGGGTATCTCGGTGGCCGATATCGCGGCCGGGATGTACGCCTACAGCGGGATTCTGGCCGCCTTGTACGAACGGGAGCGGACCGGCGAGGGCACTAGCCTGGACGTGGCCATGCTGGACGCGCTCGGGGAGTGGATGAGCCAGCCGTTCTACTTCAGCGTTTACGGAAACCAGCCGCCGCGGCGGACCGGCGCCCGGCACGCCTCCATCTCGCCGTACGGCCCGTACGCCACGGCCGGCGGCGGCCAGGTGTTCCTCGGGCTGCAGAACGAACGCGAGTGGGCCGTGCTCTGCGAGCAGATCCTGGCCCAGCCGGACCTGATGACCGACCCGCGCTTCGCCAGCAACACCGACCGGGTAGCTCACGACGACGAACTCACCCCGATCATCGAATCCGCACTGGCCAGCATCCCGGCCGAAGAGCTAGCCGCGGCCCTGGACCGGGCCGGCATCGCCAACGCCCGGCTGCGCACCCCCGCGGAGTTCGGCGAACATCCACAGCTCGCGGCGCGGAACCGGTGGCGCGAGGTGGACACGCCTGGCGGCCCGGTCCGCGCCCTGCTGCCGCCGGTGACCGTGCCGGGCCGGGAAGCGATCATGGGCCCAGTCCCCGCGCTCGGGCAACATGGCGAAGCCATCAAAGCCGAGCTACGTTCCGGGGCCGATAACAGTCCGGTGGCCACCGTTAAGGAAGATTCCGACAGTCACCACAACACAACGTCAACGCAGCAAGACAAGCAGGACAAGGCAAAAGAGGAAAAGACATGACGGCATCACCCACCCAGCCCCTCCCGCACTTCCCGATGGTCATCGGCGGGCGGCGGGTCCAGGCCGTCTCCGGGCGGCGCTACGAGACCGTGAACCCGTTCGCGGGCGAGCCGTGGGCCACCGCGGCCGACGCCGGCGCCGCGGACGTCGACCTGGCGGTCGGCGCGGCCCGGGCGGCGCTGGCCGGGTCGTGGGGCCAGCTCACCGGCTTCGGCCGGGCCAAGCTGCTGCGCCGGGTGGGCGACCTGATCGCCAGGGACGCCGACTACCTGGCCGAGCTGGAAACCCGCGACACCGGCAAGCTGGCCAGGGAGATGCGCGGCCAGCTCGCGACGATCCCGGAGTGGTTCTACTACTATGCCGGCCTGGCCGACAAGCTCGAAGGCACCACGATCCCGGTGGACCGGCCGAATTTCCTCGTGTACACCCGGCGGGAGCCGGCCGGTGTGGTGGCCGCGATCGTGCCGTGGAACTCACCGTTGCTGCTGCTGTGCTGGAAGCTGGCCCCGGCGCTGGCGGCCGGCTGCACGGTGGTGGCCAAACCCAGCGACTACACGCCGATCTCCACGCTGGAGCTGGCGGCCAGGATCGAGGAGGCCGGTGTCCCGGCGGGCGTGTTCAACGTGGTGACCGGGTTCGGCCCGGCCGTGGGCAAGGCCCTGGCCGCGCACCCGGGTGTGGACAAGATCGCCTTCACCGGGTCGACCGGGGTGGGCGCCGAAGTGGCCAAGGCCGCGGCGGCCAACATCACCGGCGTCGTGCTGGAACTGGGCGGCAAGTCCGCGCACGTGGTGTTCGCCGACGCCGACCTGGACGCGGTCAGCAACGGCGTGGTGGCCGGCGTCTTCGCCGCCACCGGGCAGACCTGCATGGCCGGATCCCGGCTGCTGGTCCAGCGCGCGGTGCACGACGAACTGGTGGCCAAGATCGTGGCCAGAGCGAAGACGATCAAGGTGGGCGATCCGGCGCTGGCCGAGACCGAGATGGGCCCACTGGCCAACCTGCCGCAGTACGACAAGGTGCTGTCGTTCTTCTCCTCGGCGCCCGAGCAGGGGGCCACCGTGGCCACCGGGGGCGAGCCGGCCGCCGAGCTCGGCGGCTACTTCGTCCGGCCCACCGTGCTGACCGACGTCAGCCCGGAGATGACGGTGGCCTGCGAGGAGGTGTTCGGGCCGGTGCTGGCGGTGATGCCGTTCGACACCGAGGAGGAGGCCATCGAGCTGGCCAACGGCACGCGTTACGGACTGGCCGGCGCCGTCTGGACCAAGGACATCCACCGGGGCCACCGGGTGGCGCACGCCCTGAAGGCCGGCACCGTCTGGATCAACGCCTACCGGGTCGTCGGGCCCGACGTGCCGTTCGGCGGCTACGGGCTCAGCGGTATCGGCCGGGAGAACGGCATCGACGCGGTCCGCGAGTACACCCAGACCAAGGCCATCTGGGTCGAGCTCACCGGCGGCACCAGGGACCCGTTCACGCTTGGCTGACCGGGGTGGCCGGAGTGGTCGGAGTGGTCGGGGTGGCCGGAGAGGTGTCCTCGGCACGGGCGCGGCGGCGCTGGGCGAAGAACCCGATCATGACGGTGATGCCCAGCGCGCCGGCCGGCGGCAGGGTAATCAGGGCCGGGAGCTGATAGCGCCAGGAGAATTCGAAGGTGTCCGACAGCAGCAGGATCAGCACGCCCGCGGCCAGCAGGAAGCAGCAGGCGCGGGCGGTCTGCCAGCCACGCTCGTCCAGATACTTGCGCCGCACCAGCAGGAACAGCGAGCCGATCAGCCCGGTGATCAGCGTGAACAGCAGCAGCGGGCCGGGCGTGTATCCGCCGTCGAGCTGGTAGGCCCGCAGGAACGTGGCGATCGGCTTGACGACCTTGGGCGGCCCACCGCCGAAGTTCAGCCCGTTGCCGAGCACCACCACCTGCTGCAGTTTGTTCTGGTAGGCGAACTGAATCAGGCCGTTCTGGACGGTCACGTAGGGCGCGTACTGCGGATAGCCGGTCTGGAACTGCCAGCGCCAGATCGGTGTGTCGCCCGCACTGGTGACCCGGTGCACCTCGAAAAGCTTGATCGCGTCGCCGAGGACCGAGCCGGCCACTCGCAGCGGCTGCTGCTCGATCACCTGCCTGGTGAACTTGTTGACCAGCGTGCGGGTGGACATCCCGGGCGGCGGCACCAGGTGCTTGAGCGGAGAGTAGGTGGCATGGTCGAGGTTGTCAGGACCCCACTTGAGCGCGTCGGCCCTGGGCACGCAGAGCGGGCGCTCGATGGGCAGCAGTTTGAGCGTGCCGCAGTCGGCGGCGTAGGCCATCCGCCCGTAGATCGTGCTGCCCGCGGCGGGCGCCAGTGAGAAGTCGTGGAGTACGACGTCGTTGCGGGCCGAGACGGCGAGGATGGGCACCAGGAAGGCCGCCGCGATGAGCGCGGCGTGCCCTACCCTGGCCCGCCATCCGGAGGTCATGATCGCCGCGTAGATCACCGCCGGGATCAGGACGATCTCGCCGGCCTGCCACAGGGTCGGGGCGAGGCCGAGCAGCAGGCCGGCCACGGCCAGCGTCCTGCGGCCCGGCCTGTTCCGCCACAGCAGCAGCACCAGGCCGGCCACCAGCAGCGCCTCGAACAGCACGTCCGGCATGACGGTCTGCTCCATCTGGAGCTGGTAGCCGTCGAGCAGCACGGGGGCGGCGGCCAGCGCGGCGAGCCAGCGCGGCGCGCCCCGGCGCAGCAGCAGCGCGTACAGCGCGATCCCCATGCCGAGCCCGAGTACGTGCTGCAGCGCGGCGACCATGTCCAGGTTGCCCACCAGCAGGAAGGCCTTGAGGAAGAACTGGTAGCCGGGCGGGTCGTTGCCCGGATAGGCGCCGTACAGGTACTTGATCGAGTCGATGTAGAACAGCGCCGGCCGGTACGCGATCTGCGCCAGGACGCGCAGCACCAAGCCCGCGACCAGCAGCAATGTCAGCAGCCAATGACGGCGAGCGGCGGCGGCCGCCAACCGTGACCAGCGCGCTCCCAGGGCGCCAAGTCGCGGTCCCGCTGCTGTCGTTGGCATTCGCATGAAGGTCATCCAGATAAAGATGGGGTGGCTAATCCGCGCTGGTGGCTAACCGTTCTGGGCGATCGTGGGGTTGTCGTCCTGGACCACACGCGCGTGGGCGGCCGGTACGCGCATCCTGGCGGGCTGCCCCCGCAGACCGGCGGGGCGAAGTCCACGGCCAGCCTACCCGAGCCCTCTTCAAGGGCGGGGCAATGTCTGGCCATGCGGCCAGCCCGGATGCCACCCCCGATGGTCAGCGCGCGGCGTGCTCGGCGGCGAACACCTCGGCGACCTGAGCCGCGTTCAGCGCGGCGCCCTTGCGCAGGTTGTCACCGCAGATGAACAGGTCCAGAGCGTGGGTGTCGTCCAGGCTGCGCCGCAGCCGGCCCACCCAGGCCGGGTCGGTGCCGACCACGTCCGCCGGGGTCGGGAACTCGCCGCGCCGCGGGTCGTCGGTGAGCACCACGCCCGGCGCCTCGCGCAGCACCCTGGCGGCCTCGCCGCAGTCGACCTCGCGGTCGAACACCGCATGCACCGCGGACGAGTGCACGGTCACGACCGGGACCCGCACGCAGGTCGAGGAGACCTTGAGGCCGGGCAGGTCCAGGATCTTGCGTGACTCGTTACGGATCTTGAGCTCCTCCGACGACCAGCCGTCCGCCTTGGCCGAGCCGGCCCAGGGCACGACGTTGAGCGCCAGCGGGGCCGGGAACGGGCCGAGGTCGCCGACGGCGGACCGCACGTCCCCGGCCCGCTGGCCGAGCGTCCTGGTGCCCGCGACCTTGTCGAGCTGGGTGTAGAGAGTATCGATGCCGGCCTGCCCGGCGCCGGAGGCGGCCTGGTAGGTGGCCACCACCATCTCGCGCAGGCCGAACGTGCGGTGCAGCGCGGCCATGGCCACGATCAGCGAGAGCGTGGTGCAGTTCGGCACGGCGATGATGCCCTTGGGCCTGCGGGCGACCTGCTCCGGGTTGATCTCGGGCACGACGAGCGGCACGTCAGGATCCATACGGAACGCCCCTGACTTGTCCACCACGACGGCCCCGTGGTCGGCGGCGACCGGCGCCCACCGGGCGGACACGTCGTCGGGCACGTCGAACATGGCCAGGTCGACGCCGTCGAACACACCGGGTTCCAGCGCCACGACCTCGGTCTCCTGGCCGCGCACCCGCAGCCGCCGCCCGGCCGAGCGGGGCGAGGCGACCAGCCGGATCTCCCCCCACACGTCGGTCCGGGTGGACAGCACGTCGAGCATCACCGTCCCGACCGCCCCGGTCGCGCCGACGACGGCCAGGGTGGGGCCCCCCGCGGTCACCGTCCGGTCCCGCCGTAGATGACCGCCTCGACCTCGTCGCTGTCCAGGTCGAAGGCCTTGTGGGCGGCCGCCACGGCCACGTCCACGTCGTGCTCGTCCACGACCACCGAGATCCGGATCTCCGAGGTCGAGATCATCCCGATGTTCACACCGGCGCCGGCCAGCGCACCGAAGAACGTGGCCGTCACGCCGGGGTGCGACCGCATCCCGGCGCCGATCAGGGACACTTTGCCGATCTTGTCGTCGTAGAGCAGCGACTCGAATCCGACCTCCTGCGCCACGGCGTTCAGCGCGCTGATGGCGGCGTGCCCGTCCGCACCCGGCAGGGTGAACGAGATGTCGGTGCGGCCGGTCGCGGCGGCCGAGACGTTCTGGACGATCATGTCGATGTTGATGTCGGCATCGGCGATTACCCGGAAGATCCGGGCGGCCTCGCCGACCTTGTCGGGCACCCCGACGACCGTGATCTTCGCCTCGCTCCGGTCGTGCGCGACCCCTGAAATGATCGCCTGCTCCATGTCGTCTCCTTCCGAACGGCCCACACCCTGTCTGACGACCCAGGTCCCGTCGCGGTTGCCGAACGAGGACCGGACATGAATCGGGATGGCGTACCGCCTGGCGTACTCCACGCAGCGCAGGTGCAGGATCTTGGCGCCGCAGGCGGCCATCTCCAGCATCTCCTCGTAGCTGATCCGCGGGATACGCCTGGCCTCACGGACGATCCGCGGGTCGGCGGTGAAGATGCCGTCCACATCGGTGTAGATCTCACACGCGTCGGCTTCGAGCGCGGCGGCCAGCGCGACCGCGGTGGTGTCCGACGCGCCGCGGCCGAGCGTGGTGATGTCCTTGGTGTCCTGGGACACGCCCTGGAAGCCGGCCACGATCGGGATCGCACCCTCGGCCAGGGCGGTGGTGATCCGGCCGGGCGTGATGTCGATGATCCGCGCGTTGCCGTGCGTGCCGGTGGTGATCACACCGGCCTGCGAACCGGTGAACGAGCGCGCGTGCAGCCCGAGGTTGGCGATGGCCATGGCCAGCAGCGCCATCGAGATGCGCTCGCCGGCGGTGAGCAGCATGTCGAGCTCGCGGCCCGGCGGCAGCGGGCTGACCTGATTGGCCAGATCCCTGAGCTCGTCGGTGGTGTCGCCCATCGCGGAGACCACCACGACGACGGAGTGGCCGGCCTTTCTCGTCGCCACGATCCGCTGCGCGACCCGCTTGATGCCGTCGGCGTCGGCGACGGACGATCCACCGTATTTCTGCACGACAAGGGACACGGGGGTGTCGCTCCTCCCGGGTCTGTTGATGGCGGCGACGCTTGAGTGTACCTACTCGGCGACGTCGAGCCGGGCGTGCGCGACCACCGCGTGCAGGGCCCGCAGCGCCGCACCGCCGTGCGTCCCCCAGTGGTTGAAGTAGGAGTACTGCCACCACCACATGGCTTCGAGCGAGCGGCCGGCCTGGTAGTGCTTGAGCCCGTGCACCAGGTCCGCGGCGACCGCCGCGAGGTCGTCCGACAGCCGGAACGGCGTCGCCTTGGTGTCGGCGTACGGGTCGAACAGTTCGGCGTACTCGTCGCACAGCCGCAGCCCCTTGGCCAGCCCGCTGCGGAGCTCGTCCAGGTCGGGATCCTCACCCACGGAGGGCTCCCAGTTGCCGGGCAGGATGACGTCCCGGCTCGCGCCCAGCTGCGCCCCGGCGAGCAGGATCTGCGACACCTCGAGCAGGAGCAGCGGCACGGCCTCCTCGCCGCCCTCGCCCCGGGCCAGCGCGGCGATCCCGTCCAGAAAATCCTGGACGTTCGCGGCTATCCGGTCGGCGAGCGGGCTCCAGCTATCCGCCTGCGGACCCTCGCCCGGCCGTACCGCGTCAGGCAACTCTGGCGCGCCCCCTGCGTCAGACATCCAGCAGTCTCCGTCCCTCGAACGCACGTCCCAGCGTGACCTCGTCCGCGTACTCCAGGTCCCCGCCGACCGGAAGGCCGCTGGCCGGCCTGGTGACCCGGAGCCCCATGGGCTTGACCAGCCGGGCCAGGTAGGTGGCGGTCGCCTCTCCCTCGAGATTGGGGTCGGTGGCCAGGATGAGCTCGGTCACCGTCCCGTCGGCCAGCCGCGTCATCAGCTCCTTGATCCGCAGGTCATCAGGACCCACCCCCTCGATGGGGCTGATCGCGCCACCCAGCACATGGTAGCGACCGTGGTACTCGCGCATCTTCTCCACGGCGGCGATGTCCTTGGGCTCTTCGACCACGCAGATGACCGTGGTGTCCCGGCGCGGATCGCGGCAGATGCGGCACTCCTCTTCCTCGGCCACGTTGCCGCAGGTGCGGCAGAACCGCACCTTCTCGGTGACCTCGATCAGCACGGCGGCCAGCCGCCGCACGTCCTCGCGGTCGGTGGCCAGCAGGTGGAAGGCGATCCGCTGAGCGCTCTTCGGCCCCACCCCGGGCAGCCTGCCCAGCTCGTCGATCAGGTCCTGGACGACCCCTTCGTACACGTCAGCCCCTGGTTCCCCGGCTCAGTTCTCCCGGCTCAGTTATCCCCGGCTCAGGCACCCGGCAGGCCCATGGCGCCGCCGAGCCCGGGGATGCCGCCGGCCAGCGGCCCCATCTTCTGCTGCTGCAGGTCACCCGCGGCCCGGTAGGCGTCGCGCACCGCGGCCAGCACCAGATCGGCGATGGTCTGCGCGGTCTCTTCTGGGTCGGCCGCGTCGATCGCGGACGGCGCGATCGTGAGGTCGACCAGCTCGCCCTGGCCGTTCACCTTCGCGGTGACCAGCCCGCCGCCCGCGCTGCCCTGCACTTCGGTGTCGGCCAGCTCCTGCTGCGCGGACATCAGCTGCTCCTGCATCTGCTGCGCCGCGGCGAGGAGCTGCTGCATGTCCAAACCGCTACCTGGGTCCACGTTGCCCCCTTCATTGGGCCGAGAGGAAACCCGTCAATTAAGAGCCTACGGCCTGCCGAATACTGCGGGTGCGGCCCCCGGGCCGGTGGCCTGGCCTAGTTGTTGTCGATCTCGTCGATGATCTTGCCGCCGAGCTCGCGCTTGATCAGGTCCATGCCGGTGAGGTCGGCCTCGCCCGAGGAGGCGTCCGGGTGGTTCGCGTCGAACGGGTCACCCCCGTCGGTGTCGTAACTGGCCTGGGGAGGCGGCGGGAGGTCAGACGGGGGCGGAGGTGGCTCGTGGGTGACGGCCGGCTCGGCGGGAGGCGGCGGCGTGTCGGTGGCCACCGTTCTGGATGAGGTTTCGGGAATTCCAGCGGCCGGGGGCACATCGCGGGGCACCGGAGGTGCGGCCCCAGCCACGGCCTTGACCTGGACCTTCAGGCTGAAGGACTCGGCGAGTACGCGCTGCAGGTCGGTGTCGCAGCCGCTGCCGAGGAAGCCCTTGACGTCGCCTTCGCGGGTGAACCTCAGGGTGAGGACACCGTCGGTCAG
This sequence comes from Streptosporangiaceae bacterium, assembly GCA_036267135.1. Classification (GTDB taxonomy): domain Bacteria; phylum Actinomycetota; class Actinomycetes; order Streptosporangiales; family Streptosporangiaceae; genus PALSA-505. Next base: position 42,356 of record DATAWQ010000155.1, on the reverse strand, counting down.
CGACTGGACGGCCGCGTTGCGGAGCAGGATCCAGGTCACCTTGCGGACGTTCTTGACCCGGTCGAGCACCTGCTCCCAGTCGCGGCTCAGGGCGTTCGCGTCGGCCGGCGCGGCGGCGGGGCGGACCGGGGCGGGCGCTGGTGCGGGCACGGGCTTGGGTGGCTCGGGGGCGGGGCTGGCCTGCGGCTGTGGCGGCGGAGGCGGAGGCGGGCTGGTCTGGCTCGACCGGACTGGCGCGGGTTCGGGGGCGTGGCGCGGGGCGGTTTCCTGAACGGCTGGCGCCGGGGGACCCGGGACCGCGCTGGCCTCGGGTGGCGCGGGGCGGCCTGATGGCTGGGCGCCACGCTCCAGTCGCTCCAGCCTGGCCAGCAGGGCGGTGGGGTCCTGGCTCGCGCTAGGCAGCAGCATCTGCGCGCACATCAGCTCGAGCAGGAGCCTGGGCGCGGTCGCGCCGCGCATCTGGACTAGGCCTTCGCTCAGCACCTCGGCGGCCCGGGTCAGCTCGGCCTGGCCGAGGCTGGCGGCCTGGGCGCGCATCCGATCCATCCGGTCGGCGGGCGCGTCGATGAGCCCGGTCCGGTCCGCGTCCGGCACCGCGTTGAGCACGATCAGGTCGCGGAACCTGTCCAGCATGTCGGCGGCGAACCGGCGCGGGTCCAGGCCGGCCTCGACCACCCGGTCCACCACGTGGAAGATCGAGGCGCCGTCGCCGTCGGCGAACGCTTCGGTGACCTCGTCCAGCAGGCTGGCGTCGGTGTAGCCGAGCAGGAACGCGGTCTTGTCGTAGGCCAGCCCGGACTCGTCGGAACCGGCCAGCAACTGGTCGAGCACCGACAGCGAGTCGCGCACCGAGCCGGCGCCCGCCCGGATGACGAGCTGGAGGGCCTCGGGCTCCCACTTGACATTCTCTCTGGTGAGGATGTCGCCGAGCAGCTCACGCAGGGTGGCCGGGGGCACCAGCCGGAACGGGTAGTGGTGGGTGCGCGACCTGATCGTCGCGATGACCTTCTCGGGCTCGGTGGTGGCGAAGACGAACTTCAGGTGGGCCGGCGGCTCCTCGACGAGCTTGAGCAGAGCGTTGAAGCCCTCCCGCGTGACCATGTGGGCCTCGTCGATGATGTACACCTTGAACCGGCCGGACACCGGCGCGTAGAACGCCCGCTCACGCAGGTCCCTGGCGTCGTCGACACCGCCGTGCGAGGCCGCGTCGATCTCGATCACGTCGATGCTGCCTGGCCCGTTGGGGGCGAGGGCGATACAGGACTCGCACACGCCGCACGGCACAGGGGTGGGGCCCTTGGCACAGTTCAGCGAGCGGGCCAGAATCCGGGCACTGGTGGTCTTGCCGCAACCGCGCGGGCCGCTGAACAGGTAAGCATGAGTGATCCGGCCCGCCTTGAGCGCGCGGGTGAGCGGCTCGGTGACCTGTTCCTGGCCCTTGACTTCGGCGAAGCTCGCGGGCCGGTATCTGCGGTAGAGGGCCAGGCTCTGCTGCACGGGGGTTTGGCCCGTTGCGGTCGGCTCGCCCGCCGGGGCGGGCGGCGGCGCGGTGCTCGTGGGATCGCCTGCCATTGATGTCATCCCTCGCCGAGTCCGGAAGGGACCCCCCGTACACCCGCCAGAGCCCGCGTACCCTTGCTGCCTTCCGGCCCTGGGGGAGTTGGCGGGATAAACGCCGTACGGGGGGTCTCGCAACAGCTTAGCGGCGTCGCGGAGTGACCGGTCCCTGATCGTGCGGGTCGCCGGGTGGCCGGGTCGCCGCCGGTCCGCGAGCGGGAGGAGGCACGGTCTGGCGCCGGCGCAGGCCGCCGACAGGTAAGCTGACCGGCGGAGGATTCGCCTAGTGGCCTAGGGCGCACGCTTGGAAAGCGTGTTGGTGGAAACGCCTCAAGAGTTCGAATCTCTTATCCTCCGCCGACTCTGATCCGGAGAGATGCTGGATCGTGCGTGATGCCCCCGACTGGGGCACCGCCGACCAGTCGTAGGTGAGCGTGACCTCGGTCTCGGACGGGCCCAGCGGCACTAGGTCGTAACGCCAGATCCAGCCGCCGAGTTCCAGCTTGGGAAGCGGTTCAGGCGCCGAGGAAGGCCTGCACGTCCAGGACGATGTCCACCGTGTCGGCGACGACGATCTTGCTGCCGTCGACGGCCAGGCCGAAGGTGATGCCGAAGTCCCGGCGGCTGATCGTCGCACGGGCCGAGAAACCGATCCGCGTCTCACCCTGCATCCCGGTCGGGTCGGTGCCGAGGAACTCGACCTCAAGGTGCACTGGCCGGGTGACGTCCCTGATCGTCAGGTCTCCAGACAGCACCCAGCAGTCATCCACCTCGCGGAGCATCCTGCTCGTGAACGTCATCGCCGGATACCGCTCGGCCTCGAAGAAGTCCGCTGACCTCAGGTGGTCATCGCGCATCTGGTTGCCGGTGTTGACCGACGAGACGGCGATGACCGCGGTAGCCGTGGACCCTGTCGGGTCAGCACTGGTGACGATCTGGCCACTGACATCGGTGAACGTCCCGCGCACGCGGCTCATCAGGTGGCGCACGGCGAAGGACAGCGCGGTGTGGGCGGGGTCGATCGTCCACGTGCCTGCGGCCCAGCCCACCGGCGCATAGACGCCGGCGGATCGGCCCAGCGCCGCCGGGGCGGGCGGGCTGGCCATGGTGTGCTCCGTCGTGCTGCAGCTATGGCTGCTGGCTCCGGCGGCGCGGGCGCGACGTCCCCGGCATGTGGGCTGGCTCATCGCGGCCTTCGTGGTCATCAATGCCGCTGCCTTCCCCCTGGTCGGCGTGCGGTGGTTCGCCGCCGGCGAGCAGCTCGCCGTCCTAGCCGTCGTCTACCTGCGACCGCGCTGGTCGGTGCCGGCCGTCGTGGCCCTGATCGCCGCACCGGCCGCGACGGCGATCAGCGGGTATTCTCCGGCCCTGGGTGAGGACATCGAGGTGATCGCCGAGCTGGACCGCGGGGACCGGGTACTCGAGGTTGCCGAAAAGACCCGTCCCGACGTGGCTGTGCTGGATATCGACATGCCGGGCCTGGACGGCCTGACCGTGGCCGCCGAACTGCACGAGCGGCTGCCGGACTGCCGCACGCTCATCCTCACCGGGCTGAGCCAGCCAGGGAACCTGCTCCGCGCGCTGCGGGCGCACGTCCGGGGCTTCATCGTGAAGGACGCCCCGGCCGAGAAGCTCGCCGACGGCATCCGCCGCATCGCGGCCGGCCAGCGCGTCATCGACCCCGAACTGGTCAGCGTCGCGCTCGACACCGGCGAGAGCCCGCTCACCGGCCGGGAGGCGGACGTGCTCCGCGAAGCCGCGGCCGGCATACCCACCGATCAGATTGGCATCAGGCTCTCGCTGTCCCCGGCCACCGTCCGCAACTACCTCTCCAGCGCCATCAGCAAGGTAGGCGGGCACAACCGCATCGACGCCATCCGCATCGCCCGCGAAAACGGCTGGCTGTAACCAGGCCGATCTGGTCAGCCCGGCCCGGCGCTCCGCATCGCGCGGGCCCGGCGGACCTGGCCGAAGATGATGAGCGCGAGGATGGCCAGGCTGAACCACAGGCCGTAGCGCGAGATGGTCTGGGCCACGACGACCGCGTGGTGGCCGAGCTCGTAGCCCAGGCCGGCCAGCATGCCTGCCCACATCAGGCTGCCGATGATGTCCAGGACGATGAACGTGATGATGCTCATCCCGGACGAGCCCGCGATCACGTAGATCAGCGCGCTGGGGATGGGCAGGAATGGGGCCAAGATAACCGCAGGCCACAGGACCCATCGACCCCGTCGGTCGACCCACTCCATATAGCGCGAGGCCCGGCGGCTGCGGCCACGGCGTCGGCTGAACATCAGGTCGATGATGCGCTCGCCCCACAGCCGGCCCGCCCACCAGAAGAGCGGGTCGAACTTCATCAGGCCCGGGATCGAGGCCAGCATCACCACCAGCAGCGATCCGTGCCCCACCCGGGCGAACGCCGCCGCCGCCACGATGGCCTCGGTGGAGCCGTTCAGCACCTCGAGCAGGATCGGGTGGGTGCCGACCAGCGCCGCCCGGAACGGCAGCAGGCACAGGTAGTAGATGCCGCTGAGCGTGATACCCGCCCAGCAGATGATGTCGGCCTTGCGGGCCTTTCCGCCCCACGGTAGCTGCGCGCCACCCGCCCCACCGTGCGCCGCGTCACCCTCGGGTTCGCCAGCATTCCCGGGCGTCACCGCGGGCTCGACCGTGCTCCCGGTCTCGACCCCGGTATCCGCCTCTGCCGTGCTCACGTCCTCCGCCGGGCTCGACGCGGGCTCAGGGACACTCGCCATGCAGCCTTCCACCTACCTGCTCAGCGCCGAGGCCACGGCTTGACCGGCGACCTAGCCAGGCTAGGTGCTCGCGCCACCGCTCGGGATCCGGGTGCTTCCTTCGAGCTGAAGACTTGATGCGCCCGAGCCGGTCTGGGAGCAACGTCGTAAAGCACCCCACCAACTAGAACCCGCAACGGCGGAGCCGGCCGGGGCGCAGCGTCGGGCCCCGGCCGGCTCCGCCGCTGCCGCGGCCAACCGCTCGTAGTAATCGACATCGGTGAACGCCAGCGCGTCGCTGTCTGGCAGCCGCCAGGAAGCCTCGTGGTGGCCGGTGTCGATGATGAACAGGTTGAAGTGCATTAGTCGGCGACCACGACCGTGTGCTTGGCGGTGAACGGCTGCCCGGCCACGAGTTCGGACTCGCGCCCGTCCGGTCCCACCGGCACGTCGCCCACCAGGGTGACCCGGTGCAGCGTGCGCCGCAGGTCGAGGTGGTCGATGTCGCTCGGCGCCAGGTGCGCGGTGGCCCGGTTGTCCCAGAACGCCACGCTGCCCGGCTCCCAGCGGAACCGCACCGTGTACTCGGATTTGGTCAGCTCCCCGTACAGCAGATCCAGGATCGCCTTGCTCTCCTGCGCCGACACGTCCACGATGTGGCTGGTGAAGCCCGGGTTGACGAACAGCGCCTTCTCCTTGGTCACCGGGTGCACCCGCACCACCGGGTGGATGGCCACCAGGAGGTTGTCGTTGATCCGCTGCTCGTACTTGCTGCCGGCCTTCGCCGGGGCGTAGCCGCCGCCGTAACGATGCTCGGCGCGCAGCGTGTCCACGAACCGCTGCACCGGCGCCGACAGCCCCTGGTAGGCCGCCACCAGGTTGGTCCACTGGGTGTCGCCGCCGATCTCCGGCGCCACCTCGGCGCGCAGGATCGACCCGGCCGGCGGATTCACCGCGGCCGTCACGTCGGTGTGCCAGCCGGAAAAGTAGCTGTACTGCCGCCGCCGGTAGGTCTTCCTGAAGTCCTCGCCGTACCGCTCCTCGTACTTCACCGGGTCCACGGTGAAGATCTCCGGGTAGCTCTCCGGCGGCGCCTCGTCGTGCGGGTGCGCGTAGGTCAGCTCGCCGAACTGGCGGCCGAACGCGATCTGCGACGCGTGGTCGAGCGGCTGGTCCCTGAAGAAGATCACCTTGTGCCGGTACAGCGCGTTCTGGATCGCGGCCACCTGGTCCGTGGTCAGCGACTTGGAAATGTCGATCCCTGAAATGTCGGCGCCGATATGCCCGGCCACCGGCCGCACCTCGACCGCCGTCTCCTGCTCGATGTCCTGGATCGTGGTCATGAACGTTACTCCCATCTTCGCTGCAGACATGCGCAGACGCTTAATTCATTTTGGTTACCTGAACGGCTGCGCCAACGGCCCATTCGCTTTGGGCTAACCCATAAACAACGCCATCTACTTTTATCCTCGGCGCCTATTAGAGCATCGTCAATATTGCAACAAGTGAAATTAATTCCGCGGCCCTGAGCCGTCGCCGGCCACCCCGAGCTCGCCGAGCAGCGTGGTCCGCAGCGCGATGAAGCCACGGTCCCCCCGGTCCCTGGGCCGGCCGAGCCGGACCGCGGCGTCGAGCGTGATCCGCCCGTTCACCAGCACCAGCACCCGGTCCGCGAGACCGATGGCCTCGTCCACGTCGTGTGTGACCAGCAGCACGGCCGGCCGGTGCCGGGCGCACAGGTCCTGCAGCAGCGCGTGCATGCGCGTCCTGGTGAGAGCGTCCAGCGCGCCGAACGGCTCGTCCAGGAGCATGAGCTGCGGCTCGCGCACCAGCGCCCGGGCCAGCGCCACCCGCTGCGCCTCGCCGCCGGACAGCGTGACCGGCCACGCGTGCGCGAGATTGGCCAGCCCGACCTCGGACAGCGCCGCCAGGCTGCGCTGCCGCAGCGCGGCCTGGCCGCCTGCCCCCGGCCGCAGGCCGAGAGCCACGTTGGGCAGGACCCGCTGCCAGGGCATGAGCCTGGGTTCCTGGAAGACCACGGCCCGGCGCTGCGGGACCAGCGCGTCGCCTTCGTAGCCGGGATCGAGCCCGTCGAGTATGCGCAGCAGGGTGGTCTTGCCGGTGCCGCTGCGGCCGAGCAAGGCCACGAACTCGCCCGGCCCGATGGCCAGATCGACCCCGCTCAGCACCACCCGCCCACCGAACGACCTGCTCAGCCCCCGGACCGAAACGGCCAGTTCTTCGGTTACAGCGGTTACCCCAGCCATCATGCTCCCTCGAAGCCGCGGCGCCAGGCCAGCAGCGTGCGTTCCAGCAGGCGGACGAGGGTGTCGGCGAGCACGCCGAGCACCGCGTAGATGGCCAGGCAGAGAAACATGATGTCGGTGCGGTCGGTGGTCTGGGCCTGGTTGATCAGGTAGCCCAGACCGCTCTGCGCGTTGATCTCCTCCGCCACCACGTCCACGATCCAGCTCCCCACCAGGGCGAACCGCAGCCCGACCAGGAAGCCGGGCAGCGCGCCCGGCAAGATCACCTTCCGCACCAGGCCCCACCGGTTCAGCCCGAACGTCTGCCCGGCCTCGACCAGCTTCAGGTCGACGCCGCGGATCGCGGCGTAGGTGTTGATGTAGACGGGGAACAGGCAGCCCAGCGCGATGAGGAACACTTTCGGCGCCTCACCCACACCGAACCAGATGATCACGAGCGGGACCAGCCCCAGGATCGGCACGGCCCTGGCCGCCTGGATCACCGGATCGAGCAGGTCCTCACCCAGCCAGAACAGGCCGCAGAGCACGGCCAGCGCCACCCCGGCCGCGACCCCGAAACCCAGGCCCTCGGCCACCCGCTCCAGCGAGATGAGCAGGTTGGACTGCAGCACACCCTGGGCCCAGAGCTGGCGCCCGGCGTCGACCACGGCGACCGGCGAGGCCACCTCGACACTATTGAATACCCCCTGCGAGCAGACCAGTTGCCACAGCCCGAGCACCGCCAGCGGCCCGATAACCCGCCGGACCAGGCGCGGAACCCGCACCCGCGAGCGCCGCGGCCGCCGCCGCTGACCAGGCTGGATGAGGGTGATCCCGCCCGTTCCCGCGCCCACGGCACCCAGGCCACCGGCACCAGCACCAGCACCAGCCGGATCGGTCCTTGCGGTCACGTCCGCGGCCGTGGTCACCGGGCCGTCCGTACCCGCCGTTTTCACATCGGCCGCGCTCACCGGGCCGGCCACGAAGATCTCAGCCATGCTGCGGGGTCTCCTTGACGGTGGCGTTGTACCGGCTGGACTCGGCCGCGCTGAACAGCGGCGCCACACTGTACGAGGCGGGTATCGCCTTCGCCCCGGCCAGCAGGGTGACCACGTTCTGCAGCGCTGCCTGCACCGATGCCGTGATCGGCACGAAGTTCGCCGTGCCGCCGGCCGCGAGTATCAGCTTGGCCAGTGCCGGGGTCTGGTGCTCGACGTTCACGTAGTAGTCGGTGACCCACTGGCTCTGGTGGGTCTTCTCCCAGTTCTCGGCCTTGATCAGCCGCTCGGTGAGGTTGTCGATGTCTGCCAGCTTGGTCTTGCTGGCGAGGGCGGTCTTGGTGGCCAGCAGGTAGTCGTAGCTCGGCGGCTGCACGGTGTCCTGGTTGGCCAGCACCTTCGCCCCCGGGTGGGTCTGCTGGTAGTCGACCTTCTGCTCGGCGCTGACCACCGACGCGTCGGCGGCGCCCGATTGCAGCACCGTGCCGAGTTGCAGCAGGCTGACGTTGACCTGCTTGACGTCCTGCTGGGACAGCCCGGCCGTCTTCAGCGCGCGCAGCGCGAAGGCCTGCTCGGCCGTGCCGGTGGTGTAGGCCACCGGCTTGCCGCGGAGCTGTGAGATCGAGGTGATGCCGGGCTTGGCCAGCAGGAATTCGTCGGCCCCGATCGGGTCGTACACCCCCGCGGCGACCACCGGCAGCTTCGCCTTGGCCGCGAGCGTGGCCGGCAGGTCGCCCATGAACCCGACGTCGATCCGGTGCGCCGCGAATCCGGCGTCCACCAGCGGGCCGCTGTCGAACTCGACGAAGTTGACCTGGTAAGACGCGCCCTTCAGGGCGCCGGAGGCTTGCAGCAGGGTCTGGAACTCCTGCTGCTGGTCGCCGAAGTTCAGCACCGGGCCAGACGAACTGCCGCCGGAGGTGGTCTGTCCGGCGGAGGCCGAGGCGGCGCACGCGGAGACCAGGGCCAGCAGGCCGGCCAGCGCCGAGGCGCGAAGCGTCCGAGAAATTTTGTAGGACATTGTGCGGTGAACTCCCTCACGATTTCAGGCAGGCTGACAAGACCGAGTGATGGCGTAATTGATAGCCGGGCAGACCCAGGCCACAAGGCGTCAAAAGCCGTTTTACCGGCAGTTAGAAACTACATGTCAATACTGCTCGGCGGGCTAATCAAGAACCGTTTATGCCTGATCATTAATTAATCATCGATAAGGCTTTCGCCGGTGTCAATGTTTGCAACTTCTTAAATTAATTCGGCCTCTCGTCGCGTGCGTCAGGAAGCCCGTGGCATCGCGGGCTGGCGCTGGCGCAGGGGGTCGGTGTAGACGGCGTCGAGCAGCACGGCGCTGGCCGCGACCGGCAGCGCGTCGCCGCCGAAACTGGTGGCGATGATCGAGCGCCCTGCATCGCGGCACAGCCGGGATCGCTCGCTCACCTCGGCCCGCAATTCGTCCAGGCACCCGGGCAGGTAGATCGCGCCCGCCTCGGTGATGACCAGGACCTCGGGGTTGAGCACGTCGAGCAGCACGGCGGCCGCGGCCCCCACCAGCCTGGCCCGTTCGCGGAACAGCTCAACGGCCCGCCGGTCACCACCCCGGGCCGCGTCCAGCAGCGCGTCGAACGCCGGGCCCGGTGTGATCTGCTGCCTGGCGGCCCGCAACCCGAGCGCGCGGTCGGACACGGCCGCCTCCAGGCAGCCACGCCGGCCGCACGAGCACGGGTCGGCCCGCCCCGCCAGCGGCAGGTGCGCGACCGAACCGGCGGCCGAGCGTGGGCCGTGGTGCACCGCCCCACCGGTCGCGAACGCCGCGTCCACCACGTTGCCCACGAACAGATGCACCACGCTGGGCCTGGTCCTGGCGTCGCCGAACAACTGCTCGGCCCGGGCCAGCGCCCGGGAGTGGCTGTCCACGTACACCGGCAGCCCGGTGGCGGCCGTCATCAGCTCGCGAACCGGCACGTTGCGCCAGCCGAGCGGGGCGTTCTCCATGATCACCCCGTGCTCGCGGTCCACCCACCCGCCGCTGGCCACGCCGAGCCCCAGCGGCGTCCGGCCGCCGGCTTGCTCGGCGGCGAATTCGGGCAGCCGCCGGGCGATCCGCGACAGCACCACCGTGGGATCGGCCGCCGGATGCTCGATCTGCTCCCGCGCGATCACATGGCCGTGCAGATCCACCAGCGCGAGCGTCGCGTACCTGAACGCGATGTGCAGCCCACAGGCCACCCGGCGGGAGGTGTCCACCTCGACCGGCACGTGCGGCCGGCCCACACCGTTCGCCGTGACCGCCTCCGGCACCTCGCGCAGCAGCCCCGTGCCGGCCAGTTCGGCGCACAGCCTGCTCACCGCGGCCGGGCTGAGGCCGGCCAGCCGGGCGATGGTGCTGCGCGCCACCGGCCCGTGATCCATCGCGGCCTGCAACACGGCGCTGGCGTTGGCCGTGCGCCGCCAGTCCTCGGTCCGGGTGACGTCCTCCCGCCGCAACCGCGCGCCCCCGCCCCCCTCATCGTGCCCTCGGCCGACGTCCCCGCGCTGCGGCCGCGCGCCCCCGCCCCCCTCATCGAACTCTCCGCCGGCATCGGCCGGGCCGGCCTTGTGCTGGGGGCGCGCGGCCACGGCCCGCCTGTCCCCATCGGGCCGGGGGTGGGCGGCAGCGGCCCGCCTGGCCTCCTCGGAATGCGAGCGCCCAGGCGTCGACCGGTCCAAGTCCTCCTGTCGCGGGCGAGCAGCTACGGACATGATCAATAGCCTACTTAACAGGTCGTTAATGTCAACAATAATCTTGACTTAAGCCCCGTGCTGCGGTGGCCCCGTGCTGCTGTGACCCTGGGCTGCACTGGCTCTCTAAGGTAGAGAAATCCGGCGTGCACCAGCGCGAAAGGAACCGCCGACGATGAGCGCAGAGCCCGCGATCCGCTGCGACGAGACCGAGCGCACGTATGCCCAGGCGCACGAACGGGCCGCGCTGATCGCGGGTGGGCTGGCCGCGCTCGGCGTGGGCGACGGGGACACGGTGGCCCAGGTGCTGCGCAACTCGGTCGAGTTCATGGAGCTGACGATGGGGATCAGCCGGGCCGGGGCCAGCCCGGTGCCGGTCAACTGGCACTGGCGCGGCGACGAGCTTGGCTACCTGCTGGCCGACAGCGGCGCCAAGGCCGTGTTCGCCCACTCGGAGTTCGTGCCGGTGGTGACCGCGGCCGCACCGGCCGGCGTCCAGGTCATCGAGGTGCCGCAGCCCGGCGTGCCGCGCACCGGCCAGCCCCGGCTCGAACTCGAGGTCTGGCTGGCCGCGCAGGAACCCGCCGCCACGCCGGTTGGCCTCCCCCGCCCCGGGGTCATCTATACCTCGGGCACCACCGGCAGGCCCAAGGGCGTGATCCGCGAGAAAATCGACCTCGACCAGACACTGAACATGGCCGGCGCGCTGATGGAGCGCTTCGGACTGGGTCCCGGCATCCGCACGCTGATCCCCGCGCCGATGTACCACGCCGCGCCCAACGTGCTGGCCTCGGTGGCGGCCGTGCTCGGCATGGACGTGACCATCATGGCGAGCTTCGACGCCGAGCAACTCCTGGCGCTGGTGCAGCGGCACCGGATCCAGCAGATCCAGATGGTGCCGACCATGTTCACCCGGCTGCTGCGGCTGCCCGAGGAGGTCAGGACCGGGTACGACCTGTCCTCGCTGACCAAGATCGTGCACACGGCGGCACCGTGCCCGGTGGGGCTCAAGCGGCAGATCATCGACTGGCTCGGGCCTATCGTGGCCGAGTACTACGGCGGCACCGAGACCGGCCCGGTGGTGTGGTGTGACTCCACATCCTGGCTGGCCCATCCCGGCACGGTCGGCGCGCCCGTGGACGACGCCGCGATCCGCATCGTCGGCGGCGACGGCGCGGACGTCCCCACCGGGGAGGTGGGGACCGTGTACGTCAAGCCGCCGGGCTGGTGGCCTGCCTTCAGCTACCTGGGCGACGAGGCGAAGCGCCGGGCCATGGAGCTGGCCGGGTTCGTGACCGTGGGCGACGTCGGCCGGGTGGACGCCGACGGATTCCTGTACCTGACCGACCGGGCCAGCGACATGGTGATCTCCGGCGGGGTGAACATCTACCCGGCCGAGATCGAGGCCGCCCTGAGCGAGCTCGCCGGGGTGCGGGACAGCGCCGTGTTCGGCATACCCGACGAGGATTTCGGCGAGGCGCTGGCCGCGCACATCGAACTGGAGCCGGGGGCGAGCCTAACCGAGGACGACGTGCGCGGCTACGTGCACCGCACGCTGGCGGGCTACAAGGCCCCCAAGGTGGTCGTCTTCACCGCTGAACTGCCCCGCGAGGAGACCGGCAAGCTGTTCAAGCGGAAGCTGCGCGCCCCCTACTGGGCCGACACCGGCCGCAGCATCTAGGTGGGTCGCAGTTATTGGCTTACTGAACGGTGGCCATAGCACCGGCTTGGTCATGGCCACCGTTCAGTTAGAAAAGAGGCCTAGCCATCCGGCTCGGGCGAATCGGGGCCGGGCCGGTAGGCGCCGGGAGGGGAGCCGGTCCACCGCCGGAAGGCGCGGCGGAACGCGCTGGGCTCGGAGAACCCGAGCCGGGCGGACAGCTCACTCACCGGCTCCTCGCCGCGGGTCAGGCTGGCGATGGCCGCGTCCTTGAGGATCTCCTCGCGAATCTGGCCGATCGAGGTGCCCTCCTCGCGCAGCCGGCGGCGCAGGTGCTGCAGGCTGACCGAAAGCCGGGCCGCGACCTGCTCTGAACTGGGCCAGTCTCCACCCAGACCCAGTTCCAGGATGCGCCGGACCCGCTCAGCCGCTGAGCCACCGTTCTCGCGCACGGTGCGTGACGAGGACATGGTGCCTCGAAATTACCAGCGCGGGGCGGTGCGGCGGTCCGGCTCAGGGGGTGCCGGGGGAAGATCAGGGGGGCGGGGTTCAGAAACCGCACCCGGCCGCCGTCCGGCCGCCCGGGCCGCCCGGGCCACGGTGGTCGCGACCCGGGCCGCGGCGGATCAGGCGGGGACCTTGTCCAGGAAGCCAAGGACGCTGGTCAGGCGGCCGTCCTGGCCGGCCACGGCGACGTCGAAGCCGATCACCAGCGGCTCCGCGCCCGCCGGGCCCAGGCCCCAGGTGAACCTGGCCTGCTGGTGGTGGGCGTCCACCGGCCCGATCAGATGGAAGGTCAGGCCGGGGAACTGAGCCTGGGCGCCGGCGACCAGCTTGTCGATTTCGTCGTGGCCGTGGGCCTGCGCCATCGGGTCGGTGTAGCTGGCGTCGGCCGCCCACAGCTCAGCGATTTGGTCACGCCGGGCCTGTGGGTCGGTCTGGTTCCAGCTCTCGATGTAGCGCTCGATGGTGTCCTGCATCGGGATTTTCCTCTCCGGTGTCTGGGTTGACGAGTTCGTGACACGCCGAGAGTGACCGGTCGGACGTCAAGGTGTCGATTACCTGGCAGGTAATTTCAACCCTTATCCCAGAGGTAATGGCCAGCCTGAGCAGGGCCGGTAGACTCGCGCCGTGACCGTGATGAGCGCGCCCCGCCCGTCGGCCAGAGCGGTGGGGGATCTGCTGCGCGAGTGGCGCCAGCGCCGCCGGCTGAGCCAGCTCGACCTGGCCATCGCGGCCGAGATCTCGGCGCGGCACCTGTCCTTCGTCGAGACCGGCCGGTCCCGGCCGACCAGCGGCATGATCCTGCGCCTGAGCGAGCACCTCGACGTGCCGCTCCGCGATCGCAACGCCCTGTTGCTGGCGGGCGGCTACGCGCCGGCCTACCCCGAGCACGGGTTGGACGAGCCCGAGCTCGCCGCGGTCCGGGCCGCATTGCGCCGGGTGCTGGACAGCCCGGCGCCGTACCCGGCCGTGGTGGTCAACCGGTGGTGGGAGCTGATCGACGCCAGCGCGGGGGTGGCGTTGCTGACCGCGGGGGCCGCGCCCGAACTGCTGGAGCCGCCGGTGAACGTGCTGCGGCTGAGCCTGCACCCGGACGGCATGGCGCCCAGGATCATCAACCTGGCGCAGTGGCGCGCGCACCTGCTGACCCGGCTGGGCCAGCAGGTCCACAGCACCGGCGACCCCCGGCTGGCCGAGCTGCACGCCGAACTGCTCGGCTACCCGGGCGGCCAGGACAGCCCGCCGGCGGCGGCCGGGATCGTGGCACCCCAGGTCGTGGCACCCCAGGTCGTGGCACCACTGCGCTACCGGCACGGCGAGCAGGAGCTTTCGTTCTTCAGCATGACGACGGTGATCGGCACGCCGATGGACGTCACCGTGGCGGAGCTGGCGATCGAGTCGTTCTACCCGGCCGACGAACCCACGGCTGTGTCGTTCGCGACTGGGGCACTCACCCGGGCATGCTAGGCAGATGTCGTGAGAGTGGGGACATGAGAGAAGAGGACATGACAGAACTGCTTCCGCTGAAGGTTATTTTCGGCAACCCGGAGAGGGTGCAGCCGTCGATCTCACCCGATGGCACCCAGCTCGCCTGGATCGCGCCGCACGAAGGCGTGCTGAACGTGTGGGTGGCCGCCGTGAACGACGAGGGGGTCGACTGGGCGGCCGCACGCGTGATCACCGACGACACCGACCGAGGCATCAGGGACTTCACCTGGGCCCACGACGGCCGTCACCTGCTGTACGTGCAGGACACCGGCGGCGACGAGAACTGGCGGCTGCACGACGTCGACCTGGTGACCGGCGGGCGCCGTGACCTGACCCCGTTTGAGAACGTGCAGGCCAGGATCGTCGCCACCGAGCCTAAGTTCCCCACCGAGGTGCTGGTCGGGCTGAACCGGGACAACCCCGAGCTGCACGACGTCTACCGGCTCGACCTGGTGTCCGGTGAGCTGGTCAAGGAGCTGGAGAACCCGGGTTTCGTCGGTTTCGTCGCGGACGCGGACCTGACCGTCAGGGCGGGGATGGCCCCGCACGCCGACGGCAGTGCCGACGTGATGGTCCGCGACCGCGCGGAGGCCCACCAGCAGCCAGCACCGTGGCGGCTGCTGCTGCGCATCCCGGCCGAGGACATGCTGACCACCGGGCCGCTCGAGTTCACCGCGGACGGCGGCTCGCTGCTCGCGCAGAGCTCACTCGACACGGACACGGCCAGCCTGGTGCTGATCAATGTGGCCACGGGGGCCACCGAGGTGCTGGCCGCCGACGCCGAGGCGGACGTGACCGACGTCAGGCTGCACCCGCAGACCCGGGAGCCGCAGATCGTCACGGTGCGCAAGGACCGGTCGCGCTACATCGTGCTCGACCCCTCGCTCGAGGCCGACCTGGCGGCGATCAGGGCGCTACACCCGGGCGACCCGATGTTCTCCGGCGGCGACGACACCGACGCGATCTGGCTGCTCGCCTTCACCAACGACACCGGTTCGGCCGCGTACTTCAGCTACGACCGGGCCAGCCGCAGCGGCCGGTTCCTGTTCGAGGCCCGGCCCGAACTGGATCGCTACGAGCTCGCCGCGATGGAGCCGTTCTCGTTCACCGCGCGGGACGGCCTGACCATCCACGGATACCTGACGTTCCCGGTCGGCGCGGAGCGCGCTGGGCTGCCGACCGTGCTGAACGTGCACGGCGGCCCGTGGGCCCGCGACTACTGGGGCTACCACCCGGAGGCGCAGTGGCTGGCCAATCGCGGCTACCTGTGCGTCCAGGTGAACTTCCGCGGCTCCACCGGTTACGGCAAGACGTTCGTCAACGCCGGGGACCGGGAGTGGGGCGCCAAGATGCAGACCGACCTGCTCGACGCGGTGGACCACGTCACCGCCCAGGGCTGGGCGGACCCGAAGCGGGTGGCGATCTACGGCGGCTCCTACGGCGGCTACGCGGCACTGGCCGGGGCCGCGTTCAATTCGGACGTTTTCTGCTGCGCGGTCGACATCGTGGGCCCATCCAACCTGAAGACCCTGATCGCGACGATCCCACCGTACTGGGCCCCGATGATCTCCCAGTTCCATCGCCGGGTGGGTAACCCGGACACCGAGGAAGAGTTCCTCTGGTCCAGGTCGCCGCTGTCGCGGGCCGACCAGATCCGGATCCCGCTGCTGATCGCGCAGGGCGCCAACGACCCCAGGGTGAAGCAGAGCGAATCCGAGCAGATCGTCGAGGCGCTGCGCCGGGCCGGGATCGACCACGAGTACATGCTGTTCCCCGACGAGGGGCACGGGTTCGCCAAGCCGCAGAACCGGCTGCGGTTCTACGCCGCGGCCGACAAGTTCCTGGCCAAGCACCTCGGCGGCCGGGCTGAGTCAGGCTGACCCGCGCGTGGTGCCGTGTCCGTCCAGGCAGGTCGGGCACGGCACCAGGAGGCCGGGCGGTTGCTTGCCCTGGCCGTGGTGGCTGCTGGCTTCCGCGGCCTGGGTCAGGCCCTTGGTCATCCACTCCAGCATCGGGTCGAGCAATCCCCGCCAGGTGTTCCCCGTATGCCCGCCATTTGGCCAGAGCCTGAGCTGCACGTTGGGCTGCCGTGGCAGCAGCACCTGCTGGAAAGCCCGGGCCGCCGACACGTCCTGAGCGTCGGCGCCGCCCGCTCCCAGCCAGAACAGCGGCACATGCGTCGAGTTCGGTATCAGCGCGACCTCGTCGAGCGGGGTGTTGCCCTGTCTCAGCGCGGGGTCGTCGGGGAACGGGAAGGTGTAGGTCTTGCTGGTGAGCACCCGTAGCGGATTGAAGTACCCGCTGAGCACCCCCGCGTACCCGTAGTCCCTGGGGTACCGCAGGGCCAGGTTGGCGGCGCAGAAGCCACCCTCGGAGTAGCCCGCCTGACCCCAGGCCCGGCCGGGCGGCTGCACCCGGAGCGTACGGGCCACGAAGTCCGGCACGTCCCTGGCCAGATAGGTCGCGTCCTGGAAGCCGCCGGGCAGGTTCAGGCACTCCAGCGAGCGGTGGCTGGCACCTTCGATGTCGGGCATGACCAGGACCACCGGCTTGGCCAGCCCGTCGCTGACGATGGCGTCCAGGTTGCTGTTGACGCCCATCATGTTGATCCAGTCCCGGGGGAAGCCGGGGTACCCGGGGTACAGCTCGATCACCGGGAACCGGTAATCGGCGTAAGAGGTCTGGAAATACTGTGGTGGCAGGAAGATGAGCACGGTGCGCCTGATGTGGCTGAGCGGGCCGGGCACAGTCACAGGGACCACCACGCCCTGCTGCTCCGCCGCGGCCTTGTTGATCTCTCCACGCAAGATTTTGCTGAACTTTTGGCTGGTCATGGTGTCGGTGGAGTCGATCGACGGGGCCTGGCCGCCGCTTTGCCCGGTGAAGTCGGCGACCGCCGCGCCCCAGGTTTGGTAGTAGTCGTAATACTTGTTGACCGCCGCCACCCCGAACAGCATCGCGGGCACGAAGGCCAGGCAAGC
The DNA here is from genome assembly GCA_036267135.1 of Streptosporangiaceae bacterium. Lineage (GTDB taxonomy): Bacteria > Actinomycetota > Actinomycetes > Streptosporangiales > Streptosporangiaceae > PALSA-505. Next base: position 25,472 of record DATAWQ010000155.1, on the reverse strand, counting down.
CGCCAGCACGCGGAAAACTACCTGCTTGGCCACGACCATCCACCAGGCGAGCCCGACGAACGTCAGCATGCACACCAGGAAGAGAGCGGTGCTCTGTGGCTCTAGCACACTGCCCTCCCGACCAGAGTGTTCAGGCCCATATGAACCAGATCCGGAGCCGCGCACCCGTCCCCTGGGCGCGCCGGATCACGGCGGTGCCAGCTAACACGGGGGTGCCAGCTCAACAGCGCCAGCCATGCAGTGGCGGTGGAGGTGGGATTTGAACCCACGGAGGGGTTGCCCCCTCACACGCTTTCGAGGCGTGCGCCCTCGGCCACTAGGCGACTCCACCGCCGGTGAGCTTACCCGCATTGCGGCCATGAGGTGGCATCAGGGCGGGGTTATCTACCGCCTGAACGGCCGGCCGCCTGTCATCGTTCCGCAGTCGGGTGAAAGCAAACTGTCACTGTTGCCCGGTTCTGCGCGAGGCGAAAAAGTCCCGGAGGAGGGCGCCGCACTCGTCCTCCAGGACTCCCCGGATGACCTCAGGCATATGACCGAGACGGCGGTCGCGGAGCACATCCCACAGCGAGCCGGCCGCCCCGCCCTTTGGATCGTCGGCGCCGTACACGAGCCGCGCCAGCCGGGCCAGCGTGATCGCGCCCGCGCACATCGTGCACGGTTCCAGCGTGACCACGAGCGTGCAGCCGTCCAGGCGCCAGCCGCCGGCCACCCTGGCCGCGGCGCGGATCGCCTCGACCTCGGCGTGCGCGGTGGGGTCGCCGGTGGCCTCCCGGCGGTTGCGGCCGCGGGCGATGACGGCCCCGGCCTGGTCCAGCACCACGGCGCCCACCGGCACGTCGGATCCTGCCGCGGCGGCCTCGGCCAGGGCCAGCCGCATCGGCGCCTCGAAGGCCGCGACGTACCCGGTGCCCGTCATGTGCCTGCCATTAGGGGGAGAGGGTCAGGGGCCGAGGACGGCGTCGAGCGCGCGGTCCATGGACGGGCCGAAGCCCATCCGGGCGGCCAGGCTGGCCAGCACCTCGTCAGGGAACAGGTCGAGGTCGCCGGACAGCGCGCCGAGTTCCATCTCGTCCACACCCAGGTCGGTGAAGATCGACAGGTCCCCCGCCGGGAGCACCTGGTCGAGTTCCTCGTCGTCGGGCACCGGGATGTCGAGGTGGTCGAGGACCTGGCGGGCCAGGGGCCAGTCCACGGCGGCGGTCACGTCGGACAGGAAGACGGACAGGGACCGGCCGCGCACGCGCAGGGCCACGAAGAAATCCTCACCCACCGCGGCGAGCCCGATCGTGCCGCCGATGCTCGGCTGCTGCCGCAGCGCCTGGATGAGCCCCGCCAGGTCCTCGGTCAGCGCCACCGGAAGGATCTCCGCCTCCCAGGCGTCCTCCTCCCGGTAGACGATGACGGCGAAGTCAGTCGCGCCAGTGTCCGTCATCGTCATCCCATGCAGTGGCAGCCATCACGGAATCGTGTCAGATCGGCACCGGGTCCGTCAGGGGATCGCGGCCAAGTACCCCTGGTAACTGTTAGGAGCGGCGGCACTACGGGTACGAAGCAAGCGCAAGGGGTCCGCCACGCCGGCCGGGGCCGTAAGCGGCATGAAGCAGAAAGTGGCGATTATGTCGCTATCGTGGGTGTTTATAGAGGGTGGCTACGGAGCCACAAAATCACTCCCAGTAGCGACTTACCGCAAAAAGATGGTGGGCTAAGCTAAGTTAGCCCGACAGGCTCGTAAGGTTGTCGTTGGAGGCGAAGGGTCGTGAAGAAGGCACTCACGTGGGGCGCCCTGATCTTTGTGGCGTTCTATCTGGTCACCGAGCCGACCAGCTCGGGGCACCTGCTGAACAGCGGCTTCCATGGGTTGCATGACGCCGGCAACTCGCTCGCCAGCTTCGTGCACTCACTTTCTTTGTAGCATGCATGCGCCTGGTATCTCCCGGCGACACCGCGCCGCCATCCGTCAGTAAGTACTTGCTGCCCAATGAGCACCAGGTCATCATCACCCGCAAGCATCCGGCGGTGCTCGTCGGCCCCATCAGCTACGTCGTCATCGGGCTGATCATCGCGGGGCTGCTCACCGAGTTCGTAGCCAGGGGCAACGGCATCGCGCTTCTGGTCATCTGGGTGGCCTGGCTCGGGCTGCTCGGCTACCTGGTTTTCCAGACGCTCAACTGGCTGTTCAGCTACTTCGTGGTTACCTCCAGGCGCATGCTGCAGACCAGCGGGTGGATCACCCGCAAGGTCGCGATGATGCCGATGACCAAGGTGACCGACATGAGCTTCCAGCGGGACTTCCAGGCCCGCCTGCTCGGTTACGGCACGTTCATCCTGGAATCCGCCGGCCAGGACCAGGCGCTGCGGGTGGTGGACCACCTGCCCTACCCCGAGCAGCTTTATCTCGAGGTGTGCATGGTGCTCTTCCCCGCCACCGCGGACGACCCGGGCGACGACTGACCGCTCGCGCGCGTCAGGCGGTGAGCAGGACGATCCCGACCGCGGCGAGCAGCAGCCCAGCCCGTTGCACCGACCGCATCCGCTCCCCGAAGGTCACCCGGGCCAGCAGCACGGTCACCCCCGGGTACAGCGAGGTGATGACCACGGCCAGGCCGAACAGCCCGGCCCTGGTGGCCAGCACGTAGCAGATGTTGGCGGTGGCGTCGAAGGCGCCGGAGACCAGCGCCATCACGAACACGCGGCGGCCCGCGCCCAGCCACACCGGCCTGGTCCTGGTCAGCGCGGCGGCGGACAGCCCGACGACGGCACCCGCCAGCCGGGCCTCCGCGGCGGGCCAGAGCACGCCGGTGGTCGCGGCGTCGCGCATGAACAGGAAGAACAGGCCGAAGCCGACCCCGGCCGCGATGCCGCAGGCGAGCCCACGGCCGCGTCTGGCCCCACCCGGCGCCCCTTCCCCCCTCGCCGGCTTCCCGCCCTCCATGCTCACCAGCGTGATCGCGACCAGGCAGAGCAGGCCGCCCGCCACCACCACCGGGGTGAGCCGCTCCCCCTGCGCGATGGCCACGCCCACCGGCAGCACCGTGGAGACCAGCGCGGACACGGGCGCCACCACGCTCATCGGGCCCGCGGCCAGGCCCGCGTAGAAGACGATGAGGGCGGCCCCGCCCGCCGCGCCTCCGGCCAGACCCCACCACAGCCCCGCCATCCGCAGCGGCCCGCCGGCCAGCAACGCCGCGACGAGCACCACCAGTTCACCGAACGGGGCGGTCACGCTGAGCACCGCGATGGCCGACACCCGCCGGGAAGCCGCGCCGCCCAGGAAGTCCGCGGTGCCGTAGAGAACCGCGGCGGTGAGTGCGAAGATCGCTACCATGCGGGCTGGCCTCAGAACGGGGGTACGGTCGGAATAATGTAACACTTAGTTCAGTATACCGACCGGCCGTCATGACCGAAAGTCAATTAATGACCGATCCTGCCGACATCAGCGGTGCGGTGGCCCGCACCCTGCAGGCCCTGCGCACCGAACGGGGCTGGTCGCTCGACCACCTCGCCGTGCGCTCGGGGGTAAGCAAGGGGGTGCTGGTCGCGGTCGAGCAGGGCCGCTCCAATCCGAGCCTGGGCACGCTGGCGCGGATCAGCGATGCCTTCGGCGTCCCGGTCACCAAGCTGGTGGAGATCAGCGACGAGCCCACGGTCCGGATTTCCGGGATCGACGCGACCCGGGTGCTCTGGCACGGGCCGGCCGGCGGGACGGGGACGATCATCGCGGCCACCGACCCGCCCTGGGCCATTGAGCTGTGGCGCTGGGAGGTCAACCCGGGCGAGTCCTTCGGCGGCGACGCGCACGCCCCGGCCACCCGCGAGGTGGCCTGGGTGACCGCGGGGACCCTCACCCTCACCGTGGCTGGCCGGCAGCAGCAGGTCGGCCCGGACGAGTGCGCCAGATTCTCCGGCGGGCTGCCACACAAGTACACGAACCAGGGCGGGGAGCCGGTGCAGATGACCATGGTCGTGGTCGTCCCACCCGCCGGGACGTAGCCGGGCCTGACCGGCGAGGATGGAGCCATGACGACGTGGCTGGTGCGCCTGGACGCACCCGGAGCGCCCGCGGAGCCCGGCCCCAGGGTCGCGGTCAAGGACTGCATCGACGTGGCCGGGCTGCCGACCACGGTGGGCTGCCCGGTGATCGCCGAGCGAGCGGTGGCCGCCACCGATGACGCGCCCGTGGTGGCCTCGGCCCGCCGGGCCGGCGCGGTGATCGTGGGCAAGACCAACCTGACCGAGCTGTGCTGGTCCGCCGACGGCATCAACGAGTGGTCGGGCACGCCGGTGAACCCGCTGGACGCCACGCGGGTCCCCGGCGGCTCGTCCAGCGGGTCCGCGGTCGCCGTGGCCACCGGGCAGGCGGACGTGGGCTACGGCACCGACACCGGCGGCTCGGTCCGCGTCCCGGCGGCCTGCTGCGGGATCGTGGGGCTGAAAACGACCTGGGGCCGTGTCCCCACCGGCGGGGTGTACCCGCTGGCGCCCTCGCTGGACACGGTGGGGCCGCTGGGCCGCGACGTGGCCGCGGTGGAGCTGGGCATGCGGTTGATGGAGCCCGGCTTCGTCGCGCCGGCCTACGACGGCCCGATGCGCGTGGGCAGGCTGCGGCCGGTGGACCCGGCCATCGCGATCAGGCCGGAGATCGACGCTGCCGTCGACGCGGTGCTGGCCGCCGCCGGGTTCGCCGCCGAGGACGTGCCCGGCGCCGACTTCGGCGCGGCGCTGGACGCACTGGCCGTCCTCATCGACCACGAGGGGTACCTGTCCAACGCGCACCTGCTTCCTGACGCAGACAGGCTGTGCGCGCGGAACCAGCGCAACATGCAGATTGGCGCCCAGATCGTCCCCGGCGAGGTGACGAGCGCCCGGCGCGAACAGGCCGCGCTGCGCGAACTGCTCGACGGCGCGCTGCACCGCTTCCCCGTGCTGGCGCTGCCCACGCTGGCGACGCCACCGCCGCTGCTCGACGAGCGCCGCACCTGGCTGACCGCGCTGACCGGGCCCATCAACCTGGCCGGGCTGCCCGCGCTCGTTCTGCCCGTAGCCGCTAAGGGAGACGGCCTTCCCGCTTCCCTGCAGCTCGTCGGGCCCAGCGGGGGCGAGGAGACGCTCATCGGCGTGGGCCGGATCATGGCGGCGGCTGCGGGCTGAGCCTGCCCTTCCACTCGCCGCCGCGGCCCGCGTGGTGGCGGCGGGCGGAGTCGAACGTCATCACGGCGTAGAGGGTGGCGATCAGCGGCAGCGTGGGCGCGCGCAGCGGGCTGAGCCGGTACAGCCGCAGCATCGGGACGAAGCTGGCGGTCATCAGCGCCCAGCCGACCAGCCCCGCCCCGGCGCACCAGGCGGCGGCCGCACCACCGCCGGTAGCCAGCCCATTCGTAACTAGCACAGCCAGTCCGGCCACGGCCGCGGCCGGTGGGAGCAGGTAGAGCCAGAGCAGGCCGACGATCGTCCCGGCCAGCAGCAGCGGCGAGTGCCTGAGCTGGGTGTAGGCGCTGCGGGCCACCATCTGCCACAGGCTGGCCAGCCCCGGGTACGGCCGCTCGCTGGTCACGTCGGTGGTCAGGCCGAGCCAGCCGCGCCCACCCGGCCGGTGCCGCTTGATCTGGCGGCCGAGGGCCACGTCGTCGATGCGGGCACCGCGGATGCCGGCCAGCCCGCCGGAGGCCTCCAGGGGTTCGCGGCGGATCAGCATGCAGCCGCCGGCCGCGGCCGCGGTCCGCCCACCCGGCCGGTTCACCCGCCGGAACGGATAGAGCTGGGCGAAGAAGTAGACGAAGGCCGGCACCACGACCCGCTCCCAGGGCGAGGCGGCCCGCAGCAGCGCCATCTGGGAGACCAGATCCCTGTCGTCGCCTTCGGCGGCGGTGACCAGGGCGGCCAGCGTGCCGGGCCGGTAGGCGATGTCGGCGTCGGTGAACAACAGGTAGTCCACCGGCCCGGCCTGTTTCGCGCCCTGGGCCATCGCCCACACCTTGCCGGCCCATCCCGCCGGTGGCGGGCTGCCCGCGATCACCCGCAGCTTGCGGGCCGCACCCGCGCCGAGGCGCTCGGCGGTCTCGGCCGTGCCGTCCGAGCTGCCGTCGTCCACCAGGATCACCTCGAACTCACCCGGGTAGTCCTGGCCGAGCAGCGTCGGCAGCGTGACCGGCAGCATCATGGCCTCGTCGCGGGCCGGCACCACCGCGCTCACCGAGGGCCAGCGGACCGGCGCCCGGCTGGCCCGGGGCAGGCCTTGGTCTGGTAGGCCTTGGTCTGGTAGGCCTTGGTCTGGTAGGCGCTGATCTGGTAGGCGCTGATCTGGTAGGCGCTGCCCGGTCAGCCAGTATCCGCCGTGGCAGGCGACCAGGTAGATCCAGGCCAGCGCGGCCAGCCCGGTCAGCGCGGCCAGGGCGAGCACCCGGGCTCAGGCTCCCAGCGACGACGGCTGCGTCATCGAGAACCTGGCTTCGACGGCGGCCTCGACGACTTGAGTCTCCGGCTCCAGGTCGATGACGGCGGGCCCGTCCTCGGGCTCGTCCGAGGGGGACCGGCGGGCGCGCGCGCTGAAGGCCGCCACGTGCCCGCGGCCGCTCATACCGGTGTCGGCCAGCTCGATCAGGCCGGTCAGCGTGCCGCCGACCGCCTCGGCGTACTCGGCCGCCCTGGTCACCGCGGCCCTGGCCGCCTTCAGCCTGGCCTCGCGGTAGACCGGCGAGCCTGGCCGCAGACCCCACCACGGCCCTTCCAGCTCACACATCTCCTGGTCCGAGACCCGGCCGGCCAGCTCCCCGGCCACCGAGAAGTCCGCGACGGTCAGCCGGACCCGCACTGCCCCCCGGTACCAGCGCACCTTCTCGTCCCGGCCCCGGCGCAGCTCGGGGTAGACCGACACCCCGCTGGTCTCGGTCTTCTCGATGGCCTCGCCGAACGTCCTCACCAGGGCCAGGAATTCGTCGTTGCGCCGCGACAGGTTGGCCAGCGCCTCCCGCCGGTCCCTCGCCCTGGCCCGCACGCTGACGGCGAACTCCACGATCTCGGGGCTGGTCTCGACGGTGGCCTCCCCGCGCACGATCACGGTTGGCGACCGCGGCGGCCCCCCGGCTCTCGCCGGGTCCAGTGCTTCAGTCATGACGTCCTTTGTACTCCTGCGGTTGCGCTGCTGCGGTGAACCCGATGGCGATCGCGCCCGTGTTAGGGCAGCGGCGCCGGGCGCCAGCGGCGTCTACTACGTGGACGACGCCATCAACACGCTCAACCTGCTGCACTGAATCTTGCAGCACTGAAGCTTGCAGCACTGAACCTTGCAGCACTGAAGTTTGGTGCGCTGAAGTTTGGTGCGCTGAAGCTCGGCGGGCCGGCGGTTGGCGCACCAAGACCGCCGCGGCCTTCCCGGACTGGCGGAGATCACCGGGGCCGCAGCCTTGTGATGGTGGTTGCTGCCTGTGGCTGGGCTCCCCGGGCGCAAGAATGACCTCATGGATGACGAGGTGCCACCTGGCCGCGGAGCGCGCATGCTGGATGCGGCCGTCGGCGCCGGCGCCCCGGCCGCCGGGCGGACGTCGCGGTGGCGGTGGCCGCGGCTGTCTGAGGTCCGCCGCCCGGCCGCCGTCCATGCCGTGCTGCTCGCCGGCTACCTGATCGCCGGCTTCATCGGGAACTGGACCCGTGCGCTCTATCTGTTCCGGCAGATGCTGCCGAGGGAACGGGACTCCGGGCTTTACTCCTGGGACTTCTGGTGGATGGCGCGCTCGGTCACCCACCTGAGCAACCCCTACTTCAGCCGCTACCAGGCCGCCCCGGTGGGGGTCCCGCTGGCCTTCCACACGCTGATGCCGCTGCCCGGCGTGGTGATGACGCCGTTCACGCTCGCGTTCGGCCCGGCCCTCAGCATCAACCTGCTGACGGTCATCGCGCCCGGCCTGACCTGCTACACGATGTACCGGGTGGCCCGGCTGTGGCTGCCGACGCAGACCGGCGCGATCGCGGCCGGCGCGTTCTTCGGCCTGTCCACCATCATGACCTGGAACGCCTGGTTCACGCTGCAGCTAGCGGTGGGCGGGATCCTGATTCCAGTGGTGCTCGAGTGCGCGGTGCGGCTGAGCCGCAGGCCGGGCTGGCCGCGCGCCGTGCGGCTGGGCGTGGTGCTGGGCGCGCTGGTGCTGATCGACCAGGAGACGGCGATCCTGGCCGGCTTGCTCGGGGCGCTGGCGCTGCTGCCGTGGCTGCTGCGCCGTCCGGCCCGCGGCGGAGATCAGGTCCTGGTCAAGCTGCGCTCGGTGGTGTTCGCAGGGCTGGCGTTCGCGGTGGTCGGCAGCCCGCAGTTCATCGCCACGATCCAGCAGACCAGGGCCGGGGACGCCACCGCTTCGCAGGCCGCCCTTTCCTGGGACTACAAGACGTATGTCGCCACCGTGCAGCAGATGTTCGCCCCGTCGCCACGGGTGGCCGCGTTCGGCCTGGGCCAGTTGCACCATTACTACTACAGCACCGGCCCGATCAGCCTGACGATGGTCTGCTACGGCTGGGTGCTGTCCGCGCTCGCGCTGTTCGGTCTCGCCGTGTTCTGGCGGCGGCGCGGCACCAAACCGCTGGCCCTGCTCTGGATCGGCAGCTCGGTGCTGGCCCTGGGCACCGCGATCGGCATCAACCAGCACATCACGTTCATCCCGCTGGCGCAGACCTGGCACGGCCTCCGGGTATCGCTGATCATGCCGTTCACCTGGGTGGTCCGGATACCGGCGCTGTCCTCCTTCCGCGAGCCCGACCGGCTCACCGAGCTCGGCCTGGTGCCCGCGGCGCTGCTCGCGGCCGCCGGGGTGGACTGGCTGCGCCGCCACCTCCCCCCGGCTCTGGTGGTCGTGTCCGTGCTCGCCATCCTGGAGATGGGCAGCGTAGGAGCGCAGAATGTGCCGCTGGTCGCCATGCCGGCCGCGCTGCCCGCGCTCGACGGTCCCATCGCCGCCGACCACTCCCGGTCGATCGTCGTGGACGTCCCGTTCGGGGTGCGCAGCGCCGTGCCGCTGCCCGGCGAGGGCGCCCCGTTCGACCCCCAGGCCCAGGTGCTGGCCACCGCGGACGGCCATCCGCGGGTCATCGCCTACGTGTCCAGGCTGCCCGCGCGGATCCTGGCCGAGGTGCTGCGGCACCCGTTCTACGGTGACCTGATGGCGGCCCAGGACCATCCGGCTGCCCTGTACCGCGAGTTGCTGAGTTCGGCGAAGGGTGACGCGGGCCGGCTGGCGGCGGCCAGGCTCGACGCGCGCCGGATGGACGTCGGCTGGGCGATCGTGTGGTCGCACACCCCGGTGATCCTGCACTATCTGCGGGCGGTTGGGTTCCGGTTCGACTACCAGGCCGACGGCGTGCCGGTGTACCGGCTGGCCCCAGCAGGCCAAGGGCCCACAGCGTGATCCCGCGGTAACCAAAGTGGGCGGCCACTACTGCGGTGTGCCGCATCGCCTGGGCGCCAGGCGTGGCCGGCCCGGTGGCGCCCGGCCGCCATCGGTTTTCCAGACGTTTGCGCAGTTCGTAAACTTATTCCCTGAATCGACCACGGAGCGTGGGCTTGCGAGCTTAATCTGTGATCTGCTTTTGTTACGAGTTCCCCGCTAGCCCCGTAAGACACTCAGGCCTCAGCCGGATGGGCGTGTCATGCCGGGAGCCGAGTGCGCTGGCCGTTTCGCCTAGTTCCGTGGCAGCGCTTGGAGTCGGCCCCGGGCTGTTGCGCGCCGTCCGACCGGCCCGGCTCGATCTGTGAAGGTGGCCATGGCTCGCTCCCCCTCCGAGTCCCGTACCCCCTCCTCCCCTCCAGCGCCGTTCCCCGAGTCTCCGGTGCCGTTCCCCGAGTCTCCGGTGCCGTTCCCTGATTCTCCGGTGCCGTTCCCTGATTCTCCGGTGCCCTTCCCCGAGTCTTCGGCGCCCTTCCCCGAGTCCCGGCAGAGCTCCCCCTTCCGGGTCCAGGGGCCGGTGTCTTCCAGCGCCGGCGCCGCGGGCACCCGGTCGGCCGGCGTCGGGCCGGACAGGTCGGTGGGCTTCGCCCCGGCCCGCCATCCGGGTGAGGCGCCATCGGGGGCAGCCTCAATGGGGCAACTGTGGACGGCTGCCTTCGCTCTTGGTGCCTGCGCGATCCTGGCGTCCGCCGTCGCCGCCGCGCTCAATGCGGGCCGGAGCCGCCCCGGTGCCGCCGTGGCCGCGGCGGCGGCGCTCGTGCTGATGGTGACGCTCGTTGTGCTACGCCAGCGTTACTCCGCCACCGTGGCGGAGTGGCAGCGGGACGCCGAGCAGTTGCACCAGCGCGCGGCCGAACTCGAGCGGTCCGGTTACGAACGGCAGGTTCAGTACGCCGGGACGGTGCAGGGACTGTCGGAGGCCGTTGACCATTTGGTGAAGGTCCAGCTCCCCGCGGCCCTGAACGGCTCGGACGCGTCCCAGCCGCTGCCGGCCCCCGCCACAGGCAACCCCGAGGCCGCGGTGCTGTGCAGGCGGGTGGCGACCGCGGTGGCCGAGGGCACCGCCAAGCTCAGGGAGCAGCTCGACGACCAGATCGAGTCGTCTCGGCTGGCGGTGGTCACCCTGGCCCGCCGGGTCCAGGCGTCCGCACACCGCAGCCAGGAGGAGGCCACCCGGATGGCGGGCCGCCACCCGAACGACTCCGACGTGCTGGAGTCGAGCATGCGCGTGGACCACGCGGCGGCGCAGCAAGCCAGGCACGCCCAGAGCGTGGCCGTGCTGTGCGGGGAATGGCCTGGCCAGCAGTGGCCGCAGCCGCTGCCCCTGCTGGACGTGGTGCGCGCCGCGTCCAGCCGGATCGTGGCTTACCGGCGGGTGACCGTATCGGGTGAGCCGGACACGGCGGCGACCGCGAACGTCGTCGAGCCGCTGATCCATTTGATCGCCGAGTTGCTCGCCAACGCGACGCAGTCGTCCCCGCCGACCACCCAGGTTCTGGTGACGGTGCGCACGGTCCAGCGTGGCGCGGTCATCGAGATGGACGACGGCGGCGTCGGCATGGAGGAGCACCAGCTCGAACAGGCCCGGGAGATCGTCTCCGGCCAGCGGCTGCTGAGGCTGGGGGATCTGGGCGAGATTCCGCAGACCGGCATGGCGGTGATCGGGCAGTACGTGCACCGGCACGGCTTCCGCGTCGACCTGATGCCGTCGCCGTACGGCGGTGTGCGGGCGGTGGTGCTGGTGCCCGCCAACATGGTGGAAAACCTGGAGCACGCCACACCGGCGCCGGCTCACGCGACGGAACCGCAGCCCGGCCCGGCCCGCCCGGCCCGCCCGGCCATCCCGGCGGTGCGGCCGCCCGCCGACCCGCTGCCCGGCCCGGCCCGCCCGGAACCCGCCACTTCGCCGGGCGCCCCCGCCGGACGCAGGCCCGCCGACCCGTTGGCTGCCCCGGCCGGACGCAGGCCCGCCGACCCGCTGGCCGTCCCCGCCGGACGCAGGCCCGCCGACCCGCTGGCCGTCTCAGCCGAGCCGAACCCCACTGATACCTCGGCCGGCCCCGCCGGGCCGAACCCTACCGACCCCTTCGCCGGTCCCGGGCCGGACCTGGGTTCGCTGCCGCAGCGGCGGTCTCGCCGGGGCGAGACCGGAACCCCCGTTCCCGGCGAGACGACGGCGGAACGGGCTCTCCCCACGCAGACTCCGGAGCAGGCCGGCGCCTGGATGGCCGCCTACTTCGGCGGTGCCGCCGGTGAAAGCGCCGCGGCCGAGGGTCCCGCCGGTGCGGCTTCACCCAGCGCGGGCCGGTCCGATGACCCTCCTGGCAGCCCCGATCCCCCCGGCAGCGCGTACAGCCCCGGCAACCAGTAGGCGAAGTCAACCGACGGAGACGGCGATAATGCAGGTCGGGAACTGGATGATCGACGAAGTCACCTGGGTGCAAGGTGTACGCCATGTGGTGGTGGCCACCTCGGACGGGCTGGTCACGGCCCGGTCGGAGGGGACCGGCGAAGATGTCGCCGACCGGGTGGCGGCAGCGTGCGCGGGCCTGCACTCGCTGGGACGGAGCGTGGGCCGGGAGTTCGGGTCGGGTGGCCACGCCGTGCAGCAGGTGATGGTGGGCTTCGAGGGCGGCTACCTGTTCGTGCGGCGCGCGGGCGATGGCTCACACCTGGCCGTGGTCACAGAGCAGGTTGTCGACCCGGCGCTGATCGGCCAGCAGATGCAGGCGCAGGTGGTCAAGATCGGCCAGCGAAACCTAGCCACGCCTCCCCGGCGCCACCCGACGGCATGAGCGGCCAGGGCGAGTATCACGACCGCCCCGTCCGTCTCTACGTGGTCACCGGCGGCCGGGTACGCCCGTCCCGCAACACGATCAGACCTGAGACGCTGCTGGTCGCGACGGACACCGGGAGGCAACTGCCGGTCTCGGCCAGCAGCGAGGAACGCTCGCTGCTGCGGATGTGCCGCCGACTGCTGTCCCTGGTGGAGACCGCCGTTCACCTGGAGCTGCCGGTGAGCGTGGTCAGCGTGGTCGCCTCGGACCTGATCGACGCCGGATTCCTGGCGGTCCGTGGCAGCGGCGACGAACCCGCTTGCGGCGCCACCCGGGCCGATCCCGGGGACGTCGAGTCTGCCCGGCCGGACCGGAAACTGCTTCAGGAGGTGCTGGATGGTCTTCGCAAACTCGGATAAGCGCTACCTGCCCGGCACCGTCCGGCGGTCCACGAAGATCTTGGTGGTGGGCTCGTTCGGGGTGGGCAAGACCACGCTGATCGGTTCGGCCAGCGAGATCGTCCCGCTCCGGACCGAGGAGACGATGACCGTGGCCAGCATGGGCGTCGACGACCTGGCTGGCCTGCAGGACAAGATGACCACGACGGTGGCTATGGACTTCGGCCGCATCACACTCAACCCGAGCCTGGTGCTGTACCTGTTCGGCACACCAGGCCAGCGCCGCTTCTGGGATCTTTGGGACGGCCTGGCGGACGGCGCGGCCGGCGCCCTGGTCCTGATCGACACCCGTCGGCTCGAAGGCAGCTTCGAGGTGCTCGACCAACTGGAATTGCGGAAGGACGATCTGCCCTTCGCGGTGGCGGTCAACGTCTTCCCCGACAGCCGCCAGCACACCACGGCCGAGCTGCGCCAAGCGCTGGATCTGCTGCCCGAGACGCCGATCGTGCTCTGCGACGCCCGCGACCGCCGTTCGTCGGTCGACGCGCTCATCGCCCTCACCGCGTACGCCCTCACCGCACAGGAAGGCTCCGTGTGAGTACGTCAGAAGCAGACACCCTGGAAGGGGCCTGCCTGGCCCAGGGTGGCTTGACCCCGTTGGTGCTCACCACGACCAGTCCTGACCCGCGCGGTGTCTACCAGAGGCTGCGGGAGGAGTGGGGTGTGGTCGCGCCGGTCGAGCTTGAACCCGGTGTGAACGCCTGGCTGGTCATGGGCTGGGAAGAGATCTGTCACGTGGTCCGCAGGGAACGGCTCTTCTCGCGTAACCCGCGCAACTGGCGTGCCTGGCAGGAACAGACGGTCTCACCGGACTCCGGGCTCGGGCCGATGATGTTCCCACGGGACAACGCCTACTTCTTCGACGGCGTCGAGCACTACCGGCTGCGCACCCCCCTGGACGACGGGATCGCCCAGATCGACCAGCGGCGGATGCGCCGTTCGGTGAACCAGATGTGCGCCGACCTGATCGCCGGATTCGCCGCCCGTGGCAGCGCCGACCTGGTGGCCGAGTACGCCGCGGTCATTCCCATGCTGGCCGTCGCCGACCTGTTCGGCCTGAACGTGGCCGACGGTCTCGAACTGCAGCGCGCCCTCATCGCCTTGTTCGGTTCGGGCGAGGACTCCCAGTCAGGGAACCGCAAGTTCGAGGAGATCATCGGCGGCGTCATGCAGTCGCACAGCCAGGCCCCCGAGGACGACCTCACCACGGTCTTCCTCAATCACCAGAACCTGCGCGACCAGGGCGAGGTCGCGCAGTCCATGGTGCTGATGATCTCCGCGGGATACGAGACCACGACCACATGGATCGCGCAGGCGCTGCGGCTGATGCTCACCGACCCCCGGTTCCGGGGCCGGCTCGGCGGCTGGCGCCCCGGTGTGGACGACGCCCTGGACGAGGTGCTGTGGCGGGACCCGCCCATGGCCAACATGCCCGCCCGCTACGCGTTGCGGGACACCGATCTGGCGGGCCGGTCGATCCAGCGCGGCGACGCGCTCATCCTTGGTCTGGCGGCGGCCAACGACGACCCACGCATACACGTAAACGACCCCTGGATCGAGCTGGGAAACCGGTCCCATCTGGCCTGGAGCAGTGGGCCGCACGCCTGCCCGGCCAAGATTCCGGCCCGGATCATCACCCGGGCCGCCGTGGACGCCGCGCTGAGCCTGCTGCCCGGCATCCGGCTGGCGGTTCCGGCCGACCAGCTCACCCCCCGGCCGTCGCCCTGGACCCGCTGCCCCGCTACCCTCCCGGTCTTCTTCACGCCGCGGCCGGCCCCGGTTCCCGGTTCATGATCCATTATTGGATCCATTTCCGCTGGTAGCTGTGCGTTTTCTTAGCTGGACTCAGGGGTGGCCGCGGTAATGACGTGGATCACCATTTCTCGCCCAGATTTATGGGTTGAATCACTCTCTATCGGGAATGGCTGTGTGTACGTGGCCGCGTACGGAGAGGATTGTGGTGGATCAGCGTCCGGAGCGGTCACGCCTGCCGGAACGCATGATCGAATTGCCACGGTTCGACCTGCCATTTCCCAGCGATATCAGTCCGATGACGGACTCGATCATCGATCACACAAGCTGGTGGGCCAGGGCGGTCGGGCTGGTCGGCGACCGGCGGGCCGTCCGGCGCCTTCGCCGCAACAACGTCATGCACGCGGGCCCCCGGCTGGTGCCCGACGCGCCCCTGACCGAGGCCTGCCTGGTCTGTGACTGGACGGTCTTCCTCATCGTCATCGACGACGAGTTCGACGACGGACGTGAGCTTGGCATGCGGCCGGAACTCGCGCAGACGGCCATCGAAGACGTCATCGCCGCGTACCGGGGCCAGGCTGGGGAGCGCGCCTTCAGGTTCGCCCACCTCGAAGGGATCGCCCGGACCGCTGCGGATCTCGCCCGCCGGTTCGAGGCGAGCGCACCCAGCCGGGAATGGCTGCTCCGGTTCAACCGCCACGCCGAAGAGCACATCTGGACCAAGGTCAGCGAGGCGAAACAGCGCACGTCACAGGCGCCTCTCGACGTCCCGTCCTACGTAGCCCTGCGGCGCATCAGCGGGGCGCCCTACACGTACTCCGATCTGGTCGAGATGACCGAGCAGGTGGTGATCCCCGAACGCGTGCAGGCGGCCGGGGCCTGGGGGCTGATGCTGGACGCGTTCGCGGACGTGTGGCTCGGCATCCAGGACATCTGCTCGTGCGCCAAGGAGGTCGCCGCGGGCGACGAACTGAACCTGGCCGCGGTGATGGCACGCAGCGCGGGCAGCAGCCTGCAGCAGGGCATCGACCACGCCTACGAGTGGGTCCGCGCACGATCACGGGACTTCGCCGTACAGCGGGCGCAGCTCGCCGATGTCCCGCGGCGCCTCGGCCTGGACTCCGGCTCGCAGCAGGCCGTGGATCGGTACCTCGTCGCACTCGAACGGCTGATCGGCGGTCATCTCGCCTGGAACAGCCAGGACAATCCGCGTTACACCCAGGTCATATCGCCCAGCCGGGCGAGGTGAGCTTGACGGTTGCCACTTCTCGTCTTATTGAGCAATTGGACCCGGATCGCGACTACCTAAGTATTTTCCGCCTGAGTTTTGACGGAGCCTTCGACTGGGAAGTCCGCCGCGGTCTCGAATTGGCAATATTCCATACATTCGCCGCGCCCAGTATCAGCGAAATACTCGACCGGACCGGCGAATTCGCGCACTGTGGCCAAAAACGCTACGACGACACGATCGCGCTGTTGCGGGAGGTGGCCAGGGACGGTCTCGCGTCACCCCGCGGGCGGGCGGCGATCCGGCGGATGAACTGGATCCACCGTGCGTACGACATCCGCAACGACGACCTGGTGTACGTACTAGCCACCTTCGTGGTCATACCGATCCGGTGGATCGGGCGGTACGGCTGGCGTAATTTGAGCGACAAGGAAATACGCGCGGCGGTTAATTATTACCGTGAGATGGGCCGCCTGATGGGCATCCGGCAAATCCCCACGACTTACGCGGGATTCGCCAGGTTCCTCGACGCGTACGAGCGGGAGCACCATTCGTTCAGCGAAGCCAACCGGCGGCTGGCGCTCTCGCTGATCGAAATCTTCGAAGCCTGGTATCCCCGCCCCGTCCGGCCGCTGACCCGGCTGTGCATCGTCGCCGCGCTCGGTGGGTCGCTGCGCCCCGTGCTGGGGCTGCGTGAGCCGTCCAGATTAGTGCGTGCGGGCGTGCACATCGCGTTGCGGACGCGCGCGGCGCTGGTCCGGCGTGTCCCGCTGTTGCGGCCGGAGCGCAAGGGTCCGCGAGGGCTGCGGAGCTACCCGGACGGCTATGTGCTGAGCGATCTGGGACCGGCCTGGTACGTCGGCGAGAACCCGGGGCGGTGCCATCCCCCGCCACCCCCGTGAGCCTGCTGGCTCCGCCGGCGGCGCGTGTGGCAGGGTGACGGAATGACCGCGGGTAGGACGGTGACCGGCCACGACCGGAGGTCCGCCGAGGATGCGGCCACGGCCGTGCCGGCCGGCGCCTTGATCGGGCGAGGCTTCGCCCGTGTGCCTGGCCGCTGGCCCGATCGCCTGGCCGCCTGGCAGACCGCCGTGGCGATCGCGGCCTGTGCCCGCGATCGCGATCCGCTCTGCGCCGGCTTGCCGGCCCTGGAGGTGGTGGGAGAGTTCACCGTTCCTCCCCAGGGCGTGGTCCAGCGCGACTTCCAGGCCCTGCACATCGACTACGGCCTGCCCAAGCTGGGCGGGCCGCCGGTGGCCGTGTCGCGCTTCACGGCCTTGTACCTGGACCCGGGCCGGGCCGGATCGGGTTCGGCGACCCGGATCGTGCCGCTTCGCCCGCTGCTCGGCCAGCGTTCGTGGCCGGCCCGCGCGGTGATCCGCGAGCGGCTGTGCCGCGACGCCGGCGAGGACTCCCTGGTCGAGGGCATCCTGGCTAGGATCGTGGAATCGGCCGACCAGAGCCGGGATCTTCCGCCCCAGGACACCGACGGCTTCGCGTGCGGCCTGGAATTCGCCACCCTGGCCGAGGAACGGCGCTACTTCGCCGGGCACGGCCTGCATCTTCAGGCCGCCGAGGAAGAACTGGTCCTGTCCAGCGGCGAGCTTCTGCTCTTCGACAACCTGCTCACCGCCCACGGCCGCCGTGGCCGCCGCCACTCTGGTGAACTCCATCAGCTCTGCATCGGCTTCCCGTCCCTCGACCTGCCGGGCCAGACCATGCTCCTGGACCGGATCCTCACCGCCTTCGACGCCCCTAGCGGTGGGTGAGACCGTCGATCATCAGGCCTACGGTGAAGGCGAAGCGGTCGTGGCCGGTTCCGGCGGTCAGCTCGGCGGCGTAGCGCTTGGTCTGCGGGAAGGTGCCGGGCAACGCGGCGAATCGGCGTAGCAGTTCGGCGCGGCTGACGACCCAGCCGTCCTCATCGTGGGCGGGCTGTGTGTCCAGCAGGGAGACTTCGAGGCTGTAGGCGTTAACGTACAGCGTCAGCGAGTCGATCGCCCAGGCGGCGGCCCGCGGATTGACGCCTCCGGCGAGCATGATGGCGAGCATGCCCTCACCGACGCGCAGCGTGTCCAGATTGGACGGAGCGACGGCGAAGGCCGCCCGGGAGATACCGGGATAACGCAGGTACTGGTCGCGCAGCTGAGCACAGACGCCGATGATCTGCTGCCGCCAGGTGGCGGGGTCCGGCTGGGGCAGATCGATGGCGGCGCACAGACGGCCGATGAGCAGCTCATCCAGGTCCTCTTTGTTGACCACGTGAGCGTAGAGCGACGACGGGCCGGTCTCCAGGGCCGTCGCCACTCGCCGCATCGTCAGGGCTTCGTATCCCTCTGTTTCCACGATGCCGAATGCGGTGCTAACGATGGCCTCGACCGTGATCGGCTTCTTGGTGCCCCCGGACGGGCCGCGCCGGGCCGCGGGAGTGCCTGCGCCTGCGCCGGCCTGCTGGTGCCGCGCGGCGCGCCGTTGCTGCGGGGTCGGTGACATGCGGGCAGTATAGCGAACAGTGTTCTATATCACAGAGAACACTGTTCGTATTGACTAGAACAATGCTCTGAGATAGAACAGTGTTCGTGTCCATTGACCAGCGCCTATCCGAAGCGCCCACCAGCACGCTGCCGCTGCGCACCGCGTGGCTCGTCCTGGTGGTCGTGATCATCGCCGACCTGATGGATCTGATCGACTCCAGCGTCGCCAACCTGGCCGGCCCGTCCATCCGCGCCGACCTCGGCGGCGGCCAGGTGACGGTGCAGTGGGTGCTGAGCGCCTACACCGCCGCCTTCGCGCTCGGCCTAGTCACCTCGGGCCGGCTCGGAGATCTGCTCGGCCGCCGCCGGCTGTTCCTGCTCGGCATGACCGGCTTCACCCTGGCCTCGCTGGCCTGCGGTCTCGCCCCCAATGTCGTGTTCCTGATCGTCGCCCGCACACTGCAGGGCCTGTTCGGGTCGGTCATGATCCCGCAGGGCATGGCCCTGATGAAGGTCGTGTTCCCGCCCCAGCACCTGCGCAAGGCCCTGATCCCGGTCGGCCCGCTGATGGGCCTCACCACCGTGGCCGGGCCCATCCTGGCCGGCTGGCTGCTCCACCTGGACCTGTTCGGCAGCCAGTGGCGCTCCATCTTCCTGATCAACATCCCGTTCGGCCTCGTCGCCGGAGCGCTCGGCTGGCGCGTCCTGCCCCACCGTGGCGGAGAGGACCCGGCCGCCCGCCTCGATCTCACCGGCGTCGGCCTGCTCACCGCGGCCTCGGCCCTGCTCATCATCCCACTCATCCAGGGACGCGACCTCGGATGGCCCGCCTGGACCTACGTCATGATGGCCGCCGCGGTCATCCTGCTCGCACTGTTCGTCATCTCCGAACGGCACAGCCCGCACCCGGTCATCACCCCGTCGCTGTTCCGCAAGCGCAGCTTCGTCGTCGGCCTGATGGTCGTGGCCGGGTTCTACGCCTCACTCAGCGCGTTCGTCCTCGTCATCAACCTGCTGCTGCAGCTGGGCATGCACTGGACCCCGCTGCACACCGGCTTCACGCTGATCCCCTGGGCCCTCGGCACCGCCGTCGCCGTCCTGCTCGCCGGCGCCGTGCTCGCCGAGAAGCTGGGACGGGCCAGCCTGCACCTGGGGCTGTCCATCGCCATCATCGGCCTGCTGGCCCTGTGGTGGTCCATCGCCCACTGGGGCACCGGCATCACCGTCTGGAAGCTGGCGCCCGCGCTGCTCATCACCGGCTTCGGCGCCGGGCTGGTGTTCGTCCCGCTGGTCGATTTCATCCTCGGCGATGCCACCACCGGCGAAGTCGGAACCGGCGTAGGCATGCTCAACGCCGTCCAGCAATTCGCCGCCGCCATCGGCGTGGCCGCCCTCGGCACAGTGTTCTTTGCCCGGGCCGGCCACCCGTCCGTCCACTCCTACTTCGCCGCCGCAGAACTCGTCTTCGCCATCGCCGCCGCCCTCTACCTCCTGACACTGCTGCTGGTGGGCCTCCTCCCCAAACACGCCCAGCAGACACACGGCTGACACCGGCCGCAACGAAACCGTCTCGCGCGCAGCCGGAGTCAGAGCCGTCTCGTGGTGAACAGGTTGCTCCCGTAGACCGCGTCCAGTTCATTCCGCCCGGTTTCGGTGAACCCGGCCTTGGCCAGCACACGGCGAGCAGCGGTGTTCCACTCCCAGACCGTGGCCCACAGACGTTCGTACCCAGACGATCTGGCCCAGTCCCAGAACCGCCAGGGCCGTGACCGCCGCGCTGGCCGGATCTTGAGTGTCCCGCCGACGGCGGCTACGAGTGTGGCGGCCTCATCCCGCAGGCCGCGTGGCATCGCGAGCCAGCCGGGGTCGGTGTCGTCGAAGCAGCACACCAGCCGCGGGGGTGAAGAAGGTGGTGAATCGCTGGTTCTGCCGCCGGTAGAACTCCGGGTTGTGGAACGAGGCGGCGTGCTTCAGCGCAGCGGCCAACTGTGACGGCAGGCCTGTGGTGGCCATGCGCAGCATCGGACCCGCGACAGCCTGCACCGTCTCGGGGGCCTGGCCGAGCCCGCCCCGCCGGGGCCGCGGTGGCAGGGCCGGGCTGGTCGGGCTCGGCCCGGCTTTGAGCGGATCGAGTTCGTCCAGGATCTGTTTCAGCCGCTGCGGAGAAAGCCGCGGGGTCCCCGACAGGCTGCAGGGCGTCGATGAGTTCCTTCGCCTGCTCAAGCACCTTCCGTGAACCAGGCCCGCAATTCCCTCCAATGCACATCGCCACAAGCAGCGGCTTCTTGCAGGGAAGTCCGCAGAGCGTCTCCCTGAACGAAAGGATGGAACTGCCGATGACACGGATAGCGCTGGAGCCCTATTTCGTGCACCAAGAGCAGGTACAGGCCCTCATCGGACCGCAGCGCACGGCATCCACGATGACATTGGTGGCTAACTTAGCAGGGACAACCCCCAGGCAGCGGCGCCCTACTCCTTGCTGGAGCACTGGCGGAGGCGCTCCCGGTGCTGGGAATCAGCGAACTGTTGAAGAGCGCGCATGAACAGGCCATCCATGTAGGACGGGTCGTGGGCATTGAGCAGGAGCTCACCTTCCAGCGCGCCAGGGACCGCGATGCGCCCGGCGTCAGGCCCATTGACTTCGCGGCCGCGATTGACGCCGATGAACCGCTCCTCCTCGCGGGCAGCTTCAACTCCGCGAGGACGGCAAGCGCCTCCGCCGCCGGAAGCCTCACCGGGTGCAGGCGTGTCCACCTGATTGGGACCATCACGGACCTCAGCGAAGCGAGGATCGAGATTCGTCCAGCCTTCATCGGAATCAGGTCATTCATCGAAGACGAGTGTTCGCTCGTGGGCGGCAAATATCCAGCGCATGGCTCTTCAAGGGACCCGGATACCCGCACCCGATGACGGTCAGGGCACTCGGCAAGCCGGGAGACCAGATTGTCCGGCTGTTCAGCGAGCCAGCGGAACTGCTCATCCTCCAGCACTGTCATGAGATAACGCCATCCGTCGTCAACATGATGGAGGCGTACGCGCACGACCTCCGCAATCCCCGGTCCAGTGCCCGCGACCTGGCCGCCGGAAACCCTACGGCGAGCTCGGCACCGGTTACTTCACCCACCGCCTGGACCCCGAACGGGAAACCCACCGCCTGATCGCCAAACTCGAAGCCCTCGGCCACCAGGTCAGCCTCCAGCCAGCCGCTTGACAACCCAACCCAGATTCCAGGCTTCGCCGGGTGCTGCCGCCTACCGGACTGAGGGCTATTCACCTATCAGGTACATCAGCGCCTCAGGAAGAGGCCTTGCATGACCACCTGCGAGTTGCTTTCGACGCGGCCCGTCATGCCTTCGAATGTCACTCTATGCGTTCACCTTCTCGCCGCGCAGCGTCAGCGGCCGGGATCCTTTGTGGCGCCGGGTCCGCAACTCGAGCCTGTCCGGTGTGATGTCGATACTGAAGTCGATCCCCAGCATCTTCGACAGCCGCGCCAGCATCGCCAGGGACGGCTCATGATCGGCCGCCTCCAAGCGTGCGATGTGCGGCTGGCGCATCCCGAGCATGCGTGCCAGGCCGGTCTGGGTCAGGCCGTGCTCGGCGCGATACTTCAGGACTGCGAGGGCGACCTCATTGGCGAACCGGGTCCGCTCGATCTCGCGGGCGTACTCCGGCTCGCGCATATGCCGCTCGTGAATCTCATCGCCTGTAGGAAGTTCTGACAGCTTCACCATGATCATTCCTCCACTTCTGTCAGCCTGTCTTCTGCATCTCGGCAGGCCCGGTCGAACCCACGCTTGTCATGCTGCGCTTCAGGGCTGATCGCGGCTATGACGAAGACCTCTCCCACCTGGCGATAGAGCGCACGCCATGGGCTGTTGCCCGACCGCGGGCGCAATTCCCGCAGGTTATCCGCGCCCTTCACGGCACTGCTATACGGATAGCCGAGTGTGTTGCCAAGGGATTTCAGTTTGTCCTCGGCGTTGCGGACGGCCGCTTGCTCGCGTGCAGGGATGTCATCAAGTTCCGCTTCGGCAGCTAGGTGATACCGGACTTCGTGCACGTCCAGATAATACCACGCTTGGTATCAAGTCTCACCCGTGGAGATGGCGTCGATTCAACCACCGCCACCGTCACCGAGGTGGTTCGACAGTCCCAACGCATCGAAGGAATGCGCCAGTCACCGCAAGGACCACCACCATGGAGCAGGCCCATCAATCTTCTGGAACTAAGCAGCCAACTTGCCAGAGTCAGGCACCAACAGGTTCGGACCCGATGCAGGAAGGGGAGTGTGGGGGTTCTCTCGAAGGAGCCGAGCCAGCACCTCAGACCGACGTCACGTGCAGCTCGCGTCCGCTCTCCCACCCGCCAGTCCCCGCGCAACCGTTCGCCGGAATGTACCGGCCTGAGACGGGGCCTTCAATGTCTCGATCCGAGATGTTGATCACCTCGTAACGTGACCTGATACACGCTCCATGATCTTGAACTGAAAGCCGCAAACCCCTAACCGCATTGACGCCGCGATGCCGTGGAGACTCATAACGCCCACAATTATTGAAAAGGGTATATTCCAGTAGCCCAGAGGGTCAGATTGACCGGTTGGAACCGATTACCGCGATGTCCGGGTGACCTGGTGTGCACACCATGTGCACACCAGAACCCAAAAAGGACACTCCAGAGGTTGCTGCCTGGAACCGCTTCCAGACAAAATCCCTGGTCAGAGAGCGGAGGCTCGGGGATTTGAACCCCCGGATGGGCAGGACCCAAACCGCATTAGCAGCTCGGGTCACCCCTGTCCAGATCGGTTCAACCTGGACCAACGTTCTCAGGCGGTCGCTCTTGGACCGGTCTGGACGACGGTGAACTGCAACCCAAACTGCAACCCGTGGGTAGGTCGGAGAACCGTGCGGCTAGGTGGGGCTTGGTGTCGGTGGGCTACGGGGGATGCGTAGCCTTCGCCTCAGTTCTTCCACGGGCATCGCCGGACTGACCTTGTGCAGCATCGCGTGGCAGTTCGGGCACACCGGCCGCAGATCTTCCCGGGGATCAACCCGGTAATCCGGGCCTACAGCAGACAGCTCTTTCAGGTGGTGAACGTGAATGAACCCTCTGCCCAGCTCACCGTACCGTTCCTCAAAGTCCAGATCGCAGACGCTGCACCGGTACCCGAAGTGATCCAGGCAGGCCCGGCGCGCACGAGGGTCACGCTCATACTTGTTCACCGTCACCTGAGTGACTGCGCCTTCGGCGAAGGGCTTCCCCGGTGGCGATTCCTCTGGGGAACGGTATGGCTGATCGTCTGGGGTGGCTGCCGACAGCGCAACGGCCAGGCGGTCGGCGTCGTCTGGCGCGAACCCTGGGACGACTAGGCGCAGGCGAATGCGCTTCGTGCTGTTACCGCCCTTGGAGGCCTCTGGTGCCTGCGCTATCGATCCCTGGGCGGAGGTCAGCCTGCGGCGCAGGAGTTCCATGTCCGGCTCATCAGCGAGCCGGATCGGTGCCTGGAACAACCGCCGATCCGACTCTGGGATACCGCGCCGCTTGGTGAGAGCGGAGTCAACCAACCCGTCCTTCAAGACAGCCTCGAAGCCCCGCAGTCTGCCCAGCAGCACAGTCAGAGCACGCCGGTAGTCGGTGTTACGCGCGGGCCGCGAAGGGGCATTGCCGCTGGCGCTCTCCAGCACAAGAGCCAGCAGATTGCCGTCCTGCTCCACGGAGTACTCGGCGTCGAGACGCCTGCCCATATCGTCGCTGGCGAACACGACACCAGCGTCCCACGCCAACACCACGAACTTGGCTGGGATAAAGCGAGATCAACAAGTACCAGCCTGGCCGAGGGCAAGCCCGACCTGGACCGCAGGGAGCGCCAGCGACCGAGGACCGGAAGCGGGTGCGGCAGGACGAATGGTCGTAGCGGTAACCACCGACTGAGGCCAGCGTCGTAACCTCGATCACTTCCTTATCAGGGATGCTCGGCCGTAGCCACGACGTGCTGCGATCCAGGTATGCAGGCCTGTCGGTCTGTCCGCGGGTGACCGTGACGGTCTCTAACCGACCATCTGATCGGGCACGTGGCGGGCACGACACTAGGCTTCCACGCCGTCCAGCTCCGGGGTTACCAGCGATTCAAGATCGCCTGATGGACGGTGGAGCGGGCCGAGGTACGAGCCCGAGCGCGCCAGGCTGCTACACACAAGTTGAATTCGTAGTGCATGGGGTCACCATGGCTCGATGGTCAGGCCGGTCGGGACGAGGCAGCCGTCGATCAGGTGCGGCCGGTACTGGATCTTCTTCAGCTTGCGCTTGACGATGCGGACCAGGCCATCCAGGTCGGCGGCGGCGAAGCTGACCATAGCCCGCTTCAGCAGCGACCAGATCCCCTCGGCCGGATTAAGATCCGGCGCATAAGCAGGCATCCGGTAGACCCGCAGCCATTCCCTGTTCTCCGCGGCGAAGCCCGCCAGCTCGGGCGCCAGGTGGATATTGAGGTTGTCCCAGCACCACACCAGCGGCGCGTCCAAAGCCCGGTGCGTGGCGATGATCAGGTCCCGGTAGTCAGCCCAGCCAAAGCCCTTGGCCTCGCCCTTGCGGCGGCGGTACACCAGCAGCTTGTAAAACAGGTGCGGCCGGTCCCCGGGCCGGTAGCACACCACCCCGGCGATGGACACCCGCCGCCGCCCGCGCCGCGCACCCGCAGCACCGGCCGGGCCCCGCGCGGCGCCCAGGTGCGGCCCTTCGGCGGCCTCAGCCCCTGCCCTGCCTCGTCCTCGAAGCAGATGAAGGCACCCAGGTCGCGTGCGGTGCTTTTATATCCGGCCACACCTCGGCCTTCCACACGGCCACCGCCGCCTCGTCGCGCTCGATCGCCTGCCGCACCGGCACCTGGCAGGACCAGCCATGCCGGTGCAGCAGCTTCCAGGTGCCCTCGACGGTGTAGCCGACGTGGAACAGCTTGCCGATCAGCGTCTTGATCCGGCCCAGCGTCCAGCGCTGGTCCCCGGCGAACCCGTGCACCAGCGGCCCTTCCCGCAGCTCGGCTTCCAGCCGGGCCCACTGCTGCGGGCTGAGCCGCTCCCGCGACACCGGCCCCCGCGACCGCAGCGCCTCCGTCCCGCCGTCCCGCCAGGCCCGCTGCCACCGCCGCACCGACCCCGGTGTGACCCGCAGATCGCGGGCAATCTCGTTAATCGCATCGCCGCGGGCGAACCGCCCGGCAGCCTCCAGCCGCAGCCGCTCCCGCCGCTGCTGCTCGGCGGGCGTATACCCGCCTCGTTGCGCATACCGCATACCCCGGTCATACGCCCGCAAGCAGCCGACGTCACCCCTCGATCTCTACGAGTTCAACCTGTGTA
>DATAWQ010000154.1:0-19344 GCA_036267135.1 Streptosporangiaceae bacterium | reverse complement strand
ACCCCACTCCACCCCCACCCCTCACCCACCCGTTCGTCCCCTGCCCCCCCAACCGACCTGCCCCCCCGTTCACCCACCCCTCCCCGCTCAACCGGTAACTTGATCTAAGTAAACGATTACGAAAGATCATTCTTGCTTACGGGCGGCCAAGAAGGGCGTCGGAGCCACATCCAACGATGATCGTTTCTACTTTTCCCGCGCTGGAACCAAAAATGAGTTCGATTTGTACCTTATATACCCCCACGGCGCGGGGTAAGTGGTTGCGTGGGCGGGCCGACCCTATTAAGGATCGCTCTCGCTTATCACGTGCCACATCCACCTCACCCCTTTCGCGCGCGTCGGTCCGTTTTCATGGTCATTTCCGCTTGACACGCGCCAGTGGGGTGAATCGACGACCATTTGCCCGTTTCGTACCCCCACGGCGCGTGTTAAGGAAGTGGGCCCGCATCCGTGGGCGGGGGCGGGGGGTGAGGCGTTAGGTGGGTGGGGGGCGGAAGGCGGCGAAGGGGTTGGTGACGAGGAGGGTGCGGGAGGCGAAACGGTAGAGGGTCGCGGGGCGTCCGCCGGAGGGGGTGGGACGGACGGTCGCGGGGGTGGCGACGATGACGCCGCGGCGGACCAGGATGCGCTGGAGGTTGGTGGGGGCTACGGGGTGGCCGAGGGCGGCCGCGTAGATCTCGCGCAGTTCGGTGATGGTGAACATGGCGGGAGCCAGGGCGAAGCCGAGGTTCGTGTAGGAGAGCTTGGCCCGCAGGCGCTCACGTGCGGAGCCAATGATCGATTCGTGGTCGAACGCGGTGGGCGGGAGCGCGTTGACTGGGTGCCAGGCGGTGTCCGCCGGAACGCAGGGGGTTACGTCGGTGGCGACCAGGGCTAGGTAGGCCGTGGCGAGCACGCGTCCTCGCGGGTCGCGGCGCGGGTCGCTTCGGGTTTCCAGTTGTTCGAGGTGGCCGATGTCGGTGAGGTCCACCTTGATGGCGAGGTGCCGGCCGAGCGAGGTGCCGAGACGTTCGTCGGCCCCAAGCGGACCACCCGGCAGGGACCAGCAGCCTTCGAAGGGCGGGCGGGCCCGTTGCCAGAGCAGGACGTTGAGTTCACGGTCGCGGATCTGAAAGACCACCGCGAGAACCTCGTGCCGGAAAGGTGTCCCCGTGCTGCCCTCAGGCAGTGAACCCCCGCCACCTCGGGGGAGTGAACCAGCGGTGCTATCGGGCAGGGAACCGCCGGCACCTCGGGGGAGTGAACCGGCGGCGCGGTCGGGCAGTGAATCGCCAGTGCCTCGGGGGAGTGAACCGGCGGCGCGGTCGGGCAGTGGATCGCCAGTGCCTCGGGGCAGTAGACCGCCGGCACCCACGCGCAAGGAACTGCCAGCACCCTGGGACGGCGAACCGCCGGCGCCGTCCTCTGCGCGGGGGCTCACGTTGTCGCTGTCCTCGTTCTCTGGGGCGAATTGACGTACTTGCACCCGAGCATGCTAGTCTCCCGAGTAGTTTTAGACTGTGAGGCGAAAACTAGTGGAGGCTGGAGGGGCGATGAATGGCTCCGAGACAGACGAGGTCAGCGCCACCGAGACAGACGAGGTTGGCAGCTCCGAGGCAGACGAGGTTGGCGGCGTTGCGGGCGAGGATGCCTGGGGCGCTGGCGGGGGGCTTAGTGGGGATGAATGGGCGGCGGAGGTGCGGCGGCTGGCGGGTGAGAGAGACGCGGTCATTCTGGCGCACAACTACCAACTGCCTGAGATACAGGACGTGGCCGATCATGTAGGCGATTCGCTGGCCTTGTCGCGGCTGGCGGCGTCCTGTCCGGCGCGCGTGATCGTGTTCGCCGGGGTGTACTTCATGGCCGAGACAGCCAAGATCCTCAGCCCGGACAAGACGGTGTACATCCCGGATCAGCGGGCCGGGTGCTCGCTGGCGGACAGCATCACGGCCCAGCAGCTCAGGGAGTGGAAGGGCGAGCATCCTGGTGCCGCCGTAGTGGCGTACGTGAACACCAGCGCCGAGGTCAAGGCCGAGGCCGACGTGTGCTGCACCTCAGCCAACGCGGCCGAGGTGGTGGACTCCATCCCGGCTGGCCGGGAGGTGCTGTTCTGCCCTGATCAGTTTCTCGGCGCGCACGCGCGCCGGGTGACCGGGCGGAAGAATCTGCACGTCTGGGCGGGGGAGTGCCACGTGCACGCCGCGATCAGCGGGCCCGACCTCGCGGCGCAGGTGGCGGCCGAGCCCGACGCCGAACTGTTCATCCACCCTGAATGCGGCTGCGCCACCTCGGCGCTCTACCTGGCCGGAGAGGGTGTGGTCCCGGCGGACCGGGTGCGGATCCTGTCCACCGGCGGCATGCTCACCGCCGCCCGGGAGGTCCGGCAGGCCAGGGCAGCCTGGGGTGGCCCAACGGCGGCGGCCAGCACGACGGCGGCCAGCGCAGCGGCGGCCACTGGGGTGAAGCTTGGCTCGGCGGCCAAGGCGGGCACGGACGCGGCGGCACGAGCGGACGTTCGCTCGGCGCCGGTACTGGTGGCCACCGAGATCGGGATGTTGCACCAGCTCAGGCGGGCGGCCCCGGAGATTGACTTCAGGCCGGTCAACGACCGGGCGTCCTGCCGGTACATGAAGATGATCACCCCGGCGGCCCTGCTCCGCTGCCTCCAGGAGGGCCGGGACGAGGTGAACGTGCCAGCCGACGTGGCCGGCCGGGCCCGCGCCGCCGTTCAGAAAATGATCTCCATCGGGCAACCAGGCGGGGCCGAGTGATGGGGGGCCGGCTGGTGGGGGGGTCTGCAACCAGGCGGGGCCGCGGGATGAGGTGGGGTCGGTGATGGCGGAGTGGGAGGTGGCCGCTGACCTCGTGGTGGCCGGGAGCGGGGTGGCCGGGCTGACCGCGGCGTTGTGCGCGCACGAGGCGGGGTTGCGGGTCGTGGTGGTCACGAAGGCGGCCATCGGGGACGGGAACACCCGCTGGGCCCAGGGCGGGATCGCGGTGGTGCTGCCCGGCCGGCAGCAGGCGGGGGACTCGGCGCAGCAGCATGCGGCGGACACGCTGGCCGCGGGCGGCGGGCTGTGTGAACCCGCCGCGGTACACGCGATCCTGGCTGGCGGGCCTGCTGCAGTGGCGCGGCTGCGCCGGCGCGGGGCTGTGTTCGACGCGGCCGCCGACGGGACGCTGGCGCTCGGCCGCGAGGGCGGGCACAGCGCGTTCCGCGTGCTGCACGCCGGCGGCGACGCCACCGGGGCCGAGGTGGAGCGGACGCTGACCGAATCGGTGCGGGCGGCGCGGATCCCGGTGCTGGAGCAGCACCTGACCGCGCGGGTGCTGCTCACCGAGCCGGGGGCGGCGGCGGGCCTGCTCGTGATTGGCCCGTCGGGCCAGCGGGGACTAGTCCGCGCACCCGCGGTTTTGCTGGCCACCGGGGGACTCGGGCAGCTCTATCAAGTTACGTCGAACCCCGCGGTGGCCACCGCGGACGGACTGGCGCTGGCGCTGCACGCCGGGGCGATGGCCACGGACCTGGAGTTCGTCCAGTTCCACCCGACCGTGCTCTACACCGGGCCGGGCCGCGACGGGACCGCGCCGCTGGTGACCGAGGCCATGCGCGGCGAGGGTGCGGTGCTGATCGACGGATCGGGTCGGCCGATCATGGCCGGGGTCCACCCGCTGGCCGACCTGGCGCCCCGGGACGTGGTCGCGGCCGCGATCACGCGGCGGATGGCCCAAGCTCCCGGCGGCATCGACGACCACGTGTTCCTGGACGCCACCGGGCTGGGCCAGGCCACGCTGACGGGGCACTTCCCCAGCGTGCGGGCCGCTTGCCTGGCCATCGGCGTCGACCCGGCCAGGCAGCCGATCCCGGTCGCGCCGGCCGCGCACTACCACTGTGGCGGCGTGCTGATCGGCCTGGACGGGCGCACCAGCGTGCCCGGGCTGTACGCGGCGGGTGAGGTGGCCAGGACCGGGCTGCACGGTGCGAACCGGCTCGCCTCCAACAGTCTGGTGGAAGGCCTGGTGATGGGCGAGCGGGCGGCGGCCGCCATCGCCGCGCTGCCGCGCCACCGCAATCCCCCCGAGCTGGCCCCGGGCCAGGAAACCAGCCCAGCGCCGGTAGCCAGTGACCTGCCCGCCCTGCGCCGCCTGATGAGCAGGCACGCCGCGATCGGCCGCGATCAGGCCGGGCTGACCACGGCCCGCCACGAGCTCGCCCGCCTCACCACCCCCACGATCCCGGCCGGGCGTCAAGGCTACGAGGCCGCGGCCCTGACCCTGGCCGCCCGGGCGGTGCTGACCGCGGCCGCCGCCCGCACCGAGTCGCGCGGTTGTCACGTCCGCACCGACTACCCCGGCCGCGACGACACCCACTGGCGCCACAGCCTGGTGATCAGCCTGACCAGCGAGGGCGCCCCCGTGGTCACCGGCACCAGGCCGACCCCCGGCGCGCAACCCCACGAGGAGGTAGCGGTATGACCACCACGCCTAGCACCACAGCGCCTAGCACCACAGCGCCCAACACCACAGCGCCCAACACCACCAGGACCGGCACCACGGCCGGTGCGCTCCAGGCGGCCGGCCTGGACCCCGAGGAAGTGCGCCGCTCGGTCGCCACCGCCCTGGCCGAGGACCTGCGTTACGGTCCCGACGTCACCACCGCGGCCACGGTCCCAGCCGACGCGTACGCGGTGGCCGAGATCACCCCCCGCCAGCCGGGCGTGCTGGCCGGTGTTCCGGTCATGCTGACGGTGTTCGACCAGGTCATGGGCGAGGACTACGAGGTCCTCACCGCACAGGACGACGGCGCGGTGCTGACCGCGCACCACCCGGCCGTGGTCGTCCGCGCCCCGGTCCGCGGCCTGCTGACCGCCGAGCGCACGGCCCTGAACTTCCTGTGCCACCTGTCCGGCGTGGCCACCGCGACCGCCCGCTGGGTCCACGCCCTGGCCGACGCCAGCGCCGGAACCGGCACCGCCACGGGCACCAGCACCGTGGTCAGGGACACCCGCAAGACCCTGCCCGGCCTCCGCACGCTGGAGAAGTACGCGGTCAGGTGCGGCGGCGGGACCAACCACCGGATGGGGCTCGGCGACGCCATCCTGATCAAGGACAACCACATCGCCGCCGCCGGATCGGTGACCGCGGCGATGGCCGCCGCCCGGGCCCAGGCGCCGAGCCTGCACTGTGAGGTCGAGGTGGACGACCTGGACCAGCTAGCCGAGGCGGTCAGCGCCGGCGCCACCGAGATCCTGCTGGACAACTTCACCCCGGACCAGTGCGCGCAGGCGGTCAGGCTGGTCCGCGCGGCCGGGTCCGCCGCGAAGCTGGAGGCCTCCGGCGGGATCACCTTGGACACCGCCCGCGCCTACGCACAGACAGGGGTCGACTACGTGTCGGTCGGCGCGCTGACTCACTCGTCCCCGTATCTTGACCTTGGCCTGGACCTGAGCCGTACGGTGTGACGACACCACCCCAGAAGGAGAGCAGCGATGACCCGCACG
Organism: Streptosporangiaceae bacterium; assembly: GCA_036267135.1. Classification (GTDB taxonomy): domain Bacteria; phylum Actinomycetota; class Actinomycetes; order Streptosporangiales; family Streptosporangiaceae; genus PALSA-505. Next base: position 13,864 of record DATAWQ010000154.1, on the reverse strand, counting down.
CCTGAGGAAGTCTTTCAGCATCACGCCGAGGCCCTAGGCGCCGGTGACCTGGACGGGATCGTCGCCGACTACTCGCAGGACGCGGTCTTCATCAGCCCGGCCGGCACCAAGCGCGGCAAGAGCGGCATCCGCGAGGCCTTCACCGCGTTGCTCGCCGACGTGCCGAACGCGGCCTGGAGCCTGAAGACCACGATCTTCGAGGGCGACGCCATGTTCCTGGAGTGGGCCGCCGACGCCGCCCAGACCAAGGTGGACGACGGCATCGACACGTTCGTGTTCCGCGACGGCGAGATCCGGCTGCAGACCGTCCGCTACACCCTGCAGCACAAAGGCTGAGCGTGAACCCCGCCACCAGCTCAGCGCGCCGCCGGACCACCGCCACGCTGAGCCTGTCCACCCTGGCCGCGGCCCTAGTCGCGGCCACCACGCTGACCAGTGCCGGGCCAGCCCACGCGGCCACCCCAACGACGGCCGGCCACACCCCGCTGACCGCGATCACCCACACGGTGAGCGCGTCCGCGCAGCAGGCCGCCCGCGGCTTGTGGACCCGTAAAGCCATGGAGACGGCCACCCCGCTGCCGCTGCCCGAGCCGCTCAAGGCCGCCGCCCCGGCCATCAAACCGAACGTGATCCCGCACCCGAGCGCGTTCAACGGTGTCCCCACCGTCGGCGCGCTGTTCCTCACCATCGGCAAGCAGCGGCACTTCTGCACGGCCAGCGTGGTCAACAGCCTCACCGCGAACCTGGTCCTCACCGCGGCGCACTGTGTGTACGGCAGCGGGCCGGTCACCAACGCCGCGTTCGTCCCCGGCTACAGCTACGGCCACGAGCCCTACGGCGCCTGGCCGGTCGAAACGGTCACGGTCGCGGCCGGATGGCAGCAGTCGCACGACCCGGATCTCGACTTCGCCTTCCTCAAGGTCGCACCGCCGTCGGGCACCCACGTGCCGATCCAGTTCGTGACCGGCGGGCTCTGGCTCGGCATCAACTCCGGTTATGTGCACCCGATCTTCGTGATCGGCTACAACAACCCCGAGGACTACCCCATCGGCTGCGCCACGCACAGCTTCAAGTACAAGCCGGTGGCCGACACCATGCAGTTCAAGTGCCGGGCCTTCTGGAACGGCACCAGCGGCGGTCCCTGGATCACCAACTACAACAGCAGCAACGGCCACGGCACGGTGATCGGCGTCATCGGCGGCTACGAGGAAGGCGGCCTGGTCGCGTGGTCGTCTTACAGCACCTACTTCGGGCTGCCCACGCTGAAGCTGTTCGTCCAGGCGGAGAAGGCGCAGGCCTGACCGACACACCGAGTTAACGCGTAATATCTTGACACCAGGCCCTTGAGTTATATCGTTTTACCATGCCCTCAGCCCCTGCTCCGGCTACCGCGACCGCTCCGGCCCCGGCCACGCTCGGTGACCGCGTCATAGGACTGTTCACCACCACGGGCACGGTGACACGGATCGAGCCGATCGCGGCGAACATGCGCCTGATCCGGGTCGAGTCAGACGAGATCGCCCGGCTGGCCTGGACCCCGGGCCAGCACGTCCGGGTGCACGTCGGCGCCCGGAGCGACCGGCATGGCTGGCTGCGGCCGCGTGACGCGCTGCGCACCTACTCGGTGTGGAACCACGACGGCGACGGCCTCGAACTGTGCGTGCTCGACCTGTGCAGCCTTGATCATGGCACCGGCGGCCCCGGCGCCCGCTGGGCCCGCGCGCTGCGCACCGGCCATCCCGTCACGTTCGGCCGGCCCGAGGGCTCGTTCACTCTGCGTGATGCGCCCTACCACGTGTTCGCCGGCGAGGAGACGGCCGCGGTCGCGTTCGGCGCCATGCTGCGCGCGCTGCCGGCCGGCGCCCCCGCCTACGGCGTGATCGAGGTGGACGGCCCGGGCGACCGGCTGCCGCTGGCTCACGACCTGCACTGGGAGTACCGCGACGGCAGGCCGGCCGCCGCCTCGGAGACGCTGGTCGAGGCGGTCCACCGGCTCGAGCTCCCGCCCGGCCCCGGCGTCGCCTACCTGGCCGGGGAGGCCCGCACCATCGCGATGCTGCGCCGTCACCTGATCGCCGAACGCGGCTGGCCACGCCAGGCCATCCGCACGAAGCCTTTCTGGGCGCCCGGCCGCTGCGGCCTTGACTAGCCTTTCCTGACAATGAACGGCTGCGCATCCCGCCGTGACCGCCCACCCAGCGCCGCCAGCGCGCCAGTCACCCGGCGGATGTGCCCTGCCGTCGTGCCCAGCCCGAAACTGATCCGCACCGCGTCACCGCCGCCGGTCAGCCGCCGCACCAGCGGGTGCGCGCAGAACTTCCCGTGCCTGACCCCGATGCCGTGCCGCTCGGCCAGCACCTGCGCGATCCACCCCGGCTCTACCCCGGCGACGGTGAAGCTGGTGATGCCGACCCGGGGGACGGCGTCCTCCCACAGCCGCAGCACCGAAAGCCCGTCCACCTCGGCCAGGCCGTCGAGCAGGGCCCGCTGCAGCCGCTGTTCGTGCTCGCGCACCGCCGCCCAGCCGATCGCGGTGATCGCGTCGCAGGCCGCGGCCAGGGCGGCCGCCCCGATCAGGTTGGGCGTGCCGCCCTCGTGCCGGGCCGGCCCATCGGCCCAGGCCGCGGTGCCGTCGTCGGCCACGTGCCCGGCCGCGCCGCCGCCGGCCAGGTAGGGCGGCGCGGCCGCCATCCAGTCCGACCGGCCGATCAGCGCCCCGCTGCCGAACGGCGCGTACAGCTTGTGCCCGGACAGCGCCACGTAGTCCAGCTCGAGCCTGCCCATGTCGATGGGCCGGTGCGGCGCGAGTTGCGCGGCGTCTACCGCGATCCTGGCGCCGTGCCGGTGCGCGACGTCGGCCAGGTCGGCCAGCGGCCACACCTCCCCGGTCACGTTGGACGCCCCGGTCACGCAGATCAGCCGGGGCCCGACCGGCGCGGCCGCCAGCGCCCGGTCCATTGCTGCCACCGCGGCGGCCGGGCTGGCCGGGGTGCGCAGCCGCTGCACCCGGCCCCGCCGCCAGGCCAGCAGCGCCGAGTGGTGGTCGGTGTCGAACCCGATCACCGTGGTGCCGCCGGGCAGGCACCGGGCCAGCAGGCTGAGCGCGTCGGTGGTGTTGCGGGTGAATACCACGGTGTGGCCGGGCCCCGGCCCGGCGAAGCCGAGCACGGTGGTCCGGGCCCGCTCGTAGGCGGCGGTGCAGATCTGGGCGGGCCGCCCGGCGCCGCGATGCACGCTGGCGTACCAGGGCAAGATCTCGTCCACCGCGTCCCGCACCGCCACCAGGCAGGGCGCGGTGGCGGCGATGTCCAGGTTGGCGAACGGCAGCTCACCGCCGCCGGTCACCGGAACCCGCAGCCCGGCGCCCACCAGGTCGGCCAGCGGCCTCGCGGCCGGGTCAGGCCCGGCCGCCCCGGTGTCACCGATCGCCGGCCGCACGGCACTGACCGCGCACGCTCCGCGGGTCACCGTTCTGGAAACCATGTCGTCTCACCTCACGTGAGGCTCAGGGACCCCAGCCGAAAAGTGATGAGGCCCGCGCTTGCCCGGCACGCCTCGTGCCTGGCCAGGTCTTCACCCGGGGCACCCCACCGCGGTCGGAGGGTTGCCGGCCAGCGAGCCGGGGCTTGACGCTGGCGCTCATGACCTACGCCGACGGTAACATCCGGGCGCGCTGGGCCGCCAGCGGTGCTTATTTATGCTGAGCGGCCCGCTGGGCCGCCAGCAGGGGAATGGCCGCGATCTTCTCCTCGGTCAGGTCGTCCCAGCGGATGCCGGGGCGCGGCTTGGGGCCCTGGTGCGGGCGGCAGTCGATGATTCGGTCCGCCGTGACGATCAGGTCCACCGGCACGTCGTGGCCGGTCAGCGGGATCGTGCCGGCCGGGCGAAGCTGAAGCTCGTGCACGGTGGTGACGCACAGGGTCCCCGGGCCGATCAGCCCGGCCGCGCTGGCCAGCGCGAACTCCAGGTCGGCGAACCCGCCGCCCTTGCCCAGCCTGGCCCCGTCCTCGCTCGCGGCCACGCTGCCCATCACCACCAGGTCGACCGGGGCCAGTTCGGCCAGCGTCACCCGCCGGGCCGACCTCGTCGCACCGCTGATCGATGACGCTTTGCGCGGTGGCTCGCGCAGATGGTCGGGGTCGAGGGCAAAGAACGGCTCCGCCCCGGCCAGCCGCGGCACCGCCATGTACACGGTCTTGCCGTCCTCGAGCGCCCGCTGGCGCACCGGCCACTGGGCCGAGTCCGGGTTGGCCTTCAGCGTGCGGGCGGCCTGCCACTGCGGGGTGCCGCGCAGTCGCTCGGCGGCTGCCTCCGCCCCGGTGAAGTTGGGGATCCGCCCGGCCGCGCCGGGGAACCTGGCCACCTTCGCGGCCCGCATCGCCGACCAGACCTCGTCCCGCAGTTCGGCCTTGGCGGCCAGCACCTCCGCGGGACCCCCGGCGTCACGATCGTGACGCGGCGCAGCACGAGCCATGCGCCTCATTCTGCCCGTTCCGGCGCCTCGTCGTGGGCGAGACCCACCGGGCGCGGCCGCCGCCCGGCCGCTTTACTTGACGGCATGACGGAGCAACCGAGGGGCGGGCGCGAAGGCGTGGCGGCGCACGTCGTCGACCTGAAGACGGTGGACGGGTTCGTGGTGTTCGACCTGCCGGGCGCGCGGGTGTCGGCCGGCGGGACGCGGCTCGCGCCGGACGTCACCGTGGCCGAGGTGGCGCTGCTGGCCCGGGCCATGACCTACAAGTACGGGGTGCTGCACGCCGAGATGGGCGGGGCCAAGGCCGGGCTGCGCGGGGACCCGGCCGACCGGACCGGGCACGCCGCGCTGATGGCCAGGTTCTGCGCGCAGATCCAGCCGATGGCCGGGCGGTTCCTCACCGGGCCGGACATGGGCACGTCCGAGGAGGACTTCGGCCCGCTGCGCGAACGCAAGGCCGCGCCCGCGGCGATCAGCTCCACGGTGGACGGGGTGGCGTTCGAGGACGTGGTGACACCGGGTACGGCGTCGCGGCGGCCGCGCAGACCGCGCTGGCGGCCCGGTGGGGTGGCGGCTGGGCGGGCCGATCGGTGGCGATCGAGGGCTTCGGCAAGGTGGGCGGCGGCGTGGCCACCGAGGTGACCAGGCGCGGCGGCCATGAAGGGGGCGGGTGAGGCGGGCGGGGGTCGTGATCGGCTACCGGGCGGCTGACCAGGCCACGCCTGCGCAGGTGCTCGCGGAGGTCGAGGCCACCGTCGCCCGCCTGGTAGCCGAGGCGATGGACGGGCCGGACGGGGCCATCGTCGCGGCTTGTACCCGGGCTCAGGCGTTCGTCCGCGGCTGGTGGGGCGAGCCGCCCACCCCGCCGTACGCTCCAGAGGACCCCGGCTGAGCTACTCTTAGGCCTGTCGACAACGAGCACGGAGCCGTATCCTGAGCAGCGTGAACGCGGACGCCACCAAGCCGGACCCTGGCCGGCTGTACACCAGCACCCAGGCGCGGGTGGCCGCGCTGGTCGCCGGGCTCGACGCCGCGGCCCTGGCCACGCCGGTCCCGGCCTGCCCCGGCTGGTCGGTCAGGGACGTGGTGGCCCACACCCTGGCCATCACCGAGGACGCGCTGGCCGGGCGGCTGACCGGCCCGCCCAACGACGAGCAGACAGCCGCCCAGGTGGCCAGGTTCACCGGCCACGACTTCGGGAACATGTTGGCCACGTGGGCCCAGACGGCCCCGCAGTTCGCCGAGATCGTGACCTCGTTCGAGGTGTGGCCCGCGGTGGTCGACGTCGCCAGCCACGAGCAGGACATCCGCGGCGCTCTCGGGCAGCCGGGGGAGCGGGACAGCGACGTGGTCAGGCTGTGCGCGGCCATGATGCTGTCCGCGCTGGCGCCGCCGGTGCCGGTGCGGGTGACCGTGGAGGACGCCGAGTTCAGGGTCGGCCCGGACGAGGGCCCCGAGCTGGCGCTGGCCACCACCAGGTTCGAGGCGCTGCGCTGGCGGCTCGGCCGCCGCAGCCGGACTCAGATGGCGGCCCTGGCCTGGTCCGGCGACCCAGCCCCGGTGCTCGACCACCTGGCCATCTTCGGGCCTGCCACCGCTGATCTGATCGAATAGGACGGGTGGCGGGCAGCGGATCGGATCGGGACGGCGGAGCGGATGGCGACGGCCCGGCTGGGCCGCAGCCCTCGCGCGGGGACAAGCGTCTGTACTTCATGCTCATGGCCGTCTGCATCGGGCTGTTCGTGCTGGCCTGGGCGGTGCTGCGGCGCTACTCGGTGACCGCGGCGGTGGTCGTCTCCGTGGTGGCGCTGGCGATCCCGCCGTTCGCCGCGATCATCGCGAACGTGGCCAGCGCCACCCAGCGCCGCCGCCCATGAGGCGGGTTCGTGGCGCGTTCGTGGCCGGTTAGGTGCGCACGACCCGGTAGAGCGACGGGTGGGCTGGATAACCGGCCAGGCCTGCGGCCGACTCCCTGAATCCCAGGTCACCGGGGCGCGGGCTTGACGAGATGATGGTGGGGTGATCGAAGTGTTGTCCAGGGTAGTGGCGGCACCGCCGGGCAAGCCGGTGCGGGCCGGGGCCGGGCAGGGCCAGCAGCGGGCCCGCCGCCTGGCCCTGCGGCCGCAGACCTGGGACCGCGAGGAGACGGTGATCGCGGTCGATCTGTCCCACGGCATGCTGGCGCTGTCGGCGGCCGGGCACCGGCTGCAAGCCGACGCCGCCCGGCTGCCGCTGGCCAGCCGCAGCGCGGACGCGGTGATCATCGGCGACGGGCCGCTGTTCGCCGCCGAGGTGGCCAGGGTCATGACCGGGCAGGCCGTGCTGGTCTGGTCCAACGCGCTCGGCACCGGGGCGCCGTTCTACCTGCCCGCCGCCACCGTGACCGAGGCGATGACCTCGGCCACCGGCCGGGACTGGGACGCGACCGAAAGCCAGGCCCACTGGGGCACCTGGGCAGTTCTTCGCCCGGCCCGGTCGCCTCATCCCTGTGGGAGGTGATCGGATGTTGCGGCTGATGCTGGCGGCGATCTGCTGCCAGAAGGGCGACTGGCCGGGCAACCTGGCCGAGCACGAGCGCGTGCTCGCCCTGGCCCAGGACCGGGACTGCGACGTCGCGATCTTTCCCGAGATGTCGCTGAGCGGGCCGGCGGACCCAGGCCGGCGTCCCGAATGGCTGCTCCGGCTGGATTCGGCGCCGGTGGCGGCGATGGCCGAGCTGACCGGGCGCTACCCGGTGGCGGCTGTCTTCGGCGTGGCCGAGCGGGAGGAGCGCGCCGCCCACATCACCCAGGTCTACGCCCACGGCGGCCGGGTGGCCGGCTTCTACCGCAAGCGCCATCTGGGCGAGGACGAGCGGGGTTACACGCCGGGAACCGAGTCGGCGCTGTTCCAGTTCGGCGGGATCGGCTTCGGGATCACGATCTGTGCCGAGGGCGGGGTCGACTTCCCCTTCGACGAGCCCGCCGCGGCCGGGGCCGAGGTGATCTTCTTCTGCGCCGCCCCCGGCCTGTACGGCCGCCGGACCGACGAGAAGAGCTGGCGGGCCGGGTACGCCTGGTGGGAGTCGTGCGGCCTGGCCGATGCCAGGCGTCACGCCGTCAGGACTGGGACCTGGGTGGCCCTGGCCACCCAGGCGGGCACCACCGTGGACGAAGACTTTCCCGGGCTGGCCGCGCTGGTCGCCCCGGACGGCGAGGTGATGGCGCGGCTGCCAGACTGGCGGGCAGGCACCCTGGTGGTGGAGCTGCCGCTCGGGCCCTGACCGGTGGCCGGTGACTGGAGGGAGCTTCCATGTCCGTTTCGCGGCTGCGGCACATCCCCGGCATCGGGGTGGACAAGGTCGGGGACGCGGCCGACGCGGCCGCCGATCCCCGGTTCCTGCGGCTGGAGAACCTCGACACCGACATACCGCCGCCCGCCATCGCCCGGCAGGTCACCCACGAAGCCGTGGACCGGGACGAGGCCAACAGCTACCTGCCGTTCCAGGGTCACTGGGAGCTGCGCGAGGCCGTGGCCGCGCACGTCGGCGCCATGGTCGGCCGGCGCTACGACCCGGCCACCGAGTGCGTCAGCGTGGCCGGCGGGCTGAACGGCGTGCTCAACGTGCTGATGGCCACGGTCGAGCCCGGCCAGGAGGTGGTCATCTGCGACCCGATCTACGCCGGGCTGGTGAACAGGATCAGGCTGGCCGGGGGAGTGCCCAGGCACGTAGCCTGCCGGCCGGGCGAGCGCGGCTGGGCGACCGACCCGGACGAGCTCGCCGCCGCCATCGGGCCGCAGACAGCCGCCGTGCTGCTGATGAGCCCGGCCATGCCCACCGGCGCCCTGCTGGGCCACGAGCACTACGACGCCATCGCCGGCCCGGTCGGCCGGCACGGGACCTGGATCATCTACGACGCGGCCATGGAACGGCTCCGCTTCGACGGGCAGCCGCCCGCGCACCCGGCCGCCCACCCGGATCTGGCCGCCCGCACCATCACCTGCGGTTCGGCGTCCAAGGAGCTGCGGATGATCGGCTGGCGGGTGGGCTGGGTGACCGGGCCCGCGACGATCATGGCCGACGTCGGCCTGGTCGGACTGACCAACGTGGTCTGCCAGGTGGGTATCGCCCAGCGGGCGGTGGCCGCGGCGCTGCGCCACCCGGACTCCGCCGCCGACGTGGCCAAAGCCACCCAGATCTGGCAGCAGCGCTGCGAGCACATCCTCACCGAGCTGGCCGGATATCCCTGCGTCCGCCCGCACGGCGGCTGGTCGCTGCTGATTGACACGGTCAGTATCGGGCTCGCCCCCCAGGAGGCCTCGCAACGGCTATTCACCCGGTCTCAGGTCGCCGCGACGCCGATGACCGGCTGGGGGCCGAGTGGCTGTCGGTACCTGCGCGTAGTGTTCGCCAACGAGCCGGTCGAACGGCTCGGCGACCTCAGAGCCCGGTTCGACGCGGCACTGGGTTGAGCTAGCACTGGGTTGAGCTAGCACTAGGTTGACCCTCGGAGCGAACCGCGAGCGAGAGGAGCGCTGGTGATGCCCCGGCAGAACCGGGTGACCCCGTACGGGGAGCTGGAGGCGGTCGCCGACCGTGGCCTGTTCTGGGGTAACCGGGGGCAGTTGCTCGACTCCAGTGCCCACCTGGCCAGGTACTCGCGGGGGCAGTTGTGGATCATCTGTGTGCTGGAGTTCAAGGGCAGGCGCCGGACCCAGTGGCGGCCGGGCCGGCTGACCGAGCTGTACTTCCTGGACGAGCCCACCGGCCTGGCGGCGGGGCACCGGCCCTGCGGGGAGTGCCGTTACCCCCGCTACCAGGAGTTCAAGCAGGCCTGGGCCACGGCCTTCCCGGGCCAGCCCAACGGCGCCCAGGCCATGAACGCCAGGCTGCACGCCGACCGGCTGACCGGGGCGGGGCAGCGGCGGACCCACGAGGCGCCGCTCGACGCCCTGCCCGACGGGTCCATGGTCGACCTCGACGGCCGGCCCTGGCTGGTGCTTGGGCGCAGCCTGCTGGCCTGGAGCCACGGCGGTTACACCGGTAGGCGGAACCGGCCCGCCGGTACTTTGGCCACCGTGCTGACCCCGCGCGCGACGGTCGCCGTGCTGGCGGCCGGCTACCGGCCCGTCCTGCATCCGACGGCCACGGAGTGACCGCGCCCAAGGCGCCGCGGGTCACGACGGCAGACCGGCACGCCCGGCTGGCCGTGTTCTCCGTCTTCGCGTTGTGCGGCGTGATCTGCTCGCTGTGGAGCACGTCGCTACCGGCGATCAACTCCCGGCTGCACCTGGGCGAGACCAGGCTCGGCGTCGTGCTGCTACTGACCTCGGCGGGCGCCGTCGCCGTGATGCCGCTGACCGGCCGGTTCTGCGACCGGTACGGCAGCCGTGCCGTGCTGCGGGTGGGGGCGCCGCTTTCCGCGCTCACCCTCATCGGGCCGGGCCTGGCTCGCGGGTTTCCCGTGCTGCTCGGCCTGGCCTTCCTGCTCGGCGCGGGCATCGGCTCGCTGGACGTGGCCATGAACGCGCACGCGATCGTGGTCGAGCGGCGTTACGGGCGGGCGATCATGTCCGCGTTCCACGGGTTCTGGAGCGTGGGCGGCGTGCTGGGCAGCGCGGTCATCGCGGTCGGGCTGCACGTGCGGGCGAGCGACCCCGCGCTCATTGTCGGCGGGGCCATCGCCTCGGCGGCCCTGCTCGTCGTGCCCGGGCCGCTGCTGCTGCGGGGCGGCCGGCGGGTGCAGCCCGCCGGTGCCGGCCCCGCGGCCGGGGTGCCGACCGGCCGGGAGCCGGCCGCGAACACGGCCACCGGCGGGCACGGCGTGGTGCTGCTGCTCGGGGTGGTCGCCGCGGCCGGGTTCATCTGCGAAGGCTCGGCCTACAACTGGGCGCCGCTGCACGCCATCAGGGAGCTGCATGCCGCCCCGGCCACCGCCGCGCTGACCTACACGGTCTTCGCCACCATGCTCATGACCGGCAGGCTGACCGGCGACTGGATGCGCCGGTGGCTCGGTGAGGTCAGGGCCATGGTGGCCGCGGGCGGCGTAGCGGTCTGCGGCTTTCTGCTCGTAGCGCTGGCCCCCTCGCTGCCGTCCGGCGCACTGGCCTGTGATTTCGCCGGATGGGCGGTGACCGGTCTGGGGCTGGCCACCGTGGTGCCCGCCATCTTCAGCGCGGTGGGTGCGCGGGACGCCGGGGTCGGCCGGGCCCTGTCCTGGGTGGCCGCCTGCGCCTACGGCGGCGAGCTGGCCGGGCCCGCCGTGATCGGCCCGGTGGCCGGCGCGACCTCGCTGCGGACCGCCATGCTGCTGCCCGGCGTGCTGGCCGCGTTCATCACCGTGCTCGGCCCGATCGCGATCATGAAGGCCAGGCGGCCGGACGGCCCGGCCCTGGCCGGGTATCCCACCGACCGCGAGGTGGCCCGCTGACGCCAGGACGCGCCCGGCCATGCTGGGCGCGCTTGTCCGGGGGTGGCCGGGCACCGATACTGCAACCATGGCTGAGCGTAATGTGCTGGGTGGCGAACTGGAGCCGTGCGGCATGGACCCGGTGACGGGCTTCTATCGGGACGGCTGCTGCAACACCGGGCCCGAGGACCGGGGCAGCCACACGATCTGCGCGGTCGTGACCACCGAGTTCCTGGAGCACCAGCGCCGCATCGGCAACGACCTGAGTACCCCGGTGCCCGAGTTCCACTTCCCCGGCCTGGGGCCGGGTGATCGCTGGTGCGTGACCGCCGCCAACTGGCTGCGGGCCCACCGCGACGGCGTGGCCTCCCCGGTGGTGCTGGCCTCCACGCACGAGCGGGCGCTCGAGGTCGTGGCGCTCGCCGCGCTGCGCGAGCACGCGGTGGACGTCCCCGCCGACCCCAGCGCGCTCGAACTCTGAGCCCGGCCATGACCCACGATGCCGAAACGACCGCCGCCAGCGTGCCCCCCACCGCCGTGGTCACCGGGGCCGGATCCGGGATCGGCCGGAGCACCGCCCAGGCCCTGCTGACCGCGGGCTGGCGGGTGGCGGTGTCGGGGCGCCGGGAGAACGCGCTCAAGGAGACCGTGGCCGCCGCGCCGGACGAAGCGGTGCTGGTGTTCCCGGCCGACGTCACCGTGCCCGAGTCGGTGGCCGCGCTCTTCGGCGCGGTGGCCGACCGCTGGGGGCGGCTCGACCTGCTGGTCAACAACGCGGGCGTGTCCACACCGGGGGGAGCGGTCGACAAGATCACGCTGGCCGAGTGGCAGCAGGTCGTGGACGTCAACCTGACCGGCGCGTTTCTGTGCGCGCACCACGCGGTGCGGATGATGAAGGCCCAGGACCCGCAGGGCGGCCGGATCATCAACAACGGCTCGATCTCCGCGCACACCCCCCGGCCTGCCAGCGTCGCCTACACCGCCACCAAGCACGCCATGACCGGGCTGACCAAGTCCATTTCGCTGGACGGGCGCCGGTTCGACATCGCGTGCGGCCAGATCGACGTGGGCAACGCGGCTACCGAGATCACCCAGAAGATCAGCGACGGGGTGCGGCAGGCTGACGGCTCCAAGCGGGCCGAGCCCACCTTCGACCCCAGGCACGTCGCCGACGCGGTGCTCTACATGGCCTCACTGCCGCTGGACACCAACGTGCAGTTCCTCACCATCACCGCGACCAAGATGCCGTTCATCGGCCGCGGCTAGCCGACTACCCAGGGCAGCAGCACCTCCGCGCCGACCGGGACGAAGTCGGCCGCCAGGAACGCCCGCACGCTGGCCGCGTTGCCCGGCGCGATCTGCGCCCACAGTGGCTCGCCGCCGGGCACCAGATGCCGGGCCGCCCCGATGGCCGCCCGGCCCAGCCCGCGCCCCTGGCAGCCGGGATCGACCTCGACCGCGACCTCCCATCGCCCGGCCACCCCGCGCCCGATCATGACCACCGCGCCGCCGCCTTCCCAGATCCGCAGCCCGTCGCGGAACCGCTGGGCCCGCCGCACCCGCGGGTGCTCGGTGCTGGTGATCTCGGTCAGCGCCGTGAAGTGGGGAGGGGAGGCAGGTGGGGGGCCGGGGCGCGCGGGCGCGACGGTCAGCATGTCCACGGAGTTGACCTTGCGGCCCAGTCGCTCGGCCAGGGTGAGCAGGAACGGCGGCGCCAGCGGTGCGGCCACGTCATCGGGCAGCAGCCCCCGCACCCACCCGGCGTCCACGTCGGCGAACACCACGTTGTGCCCGGTGAACGCGATCACCCCCGCATCCCGCGGCGACTGCTGCGCCAGCACGGTGACCCCGCCGTCTGGCGGCGGGAACTCACCCGCCGCGGCCCGGGCGAGCAGTTCGTTCAGCGTCTTGTCCACGCCGCCCAGGCTAGGCGGGACCGTGGCGATCATGACAAGGTAGCCAGATGAGCGCCGGTGAGGAGCGGGACGGGGTACCGCTGACCAACCTCGACCAGCCGCTGTTCGACGGGGCGGACGCCACCAAGCGGGACCTGGTCGATTACCTCGACGCGGTGCGGGAGCCCCTCCTCGCGGTGCTGCGCGACCGGCCGCTGTCGGTCATCAGGGTGCTGCGCGGCCAGGCCCCGTTCATGCAGAAGAACCTGCCCAAGTACACGCCGGACTGGGTCAAGTCGATCTCGCTGTGGGCGGAGAGTTCGCACCGCGAGGTCACTTACGCGCTGTGCGACGACCGGCGCACCCTGCTCTGGTTCGCCAACCAGCGGGCGATCGAGTACCACCCCACCCTGGTCACAATCTCCGACCGGGAACACCCCAGCCACCTCATCATGGACATCGACCCGCCCGCACCCGACGCGTTCGGCCTGGCTGTGCGGGCCGCCCACCTGGTCCGCCAGGCCCTGGCCGACACCGGCCTGGCCGGCGCGGTCAAGACCAGCGGGGCCAAGGGCGTGCACGTGTTCGTGCCAGTGGACGACCAGGCCGGCCTGGAAGACGTGGCGGCCGCCACCCGCGCGATCGCCGCGCGGGCCGAGCGGATCGACCCCGCCCTGGCCACCACGGCGTTCATCCGCGAGGACCGCGGCGGCAAGGTGTTCCTCGACTCGACCAGGGCCGGCGGCGCGACCGTGGCCGCCGCCTACAGCCCGCGGATCCGGCCGGGCACCCCGGTGTCCTTCCCCGTCTCCTGGGACGACCTCGACCAGGTCACCCCGGCCGACTTCACCGTGCACACCGCGCCCGCCCTGCTGGCCGGGGCCGATCTCTGGGCCGAGCACATGCCCGCCCCCCAGACCCTCCCGCGCGACCTGATCGAGGAAGGCCACACCATCCCCATCGCCCGTGTGGTCGCCATGCACGAAGGCAAACGCCGCGCCCGCGCCCGCCGCACCCCCAACCCCCCCTGACCCACCCCCCCAGCGCCCACCCCCCCCAGCGCCCACCCCCCCCAGCGCCCGCCCCGCCCCGCCAGCGCTCGCCAC
>DATAWQ010000153.1:0-1635 GCA_036267135.1 Streptosporangiaceae bacterium | reverse complement strand
CCAGCCCAGGAGTCACACCAACCCTGGCGTCACGAAGGACCCATGCGCCCCGGCAGCACCCGAGCCTTTCCAGCGCCAGCGCCACTCACGTCACGCCAGCCCCGGCTACCTCCGCAGCACGTGGCAACTTCCGATGTGGGTTCGTTTTTCCGCAGTATTTGCGGTGTCATGTCTCAAGACATAGCGGACAGGTTGCCCCCTATTTGGGGTGCTGGTTTTTGGGGCGGCCGGGTGATTGGCCGGCGGGCTGGTAGTCGCGGTCTGGATTGATGGTGAGCTCGCGGATGAGTTCGCTGGTGGCGGCGTTGATGATGCGGGTGTCGAGGCCGCTGAGGAGGATCAGGACGCGGGTGCGGGCGTGCTGGCGGCCGGTGGCGATGTGGTGCCGCCGGCCGTTCAGGCTGAGGAGGATCTTGCCGTCTTGGTCGGTGGTTCTGGTGCGGACCTGCTGATCTGGTGCGTGGCTGAAAGGGCCGGGGGTGGCTTTGGGGCGGGCGGCGTAGGCGGTGGCGGGGACAGCCTGGTGCGGGAGCGAGCGGTGCGGGCGGCGTGTGTTGTAGAGGTCGGTGAACTCGTCCAGGAGGGCCTGGAGGGCGGCGGTGGCCGCGGGCTGGGCGGGGCGGGCGGCCAGCCATTTCTTGAGGGTTTGCTGGAACCGCTCGACCTTGCCCTGGGTCTGGGGGTGGTTGGGCTTCCCGTTCTTCTGCTGAACACCGCGGCGGCGCAGTTCGGCTTCCAGGAGGTTGCTGCCGCGCCCGTGCCGGCGGGTGGTGAAGACCATGCCGTTGTCGGTCAGGGTGGAGGCCGGGGTGCCGTGCCGGCCGCTGGCCGCCTGGAAGGCAGCCAGCACGTCCGCTGCGGTGACCCGGCGGTGCGCGGTGACGGACAGGGCGTAGCGGGAATGGTCGTCGAGCCAGGTCAAGATCTCGGCGCCGGGACCGCCGGCCAGCGGGTAATGGGTGAAGTCAGATTGCCAGCACTGGTTGGGCATCTCGGCCTCGAACCGGATATACGACGACCGGGGCCGCTTGGCCGGGTCCGGGGTGACCAGCCCGAGGCGGGCCAGGTAACGGCTGACGGTCGCGGGCGACACCGTGACGTGGTGATGCCGGGCCAGGTGCCAGGCGATGGTGTGCGGCCCGGCGTCCAGCCCCTGGCCGGCCAGCTCCTTGCGCAGCCGGGCGATCAGCTCGACCGTGCCCGGGCTGACCGCGGACGGGCAGGACCCGGGCCGCCGCGACCGCGGCTCGAACGCCGCCTCACCCTCGGCCTGGTAACGGGCCAGCAGCTCATAGATCCACGAACGCGACACCCCGTAAGACCGCGCAACCTCGCTCACCGGGCGGTTCTCGGCAGTAACAGCGGTGATGACAAGCCGGGCCTTCGACATCCCGGCAGCGAACCCCGCCAGCACCACCCGGCACGGACACCACGCCGCCCACCCAGTCCGCTATGTCTTGAGACACCCCGTCCGCCATGTCCTGAAACAAGACACCGCAAATACTGCGGAAAAACGGACCCGACCCAGCCTCGGCCCAAGGTTCGGGCGGCTGGTCAGGACCGGACCTCCTCGATGCGGACCGGGCGGTGCTCGCGCCGGGAGCGGGTGCAGGCTTCGGCCACCCAGCCGGTCTC
>DATAWQ010000152.1:0-46364 GCA_036267135.1 Streptosporangiaceae bacterium | reverse complement strand
GAGCGAGGTAATAAAGAATATCATCCACGTTCTTCATTCCCGAAACGATTACGTCTTGCGCTGTTTTTTTCCCAGTGGCCAATGCCAGTTCGGCGAGGACAAAGGCGAGGCCGTCGGTTTGCATGGACTGCCAGCCGACCGCTGGGTGCTTGACTCCGACACCGGCCTCTTTCATAAGTCCTATTGGGAAAAATCGAAATCGGTGTGCAAAGTCGCCCGGATGATTGAGCCGACCCTTCCACGACTGCAAATCGCACGCCCCCTACCTGTACAAGAGCCAGCCGAACCATGGACGATCAGCTCCAGGAAATTGCATAAGCGTACGCTAGGCGACGACCTCAACTCTGGCTGGACTGACTGTTGGGCTACGGCCGATAGCGTCCGCGCGGCATGACCTTGATTCCAACGTCGAGGTCAAGCCTGAACACGACCGCTCATCGGCATGTGAGTGAATAGCCAGTGGGGCGGCGAGGGTGCAGCGCACACAGATCATCCAGCTCTGCGGTGTGCAGGCAGCGACGCGGATGAGTCGAGGCTAAATCGCGAGGGAGCAAGTCTGCTGCTGGGCGTGAGCGGTGGTCACGTCGGGCCAGCCCGTGCGCAGGCCGGGATGCCGGGCTGGTTACGCATGATCATCAACGGTATCCCGATGATGTCTGGATATGCCGGACATCGGGGGGTACGGGGAAATGGCGGCTCACAGCATCACGGCTCTGCGCCGCAAGGGCCTGCCAGCATTGGCCGTCGCGCTGGCGTTTTTAGGGCTGCCCTGTGGTATCGCCCAGGCCGCTGCCAGGCATGTCCCGCCTGCGGCCAGGTCGGTCACGGCCCTGCTCATCCATCCCTACGGCGAGTGCTCCCCGGCGGCCGGCTGGCCGGACCTAGCCGCGAACTGGCCGATGTTCGGGACGACACGGCTGCAGATCAAAACCTTGTGTTCTGGGCCGGTCACGTACGCCGGGCTGGTCGCCTCCAAGGCACATGTGCTGGTGCTCTCTGATATCGCCGGCGGCCAGTACCAGCTGTCCGCATCGGAGATCGCCGCGATTACCCAGTACGCCCAGGCAGGCCACAACATCGTGGCAACATATGTCACTTTCCTGTGGGAGTACGGGGACCAGGAGTGGGACAACACCGCGCTGGCCCCGCTTTTCGGGATCACCCCAAGTTTTGCCACCACATCGCCCGTCCTGCGGCGCCCGGACTACAACATTCTCCGGGCCAATTCCCCGCTGCTCACTGCGGTGCCCAGTCCCTACGATTCGTCCGGCTACCCGCGCTCGCAGATTCCTGCCGGGGGCCGGTGGGATACTGACGCGCTCGGCGGGGCGCGATACGTAGCGCACACGGCGGGCCGCAAGGCGGCGATCACGCTGTTCAGGAATACGGCCGATCACTATGCAGCCGTCTACATCTCCAGCATGCCCGAGTTCAGCAATCCCAGCAGCGCCGACCTGCAGTTCCTCTACAACGCGCTGACCCTCACACGGTAGCGGGAACCATCCTCAGGCGCGGATGGCGCTGTCAACCGAGGGCCAGTAAATTCGGCGTCACTCAGCCGAGCGCTGGGCGTCTTGGGTGGCGCCGTCGGCGGGCCAGACCCTGATCCACTGGTCCACGATGCCGCCGAACCGCTCGAACCGGCGCCTGGCCTCGTCCCCGAGCGCTTCGGTGACGGCGGTGAGCACGGTCTCGACCACCGCGACCGTGGGGGCCATGCTCTCGAACGGGCCCGGCCCGGCCACCTCGGCCACCAGCAGCGCGTCGGCGATATCGGCGAGCGGCGACAGCCACGGGTCGGTGAACAGCACCACCCGGGCCCCGGCCGCCCTGGCAGCCCGGGTGAACTCGTGCGTGTCCTGCTCGTAGCGGCGGAAGTCGAACACCGCGAGCACGTCGTTCCGGCCGAGATCGGCCAGCGCCGCGGCCCGCTCGCCGGTGACCTGCGGGACCAGATGCACCCGCGGCCGCACCTCACGCAGCATGCTCACCAGGTAGCCGGCGGCTAGCTGGCTGAACCAGCCGCCGATGGCCAGCATCTGGTGCCGCCGGTCGCCCAGCAGCCGGGCGGCCTGCCCGAGGGTCTCCGGGTCCAGGCCGCGCACGCTGCCCGCGACCGACTCGCTCAGCCTGCTGGCGCTGTCGCCGAGCTGATCGGAGGCCGGCCCGGCGGCCATGTGCCGCCGGTAGAACTCCAGCGGGGACATGACCCGCGCGCTGATCTCCTCCCGCAGCGCCTGCTGGAAGTCGGCGTAGCTGCCGAAGCCGAGCTGGTTGGTGACGAACCGGCTCACCGTGGGCCCGCTGACCCCGGCGTGCTGGGCGAGCCGGGACGAGGATTCCAGGCCGATGGTGGGCGGGCCGGACAGCAGGGCCCGGGCCAGCCGGCGCTCGGACGGCGAGAGCGTGCCGAGCCGCTGGCGAATGCGCTCCGAAACTCCAAGCACCGAGGCGTGAGCCACGATCTCCTCCGTAACAAAGTCGCTGATTGAAACCGTTCAGTAACAAACCTTGACGGGTGTTTATGAACCATGCTGTACTCGCCGCGTGCCAGCTGACAAGATCGCGGCGATCCGGCGCATGGATGAGCTTGGCCCACTCCTGGCCGAGGCGGCGGGCCGGTTCGGCACGCCGGTGTACGTGGTCGACCTGCCGTCCGTCGCCGCGGCGGCGCAGCAGGTGGAATCCGCGTTCGGTGCGCCGTGGGTGCGGCAGTACTCGCTCAAGGCCAACGACCTGCCGGCCATCACCGCGTTCCTGAGCGAACGCGGCTGGGGCGGCAACGTGGTGTCAGCCGGCGAGTGGCAGCACGCCAGGCACGGCGGGCTCGGCAACGGCGCGGTCTCGTTCGAGGGCATCGGCAAGACGGACGCGGAGCTGGAGTTCGCGGTCGCCGAGACCGCGGCGGGCAGGCCGCCGCGCTGGCTGGCCATCGAGTCCGGCCAGGAGGCCACCCGGCTGGCCGAGCTGGCGGCCGCGCACCGGCTGGGCACCGGCCCCAGACCACCGCTCGACCTCTTGCTCCGGCTCAACCCCGAGGTCGCGCCCGAGACCAGGGACGAGTTCGCGGTCGGCCGCCGGGCCAGCAAGTTCGGCATGAGCGAGGCCGAAATCCGGTCGCTGGTGCGCAGCGGGGTGGTGACCGGCGGCGGCCTTCGGCTGCGCGGCATTCACGTGCACGTCGGCTCCGACCTCGGTGACGTGCACGCCTGGGCCGAGGCGGGACTGCGCGCCACCGAACTCGCGGCCGACCTGGGCGGCCGGGCCGACGGCGTGGACACGGTGGACTTCGGCGGCGGCTTCCCGCTGCCAGGCGCCGGGGCGCCGCCACCCCGGCGGTTCCGCGAGGCCCTGGCGGAGCGGCTGGCTTCGCGCGGCCTGACGCTGCCCGCCCGCCCCGCCATCGAGCCGGGCCGGTACCTGGTTGGCGCGGCCGGCTGGCTGGTCGGCAGCGTCCTGCACGTCCGGAACTCAATGAACGGCTTTCGCAGCCGGGCGGGCGCGCTCGCGGTGATCGACGCCGGCATGACCGAATTCATCCGCCCGGCTCTGTACGGCAGCCACCATCCGGCGCACATGCTGCCGGGAACCCGGCAGCCCGCCGGGGACGTCCGTGACACCGCACTGGAAGGCGCGGTGTGTGAATCGACAGATTCGTTCGGCGTGCACCCGCTGCCCCAACTGCAGCGCGGTGATCTGCTGGCGATCGAGAACGCGGGGGCCTACGCCGCCTCGTTCACCTCCCGCTACAACGGCCGGCCGCATCCGGCCGAGGCGCTGATCATGCCGGACGGTACGCTGCGGCTTTCCGGGCGCCCGTCCTTGACGCCGGTCCAGCCTGTGCTCGCCGAGGCCGCGGAGGCTGGGCCGGCGGCACCCTACCGGGGATCCCTCACCGCTCCATGAATGGAGGCAGCATCCTATGAAGACCATTGCCTTTGGTTCCCGGGCACGTGCCAAGCGATCCGCATTCACCGTTGCCGCCGCGGCCCTGCTCGGCGTGGCGCTGGCGGCTGGCCCCGCCATCGGGGCGGGCAGCGCGGCTTCGGCGGCCAGCAGCCCGTCCGGTTCCACGCTCCGGATCGAGGCGCAGACCGCGTTCTCCACGTTCAATCCGTTCGAAGCCTACTTCGACGGTGACCTCGAGGTGCTCAACCAGATCTACCCGTTCATCACCGCCAGCAACGCGCAGGGCACGCCGGTCCCCTACCTGGGGACCAAGTGGAGCCTGTCGGCGGACAAGCTCACCTGGACGTTCACCATCCGCTCCGGCCTGAAGTGGAGCGACGGCAAGCCGATCACCGCGGCCGACGCGGCCTGGACGCTGAACCTGATCATGCACAACGCGGCGGCGGGCACCGCCAACGGCTCCCTGGTGTCCAGCTTCAAGACGGTGACCGCGCCGAACGCGACCACGCTGGTCATCACGACCAAGCAGCCCGAGGCGAACGTGGCCTACAGCCTCACCATCATCCCGATCGTGCCCGAGCACATCTGGAGCGCGGAGGTCCCGAACCTCAGCAACTTCAAGAACCAGTCCATGCCGGTCGTCGGCTACGGCCCGTGGAAGCTGACCGGCTACGCGACCAGCCAGTACGCGACGATGACCGCCAACAGCGACTTCTTCATGGGCGCGCCGAAGTTCCACACGCTGATCGTGCAGTACTACTCCAACCAGGACGCCGCGGTCGCCGCGCTGCGCAGCGGCCAGCTCGACTCAATCGAGTACATGCTGACCGCGACGCAGTACAACTCGCTCAAGGGTCAGAAGAACATCGCCGTGTACCCGCAGGTCTCCGGCACCTGGACCGCGATCGAGCTCAATCCGGGCGCGCAGACCAGGTCGGGACGGCACTTCGGCAACGGCAACCCGGCCCTCACCAACGTGAAGGTCCGCCAGGCGATCGAGATGGCGCTCAACAAGAACGAGCTGGTCTCCAAGGTCATGGGCCACCTGGCGATACCAGGGCAGGCCTACCTGCCGCCCACCTATCCGGAGTTCCGGTGGACCCCGCCCGCGTCTCAGCAGCTCAACTACGATCCGGCCAAGGCCAACGCGCTGCTCAACTCCGCCGGGTACAAGATGGGCCCGAACGGGGTCAGGATCTCCCCGAAGACCCACAAGCCGCTGGTGCTGCGGCTGGGCATCCACTCCGACGAGACCACCGACGCCGCCATGGCGCCGTACATCGTGGAGTGGCTGAAGGCCATCGGGATTCAGGTGACCGTGCAGTCGATGAGCTTCAACGAGCTCAACAGCGACCTGCCCAAGGGCGACTGGGACATGCTGTCCGACACCTGGACGGTCAACCCGGACCCGACCTTCCTGCTGTCCATCCAGACCTGCGGGGACCTGCCGCTCAACAACGGCACCGACGGGAACACCGACGCGTTCTTCTGCAACCCGCAGTACGACAAGCTGTACACCCAGCAGACCACCGAGTTCGACCCCGCGCAGCGGGTGCAGACGATCGACCAGATGCAGCAGATCCTGTACCAGAACGCGGTGGACGTCATCCTCTACTACCCGGACTGGCTCAGCGCGATACGCACCAACGTGGTCAAGAACTACTACTACGGCAAGCCCAACGCCCAGGGCTTCTACCCGATCCCTGACGAGTTCATCAACTGGCGCTCGGCGACCCCGGTAGCCGATTCCAGTTCGTCGGGAACCAGCCCCGCGGTGTGGATCGTGATCGCGATCGTCGTGGTGGCCGTGCTCGCCGGCGGCGGATTCTTCTTGCGCCGCCGGTCCACGGCCGGGGAACGGGAGTAACCACTCTTGGCCGGATCCACGGCACCGCTCTCAGGCCAGAGCCTGAGCGCGTTGGAGGCCCCTCCGGACGGCGGGGCCTCCGGTGCGCGTGACTTCGCGCACTACCTGGGCCGCAAGCTGGCGTCGGCGGTGGTCAGCTTCGTGCTGCTGCTGGTGGTGGGCTTCATCATCTTCAGCCTGATGCCGTCGAACCCGATCGAGGCGCTGACCAGGGGACGCCCGACCAGCGCTAGGCAGATCGCGTTCCTGACCAGGCAGCTCGGGCTGAACCAGCCGGTCTATGAGCGGTTCTGGCACTTCGTGCTCAACACGCTGCAGTTCCACCTCGGCTACTCCTGGCAGTACGAGACGCCGGTCTCCACGCTGATCCTTCAGCGGCTGTGGCCCACCCTGCTGCTGATGGGCTCGTCCACGATCGTGTCCGTGCTGCTCGGGATGTGGCTGGGCATCCACAGCGGCTGGCGCCCCGGCAGCCTGCTGGACCGCGCCTCGACCGGCTCGGCCATCACGCTGTGGTCGGTGCCGACGTTCTGGCTGGGGATCATCCTGCTGGTGCTGGGCAGCGTCGGCTTCGGCCCGGTCCCGCCGCTGTTCCCGGCGGGCGGCATGTCCACGGCGGGCGGTCCCGCTGGTTTCGCGCACATCCTCGACGTCGCGCGGCACCTCGTGCTGCCCTGCCTGACCCTGGTGCTGGTCGTCTTCGCCCAGTACCAGATGATCATGCGCTCGTCGATGCTGGACGAGACGGGCATGCCGTACCTGCTCACCGCCCGGGCCAAGGGCCTGCGCGACGCCGAGGTACGCCAGCGCCACGTGGTGCCCAACGCGCTGCTGCCCTCGGTGACGCTGATCTTCCTTCAGGTCGGCACCATGATCAGCGGCGCGATCACGGTGGAGACCGTGTACTCCTGGCCGGGGCTCGGCTACCTGACTTACCAGGCCCTGCAGATCCCCGACCTGCCGCTGCTGGAAGGGACCTTCATCGTGTTCAGCGCCTCGGTCATCGTGTTCAACCTGCTGGCCGACCTGGTCTACCGGTATCTCGACCCGAGGGTGCGCAGGGCATGACCGCGATCAGCCAGGCCCCGCTCGCGGGGGCGCCGCCGCGGCTGGCGGCCCTGCGCCGGTTCGGCCGCGAGTTCGCCGCCCGGCCGGCCGCGGTGATCGGGCTGGCCATCCTGGTCGCGCTGACCGTGCTGGCGCTGGCCGCTCCGCTGTTCATCCACGCCAGCGACCTGGACGTCATCAACGCGCCGGGCCAGCCGCTCTCCCCGCCGTCGGCGCGGTTCCTGCTCGGCACCGACTATGCGGGCCGTTCCATCCTCACCCTGCTGATCTGGGGCACCCGGCCATCGCTGGCCATCGGCGTGCTGGCGACCGTGCTCACGATGATCGTCGGCAGCTCGATCGGCCTGGCGGCCGGCCACTACGGCGGGATCGCGTCCCGGGTGCTGATGGCGCTGACCGACTGGTTCATCGCGCTGCCGGCTCTGCCGCTGGCGCTCGCCCTGGCCGCGGTCCTCGGCCAGGGCGACACGTCGATCACGATCGCGATCACGGTCACCACCTGGCCGGGCACAGCCCGGCTGATCCGGGCCCAGACGCTGGCGGTGGAGGCCCGGCCGTTCATCGAGCGGGCCAAGGCCCTGGGCGCGCGCGACGGCCAGCTCGTGCTGCGCCAGGTGCTGCCGAACGTGGCGCCGTTCATCCTGGTCTCCGGCACGCTCACGGTATCGGGCGCGATCATCACGGAGGTCACGCTGGAGTTCCTCGGGCTGGGCAACCCGACCGAGGTGTCCTGGGGAGCCATGCTCAACCAGGCGTTCTTCCAGGGCGCGGTCACCAGCGGCGCCTGGTGGTACCTGCTGCCACCCGGCATAGCGATCGTCATCGTGGCGCTGGCCTTCACCATGATCGGGCGCTCGGTGGAGAACATACTCAACCCCCGGCTAGCCAGGAAGCCATGACCACGTCTCCCCTGCTGGAAGTGCGCGACCTGGCGGTGACCTACCGCTCGCGCGGCGAGACCGTGCGTGCGGTCCGCGGCGTCAACTTCACCCTCGAGGCCGGCCAGACGATGGGCATGGCCGGCGAGTCGGGCTGCGGCAAGACCACGGTCGCGCTCAGCCTGCTGCGGTTGCTGCCGGCCACTGCCGAGATCCAGGGGCAGATCCTGTTCAAGGGCGAGAACGTCATCGGACTGGGCTGGCAGAAGCTCCGCGCGGTCCGGTGGGCCGGGGCCTCGGTAGTCTTCCAGGGCGCGATGAGCGCACTCAACCCGGTCCGCACCATCGGCCAGCAGATCCGCGAGCCGATCCTGCTGCACGAGAAGGCCGGCACCCGGGAGGCCACCACCCGCACCGCCCAGCTCCTGGACAGCGTGGGCGTGCCCGCCCGCAGGCAGTCCAGCTACCCGCACGAGCTGTCCGGCGGCCAGCGGCAGCGCGTCATGATCGCCATGGCCCTCGCCTGCCAGCCGGACCTGATCATCGCCGACGAGCCGACCACAGCGCTGGACGTCATCGTCCAGGCGCAGATCCTCAGCCTGCTGACCGGCCTGGTCCGGGAGCGGCAGATCAGCATGATGTGGATCAGCCACGACCTGTCGGTGCTGGCCCAGACGTGCGACCGGCTGGCGATCATGTATGCGGGCCGACTGGCCGAGACCGGGCCGTCCCGCCAGGTGCTCGCCGAGCCCCGCCACCCCTACACCCGGATCCTGTCCAAGGCGTTCCCGCGCACCGGCGATCCCAGCTCCCGGATGGCCCCGGCCGGGCTGGCCGGCGAGCCGCCCGACCTGCGCGCGCTGCTGGCGGGCTGCCCGTTCGAGCCGCGCTGCCCCGAAGCGGTCGCCGACTGCCGCACCACCGACATCGAACTGTGGCCCGCCGGGGCAGACCGCGAGTCGGCCTGCATCAAGGTGCTGGACGCCTACCAGCCGGCCTCCGCGGAGGCTATCGACAGGCAGGCCACCGCTAGGGAAACTGCTGGCGCGGTGGCGGCGGCCGACCCGCCCCCGCAGGCCGGCCAGACGGACGCGGGCCCGGGCACTGCGCCGGCGGAAGTCTCCGCGCGGTCAGACGTCCCCGTGACCGATAGCGCCGTGGTGGATAGCGCCGTGACCGATAGCGCAGCCGCGGGCCGCCCGGTGCTGGAGACCAGGGACCTGCGGGTGGTGTTTCCCGCCCGCCGTGGCCGCGGCGCCGCGCGGGCCGTGGACGAGGTGAACCTGAGCATCGGCCACGGGGAGATCGTCGCGCTCATCGGCGAATCGGGCTGCGGCAAGTCCACCCTGGCCCGCGCCCTGGTCGGCTTGATCCCGCCCGCCAGCGGGGAGGTCAGGTACCAGGGCGCCCCGCTGCGCTACGCCGGCCGTGCGCTGCGCGAGCACCGCCGCCACGTCCAGCTCGTGCTCCAGGATCCGGCGGGTGCGCTGAACCCGCGGCAGAACGTGTTCGACGCGGTCGCCGAGGGTCCGCGGCTGCACGGCATGCGCGCCGGGCTGAACCAGCGGGTGCACGACGCGCTGTCCCGCGCCGGGCTCCGCCCGCCGGAGCAGTTCATCGGCCGCTACCCGCACGAGCTGTCCGGCGGCCAGCAGCAGCGGGTGGTCATCGCCGGCGCGCTGGCGCTCGGCCCGTCGGTGCTCGTCGCCGACGAGCCGGTGTCGTCGCTGGACGCCTCGGTACGCGGGGAGATCCTGAAGCTCTTCCTCGGCCTGCGCGACCAGCTCGGGCTGTCCGCGCTCATCGTCAGCCACGACCTCGGTGTGGCCTGGAACATCGCCGACCGGGTCGCGGTCATGTACCTGGGCCGGATCGTCGAAGCCGGGCCGGTCAGCGAGATCCTGGTCCGGCCGCGCCACCCGTACACGCAGGCGCTGATCTCGGTGCTGCCCGCCAGCGACACCGAGCAGCAGGCCAGCCCGCTGACCGGGGAGCCGCCCGATCCCACCAGGATCCCGGCCGGGTGCCGGTTTCACCCGCGCTGCCCGCGGCTCGCCGCCCTGCCCGCCGGCGATTCGCGCAGCGAGCTGTGCCACGGCCAGCCGGTGCCCGTGCTGCCCGCCATGGAGCCTGAGGCCAGCCTGGGCATGGTCGCCTGCCACCTCGAAGCACAGCCAGCCATCGAGACCTAGGTCGCCCCGATCGCGGCGAGGGCGAGCACGGCCTTCCGGTACCTGGTTGGATGCATGCCTGCCAGCCGGCTGATCGCCGGGGTAACGCGGCCGGGTCAGTCCTGTTCTCGGCCGGGTCAGTCCTGTTCTGGGGTCGGCCCGGCGCCCGCGGCCGCCAGGTTGCCCGGCCCGTCGGTCGCGGCGACGAGGCGCTGGTAGGCGGGCTCGTCGTGTTCGCTGAGGTCAAGGCCGGTTTCCTCGTCCCCCGGGCTCACCCGCAGGCCGACGGTGTGGTCGATGACCCACAGGATGACCCAGGTCATGACGAACGGGTAGGCGATGCCGATGACGGCCAGCACGAGCTGGCGGCCGAGCTGGGTCCAGCCGCCTGCCTCGCCGGCCGCGTTGACCGCGAGGCTGGCGAAGACGCCGGTGAGCACGACCCCGATCGCGCCGCCGACCATGTGCACGCCGACCACGTCGAGCGAGTCGTCGAAGTGGAATATGTCCTTCAGGTGGACGGCGCCGTAGCAGATCAGCCCGGCCGCCGCGCCGATGACGATCGCGGCCCACGGTGGCACGTACCCCGAGGCTGGGGTGATCGCGGCCAGGCCAGCCACGGCACCGGTGGCGATGCCGATGCCGGACGGCTTGCCGCGGCCCCACCACTCCAGCGCCATCCAGACGACCATCGCGGTGCAGGCGCCGAGTTGCGTGTTCACCAGCGCGTACGCGGCGACGGTCCCGGCGGAGGTCGCGCTGCCCGCGTTGAAGCCGAACCAGCCGAACCACAAGATCCCGGCGCCGAGCAGCACCAGCGGCACGTTGTGCGGCCGCTCGAGCTGGTGGCTGCGCCTGAGGTAGAACGCGGTGGCGAGGGCGGCGGCCCCGGCCAGCTCATGGACGACCGATCCGCCGGCGAAGTCGATCGCGTGCAGGCCACCGGTGCCGAGGAAACCGCCGCCCCACTCGGCGTGCGCGAACGGGCTGTAGACGATCAGCGACCACAGCCCGATGAACACGAGGTAGCCGCGGAAGCGCATCCGCTCGCAGAACGCCCCCGCGATGAGCGCGGGCGTGATGACGGCGAACTTCATCTGGAACGCCATGTACACCAGCGAGGGAATGGTGGGTGCGTAGCTGGCCGGGGTGCCGTTGACGTCGCGCAGCATGACGTACTGCAGGCTGCCGATCACGCCGCCGTGGTCGCCGCCGAACGCCAGCGAGTACCCGATGATCACCCACAGCAGGCTGATGATGCCGATCGCCACGAACGACTGGACCATGGTGGCGATCACGTTCTTCGCGCCGACCAGCCCGCCGTAGAAGAGCGCGAGCCCCGGCATCATGAAGAGGACCAGCGCCGTCGAGGTCAGCATCCAGGCGGTGTCACCAGCATTGATGTGCATGCCAACCTCCGGTCAACGGGGCGCCATTGCCCCGGCATGTTCGGACACCGTAGTCCACCGCGACCCGATTCACCCGGGATCTGATGGAAAAAATTGGGTAAGGGGAGCGTAAAGGGCGACGGGTTCGGTTTTGCCTTTGAGCGTGACGTGTTCGCGCGGGACCAGGGCGACCTGCGTGGTGCGGAGCAGGTCCTTGGTGGGCTGGGCGAGCAGGATCGAGTCGCCGGTCTGGCGGGTGGCGGATTCGGCGCGGGCGGCGACGTTGACGGCGTCGCCGATGACGGTGAAGTCGAAGCGGCCTGCGCCGCCGACGTTGCCGGCCACCACGGTGCCCGAATTCAGCCCGATTCCCACCTGGAGCGACGGCGGCGCAGCCGCGGCTTCCCGGCGGAGCACGCGCTCGATGTCCAGGGCGGCGGCCAGGGCGGCGTCGGCGTGGCCGGGCTGGCGGCGGGGTGCGCCGAACACGGCGAGCAGGCCGTCGCCGATGAACTTGTCCACGTGCCCGCCGTGGCCGTCGATGATCGGCACGATCAGGTCGAACAGGGCGTTCAGGCTGGCCACCACCTCGGGCGCGGGGGCGCGCTCGGCGAAGCCGGTGAAGTCGCGGATGTCGATGAACATGATCGTGACCTCGACCTCCTCACCGGCCAGGCTGGTGCCACCGGCCAGGATGAGCTCGGCCACCGCCGGGTCGACGTAGGTGCCGAGCGCCTCGCGCAGCCGCTCCCGTTCGGCCAGGCCGGTCACCATCAGGTTGAAGCCGGCCTGCAACTGGCCGATCTGGGTGCCGTCGTACACCGGGGCCCTGACGTCGAGTTCACCGTCGGCCACCCGGGCCAGCGCGCGGCGCACCGAGTTGACCGGGTCGCCGGTGGCCCGGGCGGCCAGGGTGACCGCCAGCAGGCCGATGGTGATCCCGGTGCCGCCGATCGCCACCGTGGACAGGGCCAGCTTGGACGCGCTGGCCCGCAGGCTCCCCGACAGATCCAGGATGCCGATGGCCATCAGCCCGGCCAGCGGCAGCCCGGTGCCGAGGGCCCAGGCCAGCACGGCCCGTACGGCCACGCCGGAGCTGGCCAGCCGGTCAGGCGGCGCGTTCGCGAACGCGCGCACCGCCAGGCTGCGCATCAGGCGTTCGGTGACCAGGTAGGCACACGCCGCGCTGACCATCCCGGTGATCGCGACGATGATCGCCACCTCGGCCCCGACCTGCCAGGTGTCCACCCCGTTGAGCACGCCGAAGGACGCGGCCGCGCACAGCCACACGATGCTCTGCACGGCGAACAGGCGCAGCGGGGCGCGCAGCACGAGCCGCTGCTCCGCCAGGGTGGCCGGGCGATCCTCGGCCAGCCAGTCGCGCAGCCGGGACAGGCCGCGGGTGCTGACCAGGGCGGCGACGGGAGTGCTCACCGCGACGAATCCGGCCGCCGCGATCGCGTTGATCACGTGCCCGGGAACGATCTTGGCGCCGGGCGGCAGCGGCACCACGAAGAAGCCGCCGAGCACGACGGCGACCACGCCGATCAGGTTCACGAGCGAGATGACGGCGGTGAGCACCAGCCGGCCCGCTCGCCACAGCGAGCGTCCGGACACGTCGGTCTCACCGGGCCGGGCGACCTCGGCGAACCATTTGCCCAGGTCCGCCCCCAACCCCCGAGGCAGCCTCACGCGACGAACCCTACCGGGGGCACACTTGAGGCCATGTGCCGGTTGTTCGGGCTGACCGCCGGGCGGGAACGGGTCGCCGCCACCTTCTGGCTGCTGGACGCGCCGGACTCGCTGCAGGTGCAGAGCAGGCGGAACGCGGACGGGGCCGGGATCGGCTTCTTCGACGCGGCCCGAACCCCGGTCATCCCAGACGTTCGTGGCGCACGTGCGCTGGGCCACCGCCGGCGGGCGGGAGAGCGGTGACGCTGCCGGAGCACAATCCCAACATCGACACCTGACCTGGAGCCACCGGACCGGCGTGTTCGATTAGGTAGTAGTACCTATTTATCGGCCTTGTCCTCACAAGAACCATTAAAAACATTGACACCAAGGGGATCATCACCGGAGGGTGACACAGAACACTGCGTGGTTTCGGCACCCGCCTGGGCTGACCGAGCCGCCAGGGGGCAGCATTTGCTGGGCCGGAAAGATACCCTACGGCCGGCGGCTTGGGGACTTGGGGTGGGCGCTCGGACGCGCATCGGTGGCGTCTAGGAGGGCTCATGAGGTTTTCGCCGCATCCGTGGTCCGGCTGGCTTCCAGGAGGCTCTCCCGGGCGAAGCCGTTCATTTAGATCATTGTCGCGCGGCGCGACGAGAGCCCTTTCGCTGACCGTAGCCAGCGCGATGGCCGTGTCAACCATGGCCGGGACCGCCGGGGCCGCCACCCATCCGGCCGCGGCGCACGCGGCGGCCAAGCTCAGCGTGGTGTACCGGAACCTGGCCCTGGTCAACGGCGACACGGCGACCGTGTACTCCAACGGCCTGGCGGAGGTCTGGAACGCCAGCAAGTCGCAGGTCGAGTACCGGACGATCCCGCCCACCGGGGGCGCGGAGGCCGGCACGGCGGCGGCGCTGCCCGGCCAGGGCCAGGTCGAGTTCGACCTGGCCAAGGCGCCCGCGCAGGCGTACGTGCCGGGTGCACTCGAAGTGGTGCTGGCCTCGCCGGTGCGCGCCACCTCGGCGTCGCGGCTGGTGAGCGCGGTCACATTGCGGTCCGGCGCGGTGCCGGCCTACACCGACGACGCTGGTTTCAACCGGGTGCTGGCCAAGCTCGGCGTGGACAGCATGAGTGCGCTGTTCCCGGCGAAGTCGGTGCGGGCGCTGCGGCCCGAACCGGGCCAGCTCGACCTGGCCCAGGCCTACGTTCTGCACCTGACCAGCGCCACGATGCCGTCCGCGCTGTCGGCGCTGAGCGCGTCCGGCGGGGTCGCCTACGCCGCGCCGGACTGGGTGGTCGCCGCGACAGCCACCAACCCGATCCCGGTGCCCGCGGCGAAGGTACGGGCCGCGGACGCGGACGCGCGGGTGATGGCCCGCCATCCCGCGCCCAGGTACGGCGGCGACGGGCTGCCCGCGCTGCCGGCCAACTACGCGCTGACCAGCAGCGAGCAGTCGATGCTCAACAAGCCCGGCGTGAACTGGACGCCGGCGTATGAGGCGCTGGAGGCCAAGTACCACCAGCTCCCCGGCACCGGCGAGATCATCACCGACGTGTCGCTCGGTGACCTGGACTCGGCCCAGGTGCGGCACAGCGACTCGTGCTACGGCTACGTGCACGCGTTCGGGCCGACCACGATCCTGCGCGGCGGGCAGCGTTACCTCGACTGGCCGTCGATGCCGCTGATCCCGACCTACACCTCGCCGATCACGACGCCGACGCTCGACCCGACCGGTGAGGTCTGCGGGGAGGACCCGTACGACGAGGAGATCGGGCTCGACTTCGCGATGATGGCGCCGCTGCCGCACAGCCAGCAGCGGGCAGGCGGGGCCGGCGCCGGGCTCACCGACCTGCTCGGCATCGCGCCGGGCGCGAAGTACCGGCTCGTCGTCACCTCGGACACCACCGGCGCCAGCACCAGCGTGGATGAGTCGTTCCTGGCCGCCGCGCAGCAGACGCCGCGGCCTAACGTGATCACGGCCAGCCTGGCGTTCGGCTTCGACGCCGAGGGCTTCCCGTCGCGGTATCTCGACGACGACCCGCTGACCGAGTCGCTGATCTACTCGATCGTGCACCAGTACCACATCATCGTCTCGGTGTCGGCCAACGACGGGCTGCGCACCTCGACGAACGCCGCGGTCAGCGCGTCCGGCGGGTCGGCGGCCACCGACGTCACCCCGGCCGGGAGCAATCCGACCGTCCTGAACAACGTCGAACTGTCCACCATGCCGTCGAAGGACTACGACTCCGGGGCGATCGACGTGGGCGGCACCACGCTGGACGACATCTTCGCCGCGCCGCCGCAGGACCCGGCCAACGCCGCGCTGGCCTCGCAGCACGCGTTTGCCGAGACCCGGTACGACGGGTACGGGTCGTTCTCCTCGGGCTACGGGTCGCGCGTCAACGTGTCCGCACCGTCGGACAACCTGACCGCGTTCGAGCACGCGCAGGGCGGCACGGCGGCCGACGTGACCGTGGACAACATCGGCGGGACGTCCGGTTCCTCGCAGGAGGCCGGGGCGGTCGCGGCCGTGGTGCAGCAGGCCGCGCGGCTGGCCGGGAACAATGCCGTCGCGGGCAACCCGATCGCGATGCGGTCCTACCTGGAGAAGACCGGCACCTCGGTGCCCGCCGTGCCACAGTCGGACACCACGCTGAACGTGGGGCCGCAGGTCGATATGGGCAACGCGGTCACGCAGTTGCTGGGTTCGGCCGGAGCGCTCGCGCCGGGTGTGGCGCGGGTGGCCGTCGAGCAGCGGCAGCCCGACCCGGGTCTCATCGACGCGGCGTTCTCCACCGCGACCGACCCCGGCGACATCTCGCTGACCGGGCTCAACCAGGACGCCTATCTGACGATCTCGCCGGACTGGGTGGGCCTGCCCGCCGGGGCGACGTACCGGCTGACGGCCGTGCGCGAAACCGGCGGGCAGAAGCTGCTGGGCACCGGTGCGTGGACCCGGCTGCAGCCGGACGCGATCTTCGCGGCCGCCGGTGTGTCCCCGCCCACCTCGCAGTCGCAGCCGGTCACGCTGGCCTACACGGCCAGCGCCGGCGGCAAGGTGGTGGCGCGAGCCACGATCCCGCTGTCCTTCTCCCCCGTCTCGGGCGGCCCCGAACTGCTCGCCCCGGTGGTGCCCACCGTGGTGACCGGTTCGACCATCCCGGTCTCCTACAACCTGGGCAGCGACAGCGGGCTCACGGATCCGCAACTGGTGGTCTCGGCGCCGGGCCGGATGAACCCATTCGACGACCACTTCTTCCGCGACGCGTACACGGTCCCGCTGACCAGCAACTCGGGCACGGTCAACGTGCCGGTGAGCGCGCTGACCGGCGGGGGCATGTACGGCGTCACCATCCAGGCCACGGGCAACTTCGAGTTCACCGACTTCGCCTACACCCGGGTGCAGGACGCGCCCAGCGACGTGGCGCCGGACGCGCCGGCGCTCTCGGCGGCCGGCTCGGCGCCCGGGTACAACCTGTCGGTGCCGTACGGCGGCTCGTTCGGGGTGAAGTGGAACGTGACCGGCGTGCCCGGGGCGACCGGTGCTTACCTGGAGATCAGCGCGCCCGGGCCGAACGACTTCAACTCGTTCGCGATGTTCAACAACCCGAACGGCACGGTCAGGGACGACAACGGCTACGACTCCGGGTCGGTGTACTACGCGCCACTGTCCGGCACGTCGGGCTCGACCACGCTGTCGGCCGCCACGGCCGGGCTGACCCCGACCATGGTCAGCCAGGTGCGGGTGCTGCCGGTCACCTCGTCCGGCACGGCCGCCGGTGAGGCGTCGCAGGTGAGCACGATCTCGGAGGACGGGGTCGCACCCACCGACGGCGGGGCAACGGTGGAAGGCTTCGGCGTGGACACCAACTCCCCCACCGGGTTCGTCACCTCGAACCAGACCAACGCCGATGACGAGTCGCAGAGCTCGGTCGAGACCTTCAGCCAGCAGACGCAGGCCATCACCGGGACGACGCTGTCCTCGACCGGCAACCTGAGCTACACCACGCCGATCCAGGGTGGCGCCGGAGTGTTCGCCGGCGACACCGGGCTGATTGAGGCCAGCACCAGCACCGCGAGCAAGTACATCACGCTGCAGCCGCTGACCAAGCGGGCGGCGCTCTGGAAGCCGCCGGTCGACAACAGCTACATCCTCGGCGCCGACAACCAGACGACGAACTCGGCGGCGTTCGGCGGGTGGACCTTCGGCAAGCACGGCGTCTACAACGTGCGGGCGTTCACCTCGGACGTCGGAGCCGGGACGTTCGGCTCGGTGTACAAGGTCCAGCCGGCGCTGAAGGGCTTCCAGTATCCGGACGTGACCGGGTTCGCGCAGGACACGGCCACCAACACGGCGGTGTTCAACACCGTGGACTTCTTCAACACGGGCGTCGCGCCGAACTTCGTCACGGTCAACCTGGCCACCGGCAAGATCGCGAGCTTCGCCGGCGCGGGCAACGGGATCCCGACCGGGCTCGCGGTCGACTCGGCGACCGGCATGGCCGCGAACCCGGAAAGCAACGGGGTGGCGCTGGTCAACCTGTCCGACGACAGCTCGACGCTGGCCAACCCGGGCGGGTTCGTCTACCAGCACCCGGCCACCGACGCGGCCGACCAGGATTTCGTGGTGCAGGAGACGTCGCCACCGGACGCCAACCTGCAGGCGGCCGGGCTCGGCGCGGTGCCCAACAACAACGCCCTGTCCACGGAGGTCGTGATGAACGAGCAGGGGCAGGTGCTGAAGCGGATCGAGCAGTTCAACTTCTACAACGTGTTCACCTCGATCGCGGGGCAGCTCACGCAGCTCGGCTCGGTACCGGGCCAGGCCTACACCACCGGCCTGGACGGCGATCAGGTGCAGCCGTTCAGCTACTGACGGCTGAAGCCTGCCGGCGCCTGTCCGGCCGGGAGGTAGGTTGGCGGCTGTGCTGACGGCCGAGGTGCTGGACCGGCTGGGCCTGGCGGCGCGGGCCCGGCGGGTGGTCACGCTGCGAGACTTCGCCGGGGAGAACGGGAGCTGGCTGATCGAGCGGGACGGCCAGGATCCGGTCGTGGTGCGGCGCTACCACCCGCAGGTGCGGCGGGCCGAGGTGGGCTACGAGCACGCGGTGCTCCGGCATCTGGCCGGAGCCGGTTGGGTGGTGCCCGGTCCGCTGGGCGCCCCCGCCGAGCACGAGGGCCTGTGGTACTGCGTGACCCGGTGCGTGCCGGGGGCGGCGGTCAGCGTGGAGCCGCCGCGGCAGCGGCGCCGGCGCGGGCGTGATCTGGCCCGGCTGCACCTGGCGCTGCGCGGCCTGGGCGAGCGGATCGGCCAGCGTCCCGGCTGGCAGCCTCAGCACCGCGGCGTCACCGTGCACACCAGCCTGGACTGGGACGCCTGCGTGCGCGGCCTGGCCTCGGTCAGTCCCCGGCTCGGTGAGTGGGCCGGCTCGGCGGCGGCCAGGACCCGGGCCGCGCTGGCCGCCATCGGGGCCGGCGAGCTGCCGGTCGGCGTGGTACACGGGGACTTCGCCGAGTGGAACGTGCACTACTACCAGGACGGGCGGCTGGCCGGGGTGATCGACTTCGGGCTGGCCCACCTGGACTCGCGGCCGTTCGAGCTGGCCATCGCGCGCACGTACCGGTCGCCCGAGACGGCCGAGGCCTACCGCGCCGAGCTGGCGCGATCCGGCTGGCCGCTCAGCGAACTCGAAGTGGCGGCCATCGAGCCCATTTACCACGCATTCCGTGTCGATATGACCGCCTGGGCACTGGATCAGGGGTTGCGGACCGGCCACTACGACCTGGCGATGATCGAGCGCCAGCTCTCCCGGACGGGAACCGCGCCGCCTTAGGCAGGCTCCGGTATAAACGACACCGGAAGGCGGCTCATTCCGTGCAGGAAATTGGAGTAAACAGGCTTGGGCGGGTCGGTGAGTTCCATACGGGAAACCATGTCCCGCAATCCAGTCAGCACGGCGCCAATTTCCACCCGGGCCAGGTAGGCACCGAGACAGAAATGCGGACCGTAGGCGAACGTAAGGTGCTTGTTCGGTTTCCTTGACAAATCGAAAAGGCCGGGCTGGCCGAACTTCCGCTCGTCCCGGTTGGCGGAGATGTTCCACGTGGTGACGATGTCACCGGTCTCGATCAGTTCGCCGTGCAGGCCGACGTCCTGGGTCGCGGTGCGGCCGGCGTGCAGCGTGGGTGTGGTCCAGCGCAGCACCTCCTCCACCGCGGATTCCACGCTGACCTGGCCATCCTTGAGCACCCGCCAGGCCTGCGGATGCTCGATCAAGGCCAGCGCACCGCCGATCATGGCGTACCTGGTGGTCTCGTCGCCGCCGAGGATGAGGCTGTAGCAGTTCAGCACGACCTCCTCGTGGCTGAGCGGCTCACCCGCCACCTCGGCGCGGGCGAGCAGGCTCACCACGTCGTCACGGGGCGCGTCGCGCCGGTCCTGCGTGAGGTCAGAGAAATACATCAGAATCTCGTTCTTGGCGGCCCAGGAATCCTCCGCATTCGGCGCGTCCGACTCGCCCGCCAGAGCCGTCGAGGTAAGCTGAAGAATATGGTGCCGGTCGGCGTCGGGCACAGCCATCATGTCGCAGATCGCGGCGAGTGGTATGCGGGCCGCGATATCGCTCGCGAAGTCGCACGTTCCAGTGCTGATAACATCGGCGAGCAGTTTTGTAGTGGCGCTTCTAATATTTTCCACAACCCTGGCGAGGGCGCGCGGCGAGAACGCCTTCAGCATAATGGCGCGCAGGTCGGCGTGCCGCCTGCCGTCGGTGACCACCGCCATTTTCCCGCCGCCGGGATCTCCGCCGGCCAGCAGCGTGTCCAGGACGTTGCCTCGCTGTGATGTAAAGCGGTCGCCGTCCCGGTAGATGGCGGCCGCGTCGTCGTACCGGCTGATCACCCAGAAGCTTTTGCTGTGTTGCGTTGAGTGATGGCGGTACGCGGGGATGTTGGTGCGTAGATACTCCCAAATTTCGGATATGTCGCACTCAGCGTGTGTGCGCGGATCCGCTAGGTCAATGCTGTCCAGGCGGCCGGCTTGGAGTACCGGCAGGCTCCGCATCGTGGCCACCATGTTCAGGCTCCTTCCGCACTCATCACGAGATCCCCCCGGGCTGTCATCTTGAAGTCCCCCGGCTGTCATCTTGAAGTCCCGAAGGATGACAGAAGTTGTGGTTGTGGCAACGTATTCTTTCTATTGTTCATGTTGTCACAACCACTTCCAAACACATTCACGCGAGTGGGAGTTGCGGGGGGCGACTGGGCGGGCGTCAGCGTGAGCCATGTGACTGGCGTGGGCGGTGGGGCGATCGGTGTGCATGAGGATGAGTAACCGATTAGATTGTCGCTGCATGTGTCGGTCCCGTTTCTTGCGGTTACGAGTTTACGGTAGATCGGTGCCGGGCAATGTTCTTCAATTGGCTGCGGTAATCACCTCGCTTACATCTGCGTGATGAATCACAGAAAGCATTTGCCTCGGGCTCTTCCCGGCGTTCCGTGCGGGGGTTACAGTACATCGGGACGCGCCCACCGCGCACCCCTAGTAGTAACTGAATATCCACTGCAGACGAGAGGACCTACGAGCCAGGTGTAAAAAGGATCACACCCCTTCTCACCTGAAGGCAACCGTTTGCAGTGCCCGTAAATGTACACCCTTGATTGAGCGTTCAGTTCATGTCCGTAGCTTGATCGCGGACGGCCAATTCATAGTGGGAAGGAGAGCGCGATGGCCGATGGCATCCCGGCCGTTCCCGCAGCGCAGCGGCTGGTTGACCACGATCGGCCGAGCGCGGGGCTGTATCGGCCACCCGCGGGCCCCGGGGCCGTGGGTACCACGGTGCCGGCTCGGCTCTCGTTCGGCCAGGAGCGGCTGTGGTTCATGCACCAACTCTTCCCGCAGGCGCATTCCTATCATGTCCCGGCCGCATTCAGGCTGCGCGGGAAGATCGACTTCCTGGCGCTGCAAGAAGCGTTTACCGAACTCGTGGAACGGCACACGGTGCTGCGCACAAGGTATCGTTCCGACGGTGCGGCGGCGATAATTGCCGATGTCGAGCTTGCGCAGCCGTTCATTATCCAAATCATTAACGTTCCAAGTGGTTTAGACGAAGAATGCAGGGACCTTATTACGGAGCGAGTCAAGGCGCCCTTCAACCTCGATACCGGGCCGGTCATCAGGGCGGACTTGTTCCGAATTGCCGGTGACGATCACGTGCTGCTGGTGAACCTGCATCACATCGCGTCGGACGCATGGTCGCTGTCGGTCCTGGCCAGGGAAATCTCCCGGCTGTACGCGGGAGGGCCGGTGGCGCCGCTCGCGCTGCAGTACGAGGAGTATGCGGGCTGGCAGCGGGACCGGCTCGGCGGCGGGGCCGGGCAGCGGCACCTGGACTACTGGCGGCGCCAGCTCGCCGGGCTCACCCCGCTGACCGTGCCCGGCGACCGGCCGAGGCCGGAGGTGCCGACGTTCTCGGGGGCGCGGGCCACGGTGGTGCTGGACGCCGGGCTGGCCGGGCGAGTGCGCGCGCTGTGCCGGGAGCACCGGGTGACCCTGTACGCCGCCATGATGGCCGCGCTGCAGGTGCTGCTGGCGCGCTGCTGCGGGCGGGACGACGTGACCGTGGGCAGCTCGATGTCCGACCGCGGGCGGCCGGAGTTCGAGGAGCTGATCGGGTTCTGCGTGAACACGGTCGCGCTGCGCACCGACCTGTCGGGCGATCCCCCGTTCGCCGACGTCGCCCGGCGCGTGCAGGCGGCCGCGCTCGACGCCCATGAGCACGTGGAACTGCCGTTCGAGCGGCTGGTCGAAGAGCTCGCGCCGGACCGCACCCTGAGCCGGATGCCGCTGTTCAGCGTCGTGATGACCTACGTGAGCACGCCGCCGGTCGAGCTCGTGCTGCCCGGGGTGGAGGTCAGCGAGTTCGCGTTCGACCCCGGTATCGTCCGGTACGACCTGGAGTGGTTCGTGTTCGACTCCGGCGGCGAGATCACCGTCGAGGTGGACTACCAGACCGACCTGTTCGACGCGGCGACGATCGGGCGGCTGCTCGACGCCTACCTGAGCCTGCTCGCGGACGCGGTCCAGGCGCCACGGACGCCGGTGTCGGCGCTCGGGCCGCCGGAGCCGATGGGGCCGCGGGGCGTGATCCGGGCGCGGGCGGCGGTGCCCGCGGCCGGCCACGCTGTGGGGCTAGCCAACGGCCAGGCGGCGGCCGGGACCGAACGCGGCGTGGCGGCGCTGTTCGACGAGGTATTCGCGCGGCGGGGCAGCCGGCCCGACGACGACTTTTTCGAGCTCGGCGGGCACTCGCTGCTGGCCATCAAGCTGGTCAACCGGATCCGGCAGGAGTTCGGGGTCGAGCCGTCGCTGCGCAGCCTGTTCACCTCGTCCACGGTGGCCAGGCTGGCCGGGCAGATCGATGCGCTGCTGGCCAGCGGCGGCACCGGGCCGAAGTGAGCACACCCGAAGTGAGCACACCCGAAGTGAGCACCGTGCGAACCTGCCAGGAACGGCCCGGCGCCACCGAGGCCCCCACGGCCCCGGCCCAGCAGGGGCTGTGGCTGCTGCATCAGGTCAGGCCCGCGGATGCCTCGAACCACATCTGTTACACGGTGGACTGGCCGCGGCCGGTGCACCCGGCCGTGCTGGCCGGGGCGCTTGGCGAGCTGGTGGCCAGGCACGAAGCGCTGCGCACGATCTTCCCCGAGACCCGCGGCGAGCCGCGCCAGGTCATCTTGCCGGCCCAGCCGGTCCCACTGGTCGTGGCCGACCTGGACCCCGGCGACGGGCTGACGGTCGAGCAGTGGGCTCAAGCCGAGGCCAGGCAGCCGTTCGACCTGACCGGCGGGCCGCTGCTGCGGGCCTCGCTGGTGCGGCGCGGGGAGCGGCACACGCTGGTGCTCAGCGTGCACCACATCATCTTCGACGCCTGGTCGGCCGACGTGCTGGTGGACGAGCTCAGCGCGCTGTGCCGGGCCAGGGAGACCGGGACCGACGCCGGCCTGGCCCCGCTGCGCGCGCAGTACGCCGACTACGCGCGCTGCCAGGCCGACCGGCTGGCCGGGCCGGCATTGGACCGGCAGCGGGCCTACTGGCGGGCGAAGCTGGCCGCAGGCCAGGGCCCGCTGCCGCTGCCCGCCGATCATCCGCGCGATCCGCGGGGTGGCCAGGCCGGGGCGACGTACCGTTTCTTGTTTCCTGAACGGCTGCGCACGGCCATCGACGACCTCGGCCGCCGGCGTGGCGCCACCAGGTTCATGGTGGCGCTGGCCGGGTTCCAGCTCCTGCTGCACAGGTGGACGGGGCGCGAGGACATCGCGGTGGGCACGGCGGTCACGATGCGGGACCGGCCCGAGTTCGAGGGGCTGATCGGGTATTGCCTCAACACCCTGGTGCTGCGGGCCGACATCACCGGCGCGGAGTCGTTCGGCGAGCTGATCGGCCAGGTCCGCGACACCGTGCTGGACGCCTTCGATCATCGTGACCTGCCGTTCGAGCTGGTGGTCAGGGAGCTGGCGCCGGCGCGCTCGCCCGGCGTGATGCCGCTGATCAACGTGGTGTTCGCGCTCAGCAGCCGGGGCGGCGGCCGGAAGCCGGGCCCGGCGGCGGACGGCGTGGTGGTCCGCGAGGTCGACACCGGCGGATCCCGGGTGGACCTGACGCTGGGCCTGGAGGAAGACGCCGAGGCCGGCGAACTGCGCGGCGCGCTCGAATACGACCCGGGCCTGTTCCGCGAGGCCACCATCGAGCGGCTCTGCGGCGGCCTGCTGCGGTTGCTCGAGGCCGTGGCGGCCGACCCCAACCTGCCCGTATCTCTACTGCTACTGCCCAATCTGACCAGCCGAACCTGTTAAGGAGACACACCGTGCCAGCCAACGAGGAGGCACAACACAACGGCGCTGCCACCAACGGCGCCGCTACGAACGGCGCCGGCACCAACGGCGCCGCCGACGTACCCGACGGGGGTAACGAGACCGCAAGCGTGCCGTTGCGGCGGCACGCGAGCTTCCTGAAGCTGTGGGCCGGCCAGTCGGTGTCGCTGGCCGGGTCATCGGTCACCGGCCTCGCGCTGCCGCTGACCGCCATCTACACGCTGCACGCCGGCGCTGGAGAGATCGGCTTGCTCAGCGCCGCGACCTGGCTGCCTTACGTGATACTCGGGCTGCAGGCAGGTGCCTGGACCGACCGGCACCGGCGGCGGCCGGTGCTGATCTGGGCCGACATCGGCCGGGCGGTGCTGCTGGGCGGAATCGTGGCCCTGGCGGTGACCCACACGCTGACCATGCCCCTGCTGTACCTCGGGGTGTTCTGCACCGGCACGCTCACGATGTTCTTCGACGTCAGCTACAACTCCTACGTGCCGAGCATCGTGGGGCGCGACCTGCTGGTCACGGCCAACTCACGGCTGCAGGCCAGCTCGTCGATATCGAACGTGGCTGGTCCGGGCCTGGGCGGGCTGCTCATCCAGCTCGTGACCGCGCCGATCGCGATCATCGCCGACGCCGCGTCGTTCGTCGTTTCGGCGGCCTTTGCGCTCTGGATTCGAACGCCCGAACCCGTGCCCCCACCCAAGCGGCCGGGCGAGAGCATGCTCAAGCAGGTGCGCCAGGGCCTGGCCGTGTGCATGAAGAACCCCCTCTTGCGCGCGCTCATGGGCACCGCCACGATCTTCAACCTGTTCGCGCAGTGGATGGTGGCGCTGCTGGTCTTGTTCGCAGTACGCGACCTGGGCCTGAAGGCCGGAACCATCGGCCTGGCCGGCGGGCTCGCCGCGATCGGCGCATTGATCGGATCGGTGACCGTGACCCGGCTGAGTAAACGGTTCGGTGTCGGCCCGACCACGATGTTCGCCGTCACCATCGAATGCGCCGTGATGCTGGCCATCCCGTTCCTGCCGGGCGGGCATCCACTGCTGGCCACGATCCTGCTAGCCGCGGCCCTCGCGGTGAACGGCTTCGGCACGGCGGCGTCGAGCATCGTGGCCACCACCGTCCGGCAGACCATCACGCCGTCGCGGCTGATCGGCCGGATGACCGCGACCTACAAGTTCTTCACCTACGGAGTGATCGCCATCGGCGCGTTGCTCGGTGGGCTGTTCGGCCAGCTGCTCGGCGTCCGCCACGGCATGCTGATCGGGGCGATCTGCCTGATGTCCACCGTGGTGTGGACGGCGTTCTCGGCCATCCCCAAACTGCGGGAGCTGCCCACCGAGATGGCCGTCGAGGCCGAGCCGCCCAGCGAGACTGGTCTGCCCGGCGAGACTGGCCTGCCGCCCGCCGCGCCCGGTTTCATGCCTGAGCCCGAATCGGCCGCGGTCGTGGACTGACCTGACGCCCGCGCTCGGCCCGGTAAGGGGATTGTCACCACGGCCCCCCGAACCGCGGAGCACTAAAAATCCGTGCATCTGAGCGGGGTGGAAACAAATCTGCATCAAACCGCGCGCTGCGCCCTCTTACAAAGAGTGGGCTCGTTCGGGGGGATGCGCCGTGGGTAGCTCGGCCGCCACGGTCATGGCGGGCCACGCATGGGTTCTTGGAGGAGACAAATGTCAGTCCGCGTTCTGATCTGTGACGAACTGCCCGTTGTACGCGGCGGATTAAGCGTCCTGCTGGACTCGGCCCCCGACATCGAAGTGATCGAGACCACCGGCAACGGCATGGAAGCGATCATGCTGACCCGGACGCTGCGTCCTGACGTGGTCGTGACCGACCTGAAGCTGGACGGCATGCCCGGCCTGGAGATGATCCGCCGGATCCACAAGGAGCCGCTGGACCCGCCGCCGCGCGTGGTCGTGTTCGCGACCTGCGACGACGACGAGACCATGAGCGACGTGCTGCACGCCGGCGCGAGCGGCCTGCTGGGCAAGGACGCGAGCCCGGCGGATCTGGTGTCGGCCATCCGGATGGTGGCCCGCGGTCAGACCATGCTGGCGCCCGGGGTGGCTCAGCGGCTGGTGGACTGGTTCCGTGAGCGCCGCGGCCCAACCGAGGTGCTGCTGCAGCCGATCGTCACGTCGCTGACGCCCCGGGAGCGGCAGATCATGCTGCTGATCGCGCGCGGCCTGTCCACCGACGAGATCGCCGACGACCTGACCATCGGCGTGGCCACCGTGCGCACGCACATCTACCGGGTGCGCTGCAAGCTCGGCGCGCGCGACCGCGCCCAGCTCGTGTCCTTCGCCTACCGCTCCGGCCTCATGCAGCCGGCGTAGCCGGCCAGGCGGGCGGCGCCGGCCAGGCGCCAGAGCGCGGCGGGGTGGCCGTAGCGGGTGGCCTCGGCCACCGCGATGCGGTAGTAGCGGTGCAGCGGCAGCTCGGGCGTCATGGCCCTGACCCCGCAGGCCTGCATGGCGACCCGGGCCACGCCGGTCAGGGCCTCCGCGCTGGCGGCCAGCGCCTCCGCCGGCGGGTCGCCAGGCACCGGGCCAGCCTGGGGCGATTCGAGCAGCCAGGCGGCGTGGTAGAGGCCGAGCCTGGCCGCGCGCAGCGCCACCACGGCCCGGGCCAGCGGGAACGAGACGGCCTGGAACTCGCGCAGCCTGGTGCCGAACTGGCTGCGCTTGCCGCTGTAGCCCACCGCGGCCTCCAGCATCCCGGTGGCCAGGCCGTGCAGGTAGGCCGCCTGGCGCACCCGCGCCCTGGCCAGCGGCGTGGCGGTCAGCCCCTGGCTGGCCTGCGTGGTGGTAAGTCCCGTGCCGACCGGCGCGGCGGCCGGCACGGGAGTCGGGTCGGCCAGCGCGGTGCTGGCCAGTGCGGAAAGCAGGTCGCCGGGGGTCACGGTCACGTCGGTCAGCTCGATCAGGAACGGCCAGCCGCCGACCGCCTTGCGGCCCGGGGCGCCGCCGGGCACAAGGGCGAGCGCGGGCTCGCCCTCCGGGCAGCAGGCCACCGCCAGCAGATCGGCGTCGGCCGCGTCCGCGATGACCGTGCCGGTCAGCTCCCAGCCGCCGCCGGTGGCCCGGGCGGGCACGCCGCCGCCGGTGGGCCGTATTGTCACGCCGCCGCCGGTGGGCAGGGCGTCCAGGCCGGCCGCGCCCACCGTGACGCCCGCCAGCAGGCGGTCGAGCACGTCGGCGCGGCCGGAGGCCAGCGCGGCGTCGGCGGCC
Organism: Streptosporangiaceae bacterium; assembly: GCA_036267135.1. Classification (GTDB taxonomy): domain Bacteria; phylum Actinomycetota; class Actinomycetes; order Streptosporangiales; family Streptosporangiaceae; genus PALSA-505. The sequence continues at coordinate 19,306 of DATAWQ010000152.1, read as the reverse complement.
AGGGCCGGGGCCCGGTAGGGGTTGCCGCAGGCCGCGCGGCCGAGCTCCTCGCTGACCGTGACGCCGGCCATGAGGCCGAGCTCCATGCCGCCGGCGTCACTGGGCAGCTCGAACAGGGCGGCGCCGAGTTCGGCGAGCACCTGGGCGGCCGGGCTGGCCGGGCCGTCGTCGACCGGCGCCCCGCTGACGCCGGGCCGCGCGGTGGCGCCGTCGAGTCCTGCCCGCAGCGCCCGGCGGAGCTGAGCCTGCAGTGGGTCGGGTCGCAGGTCCATGTCAGAAGGCCTCCTCGGCGATGGTGTCGAAGCCCGCCGCGACGAGCTGGAGCATGACCTCGGAGGTGCCGGCCGACAGGGTGAGGCCGGGCGCCTCCCGGTAGGCCTGGGCCAGCACCTCGGCCTGGCCGCCGGCCGCCCGCTGAGCCGGACTGGGCAGCGCCGCGGCCCAGCCCGCGATCGAGCTGGCCAGCTCGCTGGCGTGGTACTTGGCCACGGCGGCCGCGGTCTGGTCGGCCCGGCCCGCCATGATCTTGGTGAGCGCGTTCCAGGCGAGCAGGTGGCTGGCGCGTAGCTCGGCGCCGTACCTTCCGATCTGCTCAATTAGTCCAGGGTCGACCACGGGCAGCCCAGGGCCGGCTTCGCCTTGGCCACCGTTCAGGGTGCCGGTGGAATTGGCCAAGCGAGACGGTTCGGTCAGGCAATCGAGGGCCGCGCCGAACCAGTGCTCGGCCTTCAGGAAGTAGTCCAGGCCGGTGCGTTCGACCTCGAGCGCGCTGTTCAGCAGGGCCCAGCCCTCGCCTTCGGCGCCGATCAGCGCGCTGGCCGGGACGGGCACGCCGTTCAGCTCCACCCGGTGGAACTGCTCGTCGGCGATGCTCGGGATCACCGACACGTGCACGCCGGGCGCGGTCAGGTCGACGACGAACAGGCTGATGCCCTGGTACTTGCTTTCGCCCCCCTCCCCCGTGCGCGCAGCGCACAACGCCAGGTCGGCGAACCTGGTCTTGAGGCTGAACACCTTGGTGCCGGTGATCTGGTAGCCGCCGTCGCCGCCGGGCTCGGCCACGGTGGCCAGGGAGCCGAGGTCCGAGCCCGCCTCTGGCTCGGTGTACAGCACGCTGGCGAACCGCTCGCCCCGGGCCAGCCCGGGCAGGTAGCGCAGCCGCTGCTCGTGGGTGCCCGCCATCGCGATGAACTGTCCGACGATCTGGATCGTGTTGACGTGCAGGGTGTCGGGCACGCCGCAGCGGACCAGTTCCTCGGCCACGATCGCCGCCTCGGCCGGGCTGCGGCCCGCGCCGCCGTACTCGGCCGGCCAGTGCACGGCCAGCAGGCCGAGCTCGCCGATCACCCGGTACAGCGGATGCAGGTCGGGCTCGGTCAGCCCGTCGGCGCGGACCTGATCGAGGGCGGCGCGCACGGCCGGGCCGAGCAACTGGTCGCGCACCTCGGCGCGGAAGCGCCGCTGCTCGGCGGTGAATCCGAAGTCCATGGCGGCGGTCTCATCTCTCCTGGTGGGCCGGGGCGGCGGTGTCCCTGGCGCCGGTGACGGCGGCTTCGATCAGGGCCGCCACCTCGGGCAGCGTGGGCGGGAGGAACAGGGTGTAGTGGTCGCCGGGCAGCACCGCCACGTCGAACGGGCCCGCGCTGACCGCCCGCCAGCGCTCACCGATGCCCGGTGCCTGGCCGGCCATGGCCAGCGTGACCGGGCCCGGGTAGGGCGTGGGCGGGCGGTAGGCCTGCAGCGACAGCGAGCAGGCCCGGAACGTGGCGTACCTGGCGAAGATCTCGGCCTCGGTCAGGTCCAGCCGCACGTCCGCGGCGGCGAGCAGGACGGACAGGTCGAGCGCGCCCCCGCAGGCGCGTTCGGCCGTCTTGAGCGCGGTGCGCACGGTGTCGTGGTCGCGCCCGGCCAGCCGGGCGACGTCGTAGACGAACCGGCGCCGCAGCCTGGTCTCGGTCTCCAGCTCCACGTCGCCGTAGTAGACACAGTCGAGCAGCACCACGGGCGGCCGGGCCCCGGTGGCCTCCGTGTGCTGCCTGGCCATCTCGAACGCGACCGCGCCGCCGTAGGACCAGCCGGCCAGCACGCACCGGCCCGGGTCGGTGGCCTCGGCCAGCCCGCGCAGGGTCCTGGCGGCCACCTCGGGCAGCCGGGAGGTGACCGGCAGGTCCAGGTCGGCGGGATCGGCGGGGAAGCCGATCACGCCGATGCCGGTGGTCAGCGCGCGCACCAGCGGCGTGTAGCAGAACAGCTCACCGCCGGCCGGGTGCACCAGCACGAGCGTGACCGGCCCGCCACCCGGCCGCATCGGGACGGCCTGGTGGTCGGGCCTGGGCCCGGCGGCCGCCCGCTGGGCCCGCAGCCTGCGCAGCAGGGCGGCCCGGTCGGCCGACAACCCCGCCGCCCGGTCCGCGGTGGCCGGACGGTCCGCGGTGGCCGCCTGGTCGTGGACGGCCGGGTTCACAGGCCCGCCCCGGCGTCACCGAGGAGCCTGCTCACCTGGTCGTCGGGCATGTTCTCCAGCATGTCGAGCAGCTCGTCGTCGCTGAGCCTGGCCGCGCGCCTGGCGTCCACGGTCGCGGCCAGGTGGGCCACGGTGGGCGAGGCGAAGAAGTCAGCCAGCGAGACCTCCACCGAGAACCGCCGGGTGATCGCCGACATGAGCTGGGCGGCCTGCAGGCTGTTGCCGCCGGCCCGGAAGAAGTCGTCGAGCACCCCGACCCTGTCGTTGCGCAGCAGCGGCACCAGCACCTCGTTCAGCAGCACCCGCTCGGTGTCGGTGCGCGGCTCGGTGACCTGGCCCGCCATCTCCGCGGCCGGGTCCGGGTCCGGCAGCTTGCGGCGGTCCACCTTGCCGCTGCTGGTCAGCGGCAGCTCGGGCACGGTCACGAAGTAGGACGGGATCATGTAACCGGGCAGCCGGTCGGCGAGCTGCCCGCGCAGCCGCTGCGGGTCGGGCTGGGGCGCGCCCGCGGCCGGCGTGACGTAGCCGACCAGGTGCTTCTCCCCCGCCGGGTCGGCCCAGGCCTGGACGCTGACCTGGCCGAGGCCGGGGCAGGCGGCCAGCGCGGACTCGACCTCGCCGAGCTCGATCCGCAGGCCCCGGATCTTGACCTGCTGGTCCACCCGGCCCAGGAAAACCAGACGGCCGTCGCGCAGCCGCTTGACCAGGTCGCCGGTGCGGTACAGACGGTCGCCCCAGGCGGTGCCGAACGGGTCGTCGAAGAACTTCTGCTCGGTCAGCTCCGGGCTGCCGAGGTAGCCGATGGCCAGGCCCGCGCCGCCGATGACTAGCTCGCCCGGTATCCCGGCGGGCAGCAGCCTGCGCTGGGTGTCGAGCACGTGGGCGACGTGGTTGGTCATGGGCAGGCCGATGGGCGGCGATGAGTCCCAGTTGCCGTGGCACTCTTCGACGATCATGGTGACCGTGCACTCGGTCGGGCCGTAGCCGTTGAACAGCCTGCGGCCCTTGTTCCACCGGTTGACCAGCTCGCCGCTGAACGCCTCGCCGCCGACGAAGGCGATGCGCAGGTCGCTGAAGCCCTCGGGGGCGAGCAGCACCATGACGGTCGGCGGCAGGTCGATCACGGAGATGCCGGCCTGTTCCAGCGTGGTCTGCAGCGTGTCGATGGACAGCCGCTCCTCGTCGGTCAGCAGGTGCAGCGCCGCGCCGGTGAGCAGCGCGGAGAACGTCTCGAACACCGACACGTCGAACGTGGCGGAGGCGAAGCCGAGCATCCGGTCGCGCGGCGTCAGCTCGAACAGGTCCCTGGTCGAGTCGGCGAAGTTGACCACGCTGCGGTGGCGGATCAGCACGCCCTTGGGCTGGCCGGTGCTGCCCGACGTGTAGATCACGTACGCGGGGTCGCCGGGGCCGGCCGCCAGCGGCGGGTCGGTGTCCTGGTGGCGGGGCAGCTCACCGGTGAGCTCGTCGAGCACGAGCACCGGCGTGCCGTCGAGCTGGCCGAGCGCGGCGGCGGACCCGGCGTCGGCGATCACCGCGGCCAGGGCGGCGTCGGCCGCGATGGTGGCCAGCCGGGCCGGCGGGTGGGTCGGGTCGAGCGGCACGTAGGCGGCGCCGGCCTTGAGCGTGGCCAGCATCGACGTGGTCAGGTGCTCGGTGCGCCGCTGGCAGAGCCCGACCGTGGTGCCAGGCCCGGCCCCGTGCTCACGCAGCACCGCAGCGAGCCGGTTGGCGCGGCCGTTCAGCTCGCGGTAGGTCAGCTCGCGGCCTGCGCACACCAGCGCGGTGGCCTCGGGCGTCCGGCGGGTCACCGCCTCGAACTCGGCCACGATGGTGGACTCCCGGACCGGCCGCTGCGGCCCGGAGCCCACCGCCAGCAGGGCGGCGCGCTCGCGGCGGGTCAGCATCTCGGCCTGGGCCAGCGGCTGGTCCGGCGCCGCGGTCAGGTTGGCCAGCAGCTCACGGAAGTGCCCGGCGAACGCGACGATGGCATCGGCGTCGAACAGGTCGGTGTTGTACTCGATCGCCACCGCGCCGTCGTCGCCCTCCTTCTCCACCAGGTTCCAGCTCATGTCGAACCTGGAGGTGCCCAGCCGCACCACCTCGTTGCTGACGTCCAGGCCGGGCAGGGTGACCGGGGAGCCCACGTTCTGCAGCGTGAACACGATCTGGAAGATCGGTGACCTGGACGGGTCGCGGGGCGGGTTGACCGCGGAGACCAGCTTGCCGAACGGCAGGTCGCCGTGCACGAACGCGTCGCGCAGCACCGGCTTGAGCCGCCGGACCAGCTCGCGGAAGCTGGGATTGCCCGACAGGTCGGCGCGCAGCACCATCATGTTGATGAAGTAGCCGATGACCCGCTCGACCGAACTGTGCCGCCGGTTCGCGTTCGGCGAGCCGATGACCAGGTCGTCCAGGCCGCTGTAGCGCTGCAGCATGGTCAGGAACGCGGCGATGTAGACGTTGAACGGGGTAACGCCCTCCTCCCTGGCCAGGGCCTGGGCCCGCTCCATGTCCGCGCGGTCCACCGGCAGGCTCTCGAACGTGCCGTTGAAGGTGAGGGCGTCGCCGCGCGGCCGGTCGGTCGGGAACTCGAGCACCTCGGCGCCGGCCAGGTGCTCGCGCCAGTAGCTGGCCTGCTCGTCCAGGCCGTCGCCGGACAGCCATTCCCGCTGCCAGCAGGCGTAGTCGGGGTACTGCACGGGCAGGTCGGGCAGCTCGGCGGTGCTGCCTTCGACGGCGGCCCGGTACAGCTCGGCCAGCTCGCCGGACAGCAGCCCCATCGACCACCCGTCGAAGACGACGTGGTGCACGTTGAAGAAGAAGAAGTGGTCGTCGGGGGCGAGCCGGATCAGGAACGCGCGCCACAGCGGCATCCTGGTCAGGTCGAACGGGGTCCGGTTGGCCTGGTCCAGCAGGGCGCGGGCGGCCGCCTCGGGGTCGGCGATGCCCGGTGGGAGCTCGCGGACCGGCAGCTCGACCGGGACCTGCTCGGCGATGATCTGGACCGGTCCCTCCTCGTGCTCGACGATCGCGGTGCGCAGCGCCTCGTGCCTGGCCACCACCGCGGCCAGGGCGCCGCGCAGGGCCGCGACGTCCAGCTGGCCGCGGAGCCTGGTGCACAGCGGCACGCTGTAGGTGGGGGTGTCGGGGGCGAGCTTGTCGAGGAACCAGAGCGTCTCCTGCGAGTGCGACAGCGGCGCGGGCCCGGTGTCGCGGCGCGGGCGGGGACCACGGGTGGCCGCGCCTTCGACCTGCGCGCGGAGCTGGGCGAGGAACTGGGCCCGGCGGGCCTCCGGCAGGCTCGCGAGGCGCTTCATCATGTCGGTCATCTGCGTTCCCCTTAGAGTCCAGACGGCTGCGGTACAGGTGCGGGCGGATGGGCGGCGGCTGGCTCGATGGCCAGCTCGCTGAGCGCGTGGGACAGGACGGCGATGGCCCTGAAGTAGTCGGCGAGCACGATGTGCTCGTCGTCGGCGTGGTCGAGCTTGCTGTCCCCGGGCCCGTAGGTGGCCATCGGCACGTCCCACACCTCGGCCAGCGTGTTCATGTCCGACGTAGCGGTCTTGACCGCGACGCTGGGCTGGGCCATCTGCCTGCGGATGCCCGCCGACAGCGCGCGCACCGCGGGGTTGCGCCGGTCGGCCCGGCAGGCCGTCACCGAGTTGACCACGGTCAGGTCGCCGGCGGGCAGCCGGCGACGCACGTCGTCGAGCAGCGTGGTGACGCAGAAGCCCGGCGGGGTGCGCACGCTGAGGTCGGCCACGGCGGTGGCGGTGTCACCCGAGACGGAGTCCAGCGTGACGCCGGGCAGGTGGAAAGCGGTGTGGTCGACCTGCCCGAGCGCCTCCTTGACCGCGGCCCAGCACTCGAACACGAGCTCAGAGGCCTTGGGGGCCGGGCTGCTCGGGTGGGTGGGGGCGCAGCGCGCCTGGTAGCGCAGGTCGAGCTTGCCCTTGTACCCGAGCACCACCGTGGACCAGCCGCTCGGCTCGCCGATGATGCACACGTCCGGCCGGTCGTGGGTGTTGCGGATGGCCATCGCGCCGCGCGAGCACGGCGTCTCCTCCTCCACGACGCCGACCACCACGATCCGGCCGGGGAAGTCCCTGTTGCTGGCCGCGGCGCAGATCATCGTGGCCAGCGGGCCCTTCGCGTCGGCGGCGCCCCGGCCGTACAGGCGGCCCGCGGCCGACCGGACGGTGACGTCCCCCACCACCGTGTCCATGTGGCCGAGCAGCATGATGGTGGGCCCGGACCCGCGGCCGATGCTGCCGACCACGTTGCCGACGCCGTCCACGTACGCGGCGAACCCGAGGCTGTTCATCACCTTGGCCAGGTAGACGGCGAGCCCCTCCTCGGCGTAGGACGGCGAGCGGATCTCCAGCATCTGCCGCAGCAACCCGGCCGCATACGCGTCGCGGACCCGACCCGAAGATGTGTACACCCAGCTCATCGACGTCCTCCCTGCATCAGCGTGGCGAGCGCCACCCGCGTCGCGGACCCGGCCAGGGCCCGGCTCACCGGGGCGGGCACCCGACCGTCCGCCACCAGCACTTCGCGCACGCCCGCGGCCAGCGCCTCCCGTGCGGCGGTCAGCTTGACGCCCATTCCCCCGGCCCGCTGCGCGGGCGGCCCGGTCTGCGGCACCTCGCACACCGACAGCACCGACAGCGGGTCAGCCGGGTCGGCCAGCACGCCGGGCGCGCTGGTGAGCAGCACCAGCGTGTCCGCGCGCATGGCCACCGCGATCGCGGCGGCGGCCCGGTCCGCATCGGCGTTCACCGGCGCGCCGTCCTCGGCCAGCACCGGCGGCGACACCACCGGGACCAGCCCGGCGGCGAGCAGGCAGTCGAGCAGCGCCGTGTTCACCTCGGTGATGCGGCCGCTGTGGTCGTCCCTGACGATCACCTGACGGCCGTCCACCACGGCCCGCTGGGTGCGCCTGCGGCGGGCCCGCAGCAGCCCGCCGTCGATGCCGGTCAGGCCGACCGCCGGGACCCCGGCCGCGAGCAGCGCCGCCACCAGCCGGGGCCGCACCGCGCCGGCCAGCGCCAGCGTCACCACCTCTAACGCGGCCGGGTCGGTGTACCGGCCGGACACGCCGTCGGGCGCGGTCAGCCTGCGCATCGGCACGTTCAGCCGCACGCCGAGCCGCTCGATGTCGGCGGAGCCGCCGTGCACGACCACGACCGGCCGCCCGCTCGCGGTCAGCTCCGCGAGGTCGGCGCTCAGGGCGGCCGGCGTCACGGTGGCGTGGCCACCGCACTTGATCACCGCGATATCGCGCGCAGTCACATCGGTACCTCAGTTCGGGTGCAGGCCGGGGAATTCGAGGCCAAGCCGCTCCGGCCAGCCGAGCCTGATGTTCAGGCACTGGAGCGCGTTGCCCGCGCCCCCCTTGACCAGGTTGTCCAGGGCCGCGATCACGGTGATCCGGCCTGCCTGCGCGTCGAGGGCGAATCCGACATCGCAGAAGTTCGATCCGAGCAGGATTTTGGGTTCCGGATACCGGTAGATGCCGCGACGGTGGGCGACGAGGCGAATGAACGGCTGCGCCTCGTAGGCCGACCGGTAGGCGGACCTGATCGCGCCCTCCCCCACCCCCGGCCGCAGATCCGCCCTGGCCAGGATCTGGACGCCGCGCACCGCCTCGACCCCGGTGGCCGACATCCGCACGGTCAGCCCGGTGGCCTGGGCGATCTCGGCCTCGTGCCGATGCCCGGCCGGGGCGAAGACGCGCATCGCGCCGCTGCGCTCGGCGTGCAGGTTGGCGTCGCCCGCGGCGGCGCCGGATCCGCTGGACCCGGTGCGCGCGTCGAGGTCGACCGGGCCGTCCAGCAGGTCGCGCAGGGGGGCCAGCGCGAGAATCCCCGCGGTGGCCATGCATCCGGGTACGGCGATGCGGTCGGCGGTCTGGAGCTGTTCGCGGTAGAGCTCGGGCAGCCCGGGCACGAACGAGCCGAGCAGTTCGGGCGCGGCGTGCGGGACACCGTAGTACTTGGCGAAGGTGGCGGGGTCGCGCAGCCGGAAGTCGCCGGACAGGTCGATCACCTGCTTGGCCTCGCCGAGCAGGCCCGCCATCACGCGCATGGCCTCGCGGTGCGGCCTGGTCAGCATCAGCACGTCGGGTTCGGCCAGCTCGTCGGGGCCGGTGAAGCGCAGGTCGGTGACGCCGCGCAGGTTCGGGTGGGCGGTGTCCACCTTCTTCCCGGCCAGCCGGGAGGAGGTCACCGCGGCGATCTCCACCATCGGGTGGCCGAGCAGCAGCCGGACCAGTTCGCCGCCCAGGTACCCGGCGCCGCCGGCAACACTGACCCTCACCATTGGACGGCCATCGCGACGAGGTGGTCGACGATGCGGCCGGCCACGTCCACCCGGTCCCCGACCGCGGCCTGGAACCCGGAGAACTCGACCCGGTGGTTGACCTCGAGCACCAGCAGCCGCCCGTCGCGGGACTCGATGAGGTCCACCCCGGCGATGTCCGCGCCGACCGCGGCCGCCGCGGCGGTGGCCAGCTTGGTGATCTCCGGGGTCTCGACGCAGGCCTCGGTGCGGGCGCCCAGGGCCACGTTGGTGCGCAGGCCCGGCCCGATCCGGTAGGTGGCGCCGAGCAGTTCGCCGCCCACCACGATGGCCCTGATGTCGCGGCTGGGCTTGTCGATCAACTCCTGCAGGTAGGCCAGCCGGGCCTGCGGGGAGGACCGATCGGCCACGTACTCGAGGAAGCTCTCGGCGGTACGCCGGTCGGGCAGCTCGGCGATGAGACGGCCCCACGAGCCGGTCAGCGGCTTGATGACCGCCGGGTAGCCGATCGCGTCCAGGGCGGCGAGCGCCGATTCCGTGGTGAGGCCGAGCGCGGTGCGCGGCAGCGGCAGCCCGGCCCCGGCCAGCGCCAGCGTGCAGCGCCACTTGTCGCCGCACACCTCGATGGCTTCGGCGCTGTTGACCACGGGCACGCCGAACAACTCCAGCGTCCGGGCGGCGTAGGCCGCCCTGACCTGGCCGATCTCACGGTTCAGCACCCCCCGCCAGTGCGGCGGCGTGGCCGGGTCGCCCCAGAACGCCCTGGTGTCGGCGTGCTCGCAGCCGATCCGCCGCCGCTCCAGCGCCTCGAGCAGACGCTTGTCGTCGGCTCGGAGCTGGGAGGCGAGCAGCGCGATGACCGGCGCGCCGGTGCGCGCCGTCATTCCCCCCAATCCTCCTCGACCTCCGGGGCAACCGCGAGCAGCAGCGGGTCGGTGGCCACGATCTCCAGTTCGCTCCGGCAGTCCCCGCACTCGAGGATCTCGCTGAGCCTCGGCGCGGCCGGCATGGCGACCGGGATTTCGCAGACAGGACAGTTGTTCATGCTGAACTCCTCGGGTGGGATTCGATGGCGGTGCGCACCCTGGCGGCGATGGGCGCCGGGTGCAGCCCGTGGCGCTCGAGGATGTAGTCCTGGCTGCCGGCGCCAACGGCAGGCCCGTCGCCCAGGCCGATGCGGAGCATCCGCCTGGGCGCCTGATCGGCGAGTGTCTCGGCGACGGCGCCGCCGAGCCCGCCCGCCCTTCGGTGTTCTTCGACCGTGACCACCAGCGCCGCGCCGGCGCAGTGGGCCAGCAGCGTGCCGGTGTCGAACGGGGCGAGGGTGTGCGCGTTCAGCACCCCGGCGGAGATTCCGGTGCCGGCCAGGTCGTCGGCCGCGGCCAGGGCGGCGAGCACCGGATGCGGGCCACAGCCGACGAAGACCACGTCGGCGCCGTCGCGCAGCACCTGGATCCGCCCGATCCGCGGCGGCTCGGCGGGCCGCGGCAGTGTAGGCAATGGCAGGGTAGGCAATGGCAGGGTAGGCAGCGGCGGGGTGGGCTTGCGGCCGAGCCGCAGGTACAGCGGGCCCGGCAGGTCCGCGGTCTGCTCGACCGCGGCCACGGTGGCGGCGGCGTCGGCGGGCACCACGATGGTCATGTTCGGCAGCGCCCGCATCACGGCCAGGTCTTCCAGCGCGTAGTGGGTCGCGCCCAGGTGCCCGGCGGCGACGCCGCCGTGAGTGGCCGCGATCCGCACCGGCTGGCCGGCGTAGGCGATGTTGATCTTCACGGCTTCCAGCGCCCTGGCGCTGGCGAAGGCGGCCATCGTGTTGACGAATGGCCGCCAGCCGGAGGCGGCCAGCCCGGCGGCGGCGTCCATCGCGGTGTGCTCGGCGATGCCGAGGTCGATGTAGCGCTCGGCGGCCGCGCCGAAGTCGGCGCCGGAGAACAGGCCGGTGTCGGTGTCCAGGCACACGACGCGCGGGTCGGCGGCCATCAGCGTGAGCAGGGCGTCCCGGTAGGCGTTCCTGGTCGCGGCCGGCGCCGCGGCGGTGTCCGGCGAGAGGCTCGGCGCCTCGGCGATGGTCTCGGTCATGCTGGCTCCCCCGGGCTGAGCAAGGGCTGGCTGAGCGGTGCCTCGACGAGCGGGGTCCCGGCGAGCGGGGGCCGGTCGAGCGGGGTCCCGGCGGGCAGGGCCTGGTCGCGGGAGCCGCGCTGGAAGGAGGCCAGCGAGGCGCGGGCCCTGGCGTGCTGGCGCTCGCTGAGCGTGGCGTAGTGGCAGACCGGCTTCCCGGCCAGGAACCTGACGCCGTGGCCCTTGGTGGTCCGCGCGATCAGCACGCTGGGGCGGCCGGGTTCCCACGGGGTGGCGCCGAGCTCGGCCGCCAGCGCGGCCTGGTCGTGGCCGTCGGCCTCGCGCACGCTCCAGCCGAAGGCGCGCCAGCGGTCGGCCAGCGGCTCCAGCGGTGAGATGCCCTCGGTCGGGCCGGTGAGCTGCAGCCCGTTCCTGTCCACGATCGCCACCAGGTTGTCGGCGCGCTGGGCCGCGGCGCACGCGGCCGTCTCCCAGCACGAGCCCTCCTGCAGCTCGCCGTCGCCGGTGATCACGAAGCTGCGCCGGTCGCTGCCCGCCAGCCGGGCGGCCAGCGCGAAGCCGAAACCGAGGCTCAGCCCGTGCCCGAGCGAGCCGGTGGACACCTCGACGCCGGGGATGTCCCGCATCGGGTGGCCCATCAGCCTGCTGCCCGGCTGGCCGTAGCTGGCCAGCTCGTCGACCGGCAGGAAGCCCCGCTCGGCGAGGGTCGCGTACAGCGCCAGCGCGCCGTGCCCCTTGCTGAGCACGAACATGTCCCTGTCCGGGTTTTCCGGCCAGGCCGGGTCGACCCGCAGGACGCCGAAGTACAGCACGGTGAGGATGTCCACGATGGACAGGGACCCGCCCAGGTGGCCGCCTTCGCGGCCGGCGCACATGTCCACGACGTGGCCGCGGATCCGGTCGGCCACGTCCGCGAGGCCGGCCGGGCCCGGCGTGGCCGGGGCCATGACGGTCATCGGGTCACCCCGGTCAGGCGGGCGACCACATCTAGGTGGCCCCATACCTTCTCGAAGGCGTCGGCGTACCGCTGCAGGGTCGGGCCCGCGTCCGGGTTGAGATGCCGCCGCTGGAGGGTGAGCGAGTCCTCGATGATGGCACTGGCCACCGGGAAGTCGCCGGGCCCGGCCGGCGCGCCTGCCGCCCACGGGTAGCCGTGGCCGAAGCCGGCCCGCTCGGTGAACACCTGCTGCTGCGGCAGCGTCATGAGCTGGTACCGCGACATCGGGACGCCCTCGGCGCGCAGCAGCCGCCGCAGCGCGTCCCGCAGCCGGGCCGGATCGGCGCCGGGCAGCCCCATCGCGGCGGGGTCGAAGCGGAACCGCAGGATGTGCCAGGCGTGCACGGTGCCCGGCGCCGCGGCGGGTGCGACCAGGCCGGGCAGGGCGGCCAGGCGGCGCAGGAACGCGGTCACGCTGGCCTCGCGCCTGGCGGTGTACTCGGTGAACCGGCCGAGCTGGGACAGGGTGAACGCGGCCTGCACCGAGCTCAGCTTGGCGTTCCAGCCGAGCCGGTAGGAGATGTAGTCGCGTTCCCGGCCGGCCTCGATGACCTCGCCGAACTGCCTGCTCATCCGGGCAGCGGTGGCCAGGTTCTCGTCGTCGGTGGTGATCAGGCCGCCTTCGCCGCAGGTCGGCACGTTCTTGGTGACCTGCAGGCTGAACGCGGCCAGGTCGCCGAGCGAGCCGGCCGGCCTGCCGTGGTAGCTGGCGCCGTGCGCCTGCGCGGCGTCCTCCACGACCGCAAGACCGTGCCTGCGGGCCAGGTCGCCGAGCGCGTCCATGTCGGCCGGCTGGCCGTGCAGGTGCACCGGCATGATCGCGGCGGTGCGCGGGGTGATGGCAGCGGCCACGGCGGCCGGGTCCAGGTTGAACGTGACCGGGTCGACGTCCGCGAATACCGGGATGGCCATCTGGTGCACCGGGGCCAGCCCGGTGGCGATGAACGAGAGGGCCGGCACGATCACCTCGTCGCCCGGCCCGATGCCGAGCGCGGCCAGGCACAGCGACAGGGCCGTGGTGCCGTTGGAGGTGCCGACGCAGAACCGGGTGCCGCAATACCGGGCCCAGAGCTGTTCGAGGTCGCTGACCGGGGTGGCTCCGTCCCGGTCCGATACCAGCGGCCCGCCCAGCGCGGCCAGCACGGCGGCGCGGTCGTCGTCGGTGACCACCGGCCAGGCGGTGCCCGGCTGCGACTTGCCCACCGCGGGGGTGCCGCCCAGCATGGCCAGGCGGTCGGATACCTCGGTTGCTGTGCTTGCGCCAACTGGGCTCATAGGGACCGCACCGCCTCGGCCAGGCCGGCCAGGGCCAGCTCGTGGGTGCGCCGCAGCTCGGCGGCGTGCCGGGCCAGATCGGTGGCGCAGTCGGCCGGGGCGCTGTGGCCGTGGGCCGCGGTCATCCGCAGCCCGGTCCAGGCGTGCGCGGCGGCCTCGACCAGCCGCCCGGCCTCCCTGAGCACCGGCAGGTCCCAGTCCCGGCCTTTCCCGCGGAGCAGTTCGGCGTGCAGGCTCGCCTGGGCCTGCATGCCCCAGCCGAACGGGTAGCAGTCGGCCAGCGCGCCGCGGTCGACGCGGTGGCAGGCCTCGACCAGGCTGGCGGTGAACCGTTCCAGGCCGGCCAGCCCCACCCAGTCCCCGCCCAGGTCGCCACCTTTGGAGAACCCGGCCAGGTTGGCCGCCAGCACCCGGCGCAGCAGCGCCTGGTCCAGTTCGGGGAACGGCTCGCCGATGGCCAGGGTCATGAACCGGCGGCCGATGCTTGTGTTGCTGAAGAAGACGTCCTGCGTGTCGCTCGGATTGAGCGAACTCCAGGCGCGCAGGAAGTGGGTGGTCTCCACCGGCCCGCGGAAGGCCGGCGGCATCGCGTCGCTGACCAGCACCTGGCCGCGGTCGTGGTCTACGCCGTAGACGACGACCAGATGCGCGGCGTGGACGTCGCCGAAGGCGGGCCGGAACGGCAGGTAGAAGTTGTCCACCGCGGCCACGCCGAGCCGGCCGGCCGCCACGGTGGCGGCCAGGCAGTCCAGCGGGTCGCCGTCCGGCGGCGGTTCGGCCCAGGCCGAGCTGACCGGGTGGTGCGGGGCCAGGCTGGCGGCCAGGTCGCCGGGGACGCGGCAGGGGTAGTAGAACTCCTCGGACTTGACGTCGCCGGGGCGGTGCCGGAACTCCCAGTGCGCGCCCAGCACGTCCAGCGGCTCGTGCCCGGCGTGCCGCAGCACGGTGGCGAACGTGGCCTGCAGGCAGCTGATCAGGTCGCGGCACCAGAACTCGACGGTGCCATCAGCCTGGACGGCGCGGGTGGCCTGGACCTCGGCCTGCGCCTGCGCGGCGGTCACGCCGACACCCCGCCACCCGCGTCGACGGACTGCAGGGTCGGCGCGGACTGCAGGGTCGGTGCAGACTGCAGAGTCAGTGCAGTCTGCAGAGTCAGTGCGAAGACGTGGATCGCCACGTTGCGGGGCAGCCGGACGGCAGTCAGCCGCTGCTGCCTGGTGACCGGCACCCGCTGGCCCCAGATCAGCGCGGACAGCCGGGGCTGCACGTGGTGCGGGTAGTGCATGACCGTCGAGCCGAACGCGCGCTCCTCGCCGAACCGGGCCTGGGCGGCCCAGAAGTCGGACACCCGCAGCGCCTCGAAGTCCACATCGCCGGACTCGAAGTGCAGCGCGACCGTGTCCTCGGTGCGCCGTTCGGCCGCGGCGAGCAGGTGCAGCCAGTCCCAGTGCCCCGGCGGCACCTCGACGAGCTGCCCGTCGCAGCGGATGTTGTCGCCGCCCACGCCGTGCACGGGGAAGTCGAACGGTATCCCGGCGACCTGGACGCGACCGCCGGGCTCGGGCAGGTCGGCGGCGGGGAACGAATTGCCCCAGACGTTGAAGCGGCCCGAGCGGATCTCGCCCTCAGCCGAAATGGCCTGGTTGTTGCAGTGCTCAGCGATCGGGAGCGGCATGAAACCGATCGCGGCGACTCTGCTCTCCTGGCCGGAAACATGCCCTCCGGCGGTGCTCTCCTGGCCGGAAACATGCCCTCCGGCGGTGCTTTCCCTGACCGTGGCCGAGGCCGAAGGGCCGGGCGGTGCCACGTCGATGAGCTTTCCCACGCCGCCTCCTCTGGGTGTCCCGCGCCCGCTGGTGGTGGCGCGCTGGTCTGGACACTAGGTCGGAGGCTGCCGGGCGAGCATCCGCCGGACATGGAACCTGCGGGGCCGCATTTCGCTGACATTTGGGGTCAACGCCGCATAACGGTAGTGACGCCACGCCCCCTGTCCTGCACGTGAGGATTACAACGGGCTGCCAGTATGAGGCGGTGGTTCCAGCCAGCATGCATGACTTCTTCGCGGCCAGCGCGGGCGTGGCCGGCGCGCTGATCGGGCTGCTGTTCGTGGCCATCTCGGTCTCTGCCGACCGGCTCGCCCGCGAGGAGATGGGCGCGCCGGTCCACCGGATCCGCGCCTCGGCGGCGCTGACCGCGTTCCTGAACGCACTGGCCGTCTCCCTGTTCGCGCTGATCACCGGAGACGACGTCGGGACGGTGACGATCTCGGTGTCCATCGTGGGATTGGTGTTCGTGCTCGCGTCGCTGGTTTCGCTGGTCCGGCAGCACCAGATGCACTGGCGGACTGGGCGGGACGCGTTTTTCCTGGTCGGCTTGGTGGCGGTGTTCGCCTGCCAGTTCACCGAGGGAATCCTGGTGACCGTCCACCGGAACAATCCCGGTGCCGTGCAGACGATCGCGGATCTGGTGATCTGCTGCTTCCTGATCGGCATCGCCCGGTCCTGGGAACTGATCGGCGGCCCGTCGATCGGCTTGGGCAAGGAGGTCAGGGCTCTGGTCCGCGAGCGCCTCGGTGACGAGTCCGCGGCCGATGAACCCGCGGACTACGGGGCCGCCGACGACGGCGGCCAGCAGCAGTGAGCCGCCGGGCGGTTATTTACCGCCCGCCCTGGTCGCCACTGCTCGAATTGCAGTTAGCTTGCCCGAGTGCAAGCGATCTTCGCAATCCGCCTGCGCCCCTTTATCGTGAGGGTCGCGGCTGGGGAGGTGCCCGCTTGCCTGCTGCCGCGTGAAGAATTTAACGGGGAATCGGGAGAATCGGGACAAACAGGAAATGACCAGACCACGCATGAGGCTGGCCACATTACTGGCCCTCTCGGGGGTTTCAGGCCTGCTCATCAGTGGATGCAACGGCTCCGGTTTGAGCGCGTCATCCACCTGCAGTCAGTTCATGAGCGCATCGCAGCAAGCTCAAGAGTCGATAATCAGCCAGCTTGCCACCAAGTACGATAAGCCAGACTATGCGACACCGCTCGGCGAGCCGGAAGTCCCTTACTACTGCGCCAGCAATCCTAATGTTACACTCGGGCAGTTTTTTTCGAATGCCAACGACTGAAATACGGTGCACATAAACGAGGGTGGCCTAGTCATGGTCGGCATGTTAATTCATGGCCCTGGCTATGGCTAGGAGACCTTCGCTCGCTCTCCAGCCCGCTCAGGCCAGCCCGGTCAAGCCGTCGGCTACGCCGATGTCCCCGGCCATCCGAAGTTGGTCGCGCTGAGGACCCAAGACCAGATGCCGCAGCATCTATGATGCCTCTATGGTCGGCAATGTCGGTGGCGTCGAACCCGTGGTGAACCCCAGCTTGCGGGAGGCGAAGCGTCAGCGCCTCGTTCGGATGACGAAGGAGCAGACCGCGGGCCGTACCGGACCGGTACGCCAGGTCCGCTACCGAGACCAGGTGGTCTCACCACTTGCGCTGGAACGTGAGTGCCGAAAGCTCCTGCAGCACACCCAGCTGGCTATCAACACCATTGTTACCTCAAGGGTGTACACCGGCGATTTGCAAGGCACCCTAGCGAAACCTGCCCTCCAGCAGCACGAATGGGAAATCGCCATCGCGCTGCGTGAGATCACTGAGTTGCTAATCGATCTCGTGTCGAGCTATGCCGGCGGCACGGCTGGGCCCATGACAACCGCCGTTCTGACTTCCCAGAATCGAGCGATATCGATAGCCATGGACGCCACCAAAGCCCGGGTGCTGGCGCTTGAATTGCTGGCGGCACAAGTGGCGACAGCCGAGGCCGCACGAAAGGACTGGGAAACTGCTCACGAGATGGCGGCCAACAACGACAGGTACCTAGGGCTGGTAGCACGCACTGCAGCAGATCAGCATGCAACCGTGGAAATCACAGACCTGGCCGAACAAGCCGCCGAGGCGGCGCAGGCATTCCGCGAGACTCTGCAGCGAGCCACGCTGGCAGCAGAGGCGCTGGCCCTCCCGGAGTCGCGTTAGCCGCGTGTCTCAGATTAGGAGACGAAGGCATTCCCGAGAGTCAGAATATTATTGTTTTCTTGCTGTTGATTTTGCGTGTTGGTACCGGTACAGCTGACCTCGAGTTGAGCGACACCGGAAATGTTCAGCTTCACGGCGGCCGGATGCCCGAGGCTGACGACTATAGGCTTGATGAGCTGCACGCCCGCCTGATTGGCGAAAATAACTGTCTCATCCAGACTGGTGGCGTTGGCCGCGTCGTCCGGGATGCCAATCTCGGCCTTGAAAAGCGAATGACCAGCCACATTGAACGCCTCATCGGGCTGACCATTGCCTTGCGGCCCGTAACAGTAGAATGTACTACTGTCGGAATATGCCTTCGCTGACATAGTCTGCGATCCGGTACTGAGGTTTGCATCATCGACCGTGGGCTGCATCGCCGAGAGATAGACGCCACCAGAGGGCAGCGCGCCGCCGCTTGACCCAGAAGTGCCTCCGGTGCCGGACGAACCCGATCCGCTGGCGCCCTGCTGACGATCCTGCTGAAGTTGCTGCTGCTGTTGCTTGACGACAATGGTGAGCTGGTTCACGCGGCTCGTCTGATGCGCCGCTAGCACCGACGCACCCGCTGCCACGATGGTAGCTATGGACGCGAGAATACCGCCGAACGACGTTAGCCAGCGGGCTAATCCGCGCCTTTTCTTCTTGGGCGTCGTCCTCTGCTGCTGAGTAGCTGCCATTCCCCCACCTTGACGAATCCAACGATATACTAACGCATTTCCCGGCTCATCTGAGGGGGAAGGTCACCGGGGAAACACAGTCTACCACCGTGGGTGGCTTCTGGCCGAGGAACTCGAGAACGACGAGAAGGGCGAAGGAATGGCCAGCCTTCCAAAGCTGCGCACTCTCAGTCAGGGGTACACCCGGCGCGGTATCAAGCATTCAACTCCGCCGGGACCGCCCGCCAACCCGCTTCTGGCGCGCTACGCCCAGGCCGGGGTCCAGGGGGTGTCCTCGCGGGTGGGCCGGGTGGCGGTGAGATAGCCGCGCAGCGCGGCCAGCGCGGGGTGCGGGTCGTCCCGCCGCCAAATCAGGGAGTGCGGGTAGACGGGGATCGGGTCGTGCACGGGGATCCGGCGCAGATCGTAGTCGGCGGGCCAGAGCAGGCTGGTCTGCTCCCCCACGAACGTGGCCACCTCCGGGGATCTCGCGATCGCGTCCAGCAGCGGCTCGAGGCCGAAGTTAGGGCCGGCCGCGTCGATGGTGAGCCCGAACGCGGCCGCCAGGTCGCCGTAGTAGGCGGCCCACTCGGTGCCGGGCACCAGGCCGGGCATCCAGATCCGGTGCCCGGCCAGCTGCGCGGGCGTGACCTCGGCCGCGTCAGCCAATGGGTGGCCGGGCCCGGTCAGCAGCTGGATGGGCTCGTCGTGGACCCGGGCCGCGGTGACCCCGCTAGGTAGCTGGCGGGCGGGCACGGTGACCGCGCGGAAGGACGCGTCGATCGTGCCGGCCGCTGCGGCGGCCAAGGCGGTGCTGGCGTCGAAGAGCGCCACCACGTCGAGTTCGGTGCCGGGGTGGACGGCGTGAAAGGCGCGCAGCAGGCCGGCCGGGGCGAGGCCCCGGCCGGTCACGTCCACCCGCAGCGCCCGGCGGCCCGGCCGCACCGAGGCGGCCGCCCGGGCGGCTGTCTGGAGCAGTTCGCGGGCGTGCTGCAGGAACACCCGTCCGTCCGTGGTGAGCTCGGCGCCGCGCGCGGTGCGCGCGAACAGCCGCACGCCGAGTTCCTTCTCCAGGGTGGCGACGCGCTTGGACACGGCCTGCTGCGTGCGGCCCAGGCCGTCGGCGGCCACGGAGAACTGGCCGGCGTCCGCGACCGCGACAAAGGTGCGCACGGCTTCGAGCTCCACGCCGCCCGACTGTAGCCCGGGCGCAGGCAGGACAACCCGCCGTTGTGGCTCGCCGGCGCGGCGGTTGTTTGCCCGCCCGGCCCACGGCCCGATTGGATCGGCGCGTCGATGCGAGGTTGCGCGGGCCGGCGGGTGAAGGGTGGGAGGCATGCTGGGCAGGCGGTCGCTGGGGCGGCAGTTCGGGTGGTTGTGGGCGGCGTACGCGGTCAGCGCCTACGGCTCGGGGTTCGGGTTCGGCGCGTTCCCGCTGATCGCGGTCTTGGTGCTGCACGCGGGGCCGGCC
>DATAWQ010000151.1:0-65676 GCA_036267135.1 Streptosporangiaceae bacterium | reverse complement strand
ACCAGGGACCCGGGCCACCAGGGACCCGGGCCACCAGAAACCACTCCCGTCCCACTGGCCGCTCATGCCCCAATCGGCTGCGGCCCGCGCCCGCCGCGCACGGGCCGAGCGGTGATTGTGAAAGATCCTGGTCGCCGCAGTGACCAGGATCCTCCCCGTTGATGACTGCACCCCTTCGCTCGGCCTGGTTATGAACAGGGACGAGCGGTGCGGGGTGAGGTTATCCACAGGTTGAAGTTGTGGCTGGCGCGGGGTCGTGGTGGACGGTGAAGGTTGGGGCATGGTTGCCGACATGCCCGACCGGGTTGCCGAACTGGCCGAATTTCAGGACGGCGTCCTGACCAGGGGGCAGGTGCTCGGCCACGGGCTGACCGATGGTGTGATCAAGGCACGAATCCGGGCCGGGCGCTGGCGGCCGCTCGGGCGCGGGGTCTATCTCACGTTCACCGGGCCGCCCCAGCGTGGCGGCCTGCTGTGGGCGGCCGTTCTGCAGGCGGGCCACGGCGCCGTGCTGAGTCATCAAAGCGCGGCGGAACTGCACCGCCTGAACCCGGGACCGGCCTCGCCGATCCATGTGACCGTGCCCCAGCAACGCCGGATCGAGCGCATCCCCGGGGTGAGCGTGCACTACTCCAGGCGGCTCGACCAGGCCCGTCACCCGTGCCTGCAGCCACCTCGGACCCGGATCGAGGAGACTGTGCTCGACCTGACCGAGGCGGCCCGCACGTTCGACGAAGCGGCGGGCTGGCTGTGCCGGGCGGTCGGGGGCAGGTTCACCACGGCCCAGCACCTGTCCGCGGCCATGGTGGCGCGGGCGAGACTGCGCCGGCGCGAAGGGTTGATGGCCGCCCTGAGCGACGTGGGCGATGGCGCCCACTCCCTACTCGAGTTGCGGTACGTCAAGATCGAGCGGGCGCACGGGCTGCCGCGGGCCACACGGCAGGCCCAGGTCAGCCTGCGCGGCCGCACCGTGTACCGCGACAACCTCTACGACGCGTACTTGGTCGTGGTCGAGCTCGACGGGCGCGCCGCCCACCCGGACGGCGCCCGCTGGCGCGACATGCGCCGGGACAACGCCGGCGCGGCCGAAGGTCTGCTCACCCTTCGCTACGGCTATGCCGACGCAACCGAGCGCCCCTGCGAGGTCGCCGCCGAGGTCGCCCAGGTGCTCCGGGCCCGCGGCTGGCCCGGCCAGCCGCGACGCTGCGGTCCAGGCTGCCGGATTGGGGAGGATCCTGGTTGATCCAGCGACCAGAATCCTCCCCAATAAGGCCCGTCGCCCGTAAGCCCACCGGGACCCTCGTCATTGGGAAAGATCGTGGTTGTTGCAGCGACCGGGATCCTTCCCAATGACGGTCGGCCCGCACATGGTGGGCGCGGGCGGCGTTCAGTTGGGGTACGGAGCGCTGTTGGGGCGGGAGTGGTCGCTGGTGGCCGGGGGCCGCCGCCGCCCGTGTGGCGCACCCCGGCCTGCGCCCTCGCCCGGGCCGGGCTGCCACCCGGGCCGGGCTGCCACCCGCGCCGCGCCGCACGCTAGATGGGCCAGGTGATGACTTGGCCGGTGCGGCCGGGGCCGGGGAGGTCTTGGAAGCCGCGGTACTTTGCGGCTACCGCAAAGAGGGTGTGGCCGTCGGGGCCGCCGGTGACGCAGGAGTAGCAGGCGCGGTCGTGCTGCAGGGTGGTCAGTATCTCGCCGCCCTCGCGAACGCGAGCGCAGCATTTGTGGGGCACGTCGGCGTACCAGACGCAGCCGTCGGCGTCTAGGCAGATACCATCCGGTGGCGCCTCGCCGAGGTCGGCCCACACCCGCCGGCCGGACAGGCTGCCGTCGGCCTCGATGCCGAAGGCGGTGAGTCTGTGGCCGTGCGACTCGGCCACGATGAGCGTGGAGTTGTCCGGGGTGACGGCCATGCCGTTGCCGAACAGGATGCCGTCGGCCACCTGACGCACCGTCCGGTCCGGCGTCACCAGCGCGACGATTCCGGGTGGGAAGTCACCCCGCTCGAAGTCGGGGCTGGCGCCGTTGACGTAGGCGTTCCCCCGGCCGTCCACCACGATCTCGTTCCACATGGTGGCCACGTCACTCAGCTCGGCGTAGGTCACGAGTGAGCCGTCGGGTTCGAGGCGCAGCAGCCGCGCGTCGCGGCCCGCCACCACCAGCAGCGTCCCGTCCGGCAGCCAGTCGAAGCAGATCGGCAAGCGGCTGGGAACCTCAGTGACGACCTCGCTCTTGCCGTCCAGGCCGACGGCGATGATTTCCTGCGTGGCCCAGTCGGCGAACCACAGGCGATCGTCGTGCCAGCGCGCCGACTCGCCGAACACGCGGTCTGCCAGCAGGACTTCCGGGTCAGCCATGGCCGACATTGTTGACCTCCTCGGGTCGGATGTGAGCTCTTGTCACCCACTACACGAGCGGCCCGCACCGATATCGACACCGCACGCGTGCATTTTCAGGAATCTGGCCTTCCCAAGAAGCGGCCAGAACCTGGGCTGCGTCACCGGCGTCTACTTCGGCCAGGTGCCGGCCAAGACGTTCAGCAACCCGGCGACGCTGCTGTACTGCGGCGCGACCGGCCAGGTCGACGCCGTGGCCCCGCCCGGCCAGGCCCACGCCAAGGTCAAGGTGACCGTGACCACGATCGAGAGCGACTTCACCGGATCCGGGCCGAGCCGTTCGACCGCGTTCTTCACCTACCGGCGGTAGGCCTGCACTTACCGGCGGTAGGCCTGCTGCGGCCCGGTCCTGGACGACCGCCGCCCCGGGCGGGTGGAGCCGTGGCCGGGCTGCCCGGGCCGGTCGGCGCTGGCGGGCCGCACCTGCTTGCCCGACCCGCTCTGCGGGCCACGCACGCCCTGCGGGCCGGGAGCGCCCTGCGGGCCGGGAGCGCTCAGCGGCGGGCGCTTGATAGCGGGCATGACCGAGGTCAGCGCTTTGCTGGCGCGCGCCGTGGCCTGGCGTCTGGCCTGCTGTTCATCGGCTCTCACGGTGGCCGCGGCCAGCCGGTCGGTCATCACGCGCCGGCGCCTGGCCCGGATTCGGGCCTTGACGCCGCGGTCGACGGCGTACAGCACGAGCATCGCACCGGCACAGACAGCAATGACCAGGCCAACCACGTAGTCCCGCTTTCAGCTTGAGAGGTTTTGCTCCGGCTTCTCAGGCTATGCGGGGGCGGCAGGTGGTCCGGAGTGCTGGCCATACGGTGCTCGCTACACCGGTGCTGGCTACACCGGTGCTGGCTACACCGGTGCTCGCTACACCGGTGCTCGCTACACCGAGCTCTTGTGCCTGAGGTCGGCCAGCTTGCTGCTCGCCGGATCGCGTGCCCGCAGCACCCAGGTCGATGCGAACCCGATCGCCAGCAGCCCCAGCGCGAACCAGGGTGCCAGGATGGTCGGGCTGGTGACCTTGTAGAACGAGCCGAAGATGGCCCCGCCGGTGATCACGATGCCGAGCACCGCCGACACCAGCGCCCGCACCCGCTGCTGTAGGTACCTGAAGCTGCGCAGCGACCCCACCGACATCAGCAGGTACACGACGACCAGCGCGAACCCGCCGAACGTGGACTCCCAGGCGAACATGGCGAAGTAATGCGGCGTGGCCGGCAGCGCGAACAGCCCGGTCCAGAATTGGTTGACCAGCAGCACGACCAGCGCCACACCCGCCACGAACACGGTGGCCCCCAGCGGCGAGCCGTGCCGTTTGGACACCACGGCCAGCGGGGCCGGAATCCGCCGGTCCCGGCCCATCGCGAAGATCCCGCGGGAGGCGGACACGGCGCAGCCGATGGCCACGGCCAGCATGTCGAACAGCACCACGAGTTCGAGCAGCCGGTCGATCCAGGTGCCGCCGTAACCGCCCGCGGACTTAGCCGCGCCCAGCGCGAACAGCGGTGCGGAGGCGGCGGCGGTCAGCGTCCTCAGGTCGTAGTGGAAGCCGGCCACCTCGACGTAGGCGGCCAGCACGAAGAACACGGTAGCGATCCCGGCCGTGGTCATCACCGCGATGGGGATGTCCCGGCGTGGCCGCGGCGTCTCCTCGGCCAGGTTGGCGGCCGTCTCGAAGCCGACGAACAGCAGCACGCCGTACAGCACGCCGAAGAAGATGCCGCCCCAGCCGTCGCCCGCCGACGAGGGCCGGAACGGACGGAGGCTGTTCGCCGAGCCGAGCTTGGCGATGATCACGATGAAGAAGATGGTCACCACCGTGATCGAGATCAGCGCGAGCGCGAGCTGGCTGCGGGTGGACAGCCGCACGCCGAAGTACAGGATGACGGTGATCGCCGCCAGCGCCAGCAGCGTCCAGACCCAGGACGGCAGCGGATTGACCTTGAACTCGGCCGCGATGGTGGACTGCAGGTAGCCGCCGATCAGCAGCAGCAACCCGGTCAGCAAGGCCAGCACCCCGCCGTAGTACAGCCACCCGGCCGCCGTGCCGACCCGCTTGCCCAGCCCGCGGGTGACGTAGTCGTACAGCGACCCGGCGGCGTGGATCTCCCTGGCGTACCTGGACACGATCCAGCCGAGCGCGAACACCCCGACGGCCGCGATGACCACCGAGATCGGCGACGCGATGCCGCCGCCCTTGCCGGACGCGCTGATCAGCCCGGCCACCAGCGGGACCAGGAAGGCCGCGGAGAACACCGGCCCCATGAACCCGACGGACTGGGCGATGACATCAGGGAGTGCGAGCCGCTTCGCGCCGAGGCGCTCGTATTCCGGCGTGGACGTCCCCATCGTGGGCACCTCCCTTTCTGGGAGTGCGGTCCCGGAGTGCGGGGTTCCGATGGCGCGATCGTATGGATACGAACGATCTACGTCAAGAGCCGGGGTGAAGGGCCCAGGTGCGCAGCCGTTCATTACCGGCCGGCCTAGCCCGTGACGGGGCCGGCCCGGTCGCCCTACAGACAGGGGCGAGCCGGGCCGGAGACGGAAAGATGGGAGATCAGCAGTTAGTCGGCGGGGTCTGCCCCGCGAACCTGGCCTGCATGTAGGCGATCGCGCCCGGCAGTCCTTCGGCCTCGGCGGTGACGTGCTCGGCCAGCGGGAACTGGAGGTACTGGATCTTCTCCCCGGCCGCGCAGTACTGGTTCACCAGCGTGGTCACGTCCGGGGTGACGACCAGTTCGTCGAAGGTGGCCATGTAGATCTGCATGGGGATCTGGGGCGTCCCGATCGAGCCCATGGTGTCGTCGGCGATCACCTGCTGGATGGCCGGGTTGTCCAGCGGGTTGAGGCCGCCCTTGGTGTAGCTCTCGATCCGCTGGAGCGTGTACGTCGGCACGAACTGCTCGATGCACATCTGGCCGATGTTCTTGACCATCTGCTTGCCCGCGGGGTTGAGCAGCGACTGGATGTGGATCTGGGGGTAGGCCCGCGCGATCCCGACCGCGGCGGCGAAGTAGATGCCGGAGAACAGGCCGCCGTCGGCCTTGGCCGCGATGTGCCCGATGTTGACCGGCAGGCCGCCGATGGCCGCGCCCACGATGTTGAGTTCGGGCGCGTAGTTCGGGGCCTCCTCGGCCGCGAATTCTGAGGCCTGCGAGCCGCCGGAGTACCCCATCATCCCCACCGGCGTCGCCGCGCCGTCCAGGTCCAGGGGGGCGAAGTTTTCCGCGGCGCGGATGCCGTCGAGCGTGCCGTAGCCCTCTTCGACCCCGGCGGTCCACTCGTTGTGCGGGCCCTCGAAGTCCGGGATGACGACGGTGTAGCCGAGCGAGGTGCCGGTGGCCACGGCGGCGAACGACTCCAGGCCGCCGAGCGCCTCAAAGCCGAGCTTGACCGGCGGCTGGGTCAGCACGAACGAGGGCTGGCAGGAGGGTGAGTCGCTGTCGATGGCCGGCTGGTAGGACAGCAGCCTCGGCGTCGGGCTCGCCTTGGCCGGCTTGACCACGGTGGCCACGTCGGTCTGGAGCTGGCCGGAGGTGTTCTCCGAGACGTACCTGATCTGCCAGGCCTTGTACGGCGCGGAGAAGCCGACGGCCTTGATCGTTATCGGCTTGGAGCTGAGGACCTGGCCGGGGGGGTCGCCGGCCAGCGAGTTCTGGCCGGCCGCGGCGTGGTGGGCTTGGTGGGCCGGGACGGTGGCGGCCAGGGCCTGGCTCGCGGTCGCCGGCGCCGCCAGCGTCAGCGAGAGGACTCCGGCCGCGGCGAGGATGCTGAACGGGCCATTGCGCATGCTGGCTCCCGGGGGGAGTTGGGGCAGCGGCGACAGGTAACTGGTACATCTGTGCCACTTTTGCTTAGAAGGAGCGTACGGCTCCTGGGCCAGCATGTCACGCCTCTTATACGGAATGTCACACACTTGCCACAATCTGTCACAGATTTTAGCGTCTCATCATACGAGACGCACTGTTTAAAATATGAGACAACCGGTGCCAGGGTCTGGCAACCTGGACGGCATGGACCTGCCCGTGTCCAGGCCATCCTGGCCGACCTGGGTGTGGCGAACGACGCGAGCGAATGGCAGTTCGCCGGGGCCGAGGACACCACGGCCAGGCTGGCCGAGGCCGGGTTCGGCCAGGTCGACGTGCAGGTGGTGCCCGACCCGGTCCGGCTGCGGCCCGGTGCGCGGCTCGAGGAGTTCCTGGCCACCGTGGTGCTCGGCGCCGTGCTGCGCGACCTGCCCGAGGCCGAGCGCCAGCCGTTCGTGCGCACCGTGGCCGGCCGCCTGGACGAGCCCGTCATCGACTACGTGCGCCTGCGGTTGAGCGCGGTACGCACCTAGGCCAGGCGTACCCGGACGGGCAGTTCCTTCAGCCCGTTGGTGAAGTTCGACCTGATCCGCCGGGGCGGCCCGGCCAGCTCGAACCCGGCCACCCGTTCGGCCAGCGCGGCCAGCATCACCTTCACCTCCAGCCGGGCCAGGTGCGCGCCCAGGCACAGGTGCGGCCCGCCCCGGCCGAAGCTCAGGTGCCGGTTGGGCGACCGTCCGACGTCAAACGTGTCGGGCGAAGCGAATTCGGCCTCGTCCCTGTTCCCCGACACGTACCAGAGCACCACCTTGTCCCCGGCCCTGATGTCCGCCCCGCCCAGCGTGGTGTCGCTGGCCGCGGTGCGCCGCATGAAGTGGGTCGGGCAGGTCCAGCGGAGTACCTCGTCCGCGGCGGTGTCCAGCAGCCCGGGGTCGGCGCGCAGCCGGTCCCACTGGCCCGGGTGCTGGCAGAACGCCAGCACACCCTGGGCCATCGCGATCCTGGTGGTCTCGTTGCCGGCCACCACCATGATCGAGAAGAAGTTGTCCAGCTCGGTCTCAGTCAGCCGGTCCCCGTCCACCTCGGCACGCAGCAGCCTGGACAGCAGGTCGTCGCCCGGCGACCGCAGCCGCTGTGCCACGATCGCCCGGCCCAAATCCCACAGTTGCCGCCCGTACGGGCTGCGGAACGGGTACCGCCGGTAGGCGTCGGTGTCGTCGCGCCCCCACACCACGTCGGTGACGTCCGGATCGGTGTTGGCGATCAGCCGGTCGCCGAGGTCGACGAGCCGGTCCAGGTCGCCGCCCGGCAGGCCCATGATCTGCGCCAGCACCCGGATCGGCACCAGCTTGGCCACCGCGTCCACGAAATCGAACGGTTCGCCCGCGTCCAGCCCTGCGTCCAGCACTTCCTCGGTCAGCGCCTCGACGAAGGCCTGGTAGACCGCGATGGCGCGCTGCGTGAACGCGCCGGAGACGATCTTGCGCAGCTTCGTGTGCCCGGGCGGGTCGGTGTCGATGATCGTGCGCCTGGCCGCCATGTCCTCGTCGGTCGGCTCTTCGAACGAGACGCCGTGCGCGGAGGAGAACGTGGCCACGTCCCGGCTGGCCGCCACGATGTCGGCGTACCCCAGCACGGACCAGAAGCCGGAATTCGGCGCGGGTTCCCCGCCCCACACCACGGGCGTTTCTCTTCGCAGCCTGGCAAACTCGGCGTAAGGGACACCCCGCGCCCACAACTCCAGGTCGGACAGGTCTGCCGGGCCGGTCATACCAGGATAGTTTGGCACCAAACGGATTTCCTGGCAATCGGCGAGCCGATTCGCGAGACTGGAGGCCCCGCAGATGCGCGTGATCGTCGTCCGCCACCACGAAGAGGATGACGCCGGCTTCATCGGCGAAGCGTTCGAGGGCCTCGGCGCCACATTGACCGTGCACCGGTTCCCCGCCGACGGCGCGCTGCCCGACCCGGCTGGCACCGATCACATCGTCCTGCTGGGCGCCACCTGGTCGGTCTACGACACCGACCCGGCCCGCGCCTGGATCGCCGCCGAACTGGACTGGCTGCGCCAGGCCGACGCGGCCGGCGTCCCGGTCCTCGGCATCTGTTTCGGCGCCCAGGCGCTGGCCGCCGCGTTCGGCGGCGAGGTGAAGCCGGGCGCGCGCAAGGAGGTCGGCTGGACCACGGTGCACACGCTGGACCCCGAGGTCATCGAGCCGGGCCCGTGGCTGGAGTTCCACGGCGACCAGTGCCACCTGCCGCCCCAGGCCAGGCTGCTGGCCAGCAATGAGCTATGCGTCCAGGCCTTCGCGATCGGCCGCCACCTGGCCGTCCAGTTCCATCCCGAGGTGGACCGCGAGCAGCTCCGCGCCTGGCTGGACGCGGGCGCCCGCGCCGACGCGGAGAAGGCCGGCCAGGACCCCGAGCGGTTCCTGGCCGAGACCCTCGCCCAGGAACCCGCGGCCCGGGCCAGGGCGGACCGGCTAGTGCAGTCCGCGATCCGCCTGGCCGGTGCTAGCTGAAACACGGGCTAACTGACCTCAGGGTTTGACCTGCGCCGCCCGCGTCGGGATGTGCGGCCGCGGGGCATGGGGCAGCCGGCGGAACCCGGCCGGTATCGGATTGAACCAGATCCGCTCCTCCCACGGGTGACCGCGGGCCGCCTGCTCGTGTCGCATGCCTGTTGTTGGTCGCAGCCAGGTCAGCGTTACAGCCAGTCTTCACAATCATCAACCTGAACGGCTCCGCGAGGTCGGCCGGGGACTCGCCCGTGGGGTCGGCCCGTGGGGCCACTCAGCCTCAGTCCTCTTCGACCGCGCGGATGATCTTGCGGAGCAGGCTGGCGAGCTGGCTCTTCTCTTCCTCGGTGAGCGCCGAGCTGACCGCCGCCTCACCCATGTTGAACGCCGGGAACAGCCGTTCGATCACGCCGAGTCCCTTGGGCTCCAGGCCGACCAGCACCAGCCGGCCGTCCCCGCCGTGCGCCCGCCGCCGGGCCAGCCCGCGTTTCTCCAGCGTCTTCAGCACGCCGGTGAGCGTCCCCTTCGTCACCCCGGCCTCGGCGGCCAGGTGCCTGGTCTGCTGGTCGCCCCAGATCCACAGCACGAACAGCACGGTGAACGCGGCCCAGGACAGGTCCTCACCGGCCAGCACGGTCCGTTCCATGTGATTGCGGATCACGTTGGCGGCGCGGTAGATGTTCGACACCGCTGCCATCGCGCCGAAGTCCAGCTCCTGCTCGCCGATCCGGCCGCGGATGTCGCGCTCGGCCTGGACCAGGTCCCGGTCGCTGCCTGCGGCTAGGCGTGGGGGCATACCGCGATGGTACGCGCCGGGACCGGCCGTGACATCTGTCATGACCGGGGCCGGAGGAACGGCACTGCCACAGGTCATCGCCGTGATGGCAGCATGGGGGGGAAGCATGCGCCGAGGTGATATTCCAGATGCCAGTGCTCGATGATCCCCGACAGCTAGTCGAGATCCCGTTCCAGCGGAAGCTGACCGGCCGTGAGATGTGGCGGTACACGTTCACCGCGATCTGGTTCCTTTATCTGATCGGGCCGCTGCAGGTGCTGTTCACCGGCCACCACCCGGTCGTGTGGGTGGCCGGTGGCATCGCCATCGCCGCGGTCTTCTGCGCGCTGTTCCTGCTGATCGTCACGTGCGGGGTCACCGGCCGCTGGCAGGCTATGTCCCGGCAGGCCCAGACCTGCTACGGCGGTCTCTTCCTGCTCGCCCTGGTCGGCGCCGTCGTCTACGGCCCGCAGTGGGTCACGCTGTGGATCTTCGTGTCGTCGGCCACCGGCTGGGTCTACCCGTTCCGGGCACCGGCGATGCGGGCGCTGGCCGTCGTCACCGGGGCCTACGCGCTGACCTGCTGGATCACCCACACCGGCACGGATCAGTTCCTGGCCGATCTGCTGCCGGTGGCGTTCGTCGGCCTGGCCACGGCCGGATTCCACTACCAGATCCGGCTGGTGCGCGAGCTGAGCGACGCGCGCGAGACCGTGGCCAAGCTGGCCGCCAGCGATGAGCGGCTGCGGCTGGCCCGCGACATGCACGACCTGACCGGCCAGTCGCTATCCGTGATCACACTCAAGTCCGAACTGGTCGGCAAGCTGCTGTCCCGGCTGCCGGCCTCCGCCGACCGGGACCGGGCGACCAGCGAGGTCGCCGACATCGGCCAGGTCAGCAGGCAGACCCTGCACGACATCAGGGAGGCGGTCAGCGGGTACCGGCGGCCCACGCTCGCGGTCGAGATCATCACCGCCCGTGCCGCGCTGGAATCGGCCGGCGTCGAACTGGACGACGATCCGGACCTGACCGTGCGCTCCGGCACGTTCGAAGCCGAGACCGAGGCAGCGCTGGCCTGGTGCCTGCGTGAGGCGGTGACCAACGTGATCCGCCACTCCGGCGCCCAGCACTGCCGGGTGCGGCTGCTCCAGCGCGCCGCCGAGCTGTCGCTGGAGGTGTCCGACGACGGCCGTGGCATCGACGGCCAGGCCACCGCGGGTGGCACCGGCCTGCGCGGCATGTCTGAGCGGCTCACCTCGGTCGGCGGCAGGCTCTCGTTCGGGCACGCCGGCGCCACCGGCCGGGCCCAGCGCGGCCTGCGCATCGTCGCCACCGTGCCGCAGGCCGCGCCGGCATCGCCGCGACCGGCCGCGGGCCGCCTGCCCGATCTCGCGTGGCCCGGGGGGCCGCCGCCGTGGGTGCCGGCCGGATCCGAGTGAGCGATCAGCGCTACCGTTCCGGTGTGACCGAGCGAACAGGACCGCGGACGCCCGGTGCGCGAGACGCACCCGGTGAGCCGGGTGAGCCCGGCGGGTCCGCCGCGCCCGCCATCCGGGTACTGATCGCCGAGGACCAGGCCATGATCCGTGAGGCGCTGGCCGCGCTGCTCTCGTTCGAGGACGACATCCAGGTCGTGGCCCAGGTCGGCCGGGGTGACGAGGTGGTGGCCGCGGCCATCGAGCACCGGGTCGACGTCGCGCTGCTGGACATCGAGATGCCCGGCCTGGACGGGCTGGCCGCCGCCGCCGCGCTGCGCCGGGCCAAGCCGGAGCTCAAGATCGTGATCCTGACCACGTTCGGCCGCCCCGGCTTCATGCGCCGGGCCATGGAATCTGGGGTGTCGGCCTTCCTGGTCAAGGACTCACCGGCGGACAAGCTGGCCGCGACCGTGCGCACGGTGCTGGCCGGCGGCCGGGTCATCGACCCCGACCTGGCCGCGGCCGCGCTGGCCGAGGGGGACAACCCGCTGACCGGGCGGGAGCGCGACGTGCTCGCGGCCTCCGCCGACGGCTCGATGATCAGCGAGATCGCCACCCGGCTGTACCTGTCGGAGGGAACGGTCCGCAACTACCTGTCCGCCTGCATTCAGAAGACCGGCGCCCGCAACCGCGCCGAGGCCCTCCGCATCGCCCAGGAACGCGGCTGGCTGGGGCTGTGATAACCGCACGCGCCACCACCCACGCATGACAACGTTGTCATCGCTCCTTTGTGAGCGTGTTTCCTGGGCCCTCGCGCTCTAGCTGGACGGCCAGGCCGTCGATGAGCAGGCCGAGGCCAAACTCGAACCGCTCGGCGCTGTCACCGGACATGAGCGTGTCGGCCAGGCCGGCCAGGAGCGGGAACCGGTCGGCCGGTAGCTGACGGTAGTACTCGCGAATGGAACCGATGTACTCCTCGGCCGACAGGCCCGCCTTAGCCCTGGCCGTGTGCAGCCAGCCCTCGTAGGCATCGGCGTCGATGTAGAGATGCAGCCGGTCGACGGCCAACCCGGCTGTCCGCCCTGGCAAGCCGGCGGCTATCAGGATGGCGAGCACCCGCTCGGCCAACCGCAGCCGGTTCGGCCCGGTCGGGATCGCACTCAGCGAGGCACTGGTGATGTCCGCGTGCGCGGCCCACACCCGCTGCGCGTCGCGCGCGTAGGTCCGCAACTGCTCCTGCCACCGGATCGGATCGGGCTCGGGCACCTCGATCTCGGCCGCGATCCGGTCATACATCAACTCGACCAGTTCGTCCCGGTTCGCGATATGCGCGTACAACGAGGCCGATCCGGTCTGCAGCGCCTCGGCCACCCGCCGCGTGCTCACCGCGTCCAGGCCGTCCGCGTCCAGGATCTCGATGGCGGCGGCCACGATCCGGTCCCGGCTCAGCGGTTCCTTGCCGGCCCGGCGCCGCTGCGGCTTGTGCCACGGCAGCGTCGGCAGTTGGCCCGCGTCCTGGTCGGCGCTCACGTGGTCGCTCCGTTCGGTCCGGCCCGCTTGGTGATCCGGCCGTCGCGTTCACCCTAGCCGATCGGTGACCCTTGACGCAATCAGCGATCGCTATTACGATCAGTGCTCGTTAAGTAGAACACTGATCGATTGGCTCTCGTGGAAGGAGTGCCGCCATGACGCTCACCGACACCGACACCGGCCGGGCCGGGTCCCCGGCCAAGGTCACCTGGACGATGTGGGCAATCCTGGCCATCGTCCTGGTGGCCGACATCGTGGACCTGCTGGACTCGACCATCACCACGATCGCCGCCCCGACGATCAGCGCGCGGCTCGGTGGCGGCGAGGAGCTGATCAAGTGGCTCGGCGCTAGCTACGCCCTCTCGCTCGGCGTGCTGCTGGTCACCGGCGGGCGGCTGGGCGACAGGTTCGGCCGCCGCCGCACGTTCCTGATCGGCATGGCCGGCTTCACGCTGGCCTCACTGGTTTGCGGCCTGGCCTGGGATCCAGCCTCGATCATCGTGGCCAGGCTGGTCCAGGGCGCGTTCGGCGCCGTGCTGATCCCACAGGGCTTCGGCATACTCGGCTCGGTCTTCCCCAGGGACCAGATCGCCAAGGCGTTCAGCGCGTTCGGCCCGGTGATGGGGCTGTCCGCGGTGGGCGGGCCGCTGCTGGCCGGTGTGATCATCGACGCCAACCTGTTCGGCCTGGGCTGGCGCCCGATGTTCCTGATCAATATCGTGCTCGGCGGCGCCGGCTGGCTGGCGGCCCTGTGGCTGCTGCCCAGGGACCACGGCGACGCCGCGGTCCGTATCGACGCGGTCGGGTCCGCGCTGCTGGCCGCCACCATGCTCGGCCTGCTGTACGGGCTCATCCAGGGCTCCACCAGCGGCTGGACCGCTGGCCCGATCGCCTCGATGGCCGCCGGCGTGCTCATGTTCGGCGCGTTCGTCCGGCGCCAGCGCACCGCCGCCGCCCCGCTGATCAAGCCGTCGCTGCTGCGCAACCGCGGCTTCACCTCCGGGCTGCTGCTCGGCATCGTGTTCTTCGCCGCGGTGGCCGGCCTGGCCTACGCCGACTCGCTGTTCCTGCAGCGTGGGCTCGGTTTCAGCCCGCTGCGCGCGGCCGTGACCGGCATCGCCCCGATGGCGGCCGGCATCGTGCTGGCCTCGCTGGCCTGCTTCAAGCTCATCGGCAGGCTCGGCCGCACGCTCACGCTCATCGGCCTGGCCGTCACGCTGATGGGGGTGGCCTGGTTCCTGGCCATCGTGCTGGCCTACGGCACCGCGCTCACCGCCGCGGCCATCGCCCCGGCCATGATCGTGGTCGGGGTGGGCATGGGGGCCACCTTCGGCACCCTGTACGACGTGGCCATCGGCGACATCGACCCGGCCGAGGCCGGCAGCGCGAGCGGCTCGCTCAGCGCCATCCAGCAGCTCGCCAACGCGATCGGCCCGGCGGTCATCACCACGATCTACTTCGGCGGCCTGGCTAGCGGGCAGCGGCACGCGATGAGCGTGAGCCTGATCGCGGTGGCCGCGATCACGGCCCTGAGCTGCCTGGTCACCCCGCTACTGCCGCGCCGGGCCCAGCCGGACGCCGGGCACTAGGCGCGGGTCTTGACGACGACGCTCCCCGAGTTGCTGAGCACGGTGATCGTGTCCGCCGCCGTGCTGCTGCGCGGCACCGTGACCGACGTGTGGCCGAATTGGTTGAGCGTGGTCACGTGGTAGCGCGTGGGGCCCGGTGGCAGAACCAGGGTGACGTCCCCGAAGTTGTCGCCGACCTGCACGTTCCGCGGGACCGTGGTGAACACGATGGTGAAATCGGCCGATTGGCCGGTGCACTTCAGGTCGGCCGCCGCCAGGCCGTTGATCGTGACGTCGCCGAAGCTGTCGAAGATCTGGGTGTCTCCGGTCAGCCTGCTGGCGTCGATGTCGCCCGAATTGCTGGTCAGCTTGATGTGGCCGGACAGGGTGCTGGCGTCGATGTCGCCAAAGCTGTCGTTCAGCCGGAGCGTCCCCGTCAGCCGGGAGGCGTCGATGTCGCCCGAGTTGCTCGACAGCGTGACGTCGCCGCTGAGCCTGCTGGTGTCGAGCTGGCCGAACCAGTCGTTGATGTTGACGGGCACCCCGGCCGGACCGGTCATGTTGAAGCCGGCCGAGCAGCCGCCGATGGGTGCCCGGCACTGCGGATCGAGGGTTAGGCCTGAGGCGGTCAGCTGGTGGCTGAATGCGGGCGCGGCCATGCTGCCCGAGAGCCTGCCGTGCACCCGGATCGGGCCCGTGGCCGTGGTATGGGTGGTGTGGAAGGTGAGGTTGCCGTTGCTCAGGACGACGTGGATC
Source organism: Streptosporangiaceae bacterium (assembly GCA_036267135.1). Classification (GTDB taxonomy): domain Bacteria; phylum Actinomycetota; class Actinomycetes; order Streptosporangiales; family Streptosporangiaceae; genus PALSA-505. Next base: position 50,919 of record DATAWQ010000151.1, on the reverse strand, counting down.
CCGTTCGGCCCGGTCGGCGCGGTGAACGCCACCGAGCGGCCGACCTGCTGCAGGTTGGCCAGCGTGCCGACGGCGCCCCGGACCCAGGCGTGGGTGCACAGCCCGATCAGGGCCAGCGCCACCGGGACGCCAGTGGCCAGGATCATCAGCCGGGCCCTGGTCATGGGCAGCGAGCCGGTCATGGGCTATCGACCCCCAGATAACGCAGCACGGCCAGCACCCGACGGTGGTCACCATCGGCCGGGGTCAGCCTGAGCTTGGCGAAGATGCTGTTGATGTGCTTGGCCACCGCGCCCTCGCCCACCACCAGCGCGGCCGCGATCGCCGCGTTGGACCGGCCCTCGGCCATCAGCCCGAGCACGTCGCGCTCGCGGGCGGTGAGGTCGGCCAGCGGGTGGCGGCTGCGGGCCAGCAACTGGGCCACCACTTCAGGGTCGAGCGCGCTGCCCCCGCCCGCCACCCGGTCCAGCGCGTCCAGGAACTCGGTCAGGTCGGCCACCCGGTCCTTGAGCAGGTAGCCGACCCCGTGCGGTCGCTGGGACAGCAACTCGGTGGCGTAGCGCTCCTCCACGTACTGCGACAGCACCAGCACGCCCACGTCCGGCCACCGGTTGCGCACCACCAGGGCGGCGCGCAGCCCCTCGTCGGTGAACGTCGGCGGCATCCGGACGTCCACCACCACGACGTCAGGCTGGTCCCGGCCCACGGCCCGCAGGAATTCCTCGGCCTCGCCCGCGGCCGCCACCACGTCGTGCCCCGCCTCGGCCAGCAGCCTGGTCAGCCCCTCGCGCAGCAGCACCGAGTCCTCGGCGATCACGACCCGCATAGCAACCCTCCGGTCAGCCCCTTGCGCAGCAGCGCCGGATCATCTGTTTTCACGGTCCACATGGCAGATCCACCTCTATGACGGTCGGGCCGCCGGCCGGGCTGCGCACCGACAGCCGCCCGTCCACCCCGGTGACCCGGTCGGCCAGGCCGGCCAGGCCCTCGCCGCCCGGGTCGGCACCGCCAATACCGTCGTCGCTGATAACCACCCGCAGCACGTCCCCGTGCCGGCCGACCGTGACCTCGGCGTGCCGGGCGCAGGCGTGCTTGGCCACGTTGGTGAGGGCCTCGGCCACCACGAAGTAGGCGATGGCCTCGACCGAGGCCGACGGCCTGACCGCCACCTGGGCGCGCACCCTGACCGGCACCGGGCACAGCGCGGCCAGGCCGGAGAGCGCGGCGTCAAGGCCTCGGTCGGTGAGCACCGGCGGGTGCACCCCACGGACCAGGTTGCGCAGGTCGGCCAGGGCCTTCTTGGCGTCCGTGTGGGCCTGGTCGATGATGGCCTTCACCGCCTGCGGGTCGTCGTCGAACTTGGCCTTGGCCCGGCCCAGGTTCATGGCCAGCGACACCAGCCGCTGCTGGGCGCCGTCGTGCAGGTCCCGCTCGATCCGTCGGCGCTCGGCCTCGGCGGCGTCCACCACCCGGGCCCGGCTGCGCTCGAGCTCGCCGATCCTGACGGTCAGGTCCGCGCTGCCGCCCGGGCCGATCAGGTACCGGGCGATCGCGGTGTCGACCGCCGCCACCCCCTGGGTGACGTGCGGCGCCGCGATCAGCAGCACCAGGCCGAGCGCGGAGGCGGCCGCCGTCTCTCCGGGATTGGCGGGAATCCATCCCGGCACGTGCCATTCGACGTGCAGCAGCAGCCAGCCGAACAACGGCAGCCCGAACATGGCCACGGCGAACGACCACAGCGCCACCACCAGGCCGGCCTCGGCCAGGCTGAGCGGGAGCCTGAGCGCTGCGTAACCGACCTGCCGCAGCGTCGTGGGCGTGGCTAGCAGCCGCCGCACCCGCTGCCAGGCGCTGGCGCCCGAGGTCAGGTCGGCGGGCGGGCCGGGGATGCGCTCGCCCAGCATGACCTCGAACCTGGCCCGCTCGGCCTGGCTGAATCGCAGGCTCAGCCAGGCCAGGGCCACCAGCACGTGCAGGCCGAGCAGGAGAAACCACACGGTGGCGAGGCCGACGCTCATCCCGAACGCGATCACCACGAAGGCCACGCTGCCGGTGACGACGCCGGTGAGCAGGTGGATGAGCGCCAGCCAGGTCCGGACGGCCACCAGCGGGCGCAGCGTCCGCAGCAGCGCGCGCCCCACCAGCCGCGCCGCCGCGGGCGCACCGGCCGCGGGCCCAGGCCCGGCACCGCGCTCGGCCATCGGCACCTCCGCCTGCCCGCCCTGGTGGCCCGGCTGCGCCATGGCCCGGCTGTTCCGCCGGCCCACCCGGTCATGGGCCGATCTTGATTTCGATGCTAGAGGAGCGGCGGCCCGGCCCCCATACAGCAGGGGCCCGCATCGGCGGTAGCGCCAGCACCACCCGGGAATCGGGCGTCTGCGGGATGTCGCCGCGGTGGTCCGGTCCCCGAGGCTGAACCCGGCTAAAGCCTTACCCCTTTTCGGCGACGACGGAGGTCCCCGATGGAAGCCCTGATACGGGTCGACGATGTGACGAAGCGCTATGACGATGATGGGCAGCCGGCCGTGGACGGCATCAGCCTGCAGGTGGCCAAGGGCGAGGCCGTCGCGGTGATGGGCCCGTCCGGCAGCGGGAAGTCCACACTGCTCAACCTCATCGCCGGCCTGGACCGGCCGACCAGCGGCACGGTCACCGTGGCGGGGGAGCGCATCGACCGGCTGAGCGAGACCAGGCTGGCCCGGTTCCGGCGCATCCGGATCGGCATGATTTTCCAGTTCTTCAACCTGCTGGAGGACCTGACCGTACTGGACAACGTGCTGCTGCCGGCCCAGCTCGCCGGCCTGCCCAAGAAGCAGGCGCGGACCCGCGCGAACGAGTTGCTGGCCACGCTGCGGATCGACAACCACCGCAACGCCTACCCCGACCGGCTGTCGGGCGGGGAGCGCCAGCGGGTCGCGATCGCCCGCGCCCTGGTGAACCGGCCCGCGTTGCTGCTCGCCGACGAGCCCACCGGCGCGCTGGACACCGCGACTGGCGAGGAGATCGGCGAACTGCTGCTCGAGCTGAACCAGTCTGGGCAGACGCTGGTGCTGGTCACTCACAACCCGGACCTGGCCGCCCGCTACGCCCAGCGCACGGTGCACATCGTGGATGGGCACATCGTGGATGGGCACGCCGCCGACGGCCAGCAGGCCGGCCGCACCCCGGCGCAGGTGCGGCGATGAGGGGCGGGCCGGTCGCCCGCGCGGTGCGCGGCGGGGTGTCCCGCCGGCGGCTGCGGACGATCGTGATCGGCCTGGTCTTGCTGGTCTCCACGGGTGCTTCGGTGCTGGCCCTCGCCCTGGTGGTGGACTCCAGCAGCCCGTTCGACCACGCCTTCGCCGCCCAGCGCGGCGCGCACATCGCCGCGAGCATCGACACGGCCGCGACCACGCCGGCCGACCTGGCCGCCACCACCCGGCGGCCCGGGGTGACCGCGGCGGCGGGCCCGTTCCCCACCGCGGCCGTGCTGGTCCAGGCGGCCGGGACGCCGGGGACGTTGCCGCCGCTGACCCTGGCCGGCCGGGCATCGCCCGGCGGGCCGGTCGATGACCTCACCCTGGAGTCCGGCCACTGGCCGCAGCGGCCCGGCCAGCTCGTCCTGGAATTCAACCAGGCCAGCAACTTCCAGTTCAGCCTCCCGCTCGGCACCAGAATGACGGTGACCAGCGTGCCCGGCCACCCGAAGCTGACCGTGGTCGGCGAGGCCAGTTCGATCACCAACTCGGCCAGCGGCTGGGTGGTGCCCGCCGAGGTCCCCGCGCTGCGCGCGCCGGGGTCGCCGCCGAGCGTGCAGATGCTGTACCGGTTCCGCGGCGCGGCCACGGACGCGGCCATCCACGCCGACACCGCGGCGATCGGTGCGGCGCTCCCGCCGGGGTCCCTCACCGGCACGCAGTCTTACCTGTCGGCCAAGGCCACGCAGATCTCCCAGATCGGGCCGTTCGTGCCCTTCCTGGTGGCCTTCGGCGTCATCGGGCTGGTGCTGTCGGTGCTGATCGTGGCCAACGTGGTCAGCGGCGCCGTGGTGGCCGGCTACCGCAGGATCGGCGTGCTCAAGAGCATCGGCTTCACCCCCGGCCAGGTCGTGGCCGCCTACACCGGCCAGATCGCGGTGCCGGCCGTGGTGGGCGTCCTGGCCGGCCTGGTCGTCGGCAACCTGCTGGCCTCGATGCTGCTGCGGCAGACCGCGAACGTCTACGGCGTGGGCACGCTCGGCGTGCCGGTCTGGGTCGACGTGGCCGTGCCCGCGGGGATGCTCGCCCTGGTCGCGGTGGCGGCGGTGCTGCCCGCGGTGCGGGCGGGCCGGCTGAGCGCGGTGCGGGCGATCACGGCCGGACGGGCGCCCCGCACCGGCCGCGGTTACGCCGCGCACCGGCTGCTGGGCCGGCTGGGCCAGGGCAAGCTAGCACTGCCCCGGCCGGTCACGATCGGGCTGGCGGCCCCGTTCGCCCGCCCGGCGCGCAGCACCGCGACGCTGGTGGCGGTGCTGCTCGGCGCGACCACGGTGACCTTCGCCGTCGGTCTGGGCGCCTCGCTCGGCCGGGTGGTCGAGGGCCTGTCGCGCGCCAGCGCCCAGCCGGTGCAGATCTGGTCCAACTCCAGCCGCGACGACTACAACCTCACCTCCGCCGATCAGCGGGCCATCGTGACGGCGCTGCGCTCGCAACCGGGAACGCTGCGCTACACCGACGAGACCAACGCGCCGGCCGGCCTGGCCGGCCAGTCGGTGCGCGTCGCCGCCACCGCCTTTACCGGGAAGGCGGGCTGGACCGGCTACCCGATGATCCACGGGCACTGGTACACGGGACCGGGCCAGATCGTCGCGTCCACCGGCTTCCTGGGCATGACCGACAAGACGGTAGGCGACACGGTCACGATCACCTTCGGCGCCACTTCGATCCCGGTGCGGATCGTCGGGGAAGACTTCGCCGCCGACAACCGGGGGGTGTCGGTCGTCACCGACTGGCGGACGCTGGCCGCGGCCAGCCCGGCCATGGCGCAGCCCGACCAGATCGACGTGGCCCTGCGGCCGGGCATCAGCGTCTCGGCCTACGCTCAGGCGGTCGGCAACAGGCTCGGCGCCGGCTACGCGGTCAACGTCAACAGCCGTAAGTCGGTGGTGGTGAACCTGATGTTCGGCGTGATCGGCCTGCTGACCCTGATGCTGGCCGTGGTGGCCGGGCTGGGGGTGCTGAACGGCGTAGTGCTGCAGACCAGGGAGCGCGTGCATGACCTGGGGGTGTTCAAGGCTCTCGGCATGACGCCGCGGCAGGTCATCGCCATGGTGGTGTGCTGGGTGGCCGGCGTCGGCCTGCTGGCGGGCCTGCTCGCCATCCCGGCCGGAATGGCGCTGCACGGTTACGTGCTGCCGGTCATGGCCTCCTCGGCCAACCTCGGCCTGCCGGCCACCTTCCTGAACGTGTATCTCCCCTGGGAGCTGGCCGGGCTGGCGCTGGCCGGGGTCGTGATCGCGGTAGCCGGTGCGCTGCTCCCGGCGGGCTGGGCGGCCCGCATGCGCACCGCCGCCGCCTTGCGCGCCGAGTAAAGCGGGCGGACTCACAAACCGGGCTCCCGGATCGCGTTCCGGGAGCCCGTTGATCACCCTCGCGGAAGGCGGCTGAGGCGTACCCTGGGACCGGTAAATCCGAGGACTGGCTTGCGTGAGTGAAGCCAAGATTCTGTAGGGGCCTGGGTTGACTTACGGCGTCGCCGCGTTCGGGATCAGGCTGCGTGACTCCCGCGAGTCCGCCGGGCTGTCCCAGCGCGAGCTGGCCACGCGTTCTGGGCTGAGCGTCCGGGCCATCGGCAACCTGGAGCGCGGCGCCACCACCCGGCCGCACCCCGATTCGGTGCACCGTCTCGCCGACGCGCTCGGGCTGCGCGGCGAGGCCAGGCAGGATTTCATCGCCACCGCCCGGCCGCGTTCGCCCGGCGACGGTGAAGCCTGGGAGGCCGCGCCGCCGAAACGGCCGGTCCCGGCGGGCGGCGCGCGGATCATGCCCAGGCAGCTACCCGCTCCGGTGCGCCAGTTCACCGGCCGCCACGACGAGCTGGCCGCACTCACCCGGCTGCTCGACCAGGCCGGGGAGCCGGGCGGCATGCTGGTCACGGTGCTCGCGGGGACCGCGGGGGTCGGGAAGACGTCGCTGGCCGTGCACTGGGCCCACCGGGTGGCCGGGCGGTTTCCTGACGGCCAGCTCTACCTGAACCTGCGCGGGTTCGATCCGTCCGGCGGGCCGATGCCGGTGGCGGAGGCCATCCGCGGCCTGCTGGACTCGCTCGCGGTCCCGGCCGCGCAGATTCCCGCCAGCGTGGACGCACAGGTCGGCCTGTACCGCAGCCTGCTGTCGGGTCAGCGCATGCTGGTCCTGCTGGACAACGCCGCCGACGCCGCCCAGGTCCGCCCGCTGCTGCCCGGCAGTCCCGGCCACCTAGTGGTGGTCACCAGCCGCAGCCACCTCGGCGGGCTGATCGCGGTCGAAGGCGCCTGCCCGCTGACGCTGGAGGTGCTGGACGACGCGGAGGCCCGTGACCTGCTCGCCCAGCGGCTAGGCCCGGCCCGCCTGGCCGCCGAGCCGGACGCGGTCACCGAGCTGATCGCGCTGTGCGCCGGGCTGCCGCTGGCCCTGGCCATCGCCGCCGCCCGCGTCTCGGCCCGGCCCAGGCTCCCGCTCGGCGAGTTCACCCAGGAGCTCGCGGGCGCCAGGCGCAGGCTGGACGCCCTGGACGCCGGGGACGCGCCGGCCAGCGCGCGGGCCGTCTTCGCCCGGTCGCTGACCATGCTGTCACCGGCCGCGGTCCGCCTGTTCGCCCTGCTCGGCCTGCACCCCGGGCCGGACATCGGCGCGCACGCCGCGGCCAGCCTGGCCGGCCTGCCACCGCCGCTGGCCCGCCGGGTGCTGGCCGAACTGGCCGACGCGCATCTGATCACCGAGCAGGTCCAGGGCCGGTTCGGCCTGCACGACCTGCTGCGGGCCTACGCGGTCGAGCAGGCCGCCGCCGTCGAGGCCGACGACCGGCAGGCCGCGCTCGGCCGGGTCTTCGACCACTACGTGCACACCGCGAGCGCCGCCTCCCTCCTGCTCAACCCGGCCCGGGTGCTGTTCCCGCTCAGCCGGCCGCACCCCGGGGTCACGCCCGAGCCGCTGACCGGCCACGAGCAGGCCATGGCCTGGTTCGAGGCCGAAAGCCAGGTGCTGACCGCCTCGGTCGCGCTGGCCGCGCGGACCGGCTTGTGCACCTACGTCTGGCAACTGCCCTGGGCCCTGGCCGACTTCCTGCTCCGCCGCGGGCAGTGGCACGAGAGCATCGCGCTGCACCGCACCGCGCTGGCCGCCGCGACCCGCGTCGGCGACCTGGCTGCCCGGGCGGCGGCCCACCGCCACATCGCCTGGTCCTGCACTAGGCTCACCGACTACGCCGAAGCCACCGCTCAGCTCGCCGCCTCGCTCGAACTGCACCAGCAGCTGGGTGACAAGGCCGGCCAGGCCCGGGTGCAGCAGGCCCTCGGCGCGGTGGCGGACTCCCAGGGCCGCGACGCCGAGGCGCTCGACCGCGCCGAACAGGCGCTGGCCCTGTACGCCGAGCTTGGCGACCTGGCCGGGCAGGCGGGCGCGCTCAACGACATCGGCTGGTCGCACGCCCAGCTCGGTGACTTCCGGCGGGCCCGCACCTGCTGCCAGGACGCCCTGGCCCTGCACCGTAAGCTCGGCAACCGGCCCGGTGAGGCCGTCGGCCTGGACAGTCTCGGCTACATCGAGCACCACCTCGGCCACCTGCCCGAGGCCGCGACGTGCTTCCAGTCCGCCATCGCCCTGTTCCGTGAGCTCGGCGCCCGCGTCTTCGAGGCCGAGGGACTGACCCGCCTCGGCGACACCTGGCTCGCGGCGGGGGAACCGGGGCAGGCCGCGGACGCCTGGCGCCAGGCCGTGGCGGTCTACGAAGATCTCGAACACGCCGGCGCCGGCGCGGTCAGGACCAAGCTCGCCGAGCTCGGCCAGCCGCCAGGCTGACCGGCCCACCGCACCCCGCCCGGCGGGCGGCCAGGGACGGACTGGGACAATGAGTCAATGCTTGCGGAACCCAGCACGCCGAAAGTGACCCAGCTCACCGCCACCACGACCCGCCTGGCAGGCCGCGGAACCGGCTCCGGCGCGGGCGCGGCCGACCTGCTCGCCGCTGCCGGCAGCGACGGCTTCTTGTGGCATCACGAGGAGTTCGGGCTCGCCGGGCGCGGTGCGGCGCTGCGCATCGAGCTGCCCCGTGGCCTTGCCGACGCCGCCGCCGTGGCCGAGGCGTCAGGCGCGCTGGCCGCCATCGCCCGCGGCGGCGATCTGGCCGGGCCCGGCACCGGAGCGGTGGCCTTCGGCGCGCTGCCGTTCGGGCGTGACGTCCCCGGCGCCCTGGTGGTGCCCAGGGTGGTGGTCGGCCGCCGCGAAGGCGAGGCCTGGATCACCACGATCACCGGCCCGGACGACGCAGCCGCCACCGCCGGCCTGGCCGAGCGGATGGCCGCGGACGCGCTCGGCGGGTTCACCGACCCGCGTCAGGCGCCGAGCCAGTTCACCCTCACCTCGGTGCTGGACCACGACGTCTGGAGCGCGATCGTGGCCGAGGCCATCGCCCGCGTCGAGGCCGGGGCACTGGGCAAGGTGGTGCTGGCCCGCCAGGTCGAGGTGACGGCGAACCGCCCGTTCGTCATCCCGGACATGCTGTCCAGGCTGCGCGCCCTGTACCCGACCTGCATGATCTTCAGGATCGGCGGTTTCATCGGCGCCAGCCCCGAGCTGCTGATCGAGCGCCGGGGCGACCGGGTGGCCAGCCATCCGCTGGCCGGCACCATAGGACGCAGCGGGGACCTGGCCACCGACGAGGCGCTCATCGCCGGGCTGCTCGCCTCGCCCAAGCAGCGCAGGGAGCACGCCTACGTCATCGAGGGCCTGCGCCGCAGCCTGGGACCGCTCTGCTCCGACATCGAAGTGCCGGACAAACCCACCGTGCTCGAACTGCGCAACGTGTCCCACCTGGCCACCCGGCTGACCGGCGTGCTGTCCCCGGTGCCAGGGGGCCCGGCCGTCGGCGGCGCACCCGAGCCGTGGCAGGGCGGGGCCGCGCACCCCGGTCTCCGGGTCCCCAGCGCCCTGCAACTCGTGGCGCGGGTGCACCCCACGCCGGCCGTCGGCGGCACGCCCACCGACGCGGCCGTGGCCTACATCGACCAGGTCGAGGGCTTCGACCGCGGCCGGTACGCGGGCCCGGTCGGCTGGATGGATGCCGGCGGCGACGGCAGCTGGGCCATCGGGCTGCGGTCGGCCGAGGTGGACGGTGACCGGGCCTGGCTGTACGCCGGAGTCGGCCTGGTGGCCGGGTCACGCCCGGGCTCCGAACTCGAAGAGACCCAGCTCAAGCTGCAGGCCCTGCTCGCCGCCATGGTCCGTCCCTGAGCCGGGGTTTACCCGCCGGAAGAGGCTTACCCGCCGGAAGCGAGTGCGCCCGCCTGGCCCGCCCGTCGCCGGCCGGTGAGGAAGGCGCAGGCGTACAGCACGGCGACCAAGATCAGCAGCGCCCGGTAGCCGGTGACCAGCGACAGCCACTCCAGGATGCCGCCGACGATCGCGCCGAGCAGGTTGGCGGCGAACGCCGGGGCGGCCGAGTCGGCGTCCTTGAACTTCTGCGAGAAGATCAGGTTGGCCAGGTACACCGGCGCGAAGGCCAGCGCGCAGCCGGCCAGGAACCGTGGCACCGCCGCCAGGCTCAGCAGGTCCGCCTGCGGCACGACCCAGGCGACCGCGAGCGACACGATGAGTGCCGGGTACAGCACGATCGGTGGTGGCAGTTTCACCCATCTCGCCGTTTCGACGGCTAGGTACACCGCGACCAGCACCCCGGCGAAGACCAGGGCGTTCACGAACCAGGTGGTGCCGAACAACACCGCGAAGCCCACGATGTTCTTGGTCTCCAGCAGCAGGAAGGCGGCGCCCATGAAGGCCAGGTCGACGTAGGACCGCATCCGGCCGAACACGCCGGCGCCCACGCCGCCGATCCGCACCAGCAGGATCGACCCGAGCAGGATGCAGGCGAGCAGCACCGCATAGCCGACCGGGATGGACCGGCTGCGCAGGTAAGGGAACGGCCAGTCGTCGGTGGCGGGCGTGATGTGCTCGCCGTGCCAGTAACTGGAGCAGTTCGCCACGGTGGATCCCGGCCCGATCGTCAGGACTGCTTCCTGGCGGCCGGAGATGCTGCTGCCCGCTATCTGCTCGCACGGGGCCTTGTGGAAGACGGTCTCGAGCGTGTTCGCGTACCGGTCCAGCACGAACGGCGTGTACCAGTTGTACATCGAGAACGTGCCACCGGGCGCCAGGTGGGCCTTGGCCGCCTCGATCGACTGCTGGGTGAGCAGGAAGCTCTCCAGCCGAATGCCGGACTGGCCGGCCAGCGAGGCCTGCGAGTCGGGCAGGGCGAACATGATCAAGCTGTAGTGCTTGCTGGTGTCCTCGAGGAACTGGCGGCCGTCGGCGACGTAGGCGGTAACCCGCGGGTTCTGGTACGGGCGGTTGCGGTTGTGCTGACGGCCGATGCCGAGCAGACCCGGGTCGATCTCCACCGCGTCGATGTGCTTGGCCCCCTCGTGCAGCGCGACCGACACGTCGTTTCCGGTGCCGGCCCCGATGATGAGGACGTTGCTGAGGCTCTGCTTGGTGACGTGCCCGTAGGCCAGGAAGTAGAACTTGCTCATGTGGCTGAGCGGGTGAATGGTCTGATACGGGATGTTGTTCGCGCTCACCGAGACGTTCGGGGCGTCACCGTTGACAGGGTTCAGGAGGATCTTGTTGTAGGGCGACCAGATCTGGCCGGTCGTGAACGACTCGATGCACAGCAGGGCGATGACGCCGGCCACGGCGGCCACCTGCCACCAGCGCAGGTCTGGCCACAGCAGCCCGGCCAGCCCGAGCCCGACCACGATGCCCCAGGTGGCGGGCGGCTGATCGGCGAACGACAGGATCGAGAACACCGCGATGCCGCCGATGCTGCCGAGTATGTCGAGCCGGTAGGCGCTCAGCGGGTGGAACCCGACGAACACCCGGGCGACGGCCTGGCCGAAGCCGGTCATCACGGCCACGGTCAGCACGAACGCCAGGGTCAGGCTGAGCCATTCGGGCAGCGCCGTCAGGCCGAGCGCACCAACGAACGGCTTGGGCCCGCCGGGGTTGTGCAGGATGGCCGGGAACAGCAGGACGAAGCCGACCAGGACGAAGAGGGTCAGCGGTGTCCAGCGCAGGTAGTCTCGCCCGTTCCGGCCGTTCAGGAAGCCGATCCCGATACCCAGGAAGCTGGCCAGCAGCACGAGGTTGGTCGCCTCGGACACGAACACGTTGTTCGCCCCGACCCACCGGATCAGCGTCAGCTCCGTGAACAGCATCAGGAAGCTGGCGAACACGAGCCGGAGCTGACCGTCCGGCTCCGGGACGGCTGGACCACCGGTCCCCGTCTCGACGGCGACGGTGCTTACCTGGCTGGAGGACTTTCCAATTTGCACGCCCCTACCGTAGTCAGCCTTTACCTGCCGGCGTGAGAAAAACACACGCAAGCCGCACCCCGGCTGCGTCCCTGAGGCCCCGTCCTCAGGCGGGATCGCGCTCGATCGGGCAGCTCATGCACCGTGGGCCGCCCCGGCCGCGGCCCAGCTCACTGCCGGAGATCGGCACCACCTCGATGCCGTGATCACGCAGCATCGTGTTGGTGGCGACGTTGCGCTCGTAACCGACGACCACGCCGGGCGCGACGGCCAGGTAGTTGTTCCCGTCGTCCCACTGCTCTCGCTCGGCCGCCCTGACGTCGTCGTTGGTGCTCAGCACCACCGGCTTGTCGATGCCGAGCACCTCGGCGATCGTCTCCCACAGGTTGGCGTTGGGCTCCACCCGCAGGCCGCCGGGCCCGCCGCCGCTGGTCACGGTCCACGACCGCAGGTTCGGGTCGAGGTAGGGGTAAAGCACGAACGTGCCGCGGTCGATCATCGTCATGACCGTGTCCAGGTGCATCATCGCCCGGGTGGCGGGCAGCTCGGTCGCGATCACCGCGGTGACCTGCCCGCTGCCCAGCAGTGCCTGCGCCAGCTTCTCCACCGCCATCGGGGTGGTCCGCTCACCCATTCCGATCATCACCGCGCCGTGGCCGAGCACGTGCACGTCGCCGCCCTCGACGGTGGCCGGCAGGTGACCGTTGTCGTCGTCGCCGTAGTACCGGTCGAAGCCGCCGCCGGCGAACAGCGGGTGGTACCGGTAGATGGCCCGGCTGTGCAGGGTCTCCCGCTGCCGGGCGGACTTGGCCATCGGGTTGACCGACACGCCCCGGTAGATCCAGCAGGAGTTGTCCCGCTGGAACAGATGGTTGGGCAGCGGTGGCAGCACGAAGTCGTCGGCCCCCAGCATGTCCCAGGTCAGGCTCCGCGCCCCGGACGGATGCACGTCCTCCTTGAGCACGCCGCCGATCAGCAGCTCGGCCAGCTCCGCGGCCGGCAGGTCGTCGAACAGCGACCGCAGATGATCGACCAGGTTCGGGCCGAGCCGTTCCGGCGTGCACACCCGGTCGAGCACGAAGGCCCGGCCCTCGGGCAGCGCGAGCGTCTCGGCCAGCAACTGGGCGTAGTAGTGCACCCGGACCCCGTGGTCGCGCAGCACCGCGGTGAAGGCGTCGTGCTCCTCCTGCGCTCGCTTGGCCCACATGACCTCGTCGAACAGTAGCTCGTCGACGTTGCGCGGGGTCAGCCTGGACAGTTCGAGCCCGGGCCGGTGCACGATCACCTGGCGGAGCTGTCCCACCTCTGACTGCACGTTAAAGCTCATCCGAACCCTCCCGGCCCCCATTGTCACGCCTGAGATCGCCCGCGGCTAGCTCAGCCGCCCCGCCAGCTCCTCCACCCGCTCGTGCAGGCGGCCGATGTACGTCTCCGATTCGGGCTTCATCAGCACGCTGCGCAGGATCCGGGCCCGGTCGGCGTCGGCGGTCACCCCAGGGTGGCGGCGGCCGAACGCGCCGGCGGTCACGGTGAGCGTGCTGAGGAAGACCGGGTCCTCCTTGTCGTTCATGCCGTCGGCCAGCATCCGGGCCGACTCCCGGTCGATCGCGGCCAGCCCCGGCGGCGTCCCGGCGACCGGGAAATAGCAGACGATGTCGAGTTCGGGCGGCTGGTACAGCTCCAGGCGGTCGGAGCGGGCCAGCCGCGCGGACCAGTCCAGCGCCGCCCGCCGCCCGGCCGCTAGCACCTCACCGAGCCCGGCTGGGACCCCGGCCACCGGCGGCAGCAGCTCGAACGTGAGCCACAGCGCGGCCGCGGCCGCCCCGGCCCGCGAGCACTCCAGACTGATCTCGCCCAGATGCAGCTCGTCGGAGGTGAAGTAGGTATAAGGCGATTCGTGCTGGTACAGCCGCCCGATGGACGGATCTTTATAAAGAACGGCTCCGCACCCGTACGGCTGCAGCCCGTGCTTGTGCGGGTCCACCACGACGGAGTCGCACTCCGCGATGGCCCGCCACGGCGCCGGGTCCAGCCCGGCCCGGTCCTGCCGCCCGGCCAGCAGTGTGAAGAACCCGCCGTAGGCGGCGTCCACGTGCACCCGCACGCCGTGCCGCCGGGCGATCGCCACCACCTCGTGCACCGGGTCGATCGCGCCCAGCCCGGTGGTGCCCGCCGTGGCCACCACGGTGCCGATCCGCCCGCCGGCCAGCAGCTCGTCCAGCGCGGCCAGGTCCAGCCGGCCGCGGTCGTCGGCCGGGACCGCGGTGCCGGGCACGCCGAGCACCCCGCACATCCGCCCGTGCGTGTAGTGCGCCTCCGCGCTGTAGGCGACGCCGAGTCCGGGGTGCAGCTCCCTGGCCACCCACAGCGCCTCCAGGTTGGCGATCGTGCCGCTGCTGGTCAGGTGGCCCAGGTGCTCGGCCAGGCCGAACATGGCGGCCAGCCTGGCTACCACCTCCTTCTCCATCGCCGAGGTGGCGGGCCCGCCGTCCAGTGCGTGGTTGTTCGGGTTGATCAGCATCGCGGCCAGGTATCCGGCCACCGCGGCCGGGTGCGGTGGCTTCAGCATCTGGCCGGCGTAGGACGGGTGGAAGTAGGGGTAGTTATCGCGCAGCCGCCCGGCCAGTTCGCCGAACGCCGCGTCGAACCGGTCTGGATCCACCAGCAGTGAGGGATGCCCCTCGAACTGCCCGTAGCCAGACTCCCACGCCCGCACCGCGCTCACCGCGCGGTCGAGCCAGTCCCGCAGGTCCATAGAAGCGCCCCTTCCTGGTTTGAGGATCCTCAGGACCGCCGGGGCGGGCGGATCCCGCGAAACTCCCAGTCCCCGCCGAGGGCGGTGGACCGGACCTCCTCACTTTGCGACGGCTGAGCCCCCAGGTCGGGCGGCACCGGTGCTGGGCCCTCCACCACGTGGTTGGCCAGCCGTCCCAGGCCCTCTACCTCGACCTCAACCAGGTCGCCCGGCTGAACCGGACGCGAGCCCGCGGGCGTGCCCGACAGCAGCACGTCGCCGGGGACCAGCGTGATCGTGCGCGCGATGTCGGCCACCAGGTAGTGCATGTCCCACTGCATCTCGTCGGTGGATCCGTCCTGCGCCAGCCGTCCGTTCACGTACGTGCGCAGCCGCTTGCCGCGGAAGTCCCACCCGGTGACCAGCCCGGGCCCCAGCGGCGCCAGCGTGTCCGAGCCCTTGACCCGCAGCATCGACCCCGCGTCGGTGTCGCGGAAGTCGTGCAGGCCGAAGTCGTTGCCGATCGTGTACCCGGCGATGTAGCCGCCCACGTCCGCTTGCGGCACGTTGCGGCAGGTGCGGCCGATCACGATGGCCACCTCGCCCTCGTAGTTGAGGTACCGGCAGCCCCGCGGCCTGACCACCGCGCCACCGTGCCCGGTCAGCGCGGACACCGGCTTATGGAAGTAGGTCGGGGCGGGCGGCAGCGTCGCGCCGAACTCGGTCACCCGGCTGCGGTGGTTGAGGTGCACCGCCACGATCTTGGTCGGCACCACCGGCGGCAGGTGGGTGGCGGTGTCCGCGGGCACCCGGCGGCCGTCGCCCGCGACTAGCTCGCCCCCGTCCCTGACTACCTGGACCACGGCGCCGTCCAGCAGGATCCGGCGGTATTCGGTCATCGCGGCCATCTAGGCGGCCCAGCCGCTGGCCGGCCGGTCGAACCACAGGTGCATCTGCCCGGTGCCCACCGAGTTCTCGTACTCGCTGAACGCCCGCCCGGGGGCGGCCACCCGGTCCCCGCCGAGCGCCGCGATCATCATCAGGTAGGGCGCGAACTTCGCCTCGGGCCGCACCCGGAGGAAATCAGGCATCGCGTCGATCACCTTGGCGTGGTCGCCGGCCTTGAGCCAGCCGATGCGCTGCAGGTCGGCCTCGCGCGCCTCGGCGGTTCTGATGTGGGCCGGGTCGCTGGCCTCGTGCGCGCGCAGCTCGCGCAACGGCCAGAACGTATGCGACAGCGCGCCGGACGCCAGCAGCAGCACCCGCCGGTCGCTCGCCGCGATGGCCGCGCCGATGGCCCGGCCCGCCCGGAAGAAGTCCTCGGTGTCGCCGGTCTGCGCGGTGTTGCTGATCGTGATCCACCGCCGGTCCAGGCCCTGGCCCAGATAGGACCACAGGTTGACGGTGGCGTAGTGCACCGGCAGCCACGGGTCGTCGATCGCGGTGATCCAGGTTCCGTGCGCGCCGGACTGGCCGGCGATGGCGTGCGCCAGTTCGGGGTCGCCGCGCCAGTCGTAGGGGACGCGGCACATTCCGCGCGGCAGCTCGTCGGAGGTGAACAGGCCGGCCCGGCCCGGCTGGGCCGACACCACGAACTCGACCGTGGTGCACCAGTGCGAGTCCAGCACCACCACGGTGTCGTAGTCGGTGGCCTCGAACACCTCCGCGCGCAGCCGGCGCAGCCCGGGAACCAGGCTGATCTCCCGGCCCTCGTTCAGGGCCAGCCGCTCACCGTACGGGAGCATGATCGTCGGAACGTGGGCCAGCAGGCCTGCCCCCGCTACCTCACCCATCGCTGTGCCACCCCTCCGGCGCGTACACCGTGTTCTTTACGTCACTGTAAAAGTCGAAGCTCCAGGTGCCACCCTCGCGGCCGACGCCGGACAGGCCGCTCCCACCGAACGGCGCGGCCAGGTCGCGCACGAAGAAGCAGTTGACCCACACCGTCCCGGCCCGCAGCCGGGCCGACACCCGCGCGGCCCGGCTCTCGTCGCCGGTGAACAACGTGGCGGCCAGGCCGTACGGGGTGCCGTTGGCCAGCGCCACCGCCTCGTCCTCGGTGCCGAAGGTCTGCAACGTCAGCACCGGCCCGAACACCTCTTCGGTGAGGATCTCGCTGCCAGGATCCGCCCCGGCCAGCAGCGTCGGCTGGTAGTACAGCCCGCCCAGTCGGCGGTTCGGGCCGCCGCCGGCCAGCGGCCGCGCGCCGGCCGCCACCGCCCGCCGGACGAAGCCGTCCACCCGGTCCAGGTGCTGGCGGGTGATGTTCGGCCCGACATCGGTCTGCGGGTCTCGTGGGTCGCCCTGGCACAGCGCCGCGGCCCGCGCCGCGAACCGGGCCGTGAACTCCCCGGCGATGGCCTCGTCCACCAGCAGCCTGGTGCCGGCCAGGCAGACCTGCCCGGCGTTGTCGAACTGCCCGACCGCGTGCCTGACGGCCAGGTCCAGGTCGGCGTCGGCGAACACCAGCAGCGGCGACTTGCCGCCGAGTTCCAGCGAGACCGGCGTGAGCTGGCGCCCGGCCGCCGCCGCGACCAGGCGGCCGGTGGCCACCGAGCCGGTGAACGCCAGCCTGGCCAGGCCGGGGTGGGCGGCCAGCGCGGCCCCGGCCTCCTCGCCGAGGCCCTGAACCACGTTGAACACCCCGGGCGGCAGCCCGGCGTCGCGGGTGATGTCGGCGAGCAGGCTCGCGGTCAGCGGCGCCCACTCCGGCGGCTTGAACACCACCGTGTTGCCCGCGGCCAGCGCGGGCCCGATCCGCCAGGTGGCCAGCATCAACGGCGCGTTCCACGGCGTGATGATCCCGGTCACCCCGGCCGGGTCCCAGGACACCAGCTCCCGGTGGCCGGAGACCTCGAGGTCACCGGCGTCGAGGCGGAGCAGCCAGTCGGCGAAAAACCGGAAGTTGTGCGCCACCCGCGGCATCACGCTGCGCCGGTGCGAACGCAGCAGCGAACCGTTGTCCAGCGTCTCCACCTGGGCCAGTTCGTCGGCTCTGGCCTCGATCACGTCAGCGATCGAGCGCAGACTTTGCGCCCGTCCGTCAATTGCCGTCGTCGCCCAGCCAGGGAAGGCGTCAGCCGCGCTGCGGACAGCGGCGGAGATCTCAGCGTCGCCGCCGCGGGAGACCTCGGCCAGCGGGCGCTCGTCGATGGGGGAGAGATCGGTGAAGGTGGCCGGTGAGCCCGCGCGCTGGCCGCCGATCCAGTGCCTGGTGTCGACGTCGGTGCCCGCGACCGTGCTCATGCGCCGGTCCCGCGGGCCAGCACCCGGCCGCCGTCCCAGGTGATCGCGACCTGCTGGTAGTAGCCGGCGATCACCTCGGCCACGCCGAGGCTGGCTAGTTCCTCGGTGGGGGAGTCGAACAGCTCGAGCGTGGCGTCGCCGCGCCAGACCGGTCCGCCTTCGAAGCCGGCGCTGCCGGACCGGATCAGCTCATCCAGCGCGTCGGGCGCTCCCTTTTCGATCGACGGCATCCAGCGGTGGTGGGCCATCGGGTGGGCGTTCACGAACCCGCCGCTCGGCACCTGCTCGCGCAGCGTGACCACCGTCTGGGCCAGCCGCCGGCCCGCCGCCGACAGCGTTCCGGCGAACCGGCCCCCGGGCCCGATCCGCGGCGCGGCCAGGCCGAACGGGTGCGGCCTGGTCTGGTGGATCGCGCCCAGCTTCTTGGGATACCCCTGGTAGAGGCCACGGGCCAGGGCGAAGTCGGTGTCCACCCAGATGTAGACGCAGCGCGAGTAGACCTCGCTGGCGAATGCGCACCTGACCACGGCGAAGCACTCGCGGTACTGGGCGCGCACCGGATCCAGCAACTCTTCCTGACTGTCGCCGCAGGATTGCCAGTCGGCCCAGATTAGCGCCACCGCACCGGGGTCGTCGGGTGCGGGCGCCAGCGGCGCGGGCAGCAGTTCGGCCACCCGGGCCGGATCGGTCCGGTACTCCACCGTGAGCAGGTCACCGGAGTAGTGCCACGGGGGCGGGGGCAGCAGCGAAGCCCGCCCGGTAGCGGTGCGTGGGTAGAAAAACCCGGTCACGTCGCTCATGCCCGCATCTCCCCACGCTCGCGTCCCCGCGTCAACCCGGCTCTCACCAGATCGTTCGTATCCATACGACTCTTGCATCGTAGAGGAACAGGCCCGTGTGGGCCAGCCGGGTAACCGGGCACGGGCGCTGCGCGTCGGCTCCACGACACCTCCTCTTTTTCGACCTGGAATCGTCTGCCCCCGCAAGAAATCGTCTGCTGTCACTAGGAAGGGACACGACCATGAGACTTAACAACCCGATAACGGGGGCGGTGGCCGTGGTGGCCCTGGCCCTGGCGTCCGCCGCCGGATCGGGCCCGGCTCTCGCCTCGGCCGGCCAGACGACGGCGCGCACGGCCACAGCCGGTCACGCGGCCACGGCCCTGGTTCACGGCCGGCCCGGGCGGACGGCGGTGGCCGTGAGCCCGGACGGGTCCACGTTGTCCGTCGGCTCGGCCGTGCAGGACAAGGGAACGCCCAGGTACCGGGACTACCTGACGGTCTCGTACGGCACCGCGACCGGAGCGCAGAACTGGGCGACGACGACCCTGGCCGAATCTCAGGGCCCACCAAGGGCTGGCCCTGAGCCCGGACGGCTCGACGGTGTTCGTGACCGGGCAGGTGGGAGTGGTGGCCTACGACGCGGCCACCGGCGCCCAGCTCTGGGCGAAGTCCCCCTACCAGCGGCCCACGAACGACGGCTTCGGGCAGCTGGTGGTGAGCCTGGACAGTTCCACGGTCTACATCATTGGCAACGAACTCCAGCACTCCGGGAGCGGGACCAGTACCTAATGGCAACCGTCGCCATCCACCCCTAAGCCCTACCCCCGCACCCCGCCGAGGACGAGGGTGCGCGGGTGGCACGGGTTATTGGGGAGGATCCTGGTCGCCGGAACGACGAGGATCCTCCCCAATGATGAGGGTCCCGGTGGGTGTGCGGGTGGCTGGGATTATTGGGAAGGATCTTGGCTGCAAGAACGACCAGGATCCTTCCCAATCCACGCCGCAGCCTGGCCACAACTAGATGACAGCGTTGTCGCATATGTGGGGGCCGGGACAGTCGAGCGTAATCGCCGTGAGCTCCATCTTCGGTGGCATCGGTATGTCCGTCATCGCCGGGGCGCTAGGTGTGGGTGCGTTCGATGGGGGTGAGGAGACGGTGCGGGACGGACAGGGCGCGGGAGACCGGGTCGGTCTTGGCCGCGATGACGGGGGACACGGTGGGACGGGGGAGCATGGTCAGGTCGCCCGGGCGCGGCTGGGCGTCGCAGGTCTCGCAGCGGCCGTCCAGGGCGACCGCTCCGCCGCAGCCGGTGTGGATGTAGGCCCGGCGCCGATTCTCTGGGACGTAGTACTTGGCGCCCCAGGACTGCAGGGACCAGACCGTCGACCACAGTTCCTGGCCCTTGGGTGTGAGCACGTACTCGTCCCGGCCGCTTCCGGCGGTGACCCGGCTCATGATGCCGTGTTCGACCAGGAGGTTCAGGCGCTCCGTCAGCACCGCGCGCGGGATCGCCAGGTGGTCGCGGAAATCGCTGAACCGCGCGACCCCGTGGAACGCGTCCCGCACGATCAGCAGCGTCCAGCGTTCGCCGATGATCTCCAGGGCCCGCGCGATCGCGCAGTCCTCGCCTGTGTACTCCCGTGGCAGCGGCATGGAGCCGATTATATCCCTTGCAAGTTCAATGATTGAACCTCTAATATCGAAGTCATGAGTTCATTCACTGAACCAAACGGGATGGGCGCCCGGCTGGCCGGGGCGTGGTCGCGAGCGGACGGACCAGGGACCTTGGTCTCCGGCGCCTGGGCTCAGGCTGAAGTGGAAGCCCGGACGCAGAGCCCCGAGGCCCGTGGGGCGGGCAGCCTGTCGCTAGCGGACAGGCTGCGGCCGCGGCGGTGGGTGCTGCCGCAGCGGGTCGCGTACCTGCTGGCCGCCGCCATGATCGGGCTCTGCTTGTTCGGATCGGTGGTGCCCTCACCGCTGTATCCGCTGTACGCGGCGGACTGGCATTTCGCGGCGCTCACCGTGACGCTGATCTACGCGACCTACGCCTTCGGCGTGCTGGCCGCGCTGCTGCTGGCCGGGCGGGTGTCCGACCAGATCGGCCGGCGGCCGGTGCTGCTGATCTCGGTGGGCGGGCTCATGGTGGCGTGGCTGCTGTTCATCGCGGCCCAGTCCACCGCCTGGCTGTTCGTCGCGCGTGGCTTGCAGGGGCTGGCCACCGGGGCCGCGCTGAGCGCGGCCAGCGCGGCGCTGCTCGACTTGCACCGGCGTCACGACCCGGTCGGCGCGGGGCTGGCCAACGCGGTGGCGAGCTGCGCGGGCCTGGGTCTCGGCTTGCTGGTCTCCTCGATCCTGGTCCAGGCCGGGCCGGCGCCGCGGACACTGCCGTACGTGATGTTGCTGGTGCTGTCCGCCGTGGCCCTGGCCGGGGCGTACTGGATGCCCGAGCCGGTGCGGAAGCAGGGCCGGTTCCGGCTGACCCCGCAGCGCCCGAGCGTGCCCGCCGGGATCCGTCATCCGTTCCTGCTGGCCAGCCTGGCTGTGCTGGGGTCCTGGTCGATCGGCGGGCTGTTCTTCTCCATCGGTGACCAGCTCTCCGCGCACCTGCTGAACACCAGCAACGTCGTGCTGGCGAGCCTGGCCGGGGTGCTGCTCACGCTCCCGGCCGCGGTGGCCCAGCTCGGGTTTCAGCGGATGCCGCCCTGGCTCGGGGCGAGCGCGGGCCCGGCCGTCCTGACCGTGGGGCTGGTCACGGTGGTCATCGCGACCGCCGCGGACTCCAGTGCCGTCTTCCTCGCCGGGATGGTCATCGCGGGCGTCGGGTTCGGTGTCGCCTTCCTCGGCGGGCTGCGTCAGCTCACCGCCGTGATCCCGGCCGAGCACCGGGCGTCGGTCATGTCGGCCTTCTACGTGGTGGCCTACTCCTCGCTGTCGCTGCCGGCCGTCATCGCCGGCCTGGTCGTGACCCACCTCGGGCTGGAGACGACGTTCGAGGTCTTCGGTGCCATCGTGGCGGCCGTCGCGCTGACCATGGCGGTCGAGGCCTGGCGCACCCGCCCAACTCGCGAGGTGCGCAAGCCCGGCGAGCTGCACGAGGCCGCATAGGCCGGGGAATGCCGTCGCGGTCCCCGGCATTGATCCCGATGATGGATACCGAACAGAATTCGCTGCCGCTCGCCGTGCTTGATTTCGTCGGAATCGAGTACGGCGAGCACGCGTCACAGTCGGTGGCGGGTGCGGTCGGCATCGCCCAGGCCGTGGAGGCCGCGGGCTACCGGCGGTATTGGGTCTCCGAGCACCACAACATGACCAGCCTGGCCTGCAGTGCGCCCGAGCTGCTGATCGCCCACATCGGCGCGCAGACCGAGCGGATCAGGGTGGGGGCGGCCGGGATCATGCTGCCCAACCACGCGCCGCTCAAGGTCGCCGAGATGTTCCGCACGCTGGTGGCCATGTACCCGGGCCGGATCGACCTGGCGCTGGGCCGGGCCCCGGGCACCGACCCGCTGACCGCGCACGTGCTGCGCCGCGGCATGGTCACCGACCCCGCGGCCGAGTTCCCCGCGCAGGTCGGTGAGCTGCTGGGCTGGCTGAGCGACGGCTTCCCCGAGGGGCACCCGTACGCCAAGCTGGTCGCCGCGCCGCTGGTGGACGAGCGGCCCGAGCTGTTCGTGCTGGGGTCGAGCCAGTACGGCCCTCGGTTCGCCGCGGTCAACGGGATGAGCGCGGCGTTCGCCCACCACATGAGCCCGGAGCTCGCGTTCGAGGCGCTGCGCGAGTACCGCCGCCGGTTCGACCCGGGCCCGCTCGGCGCGACACCCTACTCGGCCATGTCGGTGCTGGCCTTCGCCAGCCCCGACGAGGAGGCGGTCGCCGAGTTCGAGGCGGGGTGGACGCTCACCATCTCCAACATCCGCCGGGGCATACACGAACCGCTGCGGCCCGAGCGGGTCCGCGAGTACGCCAGGTCGCCGGAGTTCCGGGCCGGGCCGCGCGACGACGGCCGGATGGTGACCGGCGAGCCCAAGGCCGTCGCGGAGCGGCTGCTGGAGATGAAGCAGCTCGCCGAGGTGGACGAGATCGTGGTGGTCACCCCCAGCCTGGGCCGGGCCCGCCGCCGGGACAGCTACGCCGCCCTCGCCGAGGCCTGGCGCCGCGCCGCCTGAGACTGGGCCGCCTGAGACTGGGCCGCCTGAGACTGGGCGCCTGACTCTGGGCTGCCTGGATACTGGCCCTGTCAGGTGATCCAGCGCTACGCTGCAATTCGTTCGCTACCGAACGATTTTATCCCGGGAGCCGCCATGCCAGCCGATTCCCAGCCGGACGTCGCGGCCGTGATCGAACGGCTGCGCGCCGAAGGCGTCGACGTGGTCCGGGTCTCCTACCCCGATCTGATCGGCGTGGACCGGGGCCGCGACGTGCTGCTGGACGAGTTGCCGACCGCGGTCGAGCACGGCCTGGCGTTCTGCCGGGCGGTGTATCACACCTCGCCGATGGGTGACGTGGTGCCGATCCAGGGCGGTCTGGAAGCGGGCCTGCCCGACATCGCCGTCGTGCCCGATCTGACCACGGTGACGCCGCTGCCGTGGGAGAGGAACGCGGCCTGGTGCCTGGGCGACGCGACCACCCCCGACGGGCAGCCGGCGCCGGAATGCCCCCGCGCCGTGCTCCGCCGGGTGACCGACCGCCTCACCGCCCTCGGCCACACGATGATCTGCGGCCCCGAGCTCGAGTTCTACCTGTGCCAGCGCGCCGGCAACGACCGCGACGGCAGCCAGGGTGACAGCAACGGGGGCTGGCGCCGCTACGCCGACGAGCCCGGCAACGTCTACGTGGTCGGCCGCAAGGGCGACCCGCGGGGTCTGCTGCTGCACTTGCTGCGTCAGCTACGCGACGCGGGCCTGCGGGTGACGGCGGCCAACCACGAGTTCTCACCCGGCCAGTTCGAGATCAACCTCGGCCACTCGGCCGCGCCCGACGCGGCCGACCGGGCCTTCCGGCTCAAGTCCGCGGTGCAGGAGATTGCCCGCCAGCACGACCTGCTGGCCACGTTCATGGCCAAGCCGTTCAACGGCGAGGGCGGCTCGGGGTTCCACGTGCACGTGTCGCTGAACGACGAGCACGGCGCCAACGTGTTCGGCGACCCGGACGGGGCGGACGGTCTTTCGGCGGCCGGCCGGCACGCGGTCGGCGGCGTGCTGCGGCACGCCAGGGCGCTGAGCGCGTTGCTCAACCCGACCATCAACTCCTATAAGCGGTTCGGCCCCGACACCCTCGCGCCCTGGCTGATCGACTGGGGCCTGGACAACCGCAGCGCGATGGTGCGGATCCCGCCGGAGCGCGGCGCCGCCGCCCGGATGGAGGTCAGGCTGGGCGACGCCACCGCCAACCCGTACCTGGCCATGGCCGCCGTCGGCGCGGCGGTGTGCCTGGGCCTGCAGGACAAGGTGGAGCCGCCGCCGAAGCTGGAAGGCTACGGCTACGACCCGGGCCAGGCAGGGCTGCTGCCGGTGCGGCTGGCCGAGGCGCTGGACGCGCTGGAGGCCGACCACGAGCTGACCGGCGTGCTGGGGGAGTACTTCACCGGGTCGTTCCTGGCCTACAAGCGGAACGAGATCGAGCGGTTCGAGCGCTTCGTCACCGACTGGGAATTCCGCGAGTACGCCTACCACCTGTGACCCGTGATCCAACGGGCCGGGGGCGCCGACGGCACCCCCGGCCCAGGCCGAGCCGACTAACGAACTACCCCGCGTGCGAGCCGAACGAGCTGAAGAAGTCCGGCCCCGGTGACCCGATCCCGCTGACCGTGTCGTAACCGGCCCCGCAGGCCAGGTGCTTGGTGCTGGCGCACTGGCCCATGGTGGACAGGGTCGGCGCCTGGCCGTAAGCCGGGCCGTACACGTTCGCCTCGGTGAGGCTCTGCCCCTGCGGGCTGCCGGTCACGTCGTGGAACGCGGCCGTGCTGGCCATGTCGTACAGGGCCGGGTTGGCGAACCCGAGCGCGATGCCGCCGCGGCCCTGGATCAGGTCGGCCTCGAACCCGGTGAACATCGGCGAGGACAGGCTGGTGCCGCCGTTGACCGCGTCGATGTAGACGGTCTTCCCGTGGCCCTGGGGGATGGACAGGCCGATCTGGTAGCCGAGGTTCCAGTCACCCAGGTCCGACACGTCGGGCACGTCCCGCATGGCCTGGCCCTGGTAGGTGTTCCCCGACACGACGCCCTGCTGGTAGTAGGGCTCGGAGAAGGTGTGCGAGACACCGCCGGTGCTGCCCTCCCTGAAGGAGCCGGGCGGCTGGGGGTTCCAGCTCTGGCCGTTCTTGGCCAGGCTGGTCTCTTCGGTCTCCCAGCCGGTCTCCCACAGGTTCTTGCTGTGCGCCCCGACGGCCAGGCTGGTGCCGCCGACCGTGGTGATCCACGGGTCCGAGCCCGGGTACTGCAGTGGGGTCTCGTCGCCGTAGTCGCCGGTGGCGAAGTTGACCGTGATGCCCTCGACGGCCCCGCGCTCCAGCACGCCCTCCCAGGCGGTGATCATGCTCTTCGGCACCGGCATGTAGCCCTCGTACCAGGAGCTGCTCACCACGCTCGCGATCCCGTAGGTGACGACCTCGTCGAGCGAGTCGAGCAGCCGGTCACCGGTGATCTTGCCGTTCCCGACCACGTAGTTGACCTTGGCGTCGGGCGCCATGCCGTGCGAGGACTCGATGTCCAGCGCGCTCTCACCGTCGCCGATGCCGTTGGGCGCGTGCGAGGCGATGTCGGCGGAGTACTGGCCGGGCTTGAACGGCGCGAAGCCGCGCTCCTTGGCCCACTTGTTGGCGTCCGCCAGCGCGGTGGAGTCGTTGTCCTCGCTGAGGATGGCCAGGCTCACGCCCCGGCCGGTCAGGCCGGACTTCGTGGCGCCGTAGGCGGAGCGAAGCTGCTGTGGCAGATAGCCGCAGGGCGACCAGGTGAGCGTGTGACCGTAGGCGCCGGGCAGCGTGCTGGCCTTCTTCTGGCCGTAGTAGGCCGAGCACTTCTCCTTGATCTTGGCCGTGGCCGTCGAGCCCGGCGCCGCGTAGGTCATCTTCTTCAGCGGCTCGTGCTGGCCCATCGGGATGGCCGCGGTCGCCACCCGCACCGTGCTCACCGTGCGGCCCAGGGCCGCGGGCACCGACATCGGCCCGGCCGACACGACCTGCGCGATCGCGTCCCGCGGGCGGCTCAGCTCCAGCCGCGCCCGCAGCGCGGACTCAGCCTGCGCGGTGCTGCCGCTGGCCGAGACCGTGAAAGCGTTGCGGTTCGTCACGCGCAGCCCGGACTGCCGCAGCCAGCCGGCCACCGCGTTCTGCTGCGCCGACGTGGCGCCGTACTTGGCCCGCACCTGGGCCGGGGTGAGGTAGTGCCCGTAGCTCCGGCTGGCCGGGTTGGACACCGCGGCGGCCGCGGCGGCCAGGGCGGCCTGGTCGCGGCCGACGAACACGCTCACCTGGACGCCGCTGGCAGGCGCCATCGCGGCGAGCGAGGAACCGTACTGTGCCGCGGTCGGCGCGGTGCTGGCCAGCACCGCGCGGGCGCCCCCTGCGGGCCCGGCCGTGGACGCGCTGGCCACACCGCTGGCCAACAACGTCGAGGCCGCAGTCACCGCGACGAGGGCGGTGACGGCCTGACTTCGATTGCGCATCTTCTTCCTCTCCGTACTGAACGACACACGCCTGACCTGGAGCGAGGTGACCTGGAGCGGGGTAAAGATGTACCGATGTCGCGACAATAACAGTAATTCCCGTATCCACGACCTTGTCCGGTCCGGCGCCCCGGGCCGCCGGTCACGGTGAGTGACGCCCGGGTCCGGCAGGGTCGCCCGCACGGCGAAATCGGATACGTGAGTATCGATATGAATACGACGCGCCGGCGCTGGGCAGAATACATATCGAGCGGAATGGATATAGAAAAGAAGGCGGGCCCCCTCCATGCATGAGATGGAGGGGGCCCGCCCGGTCTTCGCGGCGCGAAACGGCCAGTCGCCCGGCCGCGGCACCGGCCAGTCACCTGCCCGGATTGCACCGCTGAACCTGCCCACCAGGGCCGGTACCCCGTCTGAAGTGCCGGTTTCCCGAACCTTGAGACGCTGTCTGGCCGCCGCCGCTAAGTTGCGAAAGCCCCCGACTTGGTTACCGCTTCCGGTGGTGAGTGCATTTCTACTGCCTTACTCCGGCCCGGCACAAGGGTTCGCGCGGAGTATTCTGATGATTTTCTTTCTGTCCACATACCGTCCACAGGGTGGACCTGGTTATCCCCGACACTGATTAATTCTCCACCGGCTTGTCCACAGAGTTATCCACAGGTGTGAGCTAGCGATCCCGTCGCCTAGAAGCCAGGACCCGCGGCGATCCGCTCCCTGGCGTTGGCCAGCCTCGGTGGCTGGCTGAACACCGTCTGCCAGCGCTCCTCCAGCCACCACGTGCAGCCGGCCGCGGCCCACGCGGCGGTCACCGCGGCGGCCGCGGCGAGGTCACCGGCCGGGGTCTCGCCCTCGGCGATCACGTCGAACCCGGGCCCGGCCCCGTGCTGGGTCAGCCAGGCCCGCAGCTCGCGCGCGTCCTGCGGCGTCCCTTCCGCGTCCCGCCGGTACTGCGGGACCACCCCGTCGCAGCGCAGCGCCCGCCGCATCGACTTGGGCCGCGGCCAGGCGCCGACCACCCAGATCGGTATCCGCTCCTGCACCGGGCGGGCCGCCGTGGCCAGGTCCACGGTTCCCTGCTGATAGACGTAGTGCTTCCCCTGGTACTGACGCGCGCCCGACCACAAGTCCCTGATCAGGCCGATCCCCTCGTCGAGCCGTTCCGCCCTGGCCCGCAGGTCGCTGACCTCGCCCATCGACGGCATGCCCTCGTCGAGCGCGCCCAGGCCGACCGCGAGTATCGCCCGCCCGCCGGAGAGCTGATCGAGCGTGGCCACCTGGCTGGCCAGCTTCCACGGCCGCCGGAAGGGCAACGGCGTGAGCATGGTGCCCAGCCGGATCCGGCTGGTCCGGCCCGCGACCGCGCACAGCAGGCCCCACGGGTCCACCCCGTACCCGGTCTCCCACACGAACACGCCGTCCCAGCCCGCCTGCTCGGCCAGAACCGCCAGTTCGGCCTGCTCGTTCGCGGTGCCGCCCGGCAGCACGAAGCCGCTCCTCATGCCCGCAGTCGCCATGCCCGCAGTCCTATCAGCCCCCACCGACAGCCCGTCCGGCGGCCTGCCGCGCACCGTCGCGCATTCTGATGGCGGGACGAACTACACCGCGATCAGCATCACCCTCGGCATCTTCATCGTCGGCGCGGTGATCAGCAACCAGGCCGAGGTGCGCGATCAGCTCGCCAAACTCACCGAGCACGTGGGCGCGGTCGAGCAGTTCATGCGCGATGTCGGCTGAGCTTCGCGCCCAGGTATCCGCCTACTGTCTCCAATTTTGACAATGAACGGCTTCGCCACGGACCCACTCGCTCGTCCTGCCTAGCCGGCCCACTGAAACAACCTCGGCTGCTCGCGAGCCACCCAGTCACCAGACCCAGCGTCCGCACATCCTTAAGCGAGGCGAATCCCATGCGCCGGCCGTTCCGTTCAGTCTGGCCGAGAACCGACAGCACCAGCCGCCTGCCGCTGACGCTCAACCCGCTGCGGCTGGCCGCGTCGGCCAGCCCCTGGCGGGGCCGCCTGGTACCTGCTCGGCTACCTGGTGTGGTGGGCAGCATGCTGTTCGCGATCGCGCTCAGCGCCGCCACCACCGCCGCGTCGTTCGCGGCCATCCTGATCGGCCTGCCGCTGCTGGTGGCCACGGCCAGGGTGGTGCGCTGGTGCGCCACGGTCGAGCGGCACCGGCTGCGGCAGGTGCTCACCGAGCCGGTGCGCGGCGAGTACCCGCCGGTGACGGCGTCCGGCGTGCTGGAGCGGGCGATGGCGCCTTGGCGGCAGCGGGTGCTGTGGCGCGACCTGGGCTACCTGACCGGTCTGTGGGTGCCGCTCTTCGTGCTCGACACGGTCGTGCTGGCGCTGTGGGCCTGGTTCCTCGGCATGATCACGCTGCCGGTCTGGTACTGGGCGCCCTGGATGCAGTACCACGGCCACCGGCTGCACGGTTACCAGCTCGGTTTCTACTTCCCGCACGGGCCCGCCGTGCCGGGCACGGTCGGCGTGTTCATCGACGCCCTGCCCAAGGCCCTGGCCGTCGCGGCCGTCGGCCTCGTCGGCTTCGGCTTGTTCAACTACGCGGTGGTGGTCACGGCCCGGCTGCACGCCAGGGTGGCCCGCGCCGTGCTCCGCCCGCCGTCCGACCCGCTGGCCCCGGCCAGGGACGTGCTGCGCCGGCCCGGCCCGCTTGGCTCACTGACCGGCCAGCCCCCCGCCGGCTGACGGGTCGGCTTGCCGTGCGCTGACCGGCTCGGCCCCACCTGACGCGGCCACCCGACCGCCAACCACCTGACCGCACACCACCTCTCACCCTCCATCCACACCGCGAGGTCACCATGCGCCAGTCGTTCATTACACCATTGCCAAAAACCGTCACAAGCCCGCCTGCCCCGAACCGTCCGCCGGTCGTGGAACGGATCGCGGAATGGAGCGCCCGCCACCGCAAGACCGCGGTGTTCGGCTGGCTGCTGCTGGTCGTCGTGATCTTCGCGGCCGGGCACGCGATCGGCGGCAAGACCGTGCCGGCCTACGACGCCGGCCAGTCCGGCCAGGCCGAGCAGACCCTGAACAAGCTGGGCGTCACCGCGCCGGCGGTGGAGGACGTGCTGATCACCGACCGCCGGGCCGGGCCGCCGTTCGGCCGCGATCCGCTGATGCGCCAGGCCGCCGCCCAGGTGGCCGCCGCGCTGGCCCGGCTGCCGCACGCCGCCACCGACATCCGCTCGCCGCTGCGGACGGCCAGCCTGGTGGCCCCCCGTGGGCGCAGCGCGCTAGTCACCTTCGAGGTGCCCGGGCCCGCGGCCGACCAGGCCACGGCGGTCGAGCCCGCGCAGCGCGCCGTCGCCGCGGTGACCGCCGGGTACCCAAGTCTGCGCATTGCCGAAGGCGGCGACGCCAGCTTACGCCGGGGCCATCAACACCGTGCTCGACCAGGGCTTCCGCTGGCGGCTGCCTAAGAAACTGGCCTGGCTGCCCGGCCGGGAGGCCGGCCGTGCCTGACCTACCCCGTCAGCTTCTCTTGCGCGGCGCAAATGGGACTGGCTATTCTCCGATAATGGTTGCCCTTAACACAAAGCGCGGTGCCCGCATGGGCGCCATCGCAGGAATCTCTTGTATTGCGCTGACGGTGGCGGCGTGCAGCTCATCGCCGAGCAGCAAGACCGGCGGGAGCAGCGGCAAGAAGACTTCGGTCAGCGTGGCCTACGCGTCCTCGCTCCAGTTCCTCAACGAAAAGGTCGCCGGGCCCGCCTTCACGAAGGCCGAAGGCTACCCGTACCTGGGGACCGGCAATTCGTCGGGGGCGCTGGAAGCGGACATCGCGGGCGGTGAGATACACCCGAACGTGTTCGAGAGCGTCGGCGGCGACAACATCACGCCATTGGAGCCAAAATCCACCAAATGGTACATTCCGTACGCCGGTACCTCGATGGTGCTGGCCTATAACCCGAAGAGCAAGTACGCCAGCCAGTTCAAGGCCTTCGCCGACGGCTCCAAGCCGCTGTCGGGCCTGTTCAAACTGATGCAGACCCCCGGCTTCAAGCTCGGCAGGACCGATCCCAACATCGACCCGCAGGGCCGGGACTTCATCTACATGCTGGAACTGGCCCAGTCCTACTACCACCTGCCGTCGGACACGGTGGCCAAGATCCTGGGCACCAGCGACCTCGGCACCGCGAACTCCTCGCAGATCTTCGCCGAGTCCTCGCTGGACTCCACGCTGCAGTCGGGTCAGCTCGACGCCGCCAGCGCGTTCGTCACCCAGGCGATCGAGCTGCACCTGGACTACATCCCGCTGCCGCCCGCGATCAACCTCGGCAGCGCGGCCCTCGCGAACTCCTACGCCAAGGCGACCGTCACGATCACGGTTGACGGAGCCAACACGACCAAGAGCGGCTCGCCCCAGGTGATCGACATCACCCTGATCGGCAAGCCCACGCCGGGCGGGATCGCGTTCGTCAAGTACACGCTGTCCCCGGCGGGCCTGGCCCAGTACAAGACGGGCGGGTTCGCCCTGGTCAAGCCGGCGGTGGTGGGCGACAGCGGAGCGGTGCCAGCCGCGATAAAGAGTGAGCTGGGCGGCTAGCCCGGCGGCGGCGGCCGGGGGCGCGGTCCAGGGGGCGGAACCTCCTGGACCGCCGGGGCGGGGCAGGCTGGGCAGTGTGCCCCGGCTGCTCCGCCCGGCCTCCGCGGTGGCCTCCGTGGCCGGCGCGGCGGTGATCTGGATCGCCCTGCTCGGGCCGGTGATCGCGCTGCTCACGCACATGTCGGGCCGCGCGATCGTGAGCGCGCTCGAGGCGCCGGGCGCGTTCGGGCCGCTGCTGGTCTCGGTCGAGGC
This sequence comes from Streptosporangiaceae bacterium, assembly GCA_036267135.1. Lineage (GTDB taxonomy): Bacteria > Actinomycetota > Actinomycetes > Streptosporangiales > Streptosporangiaceae > PALSA-505. The sequence continues at coordinate 20,149 of DATAWQ010000151.1, read as the reverse complement.
AGGCGGGGTCACGCTGGCCGTGCTGATGCTCATCTGCACGCCGCTGGCCTGGATGCTGGCCCGGGGCAGGCTGCCGTTCCCCCGGATCTGGGAGGCCGGGGTGATCGCCAGCATGCTGCTGCCCCCGCTGGTCATCGGCCTGCTGCTGGTCTTCCTGGTCGGGCCGTACACGTGGGTGGGCTCGGTCATCGGCGACCTGCACCTGTCCGCGACCAACACGTTCCTGGCCCTGGTCATCGCCGAGGTGTACGAGTCGGCGCCGTACTACGTGCTCGGCGCCCAGGCCGCGTTCGCCAGCGTGGACCCGCGGCTCGAACAGCAGGCCGGGCTGCTCGGCGACCGGCCCCGGCGGGTGTTCCGGCGGGTCACGCTCCCGCTGGCCGCTCCCGGCCTGGCCATGTCGCTCGCGGTGGGCTGGGCGAGGGCCATGGGCGCCTTTGGCGCGGTCCTTATAATTGCCTACCATCCCTACGGCATACCGATGCAGATCTACACCACGCTGCAGGAGACCGGGCTGGCCTCGGCACTGCCGTTCGCCCTCGTCCTGCTGGTGGTCGCGCTGCCGCTGCCGCTGGCCGCCTATGTCTGGAGCGCCCGTGCTGGACGCCGACGTCGAGGTTGACCGCCGGGACTTCGCCGTGCGGGCGGCCGTCTCGGTGCCGCCGGGGGAGCGGCTGGCCCTGTTCGGCCCCTCCGGGGCGGGCAAGACCACGATCCTGGAGGCCATCGCCGGCCTGGTGCCGCTGCGCCGCGGCCGGGTGGTGCTGCGCGGGCGGGTGCTCAGTTCCACCGGGCCACCGGCCGTGGCGGTGCCGCCGTGGCGGCGCGGGGTCGGCCTGCTGCGCCAGGACCCCGGCCTGTTCCCGCACCTGTCGGTGCGTGGCAACCTGGGTTACGCGCCGGCCGCCGATGCCGCCGGCCGTGGCGACCGGGCCAGGCGGCTGGACGAGCTGGCCGGCCGGCTGGGCCTCGGCGGCCTCCTGCAGGCCATGCCGGCCCGGCTGTCCGGCGGGCAGGCGCACCGGGTGGCGCTGGGCCGGCTGCTGCTGGCCGACTGCGACGCGCTGCTGCTGGACGAGCCCTACAGCGGCCTGGACGCGGCGCTCCGCCGGTCCCTCACCGAGCTGGTGATCGGGCTGGTGGGGGACCGCGAAGTGCCGTCGGTCCTGGTGGCCCACGAGCTGCCCGACGCGCAGGCGTTCGCCAGCCGGCTTGCGGTGCTCGACCGGGGCTCGGTGCTGCAGACCGGGACGCCGCACGAGGTGGTCCTGCGGCCGGCTTCGCGGCGGGTAGCCGAGCTGGTCGGCTACCTCGGCTTCGTCCCGGTGCGCGCGTCCGCCGCCGCGGTGGGGGCCGAGGTCGGGGCCGGGGAAGCGGTGGCCGGGGAAGCGGTGGCCGGGGTGCACCCGGACCGGGTGGTGGCGGGCGCGCATCCCGGCCGCGGCGTGGTCGTCACCGGGACGCTGACCCGGTGTGTGCCGGCCGGGGCGGGCTGGGAGGTCGGGCTCGGCCTGGGGGAGGCCACGGTGGTCTGCCGGCTGGCCGACCGGCCGCAGGTGCGGGACGGGCGGCTGGTGGTGACCGCGCTCGACCCGCCGTGCTTCGGCCCGGACGGGGTGGCCGTGCCGAAGCACGGCGGGGGTGACATGAAAACGATCCAGGGGGTGACACCAGCGTGGTGACCAGGACGGGGCCCACCCGCCTCACCGCGGGCGGCGGGATGCGGCTGCGGATGGCCCGGCAGGCCCGCGGCCTGTCCCAGCAGCAACTCGCCGGGATGGCCGAGGTGTCCAGGCAGGCGGTGTCCGCGGTCGAATCGGGCCACTGCGACCCGTCGCTGCGGGTGGCGCTGGCGCTGGCCCAGGCCCTCGGCATGACGGTGGAAGAGGTGTTCGGCCCCGGCGACCCGCCGGCCGAGCTGGCGGCCCGCCCGCTGGCCCGGCTCGGCGGCCCTGGCGCCAGGGCCGCGGTCGCTCCGGTGGGGGACAACCTGGTCGCGCTCCCGCTGGCCGGGGACACCGCCACCCGCGCCGGGTTTCTGCCGGCCGGCGGACTGGTCGGCGGCCGGAGCGGCACGGTGCGGCCGATTGGGCCGCCCCGCCCCACCCTGGTGGTGGCCGGCTGCGATCCGGCGCTGCCGCTGCTGGAGACCCCGCTGTCCCTGCTCGACCCGCCGGTCGCCTTCGCCTGGTGGCCGTGCGGCAGCGAGCAGGCGCTCAGGCTGGCCGCCGACGGCCTGGTGCACGCGGCCGGCGCCCACTTGCGCGGCGCGGACGGCGAGTACAACACCGCCCAGGCCGCCGCGTTGCTCGGCGGCGACGGCGCCGAGGTGATCGGGTTCTCCGGCTGGCGGGAGGGCCTGGCGCTGGCGCCCAGGCTGGCCGGGCAGGTGGCGGGGATCCGGGACCTGGCCAGGCTCGGCGTGCGCGTGGTCAACCGGGAGCCAGGTTCGGAGGCCAGGCAGGTGCTCGACCGGGAACTGCTCAGCCTCGGCCTCGAGCCGGACGCGCTGGCCGGCTACGAGACCACGGCCACCGGCCACCTGCAGGTGGCCTCGGCCATCGCGGCCGGGCTGGCCGAGGCCGGCATCTCCGCCGAGCCGGCCGCGCTGGCCTACGGGCTGCCCTTCGTGCCGCTCACAGACGAGCGGTTCGACCTGGTCATCCCGCACGCGCTCGCCGAGTCCAGGGAGGCGCAGAGCATGGTCAGGGCGCTGTCGTCGCCCTGGCTGCTCGCCCAGCTCGAAAGCCTCCCCGGCTACGACGCCGGCCGCTGCGGCCAGCACGTGACCACGCTCCGCGCCACCTGAGCGCCCGCGGCCACCTGCCGCCCTGATCAGGCGCCCCGGTAAGGGCGCCGGCTCGTTCTCCGGTACCAGGGGACGAAGGCATGGCTATATAGTAACTAACTGAGTTAGTTATAATAGTTACATGTTCGACGCGCAGCACCAGGTCAGGTCCCGGATATTGGAGTCGTGACATGATCCTCCTGGTTCACCTGCTGGAGCACCTGGGTCTTCCGGCCGGGGCGGCCATCGCCATCGCCATCGGCGCCAGCAAGGCCATCAAGGGCGGCGTGCGGGCGGCGCGTGGCGGCTCTAGCCACGACCGTCACCGCTACCGTGACCGTGACCGCAAGTGGGAGCGCGACCGGGAGCGGGAGATGGACCGCAGGTGGCGGCGTGACCGTGATCGTGAGTGGGAGCGCGAGCGTGACCACCTGCGCGACCGCGACCGGGACCGGTCTATGCGTGACTACCGCTGAAAATCTCTATCCATAACTAACTGAGTTAGTTATAATAACGCGATGCCTCGACGCACAGCACCAGGACGGGTCACGGATATCGCCCGCGCGGCGTGCGATGTCTTCATCGAGAAGGGGTACCGGCGGGCGCTGATGACCGACGTGGCGGCGCGGCTGGGGCTGAACCATGCCCTGCTGTACCGGTACGTCGAGAGCAAGGAGGCCCTGCTGGAGCTGGCCGCGCGTTACGCCGTGGACCCGGAGTCCGACCTGTCCAGGGAGGTGCCGCTGGCCACGCCGCCGGCCGGGCACACGGTGGGGCTGCTGAGGGGCTGGTTCGCGGCCCACGCGAGGTTCCCCGTGCTCCGTTCGGCCCTGGGGTCGGATCCCGGCGAGGACCCCGCCGCGGAGCTGGCCGCGGTCATCGACGAGTTCTACAGTTTCGTCCAGGACAGCCGGCTGCTGCTGTCGCTGATGGAAAGCCTGGTCGTTGACTATCCGGAGCTGAACGCGCTGTACGTGGAGGACAGCAAGCGCCGCCTTACCGGGCGGCTGGCCGCCTTCCTCGGCAGCCGGAGCGCATCGGGGAGCCTGCGGCCGGTTCCCGACACCGAAATCGCGGCCCGGTTCATCGTCGAGTCGGTCGCCTGGTTCGCCTGGCGCCGCCAGGACGATCCCGGAGCGGTCGGCATTGACGACGAACAGGCCCGCCGGTCGGTGACGGAGCTTCTCCTGGCGGCCTTCGTCCCCGACGACAGAAGGGCCGGCGTGACCGGGTAAGGACGGGCCGACCCGCGTGCTCATCGCCCCGGGGGCCTCATCGCGGGCAGCACGGGGCTGGCGCTCCGGGCCAGTTCGGTCACCCGTTCCAGCGTCGGTTCCCGGATTATCGTGCCGAGCTCGGCCAGGAACTTGGCCTCGCCGTCGCCGCTGAGGACTTCCGCGGACACGGCGGCCAGCATGGACAGCAACTGCACGGAATCGCCGCCAAGCTGCTGGAAGTCGGCGTCTGGGGCGATCTGGTCTGTGGGCAGCGCCAGGATGCTGGTCCAGATCCGGGCCACCGCGGTACCCAGCTCGTCCCGGCCGGTGACATCGACCGCATCGCCGGTGCGCACGAAGGGCTCGGGCAGGCCGCGCACGTCGACCTTGCCGTTGACGGTCTGCGGAATGGCGTCAAGGAAAAGCGTCACAGAGGGCACCATGTACCGGGGCAGTTGCTGCGCGACATACTCGTTCAGCTCGCCAACGGTCACGTCCGCGATCGTGACTACGTAAGCGCACAGTATCTTGCTGTGTGGCTGTCCTGGCCGGGCGTGCGGGACGACGACGGCGTGGCCGACCGCCGGATGGGTCTCGAGCACCTGGGCGATCTCCGACGGCTCGATCCGGTGGCCGAGGACTTTCACCTGGTCGTCCATGCGGCCGGTGAACTCCAGCTCCCCGGTTGGGAGCGCCCGGACGATGTCGCCGGTGCGGTAGGTGCGGGTGCCGTCGGCGAGGCAGACGAACCGCTCATGATTGAGGTCGGGCCTGCCGCGGTAACCGCGGGCCAGCTGCGTCCCGGCCAGGTACAGCTCGCCGGGCTCACCAGGTGTGACATAACGGCCGCACGGGTCCAGCAAGAACATCTTGTTGTCGCCTATCGGGCCGCCGATAGGCACGGCCGGAGCGGTGTCCTTGGCGTTGTCGAACAGATAGGCGGTTACCGCGATAGTCGCCTCGGTCGGACCGTAGGAATTGATGATCCTGCACTCCTGGCCGAACATCAGCTGGGCCCGCTGGGCCACGGAGCGGCGCAGCTGTTCGCCAATGACCACGACAGCGCGAATCCCGGCCGGTTCCAGATTCAGCCGGCTGATCAGGTCGAGGTGGGAGGGAGTGAGGGAAAGCGTGTTCGCGCCGGATGAGGTCAGCAGGTCGCGCAGGGTGGCGTGGTTGACTTCGCCGCTCATCAGCACAACGGTGCCGCCCGCCACAAGCGGCAGGAAAATCGTGTTGCCGGCGACATCGAAGGACAGCGACACGATCAGCGGCAGCCGGGTGGTCGAGTCGATCCCGAACTCACGGGTGGCCCACGACACGTAGTTCATCAGGCTGTGGTGCGTGATCTCCACACCCTTGGGGCGGCCGGTAGAGCCGGAGGTGTAGATCACGTAGGCGAGATCGTGCGGCTGCACCGTGACATCGAGCGGAGGCGGATCCGCCGAGTAGTCCAGCGATTCGATGACTACCCGCTCGCAGCCCGGCGGTGTGCTCTCGCGTTCGTCGTAGGGCCGCTGCACCAAGCAGACGGGGGCGTCGGCGTCGGCGAGCAGGTCAGCCAGCCTGGCATCCGGATGCTGTGCGTCCAGCGGCAAGTAGGCGCCGCCTGCCCGCAGCACACCCCAGATCGCCACGATCGCGGACGCGGAACGATCAGCGAGGACGCCGACCACTGTTTCCCGCCCCACCCCCAGGGCGTGCAGCTCAGCGGCCACGACGGCGGATCGGTGCTCCAGGTCGGCGTAGGTCAGCTCGCCTTCGGGGCCGCTGGTCGCGATCGCGTCCGGGGTGCTGATGGCCTGGCGGGCAAACAGGCCGACCACGGTCTCGCCGCTGGCCACCGTCAACTCGGTGCTGTCCCGCGGCCGGTCCGCGGCCGGTGCCACCGCCCGCTCGATCCGGTCCAGCAGCGCGTCGATCCGGTCAGCGACGCCGGGGCCGTCCCACCAGGACAAGGTCAGCTCGGTGCGGCCCTCCACTTCCAGCACGGCCAATTCGGGTGCGCCGAGCGGCGATGGGTGGGATAGCTGATAAGCCGAACGGGGCGTGAAGTCCTGGACCCGGAACTCCGACAGGTCGATCCGTCCTGCGTGGGACACGGCGGCGTGCCATGGATACATGTCCTTGTCGCCCACCTGCTGGTTGAGGCCACTGACCGCCGCGCTCAGCCGCGCAGCCGGCACCGCCAGCAGCTCACGGGAGAAACTCCGGCGCACATCTTCCCCGTCGGCCAGGGCGCGCAGCAGCCGTTCGTGCGCCTGCTCCCAGCCCTCGCCAGCCTGAACCTTGAGCATGATGGTGCCGACCATGTTTCCCGTCGAGCGAACCTCCGGCCGGTAACGACGCAGATCGACCGGAATGTAGAAGATGCCGGTCTCGAGGCCGACGGCCTCGGTCATCGCGGTGGCCAGCTTTGCGGTGAGGCCGGGGTGGTGGCCCTGCAGGCTGCGCCGCCTGACCACCGTGCTGGTTTGACGCGGAGCGCCAGAGCGCCCGAGCACCGAGGGAAGGGCGAACTTCGTCAGGTCGATGCCCAGGCTGGTCGCTGCGGGCGGGACGGACAGCCCGGCGAGAATGTCCGCTTCACTCATCGGATCGGGGGCGCCCAGGACCGGTTCGCCGCGCAGGGCCCGGAAAACATCAGCCGCCCAGAGCATGATGCCCTTGGCGTCCATGACCGCGTGACAGGCGCGGAAAGCGACCGTGGTGAGCGGGCCACGGACCAGCACCACTTCACAGGTGGTTACACCTTCGCCGCCCAGCACAGCTTTCAGTTCCGCTAGCTGGATCACGTCGTCGCCGTCCAGGCCCGGCCCGTTCACCACATGCACTTCCGGGGTTTTGCCGGAATCCTGCCAGCTGAGATTGTCGCGGATCAGGCGCGCGCCGGGGCAGGCCGCAGAGGCGATCTCGACCGCGTTGACAAGTTGCTGCGGATCGATGCTGCCATGTCCCTCGACCACGAGCTGGATCATTGACACGAGCTCTTCGGGATAACAGGCGAGCCACCATTCGGCGGGCGAGATAGGCCGGCTATAAGGGGCCGACTCCGGGATGTGTTGACAAGAATGCTGCATTGTGCCTCACCTAACCCACCGCATCAATGATGCATAACTTCGCTCCCGGCAGAGCGAAACCAAGGATTTTCCAGGCGGGAGTTTTCCCGATTTTACGAGACGATATAGCACAAGTCGGACACTTGGGGGGCCAGCCTACGGCCCCGGCCAGCAACGTTCAATAGCTTCTTGACGTGGCATCGGACCGGCCACGCGGCGTGCCCACATGGCCGTGCTCAACTGGCGCGACTCTGCAGTTGAGCACGGGCTGGAAGAATTCGCAGACCGTATGCTTAGCGGCACCGCTGAACCGAACGCGTATCCGGTCGTGCCTTGGCGCGCCCAGCTCATCGTTCTAGGAAAAGGCGGGGAGGACGTTCGGCGCATCCTTGCTTAGGTCCTAGAAGGAGCTCGGTCGGCTTGGAATCCTTTGTTTCTGCGATCGCCCGGAGTAGCGACGGAAAATCGAGACTGGTAGCTCGCCTCGGCCAACCGGGAGTGGTGGCAGTAAATGGCTAACGAAGATAAGCTTCGCGATTACCTCAAGCTGGTCACCGCTAACCTCCGGCAGGCACGCCGACGCCTGCACGAAGTAGAGGAACGGAGCCAGGAGCCGCTGGCGATCGTCGGTATGGGCTGCCGGTACCCGGGTGGGGCGCGGACGCCCGAGGATCTGTGGCGGCTGGTGGCTGAGGGGTCGGACGCGATCTCGGGGCTGCCCGAGGACCGGGGCTGGGATGTAGAGGCCCTTTACCACCCCGATCCCGACCATCCAGGGACCTCGTATTCGCGGCATGGCGGGTTCCTGGCTGAGGCGGGCGAGTTCGACCCGGCGTTCTTCGGGATCAGCCCGCGGGAGGCGCTGGGGATGGACCCCCAGCAGCGGCTGCTGCTGGAGACCTCGTGGGAGGCGCTGGAGCGGGCCGGGATCGACCCACTGTCGTTGCGCGGCACCCCCACTGGCGTGTACATCGGCGCCTTTTCCTCGGCCTACGGCCTGGGCCAGCCGGCCGACAGCGAGGTGGGAGACGGGCATCTGCTGACGGGCAACGCGACCAGCATCCTGTCGGGACGGGTCGCCTTCACCTTCGGCATGGAAGGCCCGACGGTGACGGTGGACACCGCGTGCTCGTCGTCGCTGGTGGCGATGCACCTGGCCTGCCGGGCGCTGCGGGCCGGGGAGTGCACACTGGCGCTGGCCGGCGGGGTCACCGTGATGGCCACCCCCGGCGTGTTCGTGGGCTTCTCACGCCAGCGGGGCATGTCGGTGGACGGTCGGTGCAAGTCGTTCGCGGACTCGGCCGACGGATCGGGCTGGGCCGAGGGCGCCGGGGTGCTTGTGGTGGAGCGGCTATCGGATGCGCGGCGGAATGGGCACCGGGTGCTGGCGGTGGTGGCGGGCAGTGCGGTGAACCAGGACGGGGCCTCTAACGGGCTGACCGCCCCCAACGGCCCCGCCCAGCAGCGGGTGATCCAGGCCGCGCTGGCCGACGCGGGAGTAATGGCCGACCAGGTGGACGCGGTCGAGGCGCACGGATCGGGCACGGTGCTGGGGGACCCAATCGAGGCGCAGGCGCTGATGGCCACCTACGGACAAGACCGGCCCGATGGCCGTCCGCTGTGGCTGGGGTCCATCAAGTCCAACATCGGTCACGCCCAGGCTGCGGCGGGCGCCGCCGGGCTGATCAAGATGGTGATGGCCCTGCAGCACGAAGAGCTGCCTAAGACGTTGCACGTCGCCGGGCCGTCTGGGCACGTCGACTGGACAGCGGGTGAGGTGCGGCTGCTGACCGAGCCGGTGTCCTGGTCGGCCGGCGGCGAGCGGCCGCGCCGGGCGGGCGTCTCGGCCTTCGGCATCGGTGGCACCAACGCACACATCATCCTGGCCGACCCACCCGCGGCCGAGGACGCCTCGGCCCAGGCAGACCCGCCGGCGGTGCCCGAGCCGGCCGATGAGCCGGTGCCGCCGGTGCTGGCTGACGGAGCGGGCGTGGTGCCATGGATGGTGTCGGGGCGGTCGGCCGAGAGTCTGGTGGCCCAGACGGGACGGCTGGCGGAGTGGGTGGGGGAACGGCCGAGCTTGGATCCGGCCGATGTGGCGTGGTCGCTGGCCACGTCGCGAGCTGAGCTTTCGCATCGGACGGTCGTGCTGGGGTCGGGGCGGGAGGAACTGCTGGCCGGGCTGGCCCGGGTGGTGGCGGCGCCGGGGCCCGATGTGGTGTCGGGGCAGGCGCGGCCGGGCGGGGCCGGGCAGACGGTGTTTGTGTTTCCTGGGCAGGGGACGCAGTGGGTGGGGATGGGCCGGGAACTGGTCGGCTCGTCTCCAGTGTTCGCGGCGCGGCTGGCGGAGTGTGAGGCGGCACTGGCGCCGCATGTCGACTGGTCGCTGGGGGAGGTGGTCGCCGGGGCGTCAGGGGCGCCGGCGCTGGAGGCGGCGGAGGTGGTGCAGCCGGTGTTGTGGGCGGTGATGGTGTCGCTGGCGGCGGTGTGGCAGGCGGCGGGGGTGGTGCCGGATGCGGTGGTGGGTCATTCGCAGGGGGAGATCGCGGCGGCGTGCGTGGCGGGGATTTTGTCGCTGGAGGATGCGGCGAAGGTGGTGGCGGTGCGATCGCGGTTGCTGTCCGCGCTGGGGTCGGGCGGGGGAATGTTGTCGGTGGTGATGCCGGTGGCGGCGGTGCGGGGGTTGCTGGCCGAGCGGTGGGCGGACCGATTGTCGGTGGCGGCGGTGAACGGGCCTGCCACGACGGTGGTGTCGGGTGATCCGCGGGCGCTGGTGGAGCTGGAGGCGGAGTTGTCGGCGCGGCGGGTGCTGCGGTGGGCGATTCCGGCCACTGACTTCGTGGCGCACTCGGCGCGGGTGGAGGAACTGGTGGGCCCGCTGGCCGCGGAGCTGGCGGGGATCGAACCCGTGGCGCGGCGGATCCCGATGTTTTCGACGGTGGAGTGCCGGTGGGTGGAAGGCCCCGAGCTGGATGCGGAGTACTGGTACGCGAATGTGCGGCAGACCGTGCGGTTCGAGGAAGGGGTTCGGGCGCTGGCGGGTGAGGGATACGGCCGGTTCATCGAGGTGTCGGCGCATCCGGTGCTGACCGCGGCGGTCACCGAGACCGCGCAGGACGCCGGGGTGGCGGGCGTGCTGGTGACCGGGACGCTGGAGCGGGAGGACGGCGGAGCGGGGCGGCTGACGCGGTCGCTGGCGGCGGCGTGGGTGGGGGGCGCGCCGGTGGACTGGGCCGCGGTACTGGGCGGCGGTGAGCAGGTGGACTTGCCGACGTATGCGTTCCAGCGGCAGCGGTACTGGCTGCGGCCGGGGCGGGGGCCGGTGGCGGTGGGCGGCGACGGTGCGGGCACACAGGCGGAGGCGGCGTTTTGGGCGGCGGTGGAAGGCGGGGATCTCGAAGGCTTGACGGGGACGCTGGCGGTGGATGCGGGGCGGCCGTTTAGTGAGGTGGTGCCGGCGCTGGCGGCCTGGCGGCGGCGGGAGCTGGACCGGTCGGTGGCGGCGGGGTGGCGGTACCGGGTGTCGTGGGTGCCGGTGGCCGACCCGGGTCCGGTGCGGCTGGCCGGAACGTGGCTGCTGGTGGTGCCGGCTGAGCAGGCCGGGGAATTGGCCGGGCAGTGCGCCGCGGCGCTGCTGGACCGGGGGGCCGAGGTCATCACGGTGCAGGCCGGGCCGGGCGCGGACGGGCGGGAAGAGCTTGCGGCACGCATCACAAGCGCGCTGGATGCTGGCGCGGACGGGTCGGCCGATCGGGGTGTGGAGGAGAGCCTCGGCGGTGTGGCGGGCGTGGTGTCGTTGCTGGGGGTGGCTGAGGGGCCGGTGGCCGGGGTGGCGGGTGGTTTGGCGGGGACGCTGGCGCTGGTGCAGGCGCTGGGTGATGCGGGGGTCGCTGCGCCGTTGTGGGTGCTGACCCAGGGGGCGGTGGCAGCGGGTGGGGAGGTGCTGGTCAGCCCGGTGCAGGCGCAGGTGTGGGGGTTGGGCCGGGTGGCGGGGCTGGAGCATCCCGACCGGTGGGGTGGTCTGGTGGACCTGCCGGGGGGTTGGGATAAGCGGGTGGCGGCGCGGCTGTGCGGGGTGCTGGCGGGGTGTGGAGAGGACCAGGTTGCGATCCGTGCGGCGGCGGTGCTGGTGCGGCGGCTGGTGCGGGCTCCGCAGGCTGGTGGAGATGGTGCGTGGGCGCCGTCGGGCACGGTGCTGGTCACCGGCGGCACCGGCGCGATCGGCGGGCACGTGGCCCGGTGGGTGACGGGGCTGGGCGCGCCGCGAGTAGTGCTGGCCTCGCGTGGCGGCCCGGGTGCCGACGGGGTGGCCGGGCTGGCCGCGGGCTTGGCCGGGGCCGGGATCAATGTGGAAGTGGCCGCGTGTGATGCCGGACAGCGGCCGCAGCTGGCCGGGCTGATCGGCCGCATCGCCACCAGCGGCCCACCACTGACCAGCGTGATGCATACCGCTGGCGCCCTAGACGACCGGCTGCTGGACAACCTGACCGCTGCGGATCTGGGCACGGTACTGAGCGGCAAGGCGGACAGCGCGCGGCACCTGGATGAGCTGACCGCCGGCCTGGACCTCGACGCCTTCGTGTTGTTCTCCTCGGCCGCGGCCACCTTCGGTAGCGCCGGGCAGGGCAACTACGCGGCGGCGAACACCTTCCTGGACGCGCTGGCCGAAAACCGGCGCTCGCGCGGGCTGGTGGCCATGTCGGTGGCCTGGGGGCCCTGGGACGGCGGCGGGATGAGCGCCGGCGAAGGCGGGGCGCAGGTACGCCGTCTCGGCCTGCGGATGATGGACCCGGACCTGGCGCTCAAGGCTCTCGGACAGGCGCTGGAAGGTGCGGACAGCACGCTGACCATGGCCGACATCGACTGGGCCAAGCTGGCGTCCGCCTCCGGCACGGCGGATCTGACGCAGATTCCGTTCCTGCGGGACCTGCCCGAGGCCCGCGAGTCTGCTCCTGCCGTCACCAACAGCGGCGGACTAGCCCAGCGGCTGGCCGCCCTGCCGCGGGCCGAGCAGGACCGGATGCTGACCGACCTGGTCCGGGACGAGGCCGCCGCCGTCCTAGGGCATCCTTCCCTCGACACCGTGGAGCCGGCCCGGGCCTTCAGCGAGATGGGCTTTGACTCCCTGACCGCTGTCGAGCTTCGCAACCGGCTTGCCGCCGCGACCGGCCTGCAACTGCCGGCCACCTTGCTGTTCGACTATCCCAGCCCAGTGACCACGGCGGAGTTTTTGCGGTCGCGGCTGGCAGGTGTCGCGGATGGCGCCCGGGTCGTTCAGGTGGTGGCGGCGGCCGACGAGCCGGTGGCGATCGTGGGCATGGGCTGCCGGTACCCCGGCGGGGTGTCCTCGCCCGGGGAGTTCTGGGATCTGCTGGCCGCCGGGGGCGACACGGTCGGGGGTTTGCCGAGCGACCGGGGCTGGGACAACGAGAGGCTATTCGGCTCCGATTCGGCCCATCCTGAGTCGTCGTCTGTGCGTGAGGGAGGGTTCGTTTACGCGGCGGGCGAGTTCGACGCTGGGTTCTTCAGCATTTCGCCGCGGGAGGCGCTGGCGATGGACCCGCAGCAGCGGCTGCTGCTGGAAACCTCCTGGGAGGCGCTGGAACAGGCCGGGATCGACCCCGGTACGCTGCGCGGCTCGCGAACCGGGGTGTTCGCGGGCGCGACCTTCTCCGGGTACGGCCCCGTTCCGGGGGAGGACGCCGGTCACCTCGAGGGACACCTGCTGACCGGCACCACGTCCAGCGTGATCTCCGGACGGGTGGCCTACACGCTGGGTCTGGAGGGTCCGGCGGTCACGGTGGACACCGCGTGTTCCTCTTCGCTGGTGGCTTTGCACCTGGCTTGCCAGGCGCTGCGAGCGGGGGAGTGCGGTATGGCGCTGGCCGGCGGCGTGGCGGTGCTGGCCAGCCCGGCGTGGCTGGTGTGGTCCAGCCAGCAGTTGGGCCTCGCCCCCGACGGGCGGAGCAAAGCATTCTCGGCCGCCGCTAACGGCATGGGCATGGCCGAGGGGGCGGGCGTGCTGGTACTGGAGCGGCTGTCGGACGCCCGGCGGCTGGGACACCGGGTGCTGGCCGTGGTGGCGGGCAGCGCGGTGAACCAGGACGGTGCCTCCAACGGGCTGACCGCCCCCAACGGTCCCTCCCAGCAGCGGGTGATCAGGGATGCACTGGCCAATGCGGGGATAGCGGCCGGCCAGGTAGACGCGGTGGAGGCACACGGCACCGGCACTCCGCTGGGCGATCCGATCGAGGCGCAGGCACTGCTGGCCACTTACGGGCAAGACCGGTCCGAGGACCGGGCGCTGTGGCTCGGATCGGTGAAATCCAACTTCGGGCACGCTCAGCACGCGGCCGGGGTGGCCGGGGTGATCAAGATGGTGCTGGCGCTGCAGCACGAGCAGTTGCCGCGGACCCTGCACGCGGACGAAAAATCCCCGCACGTGGACTGGTCGGCGGGACACGTCCGGCTGCTGACCGAGCCGGTGCGCTGGCCGGCCGGGGATCAGCCGCGCCGGGCCGGCGTCTCCTCGTTCGGTATCAGCGGCACCAACTCGCACGTCATCCTGGCCGAACCCCCCGCGACTGAGGACGCGGTCCCGGAGGCGGCGCCCGAGCCCGCGACGCCGGTGCTGACCGGTGACGCGGTGCCGTGGGTGATCTCGGGTCGTAGTGCCGACGCACTGGCGAGCCAGGCGAGGCGGCTGGCGGCCTGGGTGACAGACCAGCCCGGCCTGGCCACGGGTGACGTGGCCTGGTCGCTGGCGGTCACCCGGGCGGCGTTCACGCACCGGGCGGTCGTGCTGGGTGGAGACCGGGCGGAACTGGTGGCGGGGCTGGCCGCGGTGGCGGCCGGGCAGTCCGCCCCCGGGGTGGTGACCGGCCGGGTCCTGCCCGGTGGTGGCCGGGTGGGTTTTGTGTTCGCGGGTCAGGGCAGTCAGCGGGCGGGGATGGGGCGCGAGCTGTACGCGTGCAGCCCCGTCTTCGCGGCGGCGTTCGACGCGGCGTGCGGGTTGCTGGAAGCCGAGCTGGGGTTGCCGGTGCGGGAGGTGGTGCTGGGCGGTGACGAGGATGAGCGGGCTGATCAGACAGTGTTCGCACAGGCGGGCCTGTTCGCGGTGGAGACCGGGCTGGTGGCCATGCTGGCCGCGTGCGGCATCCGGCCTGATGCGGTGGCGGGTCATTCGGTAGGGGAGATCGCCGCCGCCTATGCGGCCGGAGTTTTGTCGCTGGAGGACGCGTGCCGGCTGGTGGCGGCGCGGGGCCGGCTGATGCAAGCGCTGCCGGAGGGCGGCGCGATGGCGGCGGTGGCCGCCGGGGAAGCCGAGCTGGCACCGGTGCTGGAGCCGCTGGCGGGACGGGTCGCGCTGGCCGCGGTGAACGGCCCGTCGTCGGTGGTGGTGTCGGGCGATGCGGATGCCGTCGAACAGGTGATGGCGTGGGGGCAGGAGCAGGGGCGGCGGGTACGGCGGCTGCGGGTCTCCCACGCGTTCCATTCGCCGCGGATGGAACCGATGCTGGCCGAGCTGAGTCAGGTCGCTGCCGGTCTGCGGTACGCCGCGCCGCAGGTGCCATGGGCAGGGGCGCTAGCCGGCGAACTGGTGACCAGCCCAGAGGCGGGCTACTGGCCGCGGCAGGCGCGGGAGCCGGTGCGGTTCGCCGCGGCGCTGGAGACGCTGACGGCGCAGGGCGTCTCGATCGTCGTGGAGATCGGCCCGGACGGAACGTTGTCGGCGATGGGGCCGGCCGCTCTGGCCAGCCCGGAGGGGGAGCCTGGACCGGAGGTGGCTTTCGTCCCGCTGCTGCGGCCCCGGAAGGAGGAGACGCCGGCCGCGCTGATGAGGGCTTTGGCGCAGGTGCATGTGCAGGATGCGCCGGTGGATTGGGGTGCGGTTTTGGGTGGCGGGGTGCGGGTGGAGTTGCCGACGTATGCGTTTCAGCGGCGGCGGTATTGGCTGCAGCGTGTGGCCGTGGTTCCTGCGGTGGGTGGGGATGGTGCGGGCACCGAAGCCGAGGCGGCGTTTTGGGCGGCGGTGGAAGGCGGGGACCTCGACAGCCTGGCGGGCACACTGGCGGTGGATGGGCAGCGGCCGTTCTGTGAGGTGCTGCCGGCCCTGGCGTCGTGGCGGCGGCGTGAGCTGGACCGGTCGGTGGCGGTGGGGTGGCGGTACCGGGTGTCGTGGGTGCCGGTGGCCGACCCGGGGACGGTGCGGCTGGACGGGACGTGGCTGCTGGTGACCCCCGGCGGGCAGGCCGGAGAACTGGCCGGGCAGTGTGCCGCGACGCTGCAAGCCCGCGGGGCCGAGGTGGTCACGGTGCAGGCCGGGCCAGGCGCGGGGCGTGCGGAGTTGGCGGCCCAGATCGGCGAGGCGGTGGCGGGGCTGGTCGAGGGCGACGGTGGGGCGGTGGCTGGGGTGGTGTCGTTGCTGGCGCTGGAGGAGGCGCCGGTGGCGGGGTGGCCGGTGGTGGCGGGTGGTTTGGCGGGGACGCTGGGGCTGGTGCAGGCGCTGGGCGATGCGGGGATCGCTGCCCGGTTGTGGGTGCTGACCCAGGGTGCGGTGGCGGTGGGCGGGGAGGCGCTGGCCAGTGCGGTGCAGGCGCAGGCGTGGGGGCTGGGCCGGGTGGCGGGGCTGGAGCATCCCGACCGGTGGGGCGGTCTGGTGGACCTGCCGGGGGCCTGGGATGAACGGGTCGGGGCGCGGCTGGCGGGCATGCTGGCGGGGTGCGGGGAGGATCAGGTGGCGATCCGCCCGGCCGGGGTGCTGGCCCGGCGGCTGGTGCGCGCTCCGCAGCCCGGCGGGGAAGGGACGTGGGTGCCGTCGGGGACGGTGCTGGTGACGGGTGGCACCGGGGCGATTGGCGGGCATGTGGCCCGGTGGATGGCGGGGCTGGGCGCGCCTCGGGTGGTGCTGACCTCGCGGTCGGGGCCGGCGGCGACCGGAGTGGCGGGGCTGGCCGCGGCGGTGGCCGGAGCCGGGGCGTGCGTGCAGGTGGCCGCCTGTGACGCGGGATCACGGCCGCAGCTGGCCGGGCTGCTGGACCGCATCGCCACCAGCGGCCCACCCCTGACCAGCGTCATGCACACCGCGGGGGTGGAGCAGTTGACCGCGGTGGGCGACACCACGGTGGCGGAGCTGGCCGGGGTGGTGGCGGCCAAGGCGGGCGGGGCGGCGGTGCTGGATGAGCTGACCGCAGGCCTGGGTCTGGACGCGTTCGTGCTGTTCTCCTCGATCTCGGCGGTGTGGGGCAGCGGGCTGCAGCCGGGTTATGCCGCGGCCAACACGTTCCTGGACGCGCTGGCCGACAACCGGCGTTCGCGCGGGCTGGCGGCTACCTCGGTGGCCTGGGGCCCCTGGGACGGCGGCGGCATGAGCGTGGGCGAGGGCAAGGAGGCGCTGCGCCGCCGCGGGCTGGGGATGCTGGATCCCGGCCAGGCGATGCGCGCGCTGGCGCAGGCGCTCGATGGCGGCGAGTCACAGGTCACGGTGGCGGATGTGGACTGGGCCCGGTTCGCCCCGGCGTTCACACTGCGTCGGCCCAGCCCACTGATCGGTGATCTGCCCGAGGTCGCGCAGGCACTGGTCAGCGCCGGTACCGGGGTGCCGGCCGAAGGTAACGGGGCGGCTGCCGTGCTGGCCCAGAGGCTGGCCGGGCTGTCCTCAGCCGAGCAAGACCGGATGCTCACCGGCCTGGTCTGCAGCGAGGCCGCCGCCGTGCTGGAATACCCCTCCGCAGAGGCGATCGAGCCCACCCGCGCGTTCAGTGAACTCGGGTTCGACTCCCTGACCGCCGTCGAACTGCGCGACCGGCTCAGCGCCGCCACCGCCCTGCCGCTGCCGGCCACCCTGGTCTTCGACTATCCCAGCGCCGTGGCGCTCGCCGCCTATCTGCGTGCCGAACTGCTGGGCGATCGGACGGCCGCGTCTGCCCCCGTGACGGTCACGGCGCTCGACGAGCCGGTGGTGATCGTCGGGATGGGCTGCCGGTACCCAGGTGGCGTCCGGGAGCCGGATGACCTGTGGGAACTGCTCGCGTCGGGCCGGGACGTGGTCGGGCAGTTCCCGGCGGACCGGGGCTGGGACATGGACGGGACCTCTCCGGTGCGGGAGGGCGGGTTCGTTTACGACGCGGCTGAGTTCGACGCGGGATTCTTCGGCATCAGCCCGCGGGAGGCCCTGGGGATGGACCCGCAGCAGCGGCTGCTGCTGGAGACCGCCTGGGAGGCACTGGAACGAGCCGGGATCGACCCCGGAACCCTGCGCGGGTCCGCCACCGGCATCTTCGCCGGGGCGACCTTCTCCGGATACGGCACCACCGCGGGAGGGCCGGAAAGTCCTGACGGACATCTGCTGACGGGCACGTTGTCCAGCGTGTTGTCCGGGCGGGTGGCTTACAGCCTGGGCTTGGAGGGCCCGGCGGTGACGGTGGACACGGCGTGTTCGTCGTCGCTGGTGGCGCTGCATCTGGCTTGTCAGGCGCTGCGGTCGGGTGAGTGCACGCTGGCGCTGGCCGGTGGCGTGTTCGTGTCGGGCACTCCGGTGATGTTCACCGAGTTCAGCCAGTCGCTGGGGCTGGCGCCGGATGGGCGGTGCAAGGCGTTTTCGGCGGGTGCGGACGGCATGGGTGTGGCCGAGGGCACCGGCGTCGTGGTGGTGGAGCGGCTGTCGGACGCGCGGCGGAACGGGCACCGGGTGCTGGCGGTGGTGGCGGGCAGCGCGATCAACCAGGACGGCGCCTCCAACGGGCTGACCGCGCCGAACGGGCCGTCGCAGCAGCGGGTGATCCGGACCGCGCTGGCCAATGCGGGGCTGGCGGCTCATGAGGTGGACGCGGTGGAGGCGCACGGGACGGGTACTCCGCTGGGGGATCCGATCGAGGCGCAGGCGCTGCTGGCCACCTACGGGCAGGACCGCCCCGCCGACCAGGCGCTGTGGCTGGGCTCCATCAAGTCCAATATCGGGCACGCGCAGCAGGCGGCGGGCGCGGCCGGGCTGATCAAGATGGTGCTGGCCCTGCAGCACGAGCAGTTGCCACGCACCCTGCATGCGGAGGAGCCGTCGCCGCACGTGGATTGGTCGGCGGGTGAGGTGCGGCTGCTGACCGAGCCGGTGCCCTGGCAGGCCGGGGGCCGTCGGCGCCGGGCCGGGGTGTCGGCCTTCGGGATCGGCGGCACCAACGCGCACGTGATCCTGGCCGAGCCTCCCGCCGATGATGAGACCGCTGTGGTGTCTGGACCTGTGCCGGTGTTGTCGGGTGATGTGATGCCGTGGGTGGTGTCTGGGCGGTCGGCCGCGGGTTTGGTGGGTCAGGCGGAGCGGCTGGCGGGGTGGTTGCGGGGGCAGCCGGGGGTGGATGTGGGGGATGTGGCGTGGTCGCTGGCGACGTCGCGGTCGGTGTTTGGGCACCGTGCGGTGGCGCTTGGTGCTGAGTCGGCTGAGCTGGTGGGTGGTCTGGGGTCGGTGGTAGCTGGGGAGCCGGGGGCGGGTGTAGTGGTGGGTCAGGTTCCGCCGGGTGGGGTGGGCCGGACGGTGTTTGTGTTTCCTGGTCAGGGGTCGCAGGGGGTGGGGATGGGGCGGAAGCTGGTGGGGTCGTGCCCGGTGTTCGCGGCGCGGCTGGCGGAGTGTGAGCAGGCGCTGGCGCCGTTTGTGGATTGGTCGTTGCGGGAGGTGGTGGCGGGTGCGCCGGGTGCGCCGGCGTTGGCGGCGGCGGAGGTGGTGCAGCCGGTGTTGTGGGCAGTGATGGTGTCGCTGGCGGCGGTGTGGCAGGCGGCGGGGGTGACCCCGGATGCGGTGGTGGGGCATTCGCAGGGGGAGATCGCGGCGGCGTGTGTGGCGGGGATTTTGTCACTGGAAGATGCGGCGCGGGTGGTAGCGGTGCGCAGCCGGTTGCTGTCGCGGCTGGATGCGCGGGGCGGGATGTTGTCGGTGGTGATGCCGGCGGCGGCGGTGGGTGAGTTGGTGGGCCGGTGGGAGGGGCGGTTGTCGGTGGCGGCGGTTAATGGCCCGGCGGCGACGGTGGTGTCGGGTGACCGGGATGCGCTGGTGGAGCTGGAGGGTGAGTTGTCGGCGCGGCGGGTGTTGCGGTGGGCGATTCCGGCGACTGATTTTGTGGCGCATTCGGCGCGGGTGGAGGAGCTGGCGGGGCCGCTGGGGATGGAGCTGGCGGGGATTGTGCCGGTGGCGGGGCGGGTGCCGTTGTATTCGACGGTGGCGTGCCGGTGGGTGGAGGGGGCGGAGCTTGATGCGGGGTACTGGTATGCGAACGTGCGGCAGACGGTGCGGTTTGCCGACGCGGTGCGGGCGCTGGTGGCGGAGGGGGTTGGCCGGTTTGTAGAGGTGTCGGCGCATCCGGTGCTGACGGCGGCGGTCTCCGAGACGGCGCTGGATGCGGGGGTGGCCGGGACGGTGGTGTGCGGGACGCTAGAGCGGGACAACGGCGGGGCGGGCCGGTTGGTGCGGGCGCTGGCGGAGGCGTTTGTGGGTGGGGCGCCGGTGGATTGGGGTGCGGTGCTAGGGGGCGGGGGCCGGGTGGAGTTGCCGACGTATGCGTTTAGGCGGCAGCGGTACTGGCTGGGCGCCACGCGTCCGGCGGCTGCCCCGGTGGTGGGCGGGGATGGGGTGGAGGCGCGGTTCTGGGCGGCGGTGGAAGGTGGGGATGTGGCGGGGCTGGCGGGGACGCTGGCGGTCGATGGGGGGCGGCCGTTTAGTGAGGTGGTGCCGGCGTTGGCGGCCTGGCGGCGGCGGGAGCTGGATCGGTCGGTGGCGGCGGGGTGGCGGTACCGGGTGTCGTGGGTGCCGGTGGCTGACCCGGGCCCGGCGATGCTGGCCGGGAGGTGGCTGCTGGTGGTCCCGGCCGGGCAGGCCGGGGAGGGGCTGGCGGGTGATTGCGGGCGGGTGCTGGCGGCGCGGGGCGCGCGGGTGACTGTCATCGAGGCTGGGGGGGACGGGCGGGAGGGGCTGGCCGCCCGGATCCGCGGCGCGCTGGCTGGTGGTGAGGACGGCGGAGCGGCTGGCGGGGTGGTGGGTGTGGTGTCGTTGCTGGCGCTGGAGGAGGGGCCGGTGGCGGGGGTGGCGGCTGGTTTGGCGG
>DATAWQ010000150.1:0-10536 GCA_036267135.1 Streptosporangiaceae bacterium | reverse complement strand
AGCCGGTACCGGGCCCGGTGCCGGTCCGGTAGTAGGACTCTTCCAGGGCTCCGCTGGTCCCGGTGCCGTACACCTCCAGGTGGCTGCTGCCCGGGTTGTACACCGCGGGAGACGCCGCCGACACACCACCACCCGACCCGGCTAGCTGCGGGGAGACGAAGATCCAGTCCTCATCTGAGTGGCCGAACACTTCGTCCGCCCACGTGTACAGGTCGGCGGTGGTCTCGTTGTACTGCACCGAGTAGGTGCCGTCGCCGAAGAAGTCGCCGTCGACGAGGTCCAGCGTGCCGTCGGAGTTGACCTTGACCACGATCCCGACGTGGTCGGCGTACGTGCCGTTGGGCGTGGTGCCGGGGTAGAACACCACCGCGTCCCCCACCTGGGCGGTCGACGGATCCTGGTTCTCCGGCATCGACTCGCCATGGTCCTTGCCCCAGGTGTACCAGGTCGCCGACTGGGGGCTGAGCGTGCCCAGACCGCTGGTCACACCGGCGTGCGTCCACACCCACTTGGTGAAGTCGGCACACCAGAACTCGGCCGCGTCCTGGATATGGAACGTCGGGTCGACGCCGCAGCCCGCGGTGGGAGCGGCCGGATTTTCTATGGCCGTGTACGGATCGCAGTCCGTGGCCTCCTCGCCGGAGGGATCGGGTGGGGTATCCGACACCCCGACCTGCTTCAGGGCCAGGTTGGCCAGGCCGCTCATGGTGCCGTCGGCCGAGCGGGCGGGCGCGGGCGGCGGGCTGCCTGAGGCGGCGCAGCCCGCCAGATGCCACGCCTGCCGGACCGGCGCGGGTATGGCGGTGGCACAGCCGAACGGCTCGCCGCCCAGACCGGTCACCTTCCACATGCCTCCCGGGGCGCGGGTGAAGATCCCCGACCCGCCGCCGTCCTGGAAGCCCGTCTGGACGGCTCGCGGCGCGTGCGCGGACGGCAGTAAGCCGAGCGAGGCCCAGTCCACGCCGGTGCGGGTTATCCGGGCGCCGCGGACCGAGCCGGGAAGGATCGTCGCGATGTCGTCGGCGGGGATGTGGCGGTAGGCGGCGTAGAGCCGCACCAGCTGACGCTGCTGCGCCCCGGTGAGAGCCAAGCGTGTCACGGGGGCGTGCGGGCGGGCGCTCGCCGCGGCCAGTTGCGGGGACGCGGCCATCGCCGCGCCGGTCATCGTGGCGCAGGCCGCTACGGCGGCGGCGAAACGGCATCTGATCAGCATGAGTCCTCCATAGATCGATGACACCCGGTGGCCTCACGGGCCGCGGTCCAGGCCGGGAGTACGGCAGCTCCGTGGCGACATCAGCCTGAGGGGCCCCGTTAGCAACTCGCTAACACATCGCTAGCAGATGCGGAGAAAAGACACATAGGCTAGTCTGCGGCGCAGCCCTAGTGGGGAAGGGCGAGGGGGTATCGGTGATGACAGAGCCCGAGTTCAACCTGCTGGGACCCTTGGAAGTGCGGTGTGGCGGCCACCTTCTGCCGCTCGCGGCGGGCAGGCAGCGCGCGCTGCTGGCCGCGCTGCTCCTCAATCTGGGCCGGGTGGTCCCGGCGGACAAACTGATCGAGGTGCTGTGGGGGGACGGCCCACCGCCGTCGGCCCGGGCCAGCCTGCACAACTATGTGAAGCGGCTGCGGAAGGCGCTGGCCGATGACGCGCATCGCCGGATCAGCACGTATCCACGGGGCTATCTGATCAGGGTCGAACCGGGTGGACTGGATGTAACCCGCTTCGAGGCGCTGTTAGAAGCGGCCCGGACAGCCGCCCGCGATGGCCGGTGGGAGGCGGCGGCCGGGCAGGCCTGTGCGGCCCTGGCGCTGTGGCGGGGCGAGCCGTTAGCCGATACCGGGTCCCAGGTGCTGGCCCAGCGGGAGGGGCCGCGGCTGGCGGAGATGCGGCTGCAGGCCCTCGAGACGGGCATTGACGCGGATCTGCATCTCGGACGGCAGCGTGAGGTGATCGGCACACTGCGAAGCCTGGTGGCCGAGCAGCCGCTGCGGGAACCGCTGCACGCACTGCTGATGCTGGCCCTGTACCGCGACGGCAGCCAGGCTGAGGCGCTGGCCGCGTATCAGCAAGCCCGGGTGGTGCTGCTCTATGAGCTCGGCACCGAGCCAGGACCCAGACTGCGGGAGCTGCACCAGCAGATCCTCACCACCGGTCCGTCCCTCGTCGCGGCGCGTCCCGCAGGCGGGTCCTGCTACTAAACGGGGACCGAGAGCGACAGCCCGAACAGTCCCTCGGGATCGGTCCACCAGGAGCGCAGCGCGAACCCGGCGGCGGCCAGTTCGGCCTCGACGCCGTCGCGGCGGAACTTGGCCGACACCTCGGTCCGCAGCTCCTCGCCGTCGGCGAACTCGATGGTGAGCCCGAGCGCGGGCAGCTCGACGGTCTGCGCCCAGGCCGACCGCAGCCGCATCTCGATCCACTCCCGCCGCGCGTCCCACAGCGCCACGTGGTCGAAGGCGTCGGTGTCGAACCCGGCGCCCAGCTCGGAGTTCAGCACGGCCAGCACGTTCTTGTTGAACGCCGCGGTGACCCCGGCCGGGTCGTCGTAGGCGGCCACCAGCACGGCCGGGTCCTTGACCAGGTCGGTGCCGAGCAGCAGCGTGTCGCCTTCGCGCAGGCTCGCCCGCAGCCGGGCCAGGAACCGGGCCCGCTGCGGCGGCACCATGTTCCCGATCGTGCTGCCCAGGAACGCCACCATCCGCGCGGCCCCCGCGGCGTCGTCCTCAGGCAGCCCGAGTCGCTGCTCGAAGTCCGACACCACCGCGTACACCTCGATGCCGGGGTACTCGGCCAGCAGCCGCCGCCCGGCGTCGGCCAGCGCGGTCTCGCTGACGTCCACCGGGATGTAGCGGCGCAGCGTGCCCGCCTCGCGCAGCGCGTCGAGCAGCAGCCTGGTCTTGTCGGAGGATCCCGAGCCCAGCTCGACCAGGGTGTGCGCGCCGCTGGCCGCCGCGATCTGGCCGGCCGCCGCCGCCAGGATGGCCCGCTCGGCCCTGGTCGGGTAGTACTCGGGCAGCTCGGTGATCTTGTCGAACAGCGCGCTGCCGTTGGCGTCGTAGAACCACTTGGGCGGCAGCCACTTCGGCGTCGCGGTCAGGCCGTCCCGCGCGTCATCGCGCAGCGCGGAGGCCAGGAAACCGGCGGGCAGCAGCCGTTCGATCGCCACCCCAGTCGCGGGCATCCCTTTCATGGGCGCGCCTCATCCCGCGCGGTCCTGAATCCGGAGAAGATCTGACGGCGGACCGGGTAGTCCCAGTTCCGGAACGTCCCTCGGCAAACCACTTGATCCACTGCGAACGACCCCCCTCGCAGTACCTTGTACTCACCCCCGAAGAACACTTCAGAGTATTCCCGGTATGGCCACGCAGAGAAACCGGGATATGGCAGAAAGTCACTCGACGTCCACTCCCAGACGTCCCCGATGAGCTGCCTGGCGCCGCACGGGGCCGCTCCCTGCGGGTAGGACCCGGCCGGGGCGGGCTGCAGATGGCGCTGCCCCAGGTTGGCCTGATCGTCCCGCGGCGCCGCGTCACCCCACGAGTACCGGCGGGACCGCCCGGTCGCCGGGTCGAACCTGGCCGCCTTCTCCCACTCCGCCTCGGTGGGCAGCCTGCGCCCGGCCCAGCGCGCGTACGCGTCGGCCTCGTACCAGCACACGTGCAGCACCGGCTCGGCCGGCGGCACCGGTTCGGTCACGCCGAACCTAGTCCGCACCCACTGCCCGTCCCAGCTCCAGAACTGCGGCGCGACCAGGCCGGCCCGCTGCCGGTGCTCCCAGCCCGCGGGCGTCCACCAGCGCGGGTCGTCGTAGCCGCCGGCCGCGATGAACTCGCTGTAGGCCGCGTTGGTCACCGGCACCGTGTCCAGGAAGAACGGCGCGACGTCCACCGTGTGCCCGGGCCGCTCGTTGTCCAGCGCCCACGGCTCGGCCGACGTGCCCATGGTGAACGGGCCGCCGGGCACCAGCACCTCCGTGGGCAGCCCGAGCGCGTCCGCAGGCGGCGGCCCGGGCGGCGGCGCGGTCAGCACCGGCGCGCCCAGCCTGAGCTGATGGGTGCTGAGCATGGTCTCGTCGTGCTGCTGTTCGTGCTGCGCCACCATGCCGAACACGAAACCGCTGGTCACCAGCCTGGAACCGGTGAGCGGCGCCCGCTCGACCAGGTCGAGCACCCGGCCCCGCACCTCGTGGGCGTACTGCCTGGCCTCGGCCGGCGCGAGCAGCGGCAGCGTGGGCCGCTCCGACCTCGGGTGCTCGAACGCGTCGTAGAGCGGGTCGATCTGCGGGCGCATCGGATCCCGCCCGCCGACCGAGCGCAGCAGCCAGAGCTCCTCCTGGTTGGCGATGTGCGCGAGGTCCCAGACCAGCGGGGACATCAGCGGGGAATGCTGGCGGATCAGGTCGGCTTCGTCCACACAGTCGGTCAGCCCGCTGGTGCGCGCCCGCGCGGCGATCAGCTCGCCCGCGATCCGCTCCCGCAGCGTGTCCCCGTCCGCATCGCCCGGCGCCTCCGCTAGCGATGTCATCTGCTCTCCTTCAACCTGTCGTCGGCGGGGCACCGGCCCCGCAGCACGTACTTTTCGGTGAACGCGGCGACCGCGTCCCTGATCGTGGCCGGGGCGCCGGACCGGCCGAGGGCCGCATCGGCGGCCTCGAAGCAGGCCCGGCTGGCCCGGTCGATCCCGGAATCGGACGGTCCGTGTTTGGCCGCGAGCAGCCACGGGTCACCCGATTCCGTTTTTTCGCCCTGAACGGTGGCCACCTCGGCCCTGGCCCACAGCGGCTCGGTCGCGGCCAGGGCGGCGTCCGCCGCCTTCGGGTCATCGAGCAGCGCCGAGACGACCGCCGTCGGCACGATCCAGCCGTCGGCCGGCTGCGCGTCGATCATGCGCAGCTCCAGGTGGCCGTGCGGGCGCACCGGCGGGAACAGCGTGGTCAGGTGATAGCTGAGGTCCTCGGTGGTGGGCCGGCGCTCGCCCGCGCCGCGCAGCCAGTCGCGGAAGGTCAGGCCCGGCGGCGCGGCCCAGTCCGCCTCCCCGTCCCGCCTGATGCACATCAGTTCGGCGTCGAGCGCGTACGTGGCCCACGCGTCACGGGGATCCACGTGGCCGGCCGCCGGGCCGCCCGGGGCGGGTGTGGCCCCGGCCGGCGCCCTGGTCCGGCCCGGGTCCAGCCGGGACCACACGGCCTGGCGCGTGCACCGCCAGCCCGACGCCTGGCCGGCCTGCACGGGCGAGTTGGCGAACGCGGCCACGAGAACCGGGCCGATGGCGTGCACCAGCCGCCAGCGCGACCGGTAGCCGTCGCCGCCCTGGGCCTCCTGGCCGGCGTCCACGCAGACCTGGACCGAGGCGGTGTTGCACATCATCACCCGGCCCCACGGCCCGCGGCGGTCGAAGAATTCCTCCATGGCCGCGTAACGCGGCAGGTCGAGCACGCGCTGGGGAGGACGGACCGGATCGAGGCCGTGACCGGAGAGCCGCAGGCCCGCCGCGTGGGTGGCATCCCGCAACGTGGCCAGGTCTGCGCCTGCGGCTGCGACGCAGCCGCCAAGACTGGTGGCGGGCGCGGAGCTGAGCTCCAGCTGACCGCCAGGTTCGGTACTGAGCGTCCCGCCGCCCGCGAGGGCGGTCTGGGGGTTCCCCGTGGTGAGGCCGGCTACCGCCTGCATGACCCGGTCAGCGGCCACGCGGAGCGCCGGGTCACGCTGGTCACTGACCAGCCATTCCAGTTCGACGCCGACCTGGCCGGGTGGGCCGGTCTTGAAGCAGATCCCGTGTACGTGCGCCTCGGCGTCTTCCTCGGACAGTGCGTGCTCTGGAGGTGGTGCGTGCTCTGGAGACGGCGCGTCCTGGCCGAACGCGGGACGCGGGACGGCGGGGCCGGGTATCTGGCCGTTACCAGGAGCCCTGGGGGCGGCGGAGCCACCTGCCTGAACGCAATGGTCAGCCACCCCGGCGGCCGGGATCGCGGCCGGGGAGTAGTTGTTCCCATCGCTGATCAGGGCGCGGATACTCCGTTCTGGTCGCCGCGTTCTGGTCGCCGTTTCTACCCTGTCACACGGGTCGAAACCGGGCCAACCGGGTCACGTGCACATCGTCGGCCCACAGTACCCGGGCGCTGTGACAAAACGCTCCGGCCGCACGCTCGGCGGGTCAGAGGGCTGCTGAGCCCCGAAAGCGGGCGGTAACACGCCGTGATCGTGGCTGTGGCCTCTGGCACTCGTCCTGTCTGGCAGGATGGTAACGCGATGAAATCCCCATCTCGCCTCCTCCCTTGGTCACGCCGGGGCAGGTCAGACGACCTGCCCGGGGTGATTGGCCCGGCGCGCCTGGACCGCCGGACCAAGAACCTGACCAAGCGGCTCAATCCGGGCGACATCGCGATCATCGACCACCGGGATCTGGACCGGGTCAGCGCGGACTCCCTCATCGAATGCCAGGTCGCGGCCGTGGTGAACGCCGGGCCCAGCATCAGCGGGCGTTACCCCAACCTGGGCCCGCGGGTGCTGGTGGAGGCCGACATCCCGCTGGTGGACGGCGTGGGGCCGGATGTGTTCGCGCGGGTGACGGAGGGGCAGACGGTCTGGCTGGACGGCGACACGCTGTACCTGGCCGACGAGGTCGTCGCCAAAGGGGAGCGGCAGAGCCCCGAATCGGTGGAGAAGGCCGAGGTCGAGGCCAAGGCCGGGCTGTCCACCCAGCTCGAGGCGTTCGTCGCCAACACCATGGAGTACCTCAAGCGCGAGCGTGACCTGCTCATCGAGGGCTCTGGCGTGCCCGAACTGCGCACCAAGCTGCAGGGCAGGCACGTGCTCGTCGTGGTCCGCGGCTACCACTACAAAGAGGACCTGGCCGTGCTGCGTGGCTACATCCGCGAGTACAAGCCGGTCATGATCGGCGTGGACGGTGCTGCCGACGCCCTGCTGGAGGCCGGGCACCAGCCCGACATCATCGTCGGCGACATGGACTCGATCTCCGATCAGGCGCTGCGCTGCGGCGCCGAACTGGTCGTGCACGCCTACCCAGACGGCCGGGCCCCCGGCCTGGCCAGGGTGCAGGAGCTCGGCATGACCTGCGCCCTGTTCCCGGCCGCCGCGACCAGCGAGGATGTGGCCCTGCTGCTCGCCGACGAGAAGGGCGCCAGCCTGATCGTCGCGGTCGGCACCAGGTTCTCCCTGGTGGAGTTCCTGGACAAGGGCCGCTCGGGCGCGGCCAGCACGTTCCTGACCCGGCTGCGGGTGGGCGGGACGCTGGTCGAGCCCAAGGGCGTGAGCCAGCTCTACCGCAGCGGCATATCCAGCTGGGCGCTGGCCGGGCTGGTGCTGGCGGCCTGCGTGACCATCGCGGTGGCGGTCATGGTCTCGCCGGCCGACTCTATCCTGGCGCATTACTTCGCCGCCAAATGGGACGAATTCACCCTTAAGCTGACCGGACTCTTCTAGTGATCAACTTTCGCTACCACGTTGTCTCCATCGTTGCCGTGTTCCTGGCGCTGGCGATCGGCCTCGTGCTCGGCGCCACCGAACTGCAGGGCGCCTCGATCAACCTGCTCACCAAGACCTCGAACAGCCTGCACAACGACCTCGACGCGGCCCGGGCCCAGAACGGGGCGCTGTCAGCGCAGGTGGCGGCCCAGGAGAGTTTCGTCCAGGACGACGAGGCCCGGCTGCTCGGCGGCCTGCTGACCGGCCAGCGGGTGGTCGTCGTGGCCGCGCCAGGCGCGCCCGGGGCGGTGGTCAACGGCGTGACCACGGCGGTGCAGCAGGCGGGCGCCTCGGTCACCGGCCAGGTGAACCTGCAGCCCAAGCTGCTGGACGCCAGCCAGAGCAACCAGTCGTTCCTGAGTCAGCTGGTGACCCAGCTGGTCGAGCCGGACGGGACGGCGCCCGGCGGCACCCCGCTGCAGCAGGCGGCCCAGTTGCTCGGCGGTGCGATCCTCACCAAGACCGACCCGTCCGGCACCACCGGCGGTGGGACCAGCTCAGGTACGGGCACAGGGACAACCGGTGACTCGACGTCCACCAGGCAGAGCGTGCTGTCCAGCTACGCCCAGGGCGGCCTGCTCAGCGTCAGCGGGCCGCTGAGCAGCAGTCAGGCCCCGGTCGCGGCGACGCTGGCGATCGTGGTCATCCCGGCCACGCTGCCGCCGGGCGGCGACAACGACCCGGCCAACCTCGGCCTGGTCACCCTGGCCCAGGAGTTCGACACGGCGGGCCTCGGCACCGTGATGGCCGGCTCGATCACCGGCTCGGTGGGCGGCAGCGCGATCAACGCGCTGCGGTCCAGCAGCGCTTCGGGGCAGATATCCACGGTGGACGACGCGGACACCGTGTTCGGCCAGATCACCACCGTTCAGGCGCTGCAGCAGGCCCTGACCGGGCACAAGAGCGGCAGCTACGGCGAGGACCCCGGCGCCAGCGCGGTGGCCCCCGATCCCGCCCCCACCCCGGCTTCCACCCCGTCCACCACGGCCAAGACCACCGGCGGCAAGACCCAGACTCACCGGCATACCGGCGGCTCGAAGTCCGGGGGGCGGGCGTGAGCGCCCGCCGGAGGGGGGCCATGGCCGCCACCGCCGCCCTGGCCGCCGTGGCCGCCCGCACCGCCTACGCCGCGCTGAACCGCCGTCCACCCGGCGGGGGGCCGGCCTGGACCAGGACCAACCACCGGGGGGACCAGCTCACCCTGCTCGAAGGGCCCGCCGCGGCGGCGGGCGCCGCCGCGGTCGCCGCGATCACCCCCGGCCTGACCGGGCGCCAGCGGGCGGCCCTGACCGCCGCGGGCCTGGGGTCGGCGGCGTTCGGCTGCTACGACGACCTGGCCGGCAGCGGGGACCGGCGCGGCTTCCGCGGCCACCTGGGCGCGCTGGCCAAGGGCGAAGTGACCAGCGGCGCCGTGAAGATCGTGGGGATCGGCGGCACCGGGCTGACCGCGGCCGTGCTGCTCGGCGGCTCGCCGGTGGACGTCGTGATCAACACCGGGCTGACCGCGGGCGGGGCGAACCTGCTGAACCTGTTCGACCTGCGCCCCGGCCGGGCGATCAAGGTTGCGCTGGCCGGCGGCGCGCTGCTGGCCGCCGGGGCGCCGGCACGGTTCAGGGGCACCGCTCACCGGGCCATCGCCGCTCCGGTCGGCGCCGCGCTGGCGCTGCTGCCCGAGGACTTGGGCGAGCGGGCCATGCTCGGCGACGCCGGCGCTAACGCGCTCGGCGGGATGATCGGCGCGGCGGCCGCTGTCGGCCTGCCCCGCTCCGCCCGGGTCGTGCTGCTGGCCGGCATCGCCGGCCTCACCGCCGCCAGCGAGGTGGTCAGCTTCACCAAGGTGATCGAGCGCACGCCGCCGCTGCGCTGGCTCGACATGCTGGGCCGCAGGCCACCTGCCGCCGCCACCGTCGGGGGCAGCCAGGCCACGGCGCGGGCCGGATCGGACGCGGAGCCATGGCCTCCCGTGGTCATGCCGGAACAGGCCCCAGCCGACACCCCGTGACCGCGGCGGCCACCGACCGGGGGACAGCGGAGCGGGCGGGCCGGGGCCCGGGCGGCATCGGCCGTCCGGCCCTGATGATCGGTGTGATCACCGCGGTCGCCAACGTGGTCGGGTTCGGCCGGCAGCTCGTGTTCGCCCACACGGTGGGGGCCCACTCGCTCGGCACCGCCTACGCGACCGCCAACCAGGTGCCCAACATCATCTACGCGATTGTGCTGGGCGGCGCGCTCACCGGCATGGTCGTGCCGGTGCTGGCCGGACCCGCGCTGGCCGGGAACAAGGCCGAGACCAGGCAGACCTCGTCGGCGCTGCTGACCTGGACCATCGTGCTGCTCGTCCCGGTCAGCCTGGCCGTGGCGCTGACCGCGCACCCGGTGGTCGCGCTGCTGCTCGGCCACCGGAACGCCGGCGCCGCCGGCGCCAGCATGCTCACCGTCGGGACCCGGATGCTCGCCGTGTTCGCGCCGCAGATCGTGCTGTACGGGCTGGCCGTGGTGGGTTACGGCATCCTGCAGGCGCACCGCAGGTTCGCCGCGCCCGCGCTGGCGCCGGTGCTGTCCAGCCTGGTCGTGGCCAGCGCCTACTTCGCGTTCGTGCCGCTCGCCCACGGCCACCAGGTCACCGGCCTGCCCCGGGCGGCCGAGCTCATGCTGTCGGTCGGCACCACGGCCGGGGTGGCCGCGCTGGCCGTCACCGCGCTGGCGCCGGTGCGCAGGCTGCGGCTCCGGCTGCGGCCCACGCTGCGCTTCCCGCCCGGGGTCGCGGCCAGGGTCCGGGCGCTCGCGCTGGCCGGGGTCGCGGCCGTGATCGCGCAGAACGTCGCCGCCCTCGTGGTCCTCGTGCTGGCCAACGATCACGGCGCCCCGGGCGCGCTGGTGCTGTACAGCTACGGCTGGCAGGTGTTCTTCGTCCCGTACGCGGTGCTGGCGGTGCCGATCGCGACCAGCGCCTTCCCGGTGCTGTCCGCGTCCGCGGCGGCCGAGGCCGCGTCCGGTCAGGCCGCGCCCGGTCAGCCGGCCCCGGGCGAGACGGCCGGGCCCGCCGGGGCC
>DATAWQ010000149.1:0-66224 GCA_036267135.1 Streptosporangiaceae bacterium | reverse complement strand
TAGTGCCGGGCGTACTCGGTCAAGATCTTGCGGAGGTGCCGCTCGCCGAGGATCAGTACGTGGTCCAGGCACTCGCGGCGCAGTGTGCCCACGAACCGCTCCGCGATGCGTTTGCTCGTGGCGACCGGACCGGCGTCTTGATCACCCGCGTGCCGTTCCCAGCGAAGACCTCGTCGAACGTCGCGGTGAACTTGCTATCCCTGTCGCGGATCAGGAACCTGAACCGCCCGGCCCGCTCGCCGAGGTCCATCAGGAGGTTGCGGGCCTGCTGGGCTGTCCAGGCTCCGGCCGGGTGCGCGGTGACGCCCAGGATGTGCACCACCCTGGTCTCGATCTCCATCACGAACAGCACATACACGCGCTGGAGGAGCACGGTACCGGCATGCAGGAAATCGCACGCCAGGATGGCGGATGCCTGGCTGGTCAGGAATTGCCGCCAGGTCGGCGACGCCCGCCGCGGCGCGGGATCCAGTCCAGCGGCGGCCAGGATCCGGCGGATCGTCCCCTCCCCACCCGGTACCCCAGACCGAGCAGCTCACCCTGTATGCGCCGGTGCCCCCAGCGCGGGTTCTCCCTGGCCAACTGCCCCACCAGCGCCCGCAGCATTTGGAGGACCGGCGGCCGACCCGACGTGCTCGGATATGTCCATTTCCTCTTCACCAGGCGCCGGTGCCAGGCCAGCAGCGTGCACGGCGTCACGATCCGATGCAGCCGCAGGCGACGGGGCAGCAGCCGAGCCAGGCCGGCGAGCACGGCACGGTCAGTCCAGTCCGGCCTCGGGCGCGCGACCTGCCGCCGCAGCACCGCCACCTCATGCCGCAGCATGAGGATCTCCGCGTCCTTAGCAGCATCACTGCGCGCCAGCAGCGCCAGCCAGCCGAACACCCGGACCATGAACAGGTAAATGAGCCGAATGAGCATGAGCGCCGAGCGTAAACCAGCAGGTCGAGCCATGCGTAGGGTTTTGGCACAGCACAGGCGCGCGCGACGTGGTCGGCCGTCCGGTCAAGGCGGTCAACGACGTGCTGCACGAGATGGGTCCAGTACTGCACCGTCTCCGTGACCAGCTTTGCCGAAAGACTAACGCGACAACTTCGCGGAACATCTTCCTGGTGATGCACCCGTTCGACCACAATTCAGGATGAACAATGCCCAATGGTCGGGAAGCCAGGCGCGATCAGCGCGACGCTGGCGGCACCTCGCGGGGCTGAGGCCGCTTAGCTCGGTGCTTATGCCCGGGACCCTGACGGGGCTGGGGGGGTGGGGGTTTCGACCAGCCGGGCGTGCAGCTGGTCCCGCACCTCTTCGGGTGTGTAGGCGCTGCGGTGGCGCTGGTCGCGGGTGATGGCTACCCCGGTGGCGGCCACGCCCGCGAAAGCGGCCAGTCCCAGCAACTTGAGCCAGCGCATCTGCTTAGGTTGAGCCATGTCCGCCGCGAATATCAGCCTTGACGAGGCAGTGGAGTTGGCCCGCCGCCCGCCGCCCGGGCCGTTACGACCCTGGTAGCTTCTGGAGCGGGGACACCTGGGGCTGCACCATGGCTTCCGGCTCGCCGCCGAGATCCCCGCGCACCTCCCGGCCGGGTGACGCGGCTGGGCTGCGCGCGCTAATAGTCCGGTCGGTCATCGCCTGTCACGGCCTCGATGAAGCTGGCCGTCATGGGAGTGCGCTGATGGAGGACGCTGCGCCCCGCCCGCCATGAGGCGATCATCCTGCAGCGCCTGAGCGTGGACAGATGCTCGCTGACGGTCGCGACCGCCTGGCCGAGCTCACGGGCCAGCTCGGTTGTTGACTTCGGCAATGCGGTGGCGCGGAGGATGGCCGCACGGCTGCGCCCGATCAGCGCGCCGAGGGGGTCGTCGGCGACTGGGCGCTGTTTGGCCTCCTCCCAGACCGTCGCCAGGCCGCGCGGCCGGTAGACCAGGCAGGGTGTTTCGGCTGGGCCTTGGCTGAACAAGACGTTGGGTGTGCTGAAGATGCAGGGCATCAGCAGCAGGCCGCTCCCGGCCAGATCGTAGTCGCCGACCCGGGGCTTGTTGATGCGGATGCAGTCCTGCTCGAGCTCAACTTGCGGGTGCAGGTCGGTTAGCAGCTCGGCCAATCCGCCACGGGTCAGCTGGCGGGCACGGTAGGCGATTTCGGCCTCGAGGACCGCTCGCATCCGGGGCCAGTGCGGTTCCAGCGCGGCTTCCCAATAGGCCCGGAAAACGTCGGCCAGGCGGGCCAGGCCGCCCGGCCCGGCAGCGATCAGCTGCTCGGCGGCGGGCGGCAGGTCAGTGCCGTGCCAGACTGCCCGCAGCTCCGCCCGTAGCAGGTCAGGTTCCCAGTCGGCCAGGAGCTTGAGCTGCTGCTCGATCGTGGTGGCGATTCCGGCGGCCCCCTGCGGGAAGTCTGGAATCATGCCGCGGTGCGGCACTATTGCCCGCAGCAGCTCATGGTCGAGGCCGCGCATGCGCTGGCGTGCCTGCTCGCCCCAGTCGCGGTACAACGGCTCTAGGCGGGCGGAATGCAGCATGGAGAGCGAGTCGGCTAGTTCGCTGATGGGAGAGAAACCGAACCGTATCTGCGTGAAGCTGCTGGCGGCCAGCCGGAGCCTGATCATTGCCTCACCGTCCTGGAACCCACACAATAATCAGCCAGGCCCGCGGCGGCAAACGACGCCGCCCGGCCGTCCCTCAGCGGCCCACCTTTAGGCCCTGTCCGAAACGTAGGCCAGCGTGGCCCGGGCGGCCATACTCGCATCCCGTGAGACGCGACTCCATGTCTGTGGCGACGGCACCCGGTGCGGCGGCGGCCCATCTCGATTGGTGGCCACTGGCTGTGATCGGCTCGGCCCACCTGATGGCGGTGCTGGACACCACGATCATGTTCGTGGCCTTGCCGTCCATCCAGCAGGGGCTTCACATGTCGGTGGCATCACGGCAATGGGTGGTGACCGCCTACACCCTTGCCCTGGCCGGCCTGCTGCTTCTCGGCGGACGTCTCGCTGACCGGTTCGGCGCCCGGCGCACACTGATCGTCGGCGTGATCGGCTTTGCCTGCGCCTCGGCGGTGGGCGGGGCGTCGGTGGACGCGACGATGCTCATCGCGGCGCGTGCCATCCAGGGGGCGTTCGGGGCGGTGCTGGTGTCGTCCACCAAGTCTCTGCTCGTCACCGTCTACCGGGAGGACAGCGAGCGTACCAGGGTGCTCGGCGTCTTCACCGCCACCCTCACCGCCGGCCTAGCCGTGGGCCTCGTGCTTGGCGGGGTGATCACGAGCGAGCTCGGCTGGCGGTGGTGCCTCTACCTGAACATCATCTTCTCGGTCTTCGCTGTTGTGGGCGCGCCCCGGGTGCTGCCGCAGCTTCCCCGGCGGCCGGAGATCCGTATCGACGCGGCCAGCGTGGTCTTTGCCTCGGCGGGGATGGTCGGCCTCGTCTACGGGCTGGGCGAGGCGGCCTCCGACGGCTGGGGCGCAGGCCAGGTCGTCGGCTCCCTGATCGGTGCGGCGATCCTGCTGGGCTGCTTCGTGGCCCGCCAGGTCGGCCACGCCGACCGGCTGCTGCCTTTGCGGGTGCTGTCCGACCGCAACCGCGGCTTGGGGATGGTGGCGCTGATCGTCAACGCGTTCAGCACCTTCGGGATGATGCTCATCCTCACCTACCAGCTTCAGTCGGTCATCGGCTACTCACCGTTGGAGACCGGGCTCGCCCTGGTCCCTTTCGCGCTCGGTGCCGCCCTCGGTTCGGCGTTCGTGGCGCCGAGGCTAATGCGCCGGATACCGGCCCGATGGCTCATCAGTGCCGCCGTGGTGACCGAAGCGGCCGGTCTGGTACCGCTTATCTGGCTCACGGCGCGCAGCGGCTACCTGCCCTTGGTGCTGGTCGCCACGGCCGTGGAGGGAATCGGCACCGGTCTGGCCGGGCCGGTCACGCTCAGCACCGCGCTGCGGGGCGTGCTCCGCGCTGATGCCGGCGCGGCCGGGGCGGCGACCAGCGCCGCGTCTCAGCTGGGTTCCTCGGTGGGCGCGGCCCTGTTCAACACCATCGCGGCCATCGTCACGGCCGGCTACCTGCTGGCTCATCCCGCCACGAGCGCCGCCGCCGCCCAAGTGCACGGTTTCAATGTGGCCATGATCTGGGGCATGGCCGTTCTGCTGGCCGCGGCGATCCCGATCGCGCTGTTCGTGAACATCCCGCGCCCGGCGGTGAAGCCCGGATGAGAGGTGCTCCCGGAGCGCCCTGCTTTGTCACAGCTTCGCCACCACAACCAGAAAGGAAGTCCGCATGCTGTCTCTCCTGCGTGGCCGACGTAGTCACAGGGGCCGGAGCCCGATGTCGTGAGCGCGATCGTCGTGGACCATCTCACCAGGCGCTTCGGGGACTTCGCGGCAGTGGACGGCGTGTCCTTCGAGGTGCCCGAAGGACAGCTGGTGGCCGTCCTCGGGCCGAATGGGGCCGGCAAGACCACCACCTTGGAGATGCTCGAAGGATTCCTGAGCCCCACCAGCGGCACCGCCCGGGTCCTTGACGTCGACCCACGCCGCGGTGACCGCCGGTGGCGGTCCCGGATCGGCTTGGTTCTCCAGTCGGCCAGCCTCGACGCCGAGCTGACGGTTCGTGACACCCTGACCGTATTCGCTGGGCTCTACCCGGCGGCGCGCCCGGTTGGCGAGGCGCTCGAACTGGTGGACCTCTCCGACGACGCCGATACCCACGTTGGCGCCCTGTCCGGAGGGCAGCGACGCCGGGTGGACGTGGCAATCGGGATCATCGGCCGGCCTGAGGTCCTGTTCCTCGATGAGCCGACCACCGGGCTCGATCCCGAAGCCCGCCGGCGGGCCTGGACCGCGGTGGAAAATCTGACCACGACCGGCACGACGGTCGTGCTGACCACTCACTACATCGATGAGGCGGACCACCTCGCACGGCGGCTCATCCTGCTGGCCGGCGGGAAAATCATCGCCGACACCACGCCCGACGGGCTCCGGGCGCGCGATGGAACGGTCACCATCCAGTACCGTCCCCCCGATGGGGTGTCCCTGGACGACCTGCCGGCCACACTGAGCCCGCACCTGGACCCCGCCACCCGGGGGCTGGTGATTAGGGCCGGCGACCCGGCCGGCCCGTTGCGGGATCTGGTCGGCTGGGCCGACCGGCATCGCCTTGGCCTATCAGGCCTCGAAGTCGGACCGCCCAGCCTCGAAGACGCCTACTTGACCGCCATCGGCGCGCCGGCAGTGGAAAGAAGCAGCCCATGACCGACGTCACCGGCCACGCCCAGCCAAGGATGCCGAACATCGGCCGGCTCCTCGCCGCTCAGATCGGGTACCAGGGCCGTCTGCTGGCCAGCGGACGGGCCGTCATGATCGGCATCGGATTGCCGATCATCCTGCTCCTTGCCTCGCACCAGAGCCATACCCAGACCACGGGCGCCGACGTCG
The DNA here is from genome assembly GCA_036267135.1 of Streptosporangiaceae bacterium. Lineage (GTDB taxonomy): Bacteria > Actinomycetota > Actinomycetes > Streptosporangiales > Streptosporangiaceae > PALSA-505. The sequence continues at coordinate 60,800 of DATAWQ010000149.1, read as the reverse complement.
CCCGCTACGCCGTCTTCGGCCTCACCCTCACTGCCTGGAACACCTACGGCGTCCGTCTCGTCGCCACCCGGGAAGCCGGCATCCTGAAGCGCTGGTGGGCCACGCCGCTCCCGCGCTGGTGTTACTTCCTCGGCCGCATCCTGGCCACCGTGGTCGTGGCCACCATCGCCGGAGCCGCCACGGTCGCCGCGGGCGTACTCCTCTACGGCACCCCGCTGAGTCTTAGCGGTGCGTTCGGGGCATTTATCGTCTTCGTTCTCGGGAGCCTCGCCTGGGCCGCCGCGGCCACCGCCCTCACGACTGTCGTCTCCACGATCGAAGCTGCCGCGCCGACCTTCCTGGTCACCTACTTCCCTGTCATCATCATCTCCGGCCTCTTCGGTGCCATTAGCGAACCGCACTGGCTGACCACCATCGCCAGCTATCTCCCGGCCCAGCCTCTAGCCCACGCGGCGGGACTGGCCCTCGACCACACCGCTGGCCAGACCTGGCTCCCCGGCCGTGACTTGATCGTGCTGGCGGCCTGGGCCATGGCCGGCATCGCGATCGCCGTCGCCACCTTCCGCTGGGAGCCGCACCGTCCCGCCAAGCGACGCCCGGCCCGTCCCTCCCAGCAGGCCAGCCCCGGCCCGCGGATGCCGCCGCCGGCTGAACTGGCGGACCTGCCAGCTGGCAACCCGTCCACGTCCGGGGAGGTGAGAACGTGATCTGGCTTATCCGCAAACTGATGGGCGCCCTCCGTCGACGGGGGCGCTAACAGGCTATGCCGCCGGGCGTCAACCGGGGTGATCACGGCGGCGTGCCCGGGTGCCTTCGGGGCTGCGCACTTGAACAGCGAGTGGATCGCGGCCAGGCGGGCGTTGCGGGCGGCGCTGCCATTGCCCTGCTGGTCTTCCAGATGGTTCAGGAACGCTCCGGCCAAGGTGGCGTCCAGGTCGGCGAGGCTGAGCTTGCTCGGGGGCTTGCCGGTCCTGGCCTGGGCGAAGGCGAGCAGGAGGCGGCAGGTGTCGCGGTAGGCGGCGACCGTGTTGGGGCTGGCCTTCTTCTGCCGGGACGGGCCAACCGGGCGCGGTCATGGTAGGACTTCAAGGGTGCGGGGGGACGGGCAGGGTGCTGGGCCGCCAGACCGGTCGGCCCAGAGGCGTCGTGCTGCGGCGTGCGGGCCGGCGTGGTGATGGCTTCTTCGATGGCGATGAGCTTGCTGCGGCGCCGACCGGTCCGTCATTGCGGTGGACCCCGGCGGTGGCTCCTCGCCAATGTCCAGCTTCATGCGCCCACCCCGGCAAGGCCGGGGCTCATCGTCTGGAACTCCGTTGTCGCGATCGTGGTGCCTGACCACCTGGCCGAAGCGCGGCTCACGGATGGTGGCGAGCCCTGCCTGAGAAGTTCGTGGCTAGACCCTACTTCTGCTGACCCTGGCGGAACCGCTCGGCCTCGGCCTCTTCCTCGCGGGCGTTCGTGTCGTACATGTCAGCCAGTTGCCGCAGCACGGCCGCAGTCTGGGGCCAGCTGCCGACGAATCCAGCAGCACTGGCGCGGTACTGCGCTGCTAGCTCGCGCTCCTGCTTGCCTCCGTCTTGGAGGCCACGGCCCGTGGCTCCCCGGAGGTTATACAGCTTGATGGCAAGATTCTGCTCGACACGTTCGCTCTGCAGCACTTCCAGCAGGTCCCGGACCGGTCGGCAGGGCCATGTCTCGTCGTCATCCCCAGGGGCATTGGCGAGGATCTGGCCGATAAGGGCCTCGGCGATTTTCCGCCGACCGGACGCATCTGCCCGTTCCAGCACCTGGGTGACCCATTGCCTGAGCACTGCGGAATCTACCTGACCGTCTGGCTGGGTCCCGGGGAGCCTATCGATCGAGGTCAGCAGCACATAGCCGTTTTCAGCCTGCTGTAGCTGCTGGCTGGTAGGCGGTTCGCCTTCTGGTGCCGCCTCAGCGCCCTCCTCGTCGTCTTCGTCATCCTCCGCGTCAGACGCCCGCCACGATATCTCCATCACCGCCACGAAAAAGCCCGGATCCGAGACGAGCGCTTCATAAAGCCGGTCTACCGGCGGCTCGTCTCCCAAAACAGCCATGAAATCCCACTCCAGCTGCCCGACCTGGGCACTGCGCTCCTGGTCTGCATGCTGGTTTAGGTACTCGAATACCGTCCGGAAGTCGTACTCGCTGAGCAGCTGGGTCTCGGAGTCTACCTGGTGCGTGTCTGCGAACTGGCTAAGCAGGCTGATAAGGAGATCTACGAGCTGCAAGCCGAGATCATGAAGGTAGGTTATGAGCAGCTTCAGCGCCGCGGCAGTGCGCCCAGCCTGCGCCAGCCGACCGGCGGCTTCGGCCGCAGAGCCGAAACCATGGCCCAGGCCGTTAACCGGGAAGTTCTGCCAGAATGCCTCGGCGACTGGTGTCCCGCAGGTATCAGCCACCTGCCACGCTTTTGGGTAGTCCCGCGACATGAGCAGCGCCAGGGCCGCTTGCCCAGGGGCGGGTTCTCCGGCGAGAAGTTGGTCCAGCCAGGTCCAGCCGTCCTGCTGGAACCGGCGGGCAAGCCAGCCCTCGGCGAGCCGTTCACCGGGCTGTTCCGCCGTAGCCATGGCAAGGGCCTCGGCGTGGTACTTGTCTGCCGTCGCGTCGGCCAGGCACGCGCCGACGGTCCTCGCGTCGACCGTGTACCCGGCGAATTCCCGCACGGTCTCAAGGCCTTGTTTCTCCACTTCAGCGATCGCCGCAGTGCGCTGTTCCCGCAGGGCCGCGTCGTATGCGGGATCGCTGAACCGGAACCCGCTGCCCATGTCCGGGAGCTGCGTCGCGAACAGCCACCCGTACCGCTGGATGGGATCAGAGGGCGCGAGCAACTGCTCGATGGCACCGAGTGAGTCAAGTTCAGCGGCAGGCAATGCCCCTGGCCGGCCAGAGCGCGAACGGTCATGCGCGATGAACCCGCGCAGCGCCTCCCACAGGTCGGCCCGCCCGTCGTTGTTTAGCGTCCCTGCGCTTGCTCGGGCGGCCAGCGCTTCGCGTACGTCTTGGCGGTCTTGCTCAGGCAGGAATCGGTGCGCGTCAAGGAGTTGCTGCCACCGGGGGGGATCATCCCCGGCGTCCGTGATCAGCCATCCGACGATCGTCTTGAGAGAGCCGGTCGGCTCGGCCGGGGTCACGATGACGCCTCCTTCGGCCTCCAGTCGCGGAACTCGGGCTTCTGTACCGGGTCATGCAGAGCGCGCGGTGAGGGGAGTAAGGCGATCATCAGCCGCCACGCGATGTCCGGACTGCGCTCTCGCAGCCTCTCGATGACCTCCAACCGGGCGCCGCCCGGCGCCGGAGCCTCGGGGGACTGCAAGCTGAGGATCGAGACCAGTGAGTTGAAGGGGCGGTTCCGCATGTACCCGTCAGGGTCGATTTCCGCGAGCCGCGCAAGGACCCCGGTAGCCCGGCCGAAGTGATCCGGGGACCAGGCAAGGCGCTCCAGCGCCCACAGCACCTGATGGTGGCGGGAGAACTCACGGGTTGCCGTACGCGGGCCGCTGTCGGTGAACATCGTGGCGATTACCGGGGACGATCCCGCAGTTGCGTCGCGGACGCCGTCCAGGAACGCGTCGGGAGCGGCCTCGGCGAGCGGCGGCAGCATGCCGGCCAGCGAATTCCACATGTCGCCTGTAGCGTCCGCGTTGGCTTCCCGCAGCAGCACGCGGACGACACGGTCAGCCCACTGGGCACCGCTGGCTCCGTGACCGGCGTCAATCACCTCGCCGTAGACCCCTAGCAGTGCCAGCGTCACAGCAAGTCCCCGGCGCAGGTCCCCGGAGTGTGCAGGTGACTTCCCGACGGTAGCGGCACGCCATCTGTCGTCCGGGGAAAGGTCCAGTGCCGGGTCGCGTTCCAGCAGGACCCGCCGGGCCACGGGTTCCAGCCGCCCGAGGTCGTCCTCGCGGACTGCCCGGCGCAGCTGGATCCACGCGTCCTGGGCGGAGGCCAGCATCCAGGCCGGGCCGATCTGCGTGATGAACGGGTCGCTGGCCCGGTTCAGCTCTGCGAGCGTCTCCCGGAGCGTGTCGTAGTCGACACCGGCCAACTCTGCGATAGCAGCCCGGTCCGCGTCACGGTCCTGGTTCCATCGCCCGGCCATCAGCAGAGAGCGCAGGGTCCGCGTCGGCGACAACGCCCACGCGGGCTCGTCACCTGGTCGACGAAAGCGGCACGCGCCCGCCACCTGGAGTCGCCCGCGCTTGCCTGCCGGTCAAGGACCGCCGCGATGAACGCCCGCATCTCCTCCGGGCTCCCGCCACTGATAGTAGTAGTCGCCGGAGTTCCTCTCAGGCGGCTTTCCAGAGCCGCCACGGCGTCATCCCGGCCAGCGAGCACCACGCCGGCCGGCAGTACCGGGCTGGTCGCCGCTGCCCACTTGCGCCACCATGTCTCCGCGGCCTGGTATCCGTGAGGCGCGAGCCCGAGCAGTTCCGAGACCCATGAATGCGTCACAGGCGCGGACTCCAGCCACTCCTCGATGTCATCTACGCCATAGCCGCGTACGCTCTTCCACCGCTGGTCGCCGTTCTTTCCCGCCGCCCACGTCCGACGGTCCCGCCAGGGCCGCAGGATGGCCTCGATATATTCGGCCTCAGCGGTGGGCGAACCGTCGGGAGTACTGGTTCTCTTGTCATAATCGCCGTCCGCCTTGGCCTCTATGCCGCTAGTCACGACTGACAGCTCCCAGACCGACAGGCCTGCCGGCACCATAGCGTTGCCCGTGACGGTGCGGACGGAGCCGTCCCAGTCCCCGGCCGAGGTCCCCGATCCCGCGGGGAAGCCGCGCTGGACCGCATCTGGAGCCGTCTCCCACACCAGGCGGCGGATGAGGCGGGGGAACTCCCCTGCCGCGACAATGCTCGGCTATCCCAGCAGGTCATCACGTCTAGCCAGTCCTGGCCGGGTCATCGGCACCTCCGTTGGTCACATGCGTCCGGTCAGGCGAAGGACCGCGAGCGCGGCTACCGACCGCCGCCAGCGGTGGCCCGCTAACCAGCACGTGCGGCACTGATTGGTCTAGACCTATGCCACCCAGGTATCAGCACGGATTCAGCACGCGGTCCGGAAACGACGGGAAATAACCAGCACGTTTCGGACAATGCGGACACGAGAACCGCCGCCCCATTCCCGAGCCTGGCGGTCCGCCCTCCATGCACCAGACCCGTAAAATCGCAGGTCAGACTATCTGACGTCCAACCCGGTCACCGCACGGCCAATCAGCATGCGCTGGATTTCCGAGGTGCCCTCGAAGATGGTGAAGATCTTGGCGTCGCGGTGCCAGCGCTCGACCGGGAATTCGCGGGTGTAGCCGTTGCCGCCGAGGATCTGGATGGCCTGCTCGGTGACGCGCACCGCGGTCTCCCCCGCCACCAGCTTGGACATCGAGCCCTCGGCGTGGGTGAACTTGTGGCCGGCGCGGGCCATCCAGGCGGCCCGCCAGGTCAGCAGCCTGGACGCGTCCACCGAGGCCTGCATGTCGGCCAACTGGAAGGCCACGCCCTGGTTCTGGCCGATGGGGCGGCCGAACTGGACGCGGTTGCGGGAGTACTCGGCGGCATACTCCACGGCCGCCCTGGCCACGCCCACGGCCATCGCGGCCACGCTCGGCCTGGACGCCTCGAACGTGCGCATGGCCGCCTGTTCGCCGCCGCGACCGCCCTCGCGGACCCGGGCCAGCCTGGCGTCCAGCTTCTCCTTGCCGCCGACCAGGCAGCTACCGGGGATCCGCACGTCGTCAAGGACCACCTCGGCGGTGTGGGAGGCGCGGATGCCGTGCTTGCGGAACTTCTGCCCCTGGGACAGGCCAGCGGTGCCGGGCGGCAGGATGAAGCTGGCCTGACCGCGGGTCTTCAGCGTGGGGTCGACCGAGGCCACCACCACGTGGATGTCGGCGATGCCGCCGTTGGTCACCCAGGTCTTGGTGCCGTTCAGCGTCCACTCGTCCTTGGCTTCGTCGTAAACCGCGCGGGATCTGATCGCGCCGACGTCGCTGCCGGCGTCGGGCTCGGAGGAGCAGAACGCGCCCAGCTTGATGTCGCCGGGGCTGCCGAACATCTGCGGCACCCACTCGCCGATCTGGTCCTGGGTGCCGGTGCTGGCCACCGAGACCGCGGCCAGCCCGCTGCCCACCAGGGACAGGCCGATGCCGGCGTCACCCCAGAACAGTTCCTCGAACGCGACCGGGATGCCGAGCCCGCTCGGCTCCAGCCACTGGGTGGCGAAGAAGTCGAGCGAGTACAGCCCGATCTTGGCCGCCTCCTCGAGCACCGGCCACGGGGTTTCCTCGCGCTCATCCCATTCGGCGCCGGCCGGCCTGATCACATCGGCGGCGAACTCGTGTACCCAGTCGCGCATCTCACGCAAGTCCACGCTCAGGTCGAGGGAGAAGGTGCCGCCGGTCTCGGCATCAGAACTCATGCTGCTCTCCTAGGGGGCCGCATGCGTGCGGTTCAGGCCGGGCCAGGCCGGCTGTGGAACGTATGTTACTGAACAGTAGCACAGCTAAGCCCACGCCGGAACGTGCCGGGCGCGAGCGCGGCCGGGGCACAGCGACATACTTACCTTGCACCTGATCCCCGCCCGGCGCACGGCGGCCTCGCGGGCGCCAGGACGGGCCGACACGGAAGGAACCTGGACCAGATGGACTACGGCGGCTACTCCAGACTGCTGTTCGAGCGGCGCGACCATGGCGTGCTGCTGATCACGCTGAACCGCCCGGACAGATACAACGCCGCCGACGAGGCGATGCACGCGGAACTGGCCCGGGTCTGGACCGACGTCGCCAGGGACGACGAGACCAGGGTCGCGGTGGTGACCGGGGCGGGCAAGGCGTTCTCCGGCGGCGGCGACCTGGCCATGGTGGAGCGGATGGCCGGGGACTACGGCAAGGTCACCCACATGCTCGGCGAGATGAGCGACCTGGTCTACAACCTGGTCAACTGCGAGAAGCCGGTGGTGTCGGCGATCAACGGCGTCGCGGTGGGGGCCGGCCTGGTCGTGGCCCTGCTCGCCGACATCAGCATCTGCGCCGCCGACGCCAGGCTGGGCGACGGGCACGTGAAGCTCGGCACGGTGGCCGGCGATCACGCGGCCATCGTCTGGCCGCTGCTGTGCGGCATGGCCAAGGCCCGTTACTACCTGCTCACCGGCGAGATGGTCGAGGGCGCCGAGGCCGAGCGGATCGGGCTGGTCAGCAAGGCCGTCCCCCGCGAGGAGGTGCTGACCGAGGCGCTGCGGGTGGCCGACACACTGGCCACCGGCTCCCAGCTCGCGGTGAGGCTGACCAAGCGGGCGCTGAACGGCTGGCTGCGCCAGGCCGGGCCGCTGTTTGACCAGTCAGCCGCCTACGAGATGCTCACGTTCATGGGCGAGGACCTGCGCGAGGGCGTGACCGCGCTTCGGGCCAAGCGCCCGCCCCAGTTCCCGTCGGCACAATAACGGTCGGCACAATAACGGGCCGGCCACCTGGGCTGGACCTGTGGTCAGGCGGTCTCGTGGCGTTCGAGGAACTCGTACACCTCGGACTCGTCCACGCCGGGGAAACCGCCGGCGGGCAGCGCGGACAGCACGTGCGAGTGGGCCCGGGCCGACGGCCAGGCGTTGCCCTCCCAGCGGGCGGCAAGTTCGGCGGGCGGGCGCTGGCAGCAGTCACCGTCCGGGCAGGCCGACCGCCTGCGCACGGTGGCCTCGCGGCCGCGGAACCAGCGGGAGTGCTCGTACGGCACGCCGAGCGTGACCGCGAACCCGCGCTCCCGGCCCGGATCCACGTGCGCCACGCAGAAGTAGGTCCCGGCCTTGGTGTCGGAGTACTGGTAGAGCGGTGAGAACCGGTCGGCGGCGGCGAAGATTTGCCGGCCGGACCAGAGCCTGCACATCCGCTGGCCCTCGATCGCGCCGGACGGATCGGCCGGGAAGACCAGGCCGTCGTTCTCGTAGGCCTTGTAGATCACTCCGCCCTCGTCGTTCTTGACGAAGTGGCACGGCACCCCGAGGTGGTGGGTGGCCAGGTTGGTGAACCGGTGCGCGGCCATCTCGTAGGAGACGGAGAACACGTCTCGCAGGTCCTCGACGGACAGGTCTTTGTTATCCCTGGCCGCGGCCAGGTACGGCACGGCGGCCTGCTCGGGCATCAGCACGGCCGCGGCGAAGTAGTTGGCCTCCACCCGCTGGTGCAGGAAGTCGGCGAAGTCCTTCGGCTCGCTGTGGCCGAGCAGGAAGTGGCCGAGCGCCTGCAGCAGCACCGCGCGGGCCGTGTGCATGCCGACCGGCTCCTGCTTCACGTAGATCCGCTGGCTTCGCAGGTCGGTGAGGGACCGCACGGACCTGGGCAGATCCTGCACGTACTGCACGGTGAACCCATGGTGGCTCACCACCGACAGCAGCAAGCCCTGGGACAGGGCGCCGCCTGAGTAGCCGGCCGTGGCCAGCGCACCGGCCGCGGCCTCCTCGATCGATTCGAAGTAGTTGCCGCGCTCGCGCATCATCATCCGGAGCTTCGCGTTCGCGGCCCTGGCCTCCTCGGGCGTGGCGGTCGGCTTGGACCGCTGCCTGCGCAGTTCGGCGTGCAGGGCGGCCAGGTGCTCGAGCACGTCGTTGGGCACCCGCGCGCCGACCTTCACGTGGGGCAGCCCGAGCGAACGGAAGGCCGGATCGCGCTGCGCCTCTTCGATCGCGATCTCGAGCTGGGCGCGGCGGTTGGGCGGGTCGCGGCGCAGGAGTTCCTCGGTCGGCACGCCCAGCGCGTCGGCCAGCGCGGTGAGCAGCGACAGCTTGGGCTCCCTGCGGCCGTTCTCCAGCATGGACAGCGCGGACGGCACCCGGTCCACCTTGGCGCCCAGATCAGCCAGGGTGAGCCCCTTGGCCCGGCGCAGGTGGCGCAGCCTCCGGCCGAAGGTCAGCCGATCCTGTTCATGCTCAACTGTGAATGATGTCGATTGTTCATCGTCGAACTCCGGCATGACTTCAGTATATGTGAAGATTGGGCAAATTTCTTTTACCCGATCCTGGCTAGGGGTGGCCTAGGGGGGCAGATTGGTCTGTATCACCCGGGGACGACTTTGGAAGGGGACACCAGTGACAGACCGTCGCCTCGAGGGCAGAGACATCAACGGCAGTGACTTTACGAGCAGCGCCAGCAACGGCCACCCGGCCAGCAGCAACGGCCATCACCCCGCCGGTAACGGCAACGGCAGCAGCCCACGGCCCTGCACGATCGCCGACAAGGCGGCCAGGCTGCGGCTGCAGTGGCAGGAAGACCCGCGCTGGGCCAGCGTCGAGCGGTCTTACACCGCCGAGGACGTGGTGCGGCTGCGCGGCTCAGTGCAGGAGGAGTACACGCTGGCCAGGCTTGGGGCCGAGCGGCTGTGGGAACTGCTGCACTCCTCCACCGAAACCGAGGGGCCCGCTGAAACCAAGGGCGGCTACGTCAACGCGCTCGGCGCGCTCACCGGCAACCAGGCGGTCCAGCAGGTGCGGGCCGGCCTGCAGGCCATCTACCTGTCTGGCTGGCAGGTCGCGGCCGACGCCAACCTGGCCGGGCAGACCTACCCGGACCAGAGCCTGTACCCGGCTAACTCGGTGCCGCAGGTGGTCAGGCGGATCAACAACGCGCTGCTGCGTGCCGACCAGATTTCCTGGGCCGAGTGCATCGACGAGGGCAAGCCGCAGAACGTGCACTGGCTGGCCCCGATCGTGGCCGACGCCGAGGCCGGGTTCGGCGGTGTGCTGAACGCCTTCGAGCTGATGAAGGGCATGATCGCGGCTGGTGCGGCCGGCGTGCACTGGGAGGACCAGCTCGCATCCGAGAAGAAGTGCGGCCACCTCGGCGGGAAGGTGCTCATCCCGACCGGGCAGCACATCCGCACGCTGAACGCGGCCCGGCTGGCCGCCGACGTCTGCCGGGTGCCGACCCTGGTCGTGGCCCGCACGGACGCGGACGCGGCCACCCTGATCACCAGCGACATGGACGAGCGCGACCAGCCGTTCCTCACTGGCGACCGGACGGCCGAGGGCTTCTACCGGGTGCGCAACGGCATCGAGCCGTGCATCGCCCGCGGGCTGGCCTACGCGCCCTACAGCGACCTGCTGTGGATGGAGACCTCGACCCCCGACCTCGACGTGGCCCGCCGGTTCGCGGAGGCGATCAAGGACGTCTACCCGGATCAGATGCTGGCCTACAACTGCTCGCCGTCGTTCAACTGGCGCAAGCACCTGGACGACGGCACGATCGAGAAGTTCCAGCGCGAGCTCGGCGAGATGGGCTACAAGTTCCAGTTCATCACGCTGGCCGGGTTCCACGCGCTCAACCACTCCATGTTCGACCTGGCCCGCGGTTACGCCGAGGAGGGCATGCCCGCCTACGTGCGGCTGCAGGAGGCGGAGTTCGCCTCGGAGGCCGAGGGCTACACGGCGACCAGGCACCAGCGCGAGGTCGGCACCGGCTACTTCGACCTGGTGACCTCGGCCATCACGCCGCAGTCCTCGACCACGGCGCTGGCCGGCTCCACCGAGTCTGCCCAGTTCGCCGCCTCGCTCTAGTCGCGGGCCACGCACTAACCGCGGGCCACGCACTAACCGCCTGACCGCACCCACTGGCCCGTCCCGTCCCCGGGACGACTCGCGCCGGCCGCCGGGCCACAAACCGGTGGCCGGCGCGTTGACATGCCCGGCCGCGCCGCCTTATTGTCGCCGCGTGTTCGCATTCAGAACCCTTGTTCGGGATGCGGAAGACTCGGCAGGAGCAGGGAGCGGTCATGGTCTTTCTCGATGAGCTCGCCTGGCGCGGCAAGGTCTACCTGAACGGCTGGGAGCCGGGCTCAGGCGGGGACGCCGCGGTCATCGAGCCGGCCACCGGCGAAGAGATCGGCTGGATCGGCATGGCCACCCCGGCGGACGTGGCCAAGGCCGCGACAATCGCGGCCGCGGCCCAGCCGGACTGGGCAGCCCGGCCGCACACCGAGAGGTCAGCCGTGCTGCGCCGCGCGGCCCAGATATGGCTGGACCATGCGGACGAGATCGAGCGCTGGGGGATCCGGGAGAGCGGCAAGACCCCGCCGGTCATGCAGTTCGAGACGCACGTGGCCACCCAGGAAATCTACGAGGCCACCACGTTGCCGTCGCGCGCCTACGGCGAGCTGCTGCCCAGCGAGCAGCCAAGGCTGAGCTTCGCCGAACGGGTCCCGGCCGGCGTGGTCGGCGTCATCGCGCCGTTCAACTTCCCTCAGATCCTGGCGATCAGGTCGGTGGCGCCCGCGCTGGCGCTGGGCAACGCGGTGATACTCAAGCCCGATCCGCGCACCGCGGTCTGCGGCGGCGTGGCCATCGCCAGGGTCTTCGAGGAGGCGGGGCTGCCCGAAGGCCTGCTGCACATGCTGCCGGGCGGCGCGGACACCGGCGAGGCGCTGGTCACCGAGCCGCTGGTCCGCATCATCTCGTTCACCGGGTCGACCGGGGCAGGCCGCCGCGTCGGCGAGGTCGCCGGGCGGCACCTCAAGCGGGTGCATCTGGAACTGGGCGGCAACTCCGCGCTGATCGTGCTCGACGACGCCGACCTGGACCTGGCCGCGTCGGCCGGCGCCTGGGGGTCGTTCCTGCACCAGGGACAGATTTGCATGACCACCGGCCGGCACCTGGTGCACGAGTCGGTCTACGACGAGTATGTGGCCCGGCTGGCGGAGAAGGCCGCCCACCTGCCGGTGGGCAACCCGGCCACCGAGCAGGTGGCGCTCGGCCCGGTCATCGACGAGCGGCAGCGGGACAAGATCCACGCTCTGGTCACCGAGAGCGCGGACGCCGGCGCCCGGGTGGCCGCGGGTGGCCGCTACGACCGGCTGTTCTACCAGCCGACGGTGCTGGCCGACGTGGCGCCACAGATGCCGGCCTACGCAAGCGAGGTGTTCGGCCCGGTCGCGCCCGTGCTGTCGTTCGCCACCCCGGACGAGGCGGCCAAGCTGGCCGCCGACACCGAGTACGGCCTGTCGCTCGGCATTCTCACCCGCGACGTGATGCGCGGCCTTGACCTGGCCAGGCGGATACCGACCGGGATCGTGCACATCAACGAGCAGACCGTGGACGACGAGCCGAACATCCCGTTCGGCGGAGTGCTGGCGTCGGGCACTGGCACGCGCTTCGGCGGCTCGGCCAATCTGGACGCGTTCACCGACACCCGCTGGGTCACGCTGCGCGGCGACATCGCCCCCTATCCGTTCTGACCCGCGCCTCGGTCGGCCACTCGCCGCCTGTTACCACTCCCAGGTGAATCCGGCGATGGCCCGCTCCATGGACTGCAGATAGACATGCACCGAATTGTCCGGTTCAGGAGTAACCGGCGTCCGGCGCACCGGTGGGGCGTGAAGGTCCTGCCACTCGGTGAAGTAAACCCGCCGCGGCAGCCGGCCCGCATGGAATTCCACCCGGAGGTTCACGTTCTGCACCTGCCTGAGTGCCGCACGGCGGAACTCGGGTGGCGGCGGCTCGGTGTAATGGAAGGCGGAACTGTAGCGCAGGGTGGCCGTTTCCCCTTTGCGCAGCGGCCGCATCAGCAGAATGTCGCAGGCGAACAAGCCATTGCCCAGGCCGTAGGTGGATTCGCCCAGCCTGCCGCCCTGCATCACGTCCACGGTGAGGGTGGCGGTGTCGAAAATGTATCTGTGGGCGCTGAGACTGTCCGCGGTGGCCTCGATGACCTGGGTGGTCAGGTGCCGTGCCGGCAGCCCGTCCGGCCCGAGATAGTGGTCCTCGTACAGGGACAGCGTGCGGTAAGGCCTGGCCGGCGGCATCCCGGTCTCGGTCGCCCGGCCGATCACCACCCGGGTGCTCGGCGAGCCGTCGAGCAGCAACTGCAGGCGCAGCGCGTCGCCCTCGGCGAAATCGAAGGCGCCGGCAAACCAGCGCAACGTCACCGGATTGAGGAAACTCCCATGCAGGGCGCGCCCCACCCGGTCCTTCAGGCGCCGCGGCAGCTCGCCGTCGGCGTCGGAATACTCGCCGCTGTCCCACAGATATTGCGCGAGTACCCGGCATACGGCCGCGATGCTCACCTCGTCCGCACGGACGGCGCCTTGCTGATGCCGTTGCCACCGAAGGCGCGCATTACCCGGCTCGCTCAGCAGTCCATGCAGATAGCGGCCGGCTTCCAGGGAGCCCATCAACGATCCTCACCTGCCCAGGCGCCGGGGCATTGCGTGCCCACTTGCCGAAACAGGTGGACAGATCGTGAATTTTTTTGCGCCAGCACTGCGCCACTTCCGTTCTATAACGAATTCCGGCAGGCGGGAACCGTTGAGTCACGGCTTTTCGGGTTAACGCGCATCGCGCCGCGGCGGGGGCAGCCGGGTCTTGTACCCGGTTAGGCGCAGTGACGTGACCCGACGGGACTCACCAGGACCCGGCGGGGCAGATGGGGGAACGCCGCGCGGCCGCATGGGGCGGCCGGAGACAGGATCAGGTCCGGCCTCCGGCCGTTCCATACCTGGCCAGCCTGCCCAGCGCGGCGCGCAGTCCGAGCAGGCGAACGCGCAGCCGGTTGACCGGCTCGAGCAGCGAGTAGGTCAGGTAGGCGTCCCGTTCGACCAGGCGCAGCTTGGCGCCGCGGGCCCCGGGCGGTAGCTGGTAGCCCGCGGGCCGCAGCCGGGCGAAGTCGGCGGACATCCGGTCGAAGAACTCACGCCGACGGCGGCGCGGCACCATGCCGCCCACCCCGAACCGGCCGACGCCGAACCCGCCGGTGGCCAGGATCACGCTGTAGTGCCAGATCGCGCGCTCGAACAGCGCGCCGCGCACCGCGTCGGTGACCACGATCCGCCCGCTGGGCCGACCGAATTCTGTGGGCCGACCGAATTCTGTGGGCTGGCTAACCCCCGTGGGCTGGCTAACCCCCGTGGGCTGGCTGGCCGCTGTGGTCCCGCCGGCGGCCAGGGGGGCGGCACTGGCCTCGCGGAGCCGTTCATTCATAAAATCGAAAATGCTCTGGTAGGAGTCGAAAATCCGGAAGTTAGCCGCGCTGGTCCTGGTGGTCAGCGAGGCCGCGCGGCCCCGCCGGTAGCGGTAGCAGACGCGGGCGAGCGCGCCAATCCGGTCCGCGGTCAGCAGCGCCGCGGCCGACACCGGGACGTCCTCGTGGATGCCAGGCCCGAACGCGACGCCGAGGCCGCGCAGGAAGGCCAGCCGCGGCACCTTGCTCCAGCAGGTCATGCTCAGGTTGATCAGCTCCGGCCGGTCCGCCAGCCGGACCAGCTCGCCGTCGGTGGCGGCCAGCAGCGCGGCGCCCGGATCCGGGTGGGTCCGGCCCGAAGGGTAGAACGTCTCGTGGCCGATCAGCAGCACGTCACAAGGTTGGCGGGTCAGCCGCTCCGCCACCGCGGCCAGCGCGCCCTGGGCCAGCAGGTCGTCGCCGTCCACGAACCAGACGTACTCCCCCGTGGCCGCGGCCAGACCGGTGTTGCGCGCCCCGCCTGGACCGAGAGCGGCGGGCAGGTGGATCACCCGCAGCCGCGGATCGGCGGCGGCCCGCCGGTCCAGGATGGCCGGGGATTCGTCCGGCGAGCGGTCGTCGACCGCGATCACCTCGATCGGCGGCCCGGGATCGCTTGATCCGGGTGGGCCCAGCACCGAGTCGAGGCAATCATCGAGATAGCTGGCCACCCCGTGCACCGGGATGACGACGCTGAGCAGGACCGGATCGGTCACGAGGCCGCTCGGGGCGGCGCATCGCTCTGCCTGGGCTGCCTGCTCTCGTCGGCCAGCGCGTCCACCGCGCCGGCCAGTTCGCGCAGCGCGAGCAGCGCGGCCCGCAGTGCCTGGCCGCTGTCGGCGGGCAGCGAGCCGAGCGCGTCCCGCAGCAGCGCTTCGTTCAGCGACTTCCACTTGGTCACGGCCGCGTCCCCGGCCGGGGTCAGCCGGAGGCTGGCCGTCCTGCGGTCGCCCGCGCCGGTGTCCCTGGTGACCAGGTCCGCGCCACGCAGCCCGTTGACCAGGGTCGCCACCGAGCTGGGCGCGAGCCTGAGCTGCTCGGCGAGCTGGCCTGGCCTGATGCCGGGGCGCTCGCTGACGCAGGACAGCAGCTCGAGCTGGGCCACCGACAAGGTGGACGCGGGGTCGGCCGCGCGCGCCGCCCTGCGCATGGCCCGGCGCAGCCGGGAGACCACATCGGCCAGCTCGCCGCCCGCTGAGGCCAGCACCGCCGGATCACGATTCGTGTCATCAGCCGAACGCACCTGGCTGCTCCCCTTCCTGCGCCCCGTCACCCTCCGGACCCTGGCTGGCCGGTGCCGTTCCCCGGCGGCCGGCTAGCGCGGTGAGCGCCGCGGCGACCGCGGTGACAGCGAGCATAGCGAGCGCCGGCCGGGGATCCGGCCCAGCCCGGCCAGCGCGACCCGGCCCGGACAAATGCAGAGCGAGCGTGACCGCGCAGATGCCGAGTGTGGTGCCGAATACTTCTGTTACCGAACATAATTGGTTCCATCTTACTGAACGGCTTCGCGAGGCCGGCGGTCCCCGGCTCGGTGCCGGGCCGGCCCAGCGGCCAGCCGGGTCGCCGGACATCCCGCCCGCACCCGCCGAGCGCTCTAGACTTCAGCGGGGTCAGCAAGGGAACTGTGGGACATGCCGGGCGCGGTGCTGGCCAGACCTGCCCGAACACGCCAGACTCGTGCGGGAGGCTCAAGCGCGCCGCGCCGTTACGGGCCAGCACCGTACTGGCTAGCACTGTGCGGAAGGGACGCCAATGCAGGAACTGCGCCTCGTCGCGGTGAGCGAGGATGGCAGCTACGCCGTTCTCGTGGTGCCAGGACGGGGCGGTCGCTTCACGCTGCAGATCGACGACCGGCTCAGGGCGGTGGCGCGCGGGCAGTTCTCCCGGCTCGCCCAGTACGAGATCGAGGTGGAAAGTCCGTTGCGACCCAAGGAGATCCAGGAACGTATCCGTGCCGGAGAAACGGCGGACGAGATTGCCGACGCCGCAGGCGTTCCGATCGAACGGGTCAGATGGTTCGAGGGACCTGTGCTGGCCGAGCGGGCCTACAAGGCGCAGGAGGCGCAGTCGGCGATGGTGCGCCGCCCCGGTGACTCGGGCCCCGGGCCGACGCTGGGTGAGGTCGTGACCGAGCGGCTGACCGCCCTGGGCACCAGTGCCGAGGACTCGCACTGGGACTCGGTCAAGCGAAGCGACGGCAGCTGGCAGGTCCAGCTCCTGTACAGCGCCAGCGGGCGGGCGAAGACGGCCGAGTGGGTCTACGACCCGCGCCGGCGGCACGCCACACCGGACGACGACCAGGCGGCCAGGCTCTCGCTGCCCGAGTCCGACCTTCCGCCGGACCCGGAGGACACGCGCACCGAGGCCACCGTGACGCCGCTGCAGCCGCGGCTCGCCGCACCCAACCATCCGTCCGCGCGCCAGGCGCGCCGGGCGGCCGAGCCTCCCCCTCGACCGCACGCCCATCCGTCCCATGCGCCACAGCCAGCCCACGCGCCACAGCCAGCCCACGCGCCGCAACCGGCACCGCAGCCCGCACCTCAGCCCGCCAGGGCCGAACGGACGGCGGCCGAACCGGCCGCGCGCAACGGCGGCGCGCCGAAGCCCCGCCGGGTGCCCGAGCCCGCGGCCAAGCCGCCGCCGGCCGTGGCGGCGGCCGCGCCCGCTCAGCCGGAGCGCGCGCAGGACGACGGGCAGGAACAGGAACAGGCCCAGCCGGCTGCGGCCGCCGAGACGGCGTCCCCCTCGGCCGAGTCTGCTCCTGCGGCCCACAGTGGCGGCGGCAGGCGGGCCGCGGGCCGGGGCAAGCGCTCCTCGGTGCCGTCCTGGGACGAGATCATGTTCGGCAGCTCACGCCCGAGGGATTAGGTCACCGCCCGATTCAGCGTTGCTACTCACCGGGTGAGCCGTGGCCCCGGCTGGGTCCTTGACGCATAGGATCGGCATCCGGGATGCGGCGCGAAAGGATGCAGCTAGTCATGTCTGTGCCAGTCATGGATGGGCTAGTCATGCATGGGCGTGGTCACGGTCGGCTGGCCGCGCGCATGCTGGCCGTGGCCGGGAGCCTGCTGCTGGCTGGCGGTCTTCTAGCTGGCTGTGGGCTTGTAGGGGCTCCCACGACATTTCAGGGGGAGTTCACGGTAACCAGTCCCGTGGTCAGCAAAGGTGTTATTCCGCTCCGCTACACGTGCCATGGAGACGGGCTCAGCCCGCCTCTTCACTGGTCAGGCGCACCAGCCGGCACAAAAACGCTCGCCCTCGTGGTTGATGACGCCGACGCGCCCATCACGCCGTATATCTACTGGATCGTGTTCGATATCAACCCGACGACCACGGACATTCAGGCCGGGGAGCGTCCAACAGGTGCCAGGCAGGCGGACAACAGCGCTGGTCACGCTGCGTATGACCCGCCCTGCCCAGGCAATAAGGATCACTCCTATAGGTTCACCGTTTATGCACTTCACTCGGCAGTTTCGCTCCCTAACGGGACAGACCTGAAGGCGGCTTGGCTGGCAATCTCACGCGCCACGATTGCCCATGGCAGACTGCCTGTTATTGCTAAACCGTAATCGTGTGTAATCGTACAACTACGTACAGTTAACGCACTTCGTAAATTTTCCGCAATCTCAGGACACGGCCCATAGTGGTACGCCAGAATAACGGCTCAGGCGACCAGCCTTGGGTGTATCCAGGGGTGCTGGCGACAAGTGCCTGCGCAGACACAGTGCTTGCATAAGACACAGTGCTTGTGACTTAGTGCTTGTCACGCGGGGGAAGGTCCACGTCAATGGCCGCGTGTGCCTCGCCAGCCTCAACGAAGCCATGGCCTGTTGGGTGGTGGAATGCTTCTCCTCGTGGTCGGCCTGGTAGTGCTCGTGCTCGTCATCGTCGTGGTGGTTTTCCTGAGCGTCAGGTCCATGCGCACCGATGACGACGATTATCCGGTCCGCCCGGCCAGACGGTCCTCCGCTGAGCGTGACTCTTCCGGCCCCGAGCCAGGCCGCCGTGAACCAGCCCGGCGTGAGCCAGTCGCGGCGGGCCGTGGCGCACGCCGTGGCGCGGACCCGGACCTGGGCTACGCCGACGACGACTACCGGGCGGCATCCCTGCCGCGCCCCAGGGGTTCCCAGCACGATCAGGACCAGCACAGTCTGAACCAGCGTGGCCAGACCCAGCACGGGCAGGACGATGGCCGACGTGAGCCAGTGCGGCGACGTCCCAGACCGGTGTCCAGGGGGGCCGAAGGCCGGGATCGCGGCGGCCGGCGAGCGTCCGGCGGCGACATGTCGGACGCCGATTGGGGTGGCGTGTCCGACGAGCAGTACTGGGCCGAGATGTCCTCGGACAAGCCGCTGGCCACCACCGCCCGCTCCGCCCAGGCAGGACCGCCCGCCACCCAGGCTGCCGCGGCATTCGAGGACCCGGGCGATCGCGGCGCTGCCGCAGGCTCGACGTTCCCCGCCAGGCGGGAGCCCGCCCGGAGCATGGCCGCCGCGGCCAACACGGTGGGCATGCGCCGCCAGCCCCGGCGCGGCCGGGATTCCGCTGACCCACCAGAGTTTGAAGCACCGCAGGTTGACGCACCACGGGACGAGCCGTACCGGGACACTGGGCCGTTCCGTGCGGCGCCGTCCGGGCCCGGTGACCGCTTCGACGCCCCGGACACCGATCCTGGCCTCGGCAGCCGGGCCGGGTGGGCAGGCTCCGACGACACCAGGACCGCGTCCTGGTCCGCCAGCGACTCGACTAGCTGGGGCCGTGCGGACGAACCAGCGACCGGCGCCTGGGACGCGCAGGACTCGCCGACCACGGCGTGGAGCGCACAGGAGGCCATGCCGGACCCCAGGGCAGGTTCGTGGGGTGCGGGCCAGGACCAGGCCGCCACGCCAGGCTGGGCCGCCGAAGATCCGCTGACCAGCCCGTCGTTCTCGGGACAGGACGAGTACTCCCCCGACGGCCGGTCCTATCGCGGCTCACACGACGGGATCCCGGCCTCGCGCGAGCCCGTCGCCGACCGGTACAACGGTGCCGACCGGTACAACGGTGCTGACCGGTACGACAGTGCTGACCGGTACGACAGTGGCTACGGCCAGGCGAACGGGAACGGATACGGCGGCCACACCAACGGCGGTCACACGAACGGCAGTACCTTCCCCGCCCGAAACACACCCTACGGCGGGTCTGGTTACGCCCCGGGCGGGCTCGAGCCGCTGCCCGAGCCGGGCGGCTCAGCGGCAGGGCCGGCCGAGACCTGGCATTCCGCCCCGGTACCCACCGACAGCCAGCCCGCCTACACCGAGCCCGCCACGTCGGGCTGGGACCACCTCGGCACCCAGTACCAGGACACCGGGTACGGCTACGGCGAGCCAGACGGCTACGCGTCCTCGTCGCGGCACGGCCAGCCGGACCGGGGCCGCGAGGACTGGTCCGCAGCCAGCCCGCCAGGCCGGCAGGATGCCGAACCGCAGAGTTGGTCCGAGCCGGGCTACGGGTCGTCCACGGCATATCCGCAGGCCAACGGCTATGCCCATAACGGTTACGATCCGGCCGATCAGGACGCGGGTCACGGCCCGCGCGGGCGGCACGGCCAGCACGCCGACCCTGGGTACCCGCCAGGGTATGACGGCGGCCGAGGGTAGCGGCCGAACCAGCACCACCTGGCAGGCGCCGCTGGGGACACCCAGCGGCGCCTGCTGCTGCCCGCCCGGGCGTATTCATCGCGCCGCAACGGTTGACAAAGGGGTCCGGGCGACGTGGAGAATAGGCCGACTGGATAAGGCAGGGGACATGAAACGCGACGCACCAGATCATGCGCGCACATACCACTTGCACAGGCTGGCCACAGCGCTGGACAGCAGAGGCCTCCCGGCCACGGTGAAGATGGCCTATCCGGCCGTTCTGCATGTTTTTATGCCGGGTGCGATGATGCTCGCGGAAAGTATCGACTGTATGCCCGCCAACGACACGGATGGCCGGTTGCGCTGGTACTACCGCTGGTCCTGGGGCGAGGTGCTGCACGACACCGAGGATCCGACCGGGGCGGCGAAAAAGATCGCCGACGTCCTGGCTGCCCGCTAGATTCTGCACCGGTAAATGCCGGGTGATTCCTTGTTACCCGCACGCCACCGCCATGCGATGACATTTAGGCGCGCTATGCCGGAGAAGGATTTCCCGCGACCTGTGTGACTTAATCCAGCGCGGGTGGCGTTAGTGACCTGGAGTGGGCTGGCCGCGGCCCTGGGTCAAGGCGTCCACCCCCCGCCGGGCCGCGTAGCCACTGTTCCGCTGGCCGCCGCAGTTGACACGAAACTCACACGCGGCTCACGCGCGGGCCTGAACGCCCCGGTGAAAGGTTGGCCTAGGCCCGGGCCAGGCGGCGTCCGAATGTCGTTCCCCGGGTCCTCGGCAGCAGGCGAAGCACCGGAGGATTCCGTGACACAACTTGGCTCCCCGGCCACGCAGAGCGGACAAGGCGGCGGAGGCCGCGGCCGGGCGACGCGCGGATCGCGGCTCACTCGGCGGCGACGCGTGCTGCTCGGGGTGGGACTGGCGGCGGCCTTGCTGGCCGGCGGCGGACTGATCGGCGCCTCGTTCGTGAAGTCACCACAGCAACTGGCCGCCGACACCGCGGCCCCGTCCCCCACGCTGACCACGGGCACGGTCGTCTCCCAGGTCCTCACCTCATCGATCCAGATGCGCGGCAACGTGTACCCGTCCACGCAGTACGACTTGTACGCGAACGCCCCATCGTCGGATTCGTCCGCTTCGTCGGGCGCTGACCAGGGGGCGTCCGACGATGGGACCTCACCGGACACCGGCGGCGGGGCCGTCTACATCTCCAAGCTGGAGGTCGCCGCCGGTGACACGATCACCAACGGCAAGGAACTGGCCGAGATCGACGGCGAGCCGATGTTCGCGCTCACCGGGCCTGTGCCCGCGTGGCGGGACCTGACGCCGGGCGAGACCGGGCCGGACGTGACCGAACTGCAGAAGGCCCTCACGTCGCTCGGGTTCTACGACGGCGGCGACACCCCCGGCTACTTCGGCGCGGCCACCGAGGACGCCGTGGCCCTGTACTACGAGCATCTCGGCTACACCCCGCCGTCCACGGGTGGCGTGCCCATGGTGGACGTTGTGTTCCTGCCCTCGCTGCCCGCCACCGTCGTCGCGGTCAACGGCGCGACCGGCCAGCAGCCCGGCCAGCCGTTCCTCGAACTCGCCCCCCGCGGGTCGCTGGCGCTGACCGGTGAACTGCCGCCGGCCTACGACGGCCAGGTGAAGTCGGGCCTGAAGGTGACGATCTACGACGAGGTGACCGGCATCCATGCCAGCGGCACCGTGTCCGACCTGGGCACGGCGACCCTCACGGCGCCGACCGGGGCGGTGGTGGACATCGGGGGCGGCTCGGGGGCGGCGGGCTCTACCGGGTCCGCCGGCTCCGGGTCCACCGGGTCTACCGGGTCCACCGGGTCGTCCGGGTCGTCTGGGACTTCTGGGACTTCTGGGACTTCCGGGGCCGCCGGATCGGGCGGCGGTGCGGGCAACTCGGGCGCGACACCGTTCGTCCCGCTGACCGTGCGTCCGTCCAAGCCACTGGCCGCGGCGCTGAACGGCGAGAACGTGCTGATCACCGTCCAGACCGGGCAGACCGAGGGGCCGGTGCTCGCGGTGCCGGTGGCGGCGATCGTCACCACGGCCTCCGGCCGGAGCTACGTGACCGTGGTGGGCGCGCACGGGAAGCAGACCAACGTCACGGTGACGCCGGGCATCTCCGACAACGGTTACGTCCAGGTGACCCCAGCGTCCTCCCGGGCGCTGGCGGCCGGCGACCATGTGGTGGTGAGCGGCTGATGACCACGCCGGCTATCGAGTTGCGTGGCCTGGCCCGCACCTACCCGGGAGCGCCGCCGGTGCCCGCGCTGCGCCCCGCCGACCTGGTGATCGGGGCCGGCCACTATGTCGCGATCACCGGGCCGTCCGGATCGGGCAAGTCGACTCTGCTGCACCTGCTCGGCCTGCTCGACTCCCCCACCGCGGGCAGCTATCTCCTGGACGGCCTGGACACGAGCACGCTGAACGACCGGGACCGGTCCGCGCTGCGCGGCAGGCGGATCGGCTTCGTCTTCCAGGCGTTCCACCTGCTGCCCTACCGGACAGCGCTGGAGAACGTGCTGCTCGCCGAGCTGTACAACCAGACCCCGCGCGGCGGCCGCCTGCAGGCGGGGGTAGACGCACTCGACGCGGTCGGGCTCGGGCACCGGATGGATGCGCTGCCCATCACGCTGTCCGGCGGGGAGTGCCAGCGGGTCGCGATAGCGCGGGCGCTGGTGAACCGGCCGAGCCTGGTGCTGTGCGACGAGCCGACCGGGAATCTGGACTCGCGCACCGCGGCCGCGATCATGGCGCTGCTGGACCAGCTCAACGCGTCCGGCTTCACGATCGTGGTGATCACGCACGACCCAAGTGTGGCCGCCCACGCCGGCCGGACGATCGCGATCAGCGACGGGCTGCTGTCCGAACGGATCGAGGCCGACCGTGCGTAGCTCGGCCACCGGCCTGCCGCCGCCCCGGCTGGCCGCGCGGGACGCCGCCACCGAGTCGTTCGCCGGCATCGTGCAGCGGCCCGGCCGGGCCGTGCTGACCATGATCGGCACGATCCTCGGCGTCGGCGCCTTCGTGGCCGTGCTCGGTCTGACCGCCACCGGGGCCGGCCAGATCTCCCACCAGTTCTCGGTCCTCGAGGACACCACGGTGACCGTGCAGGACAACGGCCCGGCCAACAATGTGGCGGCGCCGGGTACCAATCCCGCCATCGGCTTCCCGGCCGACGCGGACGCGGTCGCCGACCACATCCACGGGGTGGTCGCGGCCGGGGTGTGGTGGCCGGTTGCCCTTCCCGACGGCGAGAACCTGCCGGTCACCGGCTCGCTCGCGCTGTCCGCCCCCTCGTCGCAGACGGTCAGCCTGCTGGCCGCCTCCCCTGGCGCGGTGCGGGCGATGGGGCTCTCGATGGTCGCGGGCTCCCCGCTGAGCAGGTACGAGAACGACACCAGCCAGCACGTCGCGGTGATCGACACCGCCACGGCCGCCGCGCTGGACATCTCCGCCGCGCGCCTGCCCAGCCATCCCGCCGTGTTCGTCAACGGCGTCGCTTACACGGTGGTCGGCGTCTACAGCTCCGCGCAGCGGGTGGTCACGGACGAGAGCGCGATGCTGATTCCGGAGGACACCGCCCTGGCCGACTACGGCAACCCCGAGCCAGGCATCGGGACCCAGGAAGAGGCTCAGATGCTGGTCGCGACCAGGACCGGCGCGGCCCAGTCGGTGGCCAGGCAGATCGCCGCCGCCGAACTGCCCACCGACCCCAGCCGGCTGGTGGTGAACTCCCCGCCCAGCCCGCAGAGCCTGCAGAGCGAGGTGAACGGCGACCTGGCCGGCCTGTTCCTGGTCCTCGCGCTGATCAGCCTGCTGATCGGGGCGGTCGGCATCGCGAACACGACGCTGGTCGCCGTGCTCGAGCGCACCGAGGAGATCGGCTTGCGCCGCGCCGTGGGCGCCCGGCCACGCCACATTGCCGCGCAGTTCCTGACGGAGTCCACCACGCTCGGCACGCTCGGCGGCCTGATCGGCACCTGCCTGGGTGTCGCGGTCGTGGTGATCTTTGCGGCGGCCAAGGACTGGACCGCGGTGCTGAATCCGGTCTACACCCTGCCCGCTCCCCTGATCGGCACCGTCGTCGGCCTGCTGGCGGGTTCCTACCCGGCACTGCGCGCGGCCAGGATCAGCCCGCTGGCGGCGCTGCGGCACGCATGAGAGATCACGTGAAAGGAATCAGCCTGATGCGCATCCGCACCGGCCTCTGCCTCCTGGCGGGCTGCTGCGCGGCCCTCACCGCGTGCACCGCCGCCCCGCATAAGGGCCCCGTCTCCACCGTGACGAAGCCCGCCATCAACAAGCCACCGGCCCCCGCCTCAGAGGCAGCGGCTCTGGACAGCGAGCCCTTGACGCCCTACTTCGATCTCGGCGCGGCCGCCAACGACGGGCTGGCCCCCGGCGACACCTACGCCGCCCTGCACACCGCGTGCATGAACGACGCGGGGTACAGCCAGTACGCGAACAGCACGCCGTTCCCGGTGCGCGCGAACCGGGGCATGGGGTTCCCGCAGCCGTTCGGGCCGTGGGGCTACATCGGGGCCGCGCTGGCCCAGCAGTACGGCTTCAACGCCCCGGAATCCGACGGCCCGGACGAGAATGACGCCTCGCTCGGCTCGCCCGCCACCATGCCCGCCGCGGCCCAGTCCGCCGTCAACAAGTGCTTCAACATCGTCCAGGCGTTCAACAACGCGCAGTTCGCCGGATCGACGGCCGGTATCGAGACCATGAACAACGAGGTCAGCGACGACGTGGTCCAGGACTCCGACCTCACCAGGGCGGCGCAGGCCTGGTCGGCTTGTATGGCCAGGAACGGCTACGACGCCGTCCAGCCGAACACAATTTGGCAGCAACAGCTCACCGCCGCCGGCCTGGGGCCGACAACTCCCCAATCGGCCCCGGTCCAGCCGTCCGCCGCGACGAACCGGGCGCAGATCGCCGCGGCCGTGACCGATGCCAACTGCACGCTGTCCACGGACCTAGGGGGCATCTACTTCGCCATTCAGGACAGCTACGAGCAGCAGTTCATCACCGCCAACCAGCAGGCGCTCAACACCGCGGTCCGGGAGTTCAAGGCCAACTTCGCCAAGGAGCTGAGCAAGCTCCCCCAGCTCCTGCGGACGACCTCGGCCACGCTCAACGTGACGGGCCCGGGGGGCAAGCACGGCAAGCCCGGTCACCTCGGCAAGACCGCCAGGCCCAGCCCCTCCCACTCCTGACTGTTCGGTCTCGGCGAACCGGGGCGCGCCTCCGGGCCGGTTGCTCCCGGCGGCCTCAGCCGGTCACCTCCCGGATCCGGTTGCTGACGGTGTCGGCGATGACCAGGTTGCCGGCACCATCCACCGCCACCCCGGACGGCTCGTTGAGCCTGGCACCGGTGGCGGGGCCGCCGTCGCCGGAAAACCCCTGGGTGCTGGTTCCGGCCACGGTGTAGATGTCGCCCGCGGTCATCGCCTGCCCGTAGAAGCTGCCGGCGCTGGCCGCCACCACCCGGATCCGGTCGTTGAAGGAATCGGCGATGACCAGGTTGCCCGCGCCATCCACCGCCACCCCGGACGGTTCGGCGAGCTGGGCGCTGGTGCCCGGGCCGCCGTCGCCGGAAGCCCCCCTCTTTCCCGTGCCGGCCACGGTGTAGATGTGCCCGGTGGTCATCGCCTGGCCGTAGAGGGCGCCGGTGCTGGCCGCCACCACCCGTATCCGGTTGTTCTCGGTGTCGGCGATGACCAGGTTGCCCGTTCCGTCTATCGCCACACCCGAGGGGAGATTGAGCTCGGCGCCGATGGCTGGCTGACCGCTCCCTGAGAACCCGGCGGTGCCGGTCCCGGCCACGGTGTAGACGTCGCCGGCGGTCATCGGCTGGCCGTAGAACGTCCCGGTGGTCGCGGCCACCACCCGGATCCGCTCGTTGCCGGTGTCGGCGATGACCAGGTTGCCCGCGCCATCCACCGCCACCCCCGAGGGGCGGTCGAGTTCGGCGCCGGTGGCCGGGCCGCCGTCGCCGGAGAACCCCAGGACGCCGGTCCCGGCCACGGTGTAGATGTCCCCGGTGATCATCGGCTGGCCGTAGAACGTCCCGGTGGTCGCCGCCACCACCCGGACCCGGTCGTTGAAGGAGTCGGTGATGACCACGTTGCCCGCGCCATCCACCGCCACCCCGGACGGGCCCCAGAGCTCGGCGCTGGTGGCCGGGCCGCCATCACCAGAGAACCCCAGGGTGCCGGTGCCGGCGATCGTATACATGTGGCCGGTGGTCATCGCCTGGCCAAAGAGGGCGCCGGTGCTGGCCGCCACCACCCGGACCCGCTGGTTGTCGGTGTCGGCGATGACCAGGTTGCCCGCGCCATCCACCGCCACCCCGGACGGTTCATAGAGTTCTGCGCTCGCGGCGGCGGCGCTGTCGCCGGAGAACGTCGTACTGCCGGAACCGGCCAGGGCGTAGATGCGCCCGGCGTGCATCGCCTTGCCGTAGAAGCTGCCGGTGCTGGCGGCCACCACTCGCACCCGGTTGTTGCCGGTTTCGGCGATGACCAGATTGCCCGCGCCATCTACCGCCACTGCGGACGGGTCGTTGAGCTCGGCGCTGGTCGCGGCGCCGCCGCTCCCGGAGAACCCGGCGGTGCCGGTGCCGGCCACGGTGTAGATGCCGCCCGCGGTCATCGCCTGGCCGTAAAACGCCCCGGTAGTGGCCGCCACCACCCGCACGCGTTCGTTAGCGGAGTCGGCGATGACCAGGTTGCCCGCGGCGTCCACCGCGACCCCGGACGGGAAATTGAGCTCGGCGCCGGTGGCCAGGCCATCATCGCCGGAGTACCCGGCGGCGCCGGTGCCTGCCACGGTGTAGATGTCCCCGGCGGTCATCGCCTGGCCGTAGAAAGTGCCGCTGCTGGCCGCCACCACCCGGACCCGGTTGTTGCCGAGGTCGGCGACGACCAGGTTGCCCGCGCCGTCCACCGCCACCTGGTATGGGTCGAAGAGTCCGGCGCCGGTGGCCGGGCCGCCGTCACCGGAGAACCCGGCGGCGCCGGTGCCTGCCACGGTGTAGATGTCCCCGGCGGTCATCGCCTGGCCGTAAAACGTCCCGGTGGTGGCCGCCACCACCCGGACCCGCTGGTTGCCGGTGTCGGCGATGACCAGGTTGCCCGCGCCGTCCACTGTCATGCTTTCCGGGGCGTTGAGCTTGGCGCTGATGGCCGGGCCGCCGTCGCCGGAGAACCCTCCCTTCCCCGAACCGGCCGCGGTGTAGATGTGCCCGGAGGTCATCGCCTGGCCGTAGAAGCTGCCGGTGCTGGCCGCCACCACCCGGATCCACTCGTTGTCGGTGTCGGCAATCAGCAGGTTGCCGGACGAGTCGGCGCCGGCCGAGCACGCCTCGTTCAGCGAGGCCTTGGCGGCCGGGCCACCATTGCCGAATTGCCCGGTTACGCCCGTGCCCGCAGCGGTGGTCAGCCTGTCGCTGCTCGTGCTCATCTTCCGCACCGCGGAGCCCGTGCCGATGTACAAGTGGCCGTCGGCGAACGATACGCCACAGGGGACCATCGCCACCCCGGTGGCCGTGCCCGGGCCGCCGACACCACCCGCCACGGTCGAAATCACCCCGGCCAGCCCCGCCCGGACCTTGGGATGCGCCGTCGCGGCCGCCTGCCCGGCCCCGGTCAGCGCCGTCACCACCAGCGCCACCGCCATGAGCGCAGGCCGACCCCGCCGCAATCCGCCGGTCCCCCGAACCTGCCCCTTGCCCATCCGAACCTCCCGCAGCCTGCCTGTCAGCAGACGGCTGCCAGTAAGCGATGAATGACCCTCACGACCTTGACGCGTCGGCGAGGCCAGCAGAGCACATCCCCGGCAAAATAGTTCAGCAACTGAAAGGAGCACCGTCCTCATGAGCATGTACCGCAACCCGTTTCCATCCGATCCCGACCGGGCCGAGATCTGGGAAATGCTGGTGGAACGCGACATCCGGGCCTTCGTGACCGGAGACTGGCCGCAGGTGGCCGGGGACTTCCTGGCCGGGTCGTTCTTCGCGGTGGATGGCCGGTCGCGCGCCAACCCGGACTCCTGGCGGCTGGGCCTGGGTTCGCTGGACCAGTACCGGCTGTCCTGGCTCGAGCAGAGCGCGTCCATGCGCGATTCCGTTGCCGACCTGGAGGCCGGGATTTACGACGCGACCACGCTGCGCGACATCGAGATCGAAGCGGACCAGGCGCTGGCCCACAAGAAGTTCGACGGCGAGGTACACCGCCACGACGGCGGGATCGTGCCGATGCACTGGCAGACGCTGTACATGTGCCGGCGCGTGGACACGGGCTGGAAGGTGGCCGGTTTCGTCGGCTACCTGCCCAACCCGATGGGTGGCAGCAGCGAGCACTCGGTGGTCGACGGACCGTCGGCCATCCAGCTCTGAGCCCCGGGCAGTGCCGGCCGGTGGCCAAGAACAATGTTCAAGCCGCCCTGACTGCGCCTAGTGTGGAGCTGGGAGGACGAGGCGGCCGCTCTGACTTTCCCGTCATCGTGCCTTCTGGCACCTGGCGGACAGTGCGGGTTCGGGACAGTGTGTCCCGCTTTGTTGGTCCCGCACATCCGAGAGGATGCCTTGTGTCGCGAGCCAGCCCGGCTAGCCTGAACGACCCGGCTGCGACCAGAGCTACGGCCGACCCGGTCAAGGACTACCTCAAGCAGATCGGCAAGGTCCCGCTGCTCGACGCCGGGCAGGAGGTCGAGCTCGCCAAGCGGATCGAGGCCGGACTGTTCGCTGATCAGAAGCTCGCCGAAGGCGGCGGAGTGCTGCGTCCAGGCCTGAGGGTCGACCTTGCCGGGGTCGCCGAAGACGGCAGGAGGGCCAGGAACCATCTGCTGGAGGCCAACCTGCGCCTGGTCGTCTCGCTGGCCAAGCGGTACACCGGCCGCGGCATGCTGTTCCTGGACCTGATCCAGGAGGGGAATCTCGGCCTGATCCGTGGCATGGAGAAGTTCGACTACACCAAGGGTTACAAATTCTCCACCTATGCCACCTGGTGGATCCGGCAAGCCCTGACCCGGGCGATGGCCGACCAGGCCCGCACGATCCGCCTGCCGGTGCACATGGTCGAGGCCACCAGCACCCTAGCCCGGGTGCAGCGTCAGATGCAGCAGGACCTGGGCCGGGAACCCACCGCAGGGGAGCTCGCGGCCGAGCTGGACATGACGCCGGAGAAGCTCATCGAGGTGCAGGCATACGGGCGGGAACCGATCTCGCTGCACACCCCGCTCGGCGAGGAAGGCGACAGCGAGATCGGCGACCTGATCGAGGACTCCCAGGCGATACAGCCGGGTGACGCGGTCAGCTTCATCCTGCTCCAGGAGCAGCTGCATTCGGTGCTCGGCACCCTGTCGGAGCGCGAAGCCGGGGTCGTGTCGATGCGGTTCGGCCTGGCCGATGGGCAGCCCAAGACCCTGGATCAGATCGGCAAGGTCTACGGCGTCACCAGGGAACGGATCCGGCAGATCGAGTCTAAGACCATGTCCAAGCTGCGGCACCCGTCCCGTTCCAAGATCCTCCGGGACTACCTCGACTGATACCCGCGCCCACCGAGACTAATGCCCGGCGCCGAGAGCTAGGCGGCTCACGACGGGCAGGTGGTCCGAAGCGGCGGGATCGTCGGTGCTGAGGCTCGTCCGTAGAGCCCTCAGCCGCTGACTGATGAAGATGTAGTCGATGCGTGCGGCCGGCGGATCAGCGGCCGCTGTCCACGTGTCGGTCAACGTTGCCCTGAGGCTGCCGATCTCCGGCGCCTCCGGGCGCGCGTTGAAGTCGCCGAGCAGCACGGCCGGGCAATTCTCATCCACCATCTCCGCGACTTGCCGCGCCTGCCGGACCCGGTCAGTCTCCGAAAACGCGTCAAGATGCGCAACATACACATGCAGCCGGGTGCCGGGCACGTCGACTTCAACGTGCAAAAGGCCGCGCTGCTCTTCGCTGGCGGACCGGAACAGGTATGTGTTCTGCCAGCACGCTATCGGGTAACGCGACAAAACCGCATTGCCGAACTGGACACGCGGTCTGCCTGGTGCAGGTGGATCGGCGTCGATGTTAGCGCCATAGGCGACGTGGTAATCAAGCAGTTCGGCCAGCTCGGCAGCTTGGTCGGCCCAGTTGCTGCGCGCCGCGAAGTTGCGATCCACCTCCTGCAGGCCGGCGATGCCGGCGCCGCTGGCACTGATCACGCTGGCAATCCGTTCGAGGTTCACGACATCATCGGTGCCTCGCCCGTGGTGAATGTTGAACGACATCACGGTGACGTCGCCGTCTTCTCGCATCACTAGGGCGACAGGATACTGATCCTGGCGGGCTGACCTGAACGGCCCCTGGCCGGCTGCGGCGGGCGCGCGGGCAGGACCGGGAGGGTCAGCAGGTTCTCGGCCCGCTGCAGGATTTTCCCGAAGCTGGCCTGGAGCTGTGACAGCGTGGCCAGGTCCTGGCCGATAAGTGCCGACTGGTAGGCGGCCTCTACCGTCAGCCAGGTATTGACCAGGTTGACCTGCTGCTTGCAGGTTACGTCGGCGGTCGCGATCGCGGTCTCACGGGGCGTCGGCGTCTTCGGCCAGTGAGCGTCGGCGGCCTGTTGCGGGTTGCTGTACTTGTAGCCCCTGGCCGCCATGCATCGGGACCAGGCGGCTTCCACGACGAGCACCCGCGGGTCGCTCTGCGTCCACTGGCTAGCCTCAACGGCGATCGTCGGGACGGGATCGGAGAGCCCGCCGCCGTTTCCGTTGAGCAGTGCGCCGGCGAGCGGCAGGCAGCCCTCTGACTGGTCTGCGCCGATCCGCGCCCCCGGGGCGAAGCCGAGAAGCGCCACGGTCCAGGCGCGCGGCTGTTTCGCGAGGTCGCCGAACGAGGCGAACCCGCCGAGGAACGCCGGGCCCGGGCCTTGGCCGCTGCCGGAGCCCGGCTGACCGTAGCCGTAGGCGCCGGCATCGGCCAGGCTGCTCACCCCGTATCCGTATTCGGTGCCCTGCACGATGGCCTCCTCCCCCGACGGCGTGGCCGTGGCCGAGTAGCTGAACCCCCTGCCCGCCATGCACTTTTGGGTCAGCAGGGTGTTGGCCTGCGCTAGCGCGGACTGCTGCAGGATCGCCACGTCCTCGTAGCTGCTCAGCGGCAGGGTGACGGGGCTGGCCGAGCTCGCGGCCGGGATCGGCGGAACGGTGATTTTCGGGCGGCCCGCGGAAGACCCCGACAGGCCGGGCACGACCAGGAATCCGCCGGATGGGCCGCCGATCACGACCGCGTTACCTGGACCGCCGCGCCCTGGCAGCGCGATGAACGCCGGAACGCCGCCAGCCCTGCCGCTGGGGCTACCGAACCTGCTGACGATTCCGCCGCTCCTGCTGACGATTCCGCCGTGGCCGGGGCCGCTGGCCGGCTTGCTGGGCGATGAGCACGCGGCCAGCAGGCCGACCGTGGTCAGGCCCACCACGACCAGGCCCAGCCCCCGCGCCGCGCCGCGGGGGCCGTGGTCAGCGGCGCAACGCATCGGCTGGCTCGATGCTGCTGGCCCGCAGTGCCGGATACAGGCCGGCCAGCAGCCCGATGACGGCGCCCGCGACGGGGGCGGCGGCGACTATGCGTGGGTCGAGCAGCGCGGTCCAATGCTGGTAGATGGTCACGATGATGATGGCGATCACCCCTGCGCTCGCTCCGACCAGGCCGCCGAACAGGCCGAGCGCGGTGGACTCGGCCAGGAACTGGACCGTGATGTGCCGTGGCCTGGCGCCGAGCGCACGGCGCAGGCCGATCTCACCGGACCGCTCCAGCACGGCCACCAGGGTGGTGTTGCCGATCCCCACCGCGCCGACAATCAGCGAGATCCCGGCCAGGGCCAGGAACACGGAGTTCAGGCTGGTCGTCACCGAGTGCTTGAGCTGGGTGGCGTTCACCGGAGCCGCCGCGGTGAGCAGCTTCGGGTTGCCTGGCTGCAGCGCGACGGCCGCCTGCGAGGCGACCACCTGGGCGGCCCCGAGCCTGGTGTGGATCAGCAATTGGGCCGCGTTGCTCGCCGTCGGCTTGCCCCACAGCCGCAGCGCGGTGCTCTCCGGCACCATGACGCCCAGGTTCAGCTGGGGCAGCCGCGCGTCGCCGGACAAGATGCCGATCACCGTGAACGGCTGGCCGGCGATGAAGATGGCAGGCTGGTTCACCAGGCTGGTGATGCCCAGCTGCGAAGCCGCGGTCTGCCCGAGGACCGCGACCTGCTGCGCGCGGTTCTGGTGGAACTGATTGAACAGGACACCCGTGCGTACGGTGGCCCCGCTGGCGGCGAGCGCTCCCGGGCTGGCCGCGGTGACTGACACGCTCAGGCTGCTGCCGTTGGCCCCGGACGGCAGCGCACTCACCGCCGACTTGCTGAACGTCACCGGCCACCACACGCCGGCCGCGACGACCCCGTCAATCCGGTCCACTTTGGCGTCGGTGTCCATCGGGAAGTCCAGGGTTGGCACCGTCGCCTTGCTGGCCCCGGTGTCGTGGACCACAACCTGGGTCGCGTCCTGCACGTTGAAATCCTTGCCGATCTGGCCAGACGCTGTCTGCGACAGGCCGACGATGGCGACGAAGCCGCCTATACCAAGGACAGTGCCCAGCACGGTCAGCGCCGAACGGCCTGGCCGCTGCAGCAGCCCGGCGATCGCCTCACTGCCCAGGTCCGCGGCCCTCAGCCTGGACCGGACGCCGACGGGCCGCCTGCGGCTAGCCGACCGGAGATTCACGGGTGCCTCCGCCCCGGTGGCCGGGCACCCCGGCCCGGCCCGCGTCCCACTGCGACAGCACGCCGTCGGAGATCCTGATCTGGCGCTGCGCCCTGGCGGCGACATCCGGATTGTGGGTGATGACGACCAGCGTCGTGCCCTGCGCATGCAGCAGGTCAAGCAGGTCGGTCAGCTCGCTGGTCGCCTGGCTGTCCAGATTCCCGGTCGGCTCATCGCACAGCAGCAGCGACGGACGGTTGACCAGCGCCCTGGCGATCGCCACCCGTTGCCGCTCACCGCCGGACAGAGCCGTCGGCAGTGCGTGCGCCCGGTGGGTCAGGTTGACCTCGGCCAGCGCGGCCAGCGCCACGGCGCGCCGGCGGCGCCGCGGCTTGTCGGCATAGACCTGCGCGAGCATCACGTTCTCGACCGCCGACCTGTGCGGCAGCAGATGGAAGGACTGGAAGACGAAGCCAATGCGGCTGGCGCGGACCGCCGCCCGATCGCGCTCGGGGGCCCGGCCAAGCTCGTCACCGTCGATCCGCAGGCTGCCCTCGGTCGGCCGGTCCAGCAGGCCGAGCAAGTTGAGCAGTGTCGACTTGCCGGAGCCCGATGGGCCCATGATGGCGACGTGCTCGCCCCGCGAGACGACCAGGTCGGCCGGCTTCAGTGCCCGCACCGGCGGCGGCCCGGCATAGGTGTACCCCACCGCTGACAGCTGGATGACCGGCGGACCACCCAGCGGCACGGTCGTCATCCCGATCCACCAGCCAGGCCACCCGCCAGGTAGTTCGTGCCGGTAACCACTTGGTCGCCCGCGGTCAGCAGGCCGGGCTGGCGCGGCGTGACCTGCAGCAGGCCGTTGCCCGACATCCCCACCCTGACCGGCACCTTTACCCGGTTCTTGCCCGCCAGCTTGGTGACGTAGGTGCCCCCGTCGGCGCCGGCGTAGACGGCGGCTTCTGGCACCGCGAGCACGGGCCCGGCGCTGCGCGCCGAGGTGATGGTCAGCGAAACATCCTGGCCCACCAGGGACATGGGCAGCGGCCGATCCACCCTGATGCCCATGGCGACGAACAGGCCGCCGGAGATCGATGCCTTCGACGCGGTGGAGTTCGACACCGAGGTCACCCGGCCACCGACCGTAGCGCCCGTGCCCGGTTTGGTAATGGTGACCCGCATACCGGGCCTGACCAGTTTCGCGTCGTCCGGATTGAGCTGGCCCTTGATGCCCGGGTCGCCGAGCGCGAGAGTGGGCCCGCCGCTGACCGTCTTGCCGATAGAGACGCCGAGTTTGACTACCCTGGCGGGCAGTTCCGGCACGAAAGCGTATTCACCGAGCGGCATGGAAACTCCCCGGTCGGCCTTGGGACCACCGGTGATCTTCTGCGCCTGGTAGCCGATCGCCTGGTAGAACGCGCTGACCGCGGCGGAGGTGCCCGCCCCGTAGTATCCGCTGGTGTCGCCGCCGACCGAGTAGCCCATGGTTTCAAGGTCGTCCTGTAGTTGCGTGACGTCCAGGCCGCTCTCGCCCGGCTGCAAGCTCCGGTAGGCGGGCACGCTGCCCTGCAGGAGGAAGAACGGCTGGCCCGCCACCTCGAACATGACCGACCCCTGCTCGACATAGCTGCCGTTCCGGGCGAAGACCCTGGTCACGATCGACTGAACATCCTGACCGGCCGCGTCGCCTCCGCCGCCGCCACCACCCACGGTGGGCGGGGAGTACTCCCTGGGCGCCTGGACCGCCGCCTGGCCGAGCACGGTGGCGGTCAGCACGGTCCGCTGCACGGTAGCGGTCAGCACGGTCAGCGGCGGGGGTTTGGCCTGCGCGGCCTGCTCGGCCGGCGACTTGATCTGCGTGCCCACCAGCAGCCCGCCGACCGCTGCGATTACCACGAGGGCGACCACCCCCAGCATGATGAGGCGGCGACGACGCAGCCGGCCGTCACCATGCCCCTCCTCCACAGGCGAGCCCAACCCGGTCACACTCCAGTCGTCTGCCCCGGCCGGCCATCGCCGCCACGCCGCGGGCAGAACCTAGCGGTCATTGCCTGACAATCCTGGCCCGTGCCGGGCTGGGACGCCATGGGCTGACACCTACCTCGTGGTAGACCTGCGCCTACCCATACCGGTCGCAACCGGAAACGGTTGCCCGCCCAGAGGCCAGGGCGTAGGCCAGGTTTCCCACGGGTGTGAAGGGCCGCCAGGAACGCGAGCGTGGATGCCGTACCACCTTCCGCGCTACGCGGGAGGAGCCGGCCGGCCGCCCCCGGAGGCGGGTTCCGAGCACCGACGGCGGGCTCTACGCTTGCGCCGGGCACGAGTTCGGCGACTTCGCCGGGTACCTGACCGGCTGGTGCTACTGGATCAGGCCTGGGCGGGGAACGCGGCCATCGTCTCGTCCTGGGTGTTCTATGTGGACGCCCTGTTCGGCATCAACTGAGCACCGGACCCAAGGTCGAAGCGTGCATCCGCTTCGTCCAGGCCTCCGGCCAGCAGGCCGCGATCGGCGCGCTGGCCGATGCCGCCGACATTCTGGCCGGCCGGGCCGGCACCACCATTAGGGCCTGACCGTGGTTCAGGCCCTGGCTATGGTCCTGCCCGGCATCGGTTCCGCCAGGTCTGCCCGCCAGGCGGGCGCACCGAAGGGGTCGGCGAAATACTGCGTCTCGTGCGCCACGTGCTCGTCAGCGAACTCCATAATGCTCACCGAGTAGGTGGGCACGCCGTCGTAGGTGATGACGCACTCGCTCACCCATAGGTTCCCGCCGCCAGAGATCCGCAGCACGGTGAAGTGCCGATCGGCCGGGTGCCCGCCCCGTTGCGCCGAAATCGTCGCGCGGCCCCGGAATCGTTCACCCGACTGCGGATAGTCGAGGATCCCGTCCTCGGCGTAGATGGCGTGCTCGGTTTCGCTATCCCCGCGTTCGGATGCTTGCCAGTGTTCCTCGATCGCGGCCCTGGTCCGGGTGTCGGGAGCCATCGCATTGTCCCTTCTGCAGCCGGGTGCTGTCGTCATTCAGATGGTGAGTACCGCTTGTTCCTGGGGTCGTCTTCCTGGTGCACGTATTCGAGGCTGATCGGCCCGAACGCCGTCACCTGGGTAACGTACTCACCGGACTTGGCCCAGTGGAAATGCGGGGTATCGCCGGGCAGGACGATGACGGCCCCCGGCGGGTACGCCCGCAGCTTTCCGGCGTCGAACTGTTCGCCCACGCCGATGTAGAACACGCCGGACATGACCGTGTAGACCCGGTCCTCGTGGTGCCGGTGGGAAACGAAGGGAGCGGCTCCCAGGCGATGTCCTCGGGCAAGACCGGCCGGAAGACCGCCTGGCCGAGTTGATGGGTGCGCATAGTCATGAACCTCCAGGTCTCACCCGACCTCGTCAAGGTTCACTGTTTCGCTCCGGGATGGCCGTCGCGCCCGTGGAACGCCCTGGTCTGCGCGCTAGCCACTGAGAGGCTTTTAATAATGAACGGTGGCCATCGAACCGCCGTCGTCCGGTTGGCCACCGTTCATTGATCAAAATCTTTACCCCTCGGTCATCGTTCTGCGCGCAGGCGACCAACCAGGGTGCAGGCCAGGGGTTCCCACGGGGGGTGATCGGGTGCCACACGTGCGACAGTTACGACATGCCGAGCCAGGCCATGCAAGACGTGATGGACTTCCTCAGAGGCGAGCAGGGGGCCAGTGCCAGCCAGGCCCCGCCGACGCTGGCCGAGCGCCGGGCCGGCTTCGCTCCCGCGGGCCGCCTGCATCCGGTGCCCGATGACGTGCTGGTGACGGAGGTGGACGCTGGCGGGGTGCCTGCCCACTGGCTGGCCGCCCCTGGCGCGGACACCGGGCGGGTGCTCCTCTTCCTGCACGTCGGGGGTTACGAGTTCGGGTCGCTGCGCAGCGACGGCGAACTGGCCGCCCGGCTGGGACGGGCCAGCGGGATGCGCGTGCTGTTCCCTGAATATCGCCTGGCCCCCGAGCACCCCTTCCCGGCCGCCGTCGACGACGTGCTGGCCGCGTGGCACTGGCTGCGCGCGGACCAGGGCCTGAGTGCCCGGTCGGTAGCGGTGGCCGGCGGCTCAGCCGGCGGAGGGCTCGCTGTCGCTCTGCTCGTGGCCACGCGTGACGCCGGGGAGCCGTTGCCCGCGGCCGCCGCGCTGATGTCCCCGACGGTGGATCTGACCAGCTCGGGGGCATCGA
This sequence comes from Streptosporangiaceae bacterium, assembly GCA_036267135.1. GTDB lineage: Bacteria > Actinomycetota > Actinomycetes > Streptosporangiales > Streptosporangiaceae > PALSA-505. The sequence goes on along the minus strand of DATAWQ010000149.1, from coordinate 24,235 downwards.
TGGCCGAACGCGCCAGCCAAGATCCGGTCTCCACCCCCGACATGCTCCGTCAGTTCGCCTCCGACTATCTGGCCGGAGCCGACCCCAAGACCCCGCTGGCGTCGCCGCTGTTCGCCTCGCTGGCCGGGCTGCCGCCGCTGCTTATCCAGGCAGGCACGGCCGACCTGCTGCTTAGCGATGCTGAACGCCTGGCCAAGGCAGCCGCCGAAGCCGGGGTCGACGTCGCTCTGGAGATCGGTGCGGGGCTGCCCCACGTCTACCAGATCATGCTCGGCACCCCCGAGGCGGCCGAGGCCACCGAGCGAATCGGGAAGTTCCTGCGGGCCCGGGATCCCTAACCGGCCCTGGTTCACTAACCAGCGGAGCCCACTAAACAGGCAATCCAAAGACGACTGTGAGAGGCGGTCTCCCGATGCGTCCCAACATCAGACCTGGCGGCATCTTCCCCGATTACGCTCTCCCGGACCACACCGGCACGGTGCGCTCGCTCAGCGAGCTTCAGGGGCGCGATCCGCTGATCCTCACTCTGGCGCGCGGCAACTACTGCCCCAAAGAACACCAGCAGCACCTCGAACTGGCGGCCCATTACCCGAAGATCGCGGTGGGTTACACCCAGGTCGCCACCATCGCCACCGACGACCATCACACCCTGCAAGAGTTCCGTGCGTCGGTGGGCGCCCAGTGGACCTTCCTGTCCGATCCGGGCCGGACCGTCCAGCAGGATCTCGACATCCAGGAGTACACCGACCCCGAGCACAACCCGATGATCCCGCACACGCTGGTGCTCAAGCCGGGGCTGGTTGTGCACAGTGTCTACAACGGCTACTGGTTCTGGGGCCGCCCGTCGTTCTACGACCTGTGGCATGACCTGCGGGCCGCCACGAGCCAGACCCGCCCGGACTGGGATCTGAGCGCCCCAGGACTCCGCGAAGCCTGGGACGCGGGCGACTTCTCGCCCTTCCACGGCTGGGACCGGCGGTCCCCCGGGTCGATGCCGACCTCGTACATTGACCAGCCGGGCAAGAAGTGAACGCGACGCGCACACCGGTGTGCGAGTTGCTCGGGATTGAGCAGCCGATAGTCCTGGCGCCCATGGTTGACGTTCCCCGGCTGGCCGCCGCGGTTTCGAATGCCGGCGCGCTCGGCATGCTGACGCTGACGTGGTCGCAGGACGTCGGAGCCGTGGTCCGGGAGACGGCGGCGCTGACCGCGCGGCCGTTTTGCGGCAACCTGGTTCTCACCGAGGATCGTCACCGCCGCCTCGACCAGGCTCTTGACGCCGGCTTGCGGGTCGTGTCGTTTTTCCTGGGTGATCCGGCGGGCTACATCGAGCAGGTCCACGACGCCGGGGGGATTGTCCTGCACACCGTCGGCACCGCCGAGGAAGCACGGCGGGCCGTCGCCTCCGGCGTGGACGTGATCGTCGCGCAGGGCTGGGAGGCCGGCGGCCACGTGTGGGGTACCGTCGCGACCCTGCCGTTGGTGCCGGCCGTGGTGGACGCGGTGGCGCCGGTGCCGGTGATCGCGGCCGGCGGGATCGGCGACGCCCGCGGCGTCGCCGCGGTGCTCGCCCTGGGCGCTCAGGCCGCGTGGCTGGGCACGCGGTTCCTGCTGGCCGAGGAGATGCCGATCCACGAGGACTACCGGCGCCGCCTGATCGCCGCGGCCGAGACCGATCCGCAGCGGTACGCGAACCTGTACTCGGTCGGGTGGCCCGACTCTCCGCACCGCGCGCTCCGCAACTCAACCGCCGACGCGTGGCAGGCCGCGGACCGGCCTCCACTCGCGCAGCGGCCAGGAGCGGGTGACGTGATCGCGCACTTCGCCTCCGGCGAGGCGATCGTTCGCTACGAGCCGGCGCCACCGATGGCCGGCACCACCGGTGACATCGAAGCGCTGTCGATGTGGGCCGGGCAGAGCGTCGCGCTCGCGAGGAAGTCACAGTCAGCGGCGGACATCGTGGCCGAACTCACCTCCCGCCTATAACCCGGGGACGACCTGCCCGCCGCCGTCGATGTCGTAGGTCGCGCCGGTGAGCGCGGTGTTGGTCATGAGGTGCACGGCCAGCGCAGCGATGTCGGCCGGCCCGACCACGCGCCTGATGGGAAGTGTCGCGCGCAGATGCGCCCGGCGGGCTTCAAGTTGATCGCCCAGCAGCGAGGCCGACAGCGGCGTGTCGACGAAGCCAGCGGCGATGAGGTTGACCCGGACCGGCGCGAGCTCGAGTGCCAGGTTGGCGGCGAGGGCGGGCAGGGCCGCGGACTCGATGGCCGCGATCACCATGGCGGGACCTGGGCGGCGGGCGGCGGTGCCGGTCATGAATATCAGCGTGCCGCCGGGCCGTACCTTTCCCGCGGCGTTCCGCCCGATCCGCAGCGGCATCAGCAGGTGCTCCTCCAGAGCCCGGCGCGCCTGGGCGAAGTCCATCTCGGCCAGCCGGGCGTAGTACTGGCGGCCCGCGGTGACCATCACGTGGTCGACCGGTTCGGTCAGGTCGCCGAAAAACCGGTCCAGCGCCGACTGGTCGGTGGCGTCGAAGGCCGCGGTGCGTACGCCTCCGAGTTCGAGCGCAGCGCGGGAGAGGTGCTCGGGATCGCGGCCCGTGACGATGACCTCGGCACCCTCGGCCCGGGCGCGCCGGGCGGTTTCCAGCCCGATGCCGGAACTGCCGCCGATCACCGCCACGGTCTGCCCGAGCAATTCGGGTTCGCGCTGCGCCTGGGACTCGGTGGTTGTGGTGGTCACGGTTCCTCCAGTCACCCGCTGTTCTTGTTACGCGGTCTGGTTCTGATACCGATAGTGGATCGCCGGGGGCCTGGTCGCGCCCGTGACGGGCCCTGGCCGACCCCCTGGTCCGCAGCCAGGGCGCCAGGTGCTGTCTCAGCTGAGCTTGTAGGTGAGGAAGGCGAGGCCGTCGCCGAGGGTCTGAGCATTGATCAGGCGACGGCGGGAAAATGGGCGCAGGCCAGCCGCCCAGTTCGCCTCCCGGCCGGTGTCCATCGTTCGGCCTACCCCGCTCGCTGCCGAGCCGCTGAGAATTACTTGAACAACCAGCCCGTTCTGTCGCAACCCAGTTCCAGCTCGACGTCACGGATATTGGGAATTTGGTGGTACGCATTTACGGAGTCAGCCCGCGTGTCCCGGTTTTTCAGAACTTCCTCGATGCGGTCGCGATCGAATCCAGGAAGCCCGAGGAAACTGGTCAGGCGTTCCAGCTGTGCGAACCGTTCGTGATGTGCGTCACCCTTCCCAAACAAGTCCTCATAGAAGTGCTCTTGATATCTTAGCCGATTTACGGTAAGCCGATCCTTGGATCGGGCGGGAAACCGCGAAACCTCGTCGAGCATGGCGCGCAGTCGTTCTATGTCAACCGGGTCGAAGATATGCTGCCGCCGGTCGCCAAGGGCCGCCTCATTGCGGAAGTGCCAGATACCGCTCTGATACGCCAGCTCTTGGGAGATCGCTCTCTTCAGAAGATTCCTGCGCACGAGCAGGATGACGTTGCAGTCGATGCAGTCTAAAATATTGAACCCGTGCACGGCTGACGGGAAGGGGCCGCGGCCGTACAACGGGACGGCATGCTTGATACCATTATACGCTGCCCATATCTCCGAGAAGACGTGGCCAAGCGATTGCCGATCAACAACTTGATTTCCATAGCCTGGATGAAGAGCGCAGTTGAATGGTTCGTTGATGCATTTCACCCCCTGGTAGGTGTTCAGCACCTCGACTAGTGTGGTGCTGCCAGTGCGGGGCATGCAAAAGATCAAGAACGGCTGCAAAGATACCTCCCGAGAGGAGGGGCCCGGCCGGACGCCGGGCTCGCATCTTCTTCACCTAAGACGCCCAGCCCGCGGAAACGGATTACCGCCTACTGTCAGGTGGGCTGCCACAGTTCGACCCGATTGCCCTCAGGATCGGTGACCCAGCCGAACCGGCCGACACCCTGTAGCATTGCCGACTCTGGCCAGGGTGGTCCGTCATGGGCGCACGTACTCGACGCGGTCAGGTTCCAGGCGGTGGCGGGTAAGGCGGGTTCTTTCCCTTCATTCTTGGCTCGAAGCCGCAGGTATTGTGCTCGACCAGGCAGTAGTAGCTCAGGCTGTTGAGCTTGCCGGTGTTGGGGTCGGGGCCGAGGGGCTCACCCTGCTGCCACGTCTGCCAGTAATCGGCGTGCTCGGTGTACCACGGGCCGGGCTGGCCACCGGTCTGCGTCGAGGACAGTTCGAGACCGATGTCGGCGGGCGCCGCGGTGGTGCCGTACACCTGCTGCTCGGTTTGGCATTGCTCGCTCAGGTTCTTGATCTGCGCGCACGACGACGGGTAGACGCCGTTCTGGTCGTCGCTCACGCTGAACAGGTTCAGGTAGTGGATGCGCATCGAAAGCCGGGGAACGACCTCGCCACTTCCGCACGGCGAGGACGTGCCGGTCTTAGCGTACGAGAGGTCATTGTTCATGGACATGCTCCCCACCCGCGGGTCAAAGAAGCCCGGCACCTTGGCTTTGCCGTTGGGGCCGTCTCCGTTGGGCGAGGCGTAGGAACTCTTGCCGTTAAAGCAGGACGGGAAGTTTATTTGCTCGACCGGCCCCTGGTCATTAAGGTTCGGGTCGTTCCTGTAGGGGGCGCAATCGTAAGGCCAGATGGACACCGGCGAGTCGACGGGATCGCCGTTAGGCAGGCTACCGTGCCCGCAATCCCATTGTATTATCTTGTCATTTTTGGGTGGCTTGGTGGCGTCTGGTGAGCCGACCACCATGATCAGCCCCGGCGGCAATTCCGCGTTTACGGTCGTTCCCCCGATGCCCAGATAGTACGCACGAATATAAATGGTCGTATTTGTATCGGTTCCACAGTTATAATTACCGCTGCCATCCGTTTTGAGCTTGCAGCCCGGCAGATAAGGCTCGGCGGTTCCGTCCGGAGTGGTCTTCATGAAGCTCTCGGGAGCCCAGTAAGCGCCCGTATCACTCGGATCCTGGCAGGTGGTGTTGTTCACGTTCGCCGGGTCATTCATTTCGCTGTAGGTAGTGGTCGGCAGAACATTATCAGTGCCATTGGGATTGCCGAAGAACATATGCACGTGCGGGGCGGGCGCGCCCGGATTCATAATCGGGTCGATAGCCTGCACCTCACCGGTCATCGTGCAGCGGATGATGAACTCACCGCCAGTTCCGCTGCCTGCGCTCGCTGACGACTGTCCCGCGATGCCGCTCACGAGCCCCAGAGCAGCTACGCCGAGCGCTGCACAGATTAAGATGAGAATCTTTCTCATGAATGGCCTCCGTCTTCCCGCCGCCACGGCACAGATACCGATTGAGATCGTATCTGCGAAGGGAAGCGCAGCACCAGCCTCGCTTATTTACACCCGTCCCACCCGGCGCAGCATCTGTGCGGGGCTACCAGGCGGTCCCGACGCCGTAGTGCATGCCATGCCGTGTGGTTCAGTGCCAACGGTGATCGTCGTTGATGCCAGCGTCGTAGCCGTACCCCCGGCTGACGACTGCCCCGACGGCGATCACACCCGTGGACGCTCGCCGCGCGGCTCTGGCTTTGGCTGACCTCGCAGCGCTACCGCTGCGGCGGGTCGCACCGCCAGGCGGAGCCGGGTGGTCAGGACGACGGCCCGATGGCAGGATGAGCTGACCCGCTCACGATGAGGTGGCGGCGGTAGATGACCGCCCGTCCTGGAAGGCGACGACCAGGACGACATCGTCCGCCTCCTCATAGCTGTAGAGAATGAGCATCCAGCGCCAGGGCCCGAGGATGAACCGCAGCGGACGCCATTCCCCCTCGAACTGCCGGCCGATCCGGGGGAAGTCCGCCAGGATCACGAGTGTGCGGCGAACGCGGTCCTTGGTGTCAAGCGGGAGGCTGTGCGTGATGATCATGCGGTCAAGCTCCTTGACCGCGACGGTGCTCAGTCTGATCTCGGCCACGTCGGTCAGAGCTGGTCGAGCGGGATCGTCTCGCCCTGCCGGGCGCTGGCCAGGTTGTCCATGGCATGTTCCCAGGCGCCCGGGATGCCGTCGAGCAGGGCGGCAACGTGGCGAGGGTCGGGGTCAGCTTCATCGATCGCGCTGAGGAGCAGCGCCCGGGCGAGGGTGCCCTTCTCCAGGTGGGTGCGTTTGGCCAGTTGTGCCAGCTTGGCGTCGTGCTCCGGATCGAGCGTTACGTTCAGCCGGGCGGAAGATCGGTCCATACGGCCAAAGAGTACTGCACGATACAGCACGTGTCGTGCGCCTGAACGGGAGGCGAGGTCCTACGAGCCCTCGCCCAGCCATACAGAGATCGGCGGGGCGGCGGGCGAGTCGGCCTGTAGGCCGGATTCTGTGCACCCGCCCGAAGGCGGGCTGACGGCCATCCATCTGGGACTGCCGTTGCCGGCAGCCTCGGTGCGGTCTACCCGCGAGCATCGGGCGGGCCGCCCTCGAACGCTCGCGCGGGCCGCGCCCGAAGACGCGAACCCTTCTTGACCTTGCTCCGGGTGGGGTTTACCGAGCCGCCGCAGTCACCTGCGGCGCTGGTGGTCTCTTACACCACCGTTTCACCCTTACCCCGGGACCAGGTCCCGGGGCGGTCTGTTTTCTGTGGCACTTTCCCGCGGGTCACCCCGGGTCGGCGTTACCGACCACCCCGCCCTGCGGAGTCCGGACCTTCCTCACCTGGCCAAAGCCAGGTGCGGCCGCCCGGCCGACTCGCCCGCCGCACCGCCATGATGTCACAAGGCGCGCAGATGCCCGGTGTCGTTGAACGACCTGAGCATGGCGCCGTCGGGATACCAGTCGATCTCGCACAGCGCGGCCACGTCGAGCTGCATCCGGTACAGCGCCGCGGGCGAGGGGGCCTGCACCGCGCGCGCCACCAGTTCCTTGATCGGGGTCACGTGGCTGACGATCAGGCAGCGGCGGCCTGGCTCCGCCGCGAGCAGCGCGTCTAGGGCGGCGCCGACCCTGCGGCCGACGTCGGTGAAGCTCTCGCCGTCGGGCGGCGGCACGGCCGGGTCGGCCAGCCAGGCGGCCATCGCCTCGGGCCACTGCTCGCTGGCCTCGGCGAAGCTGAGCCCCTCCCACTTCCCGAAGTCGCTCTCCCTCAGCCTGTCCTCGACCCGCACCGGCGCCCCGGTGACGGCGGCCACCTCGGCGGCGGTCTGCCGGGTCCGCCGCAGCGGCGAGGTCACGATCAGCTCCACGCCGCCGCGCGCCGCAAGCCAGGACGCGGCCGCCTTCGCCTGCCGCAGCCCGGTCTCGGTCAGCGGCACATCGCTCGTCCCGGCGAACCGCTTGTCGATCGACAGCGGGGTCTCCCCATGCCGGAGCAGCAGGGTGGTCGTCGGCTTCTGTCCAGCGGGCCGCCAGACCGCGGCGGGCGCGGGTGAATTTCGACCTGAACGGCTCGCGCCGGGTGGCACGCTCGCTCGCCCCTAACCGCCGAGGGCGCCGGCCTGGATCACAGCCCGGATTCCGCGGTGCGGACCAGGATGCGGCGGCACTCCTCGCAGCGCAGCACCTCATCGGCCGCCGCGGCCCGGATCCGGTTCAGGTCCACGGTGTTCAGCGTCAGGTGGCATCCCTCGCACCGGCCGCCGCGCAGCGCGGCCGCGCCGACCCCGTGCTGGGCCCGCATCCGCTCGTACAGGGTCATCAGGTCGTCCGGCATCCCGGCCGCCGCCTCGGCCCGCTTGCCCTTCGCCTGTTCGTACTGCACACCCAGGTCGCCGAGTTGCTCATCCCGGCGGGCCACCACCGTTTCCCGGCTGGCGGCCAGCTCGGCCCGCTCGGCGGACAGGGACTCCGCCGTCTTCTGCGCGGCCTCCCTGCGCTCCATCACCTCGAGCTCGATGTCTTCCAGCTCGGCCTGCCGGTGCACCAGCGAGGTTATTTCCGACTGAAGGCTCTCGAGCTCGCGCGGCGATGAGACCTTCCCCGCGTCGAGGCGTTCGCGGTCCCTGACCGCCCTGTTCCTGACCTGCTCCACATCCGCTTCGGCCTTGGCCTGCTCGCGGGCCAGGTCCTTCTCGCTGGTCTGCGCGGCGACGATGGCGTCACGCAGTTCCGCGTCCCGGGCGTCGATCCGCTCGACCTCGGCGACCTCGGGCAGCGCCTTCCGCCGGATTCCGAGCCGGGTCAGCTCGGCGTCCAGGGCGGCCAGTTCGAGCAGGCGCAGCTGTGTCTCGGGAGATGCCTTCACGGGGTCCAACGTAGCCTGCCCGGCGTGATGCCAGCCGCCGGGTCGGCCGCCGTCGCCAAATCGGTACGCACGGATCGGCTAACCGGTCGCCGACGCCAGCGGACCTGCGGTAGACATTGGCCCCATGGACAGGATCCCCGATGTGAGCCGGCCCTACATGCCCGGCTATGGGATCGCGGCGGCCACCGAGGGAAGTGGGCTGCTCCCCTGGTCCTGGGCCGCGGAGCGGCTGACCAGGTCGCGCAACTACTGGGTGGCCAGCGTGTGGCCCGACGGCCGACCCCACAGCATGCCGGTGTGGGGGATGTGGGACGACGCTGTGCTGTGGTTCAGCAGCAGCGCGGACTCCCGCAAGACCCGCAACCTGGCCGGCGACCCCCGGTGCTGCGTGACCACCGAGGACGCCGCCGATCCGGTGGTCATCGAAGGCACCGCCCGGATCGTCACCGAGCTGGCCCTGCGGCAGCGGGTGATCGACCTGATGAACGACAAGTACGGCACCGAGTACGACGTGGAGTTCCTGAACCCTGCCAAGAACGCGACGATCCAGGTCAGGCCGCTGCGGGTGTTCGGGCTGCGCAGCGGCGACTTCACCGGCTCGCCGACCCGGTGGACCTTCGCGGCGGAGCGGTAGGCGCGTCGGCTACAAAGCCATCAGCAGGATCGGCTTGGTGGTGGGGTGCGGCGCGCCGGCGGTGGGCTCCACGGTCAGTTCCACCATGTCCCCGGTGCGCAGGCCGCTCGCGACCACCGGCGACGTCATGCCGTGCGTGGGCTTGGGCAGCATGGCCGCCGACCTGGTGCCCGGCGGCCCCATCAGCCACAGTTCGTAAGCCTCCCGCGACGGCAGCCGGGGCAGCCCGGCCGAACTGAACGCCAGGGCGCCCGTGTCGTGCGACATGACGATCGTCGCGGTGCCGCCGCCGCGCACCTGGGCGGTCATCATCTTGGCGTCAGGCGCGGTCAGCACGGCGGCCAGCATGTGGTCGCGGTTTTGCGCCAGGTTCAGCTTGTGCTGGGTGGTCAGCGCCATCGAGCCGAACACCACGGCGGCGATCAGGAACACCGCGGCCGTGGCCGCGACCAGCGGCCTGGTCCCCCGCGCCCGGGCCCGGCCCCCCGCACGGGCCGCCGCGGCGCGGCGCCGGGCCGCGGCGGCCCAGCGTGCCCGGGCCAGCCGGGACCGGTCGGCGGGATCCGCGGCGGGCGGAAGCTGCCTGGTCCTGGCCACCTCGGCGAAGACCTGCTCCCGCAGCCGTGCGGACGGCGGCACGGCCGTGGCGGCGGCCAGCCTGGCCGCGGTCTCCCGCAGGCTCCTGACCTCGTCGGCGCACGCCGGGCAGGCGGCCAGGTGCCGCTCGAAGCGGCGCCGGTCGCGCGGCAGCAGCGCGTTGAGCGCATAGGCCCCGGCCAGGGTGTGCAAATCGGCCCGGCGGTTCCGCGCCATCACGCCACCCCCAGGCAGTCGCGCAGCCTGATCAGCCCGTCGCGCATCCGCGTCTTCACGGTGCCGAGCGCCGTGCCGAGCAGATCGGCGACCTCCGGGTAGCTGTAGCCGCCGTAGTAGGCGAGCACGATCGACTCGCGTTGCAGTTCGGTGAGCGAGCCCAGGCAGCGCCTGACCCGCTCGTGCTCCAGTTTGGCCTCGACGGCCTCGGCCACGCCGTCGTAGTCCGGCGGCGGCTGGGCCGCCCGGTCGTCCCGGCGGGCGGCCGCCTCGGCCGAGCGGACCCGGTCCACCGCTCGGCGGTGCGCGATCATGGCCACCCAGGCCTGCGGGCTGCCCCGGCCTGGCTCGAACCTGGAGGCGGTGCGCCAGATCTCCAGCAACACCTCCTGAGCGACCTCCTCGGCCTGAGCCGGATCCCGCAGCACCCGCAGCACCAGGCCGAACACGGTCGCGGCGACCTGCTCGTAGACCGCGCTGAACGCCTCTTCGTCGCCGCGGCCGACCCGGTTCAGCAGGATCGCGAGGTCCGGCACCTGCCGCAAGGGGCGCCCGGGCCGTCCCGGGTGTACGGATCCGTCAGCCATCCCCATGTCCCTGATTCGGAGCCGGCATAGTTATGGTTTGGTCTATCCGCGGGCAATCCGATTGCCCACCAGCTCCGAATGTTCATCATGACATCTCAGCGCGACTACTCCCGGCCGCTCCGCGGCACCCTGGCCGGCCTGCTGGCCGGGGCCGTCGCCGTGAGCGTGGGACAGTTCGTCGCGAGCCTCGGCGCCCAGGACAGCTCCCCCGTGATCGCCGTCGGCGACGCCGCGGTCGGGCTGGCGCCGCCGGCGGTCAAAGACTTCGCGATCACGGCGTTCGGCTCGGACGACAAGCTGGCGCTGCTCACCGGCATCTACGTGCTCCTAGGCCTGTACGCGGTCGCGGTCGGGCTGCTCGGCCTCCGGCGCCTGGTCTACGGCCTGGCCGGGCTGGCCGCGTTCACCGTCATCGGCCTGATCGCCGCGGGCACCCGCCCCGGTTCCAGCGCCGGCTGGCTGGTCCCGACGCTGGCCGCGGCGGTGGTCAGCACGGTCACCCTGGTCCTGCTGCTGCGCAACATCCCCGGCCGCGCCCGGCCCACAGCCGCCGCAGAGCCCACAGCGGCTCGCCGGCCCGAGGCCACCGGCCCGGCCGCAGACGAGACCGCCGCGCTGGCGCCAGCCGACTTGAAGCCGGCCGAGCTGGAGCCGACCGCGGCGGGACGGGATCCGCTGGACTGGACGCCGTCCACGCCACCCCCCGCGCCGCTGGCGCCCGGCCGGTCCCCCGACGAGCAGCGCCGCTGGTTCCTGCGCACCAGCTTCGGCGCGGTGTTCGTGGCGGCCGCGGGCGGGCTGGCAGCGCGCGAACTGGCCGAACGCGGCGCCGTCACCACGGCCATCAAAACCCTGCGGTTGCCCCGCCCGAAGGTGACCACGGCGCCGCTGCCGCCCGGCACGAACCTGAACATCCCAGGGCTGAGCCCGTTCATCACGCCCAACCCGGCGTTCTACCTGGTGGACACCGAACTGGTGCTGCCCCAGGTGCCGCCGGACTCCTGGAAACTGCGCATCCACGGCATGGTGGAACGCGAGATCGAGATCACCTTCGACGAACTGCTCCGCAGGCCGCTGATCGAGGCCTGGATCACGCTGTGCTGCGTGTCCAACCCGGTGGCCGGTCCGTACATCGGCAACGCCAAGTGGCTCGGCGCCAGCCTGGCCAGCCTGATCCGCGAGGCGCGCCCGCGGGCCGGGGCCGACCAGATCCTGTCCACCTCCGTGGACGGCTACACCTGCGGCACGCCGGTGCAGGCCGTGCTGGACGGGCGGGAAGCCCTGCTGGCGGTGGGCATGAACGGCCAGGCGCTGCCGGTGGCGCACGGGTTCCCCGCGCGCATGGTTGTGCCCGGGCTGTACGGCTACGTGTCCGCGACCAAATGGGTCACCGACATCAAGCTCACCACCTTTCGGTCCGAGGTCGCGTACTGGGCCCAGCGCGGCTGGTCACAGCAGGCCCAGATCAAGACCGAGTCCAGGATCGACGTGCCCAACGGCAGCAAGACACTCAAGGCCGGGCGGACGCCGGTGGCCGGGGTCGCCTGGGCCCAGCACCGTGGCATCGACGCGGTGGAGGTGCGGGTGGACCAGGGCCCGTGGCACGAGGCCAAGCTGGCCGCCGTGCCCGGCATCGACACCTGGCGGCAGTGGGTGTGGGAGTGGGACGCGGCGCCGGGCAGCCACGTCGTCGAGGCCAGGGCGACGGACAAGACCGGCTACACGCAGACGGCGGTGCAGGAGTCCACCATTCCCAACGGCGCCACCGGCTACCCGCAGGTCAACGTCACAGTCACCTGACGTCTAACAGCAACTGGTCGCGAATCTCCGCGGACAGGTAGGCGCCCAGCCAGCGGCTGAGCTCGTCGTACAGGCACCGGCGGGCGGCCCGGTCCGGCCTGGCCAGCCCGGGCGGCGCGCTGGCCAGGCGGAGCGAGGTGACGTGCGGGCCGAGCCTGGCCGGCGGGCCGGCCAGGTACCCGCGGCCGTGCGCCGTCGCGTTCACCGCCGACGGGCTCATGACCAGCACCGGGCAGGCGATGTCCAGGCCACGGCGCAGCCTGCGCTGAGCCCGGGGCAGCACCTCGGGTATCCGCGGCTCCACCCCCGCACCCGGCCGCGCCGCCGTGGGTTGGCGCACCGTGGTTTGACGCACCGTGGTTTGACGCACAGTGGTTTGACGCACAGTGGGCTGGTGGAGGCCGAGCAGCCGGTAGAGCCAGTGCCGCTCCGGGCCGAAGTCGGGGTCGGCCATGATCAGCGCCTCGGGGAATCCGGCGGCCCGCTGGGTGTGGCACCACAGCGCGGCGATCACGGCGCCGGCCCGGTGCGCGCTCACCAGCACAGTCTGGTTGCCGTCGATGTCGCGGACCCGGCGCACCGCCGCGTCCAGGTACCCGAAGTACTCGGCCAGGGTGGCGTCACGGCCCCGCGGCCTGGCGGCCCGCAGTTCCGCCACGTAGAAGTGGAACCCGCGCTGCAGGTACCAGGTGGCGAGGTCGGGCTGGACGTAGGGGTCGCCCAGGCAGTGCACGTACAGGACGGCACGCCTGGTGCGCTTGGCCGACGACTGCCGCACCATCGTGGCCAGCAGCACGGAATCATCGCCGGGCAGCCTGGGCAGCGGGATGGTCTGGCGTCCCTGGTCGCTCGCGCCCTCGGCCAGCGAATCCTGTGCTGACCAACCCTGTGCTGACCAACCCTGCGCCGCGAAGAGGCTCATGAGACCCCCGTCCGGTCGGCGCGGCCCCTGGCGCCGACCCCGCCGCGCCCCTGCCCGCCGCGGCGTCTATGCGGAGTCTGGCATCCCGGGCAGGCGGGCGCATGGCAAACGAGTTATCAATCTGTTACTGTGCGTAGTCGCCCGGGCGAGTTGCACCATCCCGCGACGACCTGAGTGGAAGACGTGGTTTCCTGCTGCCTGGCGGGTATCGCTACGCAGTGAGGATTAGGTGGCCACCGTTCAGGGAGATCTAGATTTTGAATTTGCCGTTCCCGAGGTGGGTGCATGTTGCATCTAGGACAGGCAGTATGTGTCACATAATGAACGGGGGAAGTCCCGGTACGCCGGGCTGACAGGAGCCGAGCAGAGATATGTCCGACACAGCAGACATGGCTACGACGCTGGTGTCCGACACGGCCGACGCGGACGCAGCGCCCGCGTCCATTGCGAACGAGGCGCACGAAACGTTCGTGCCGGCTCCGGCGGCGCGGACCATCATGCTCGGAATCGACCCATCCGGGCAGATCCTGCAATGTGACCGGCACGCGCCCAAATTGCTCGGGCGGCGCTCGGCCGGTGAGCTGCTCGGCGCCGAACTCAGCGATCTCACCGCCGATTCGGACGAGCAGCGGGACGCGCTGGCCGGCCTTATCGACGCGGTGCGGTCCGGGCGGGAGAGCACCGCGATGCTCTCCATCAAGACGGAGAAGGACCGGCAGACCGACGCCGTGGTCACGGTCCAGCCGATGACCGCCACCGACCCCAACCTGACGGCGCTGGCCGTAATCAGGCTCCCGGTGCCCAGCAGCGAGCGGTTCCTCGACCCCGCGGTGATGCGCCGGTCGCTGCTCGACGACTCGTTCACCCGGGTCGGCGGCACCTTGGACATCGACCAGATGGCCAGGGAGCTGATGGACGTCATCGTGCCGCACTTCTGCAACGCGGCCGAGATCGCCGTGCTCGAGACGCTGGTCGGCAACGACGAGCTGCCCGCCGACGCGACCAACTCCTCCCACCTGCTGCGCAGGCTGGCCGTCGGCTTCGACGACGAGGACCCCGGCTGGGACGCCGCTTTCCCGACCGGTGAGGTGCTGCACTACCCGCCCGGCTCCCCGTACGTGCGGTGCATGGACGGCGGCAAGCCGGTGCTCGAGGCCAGCGTCTCGGCCAGCAGCGCGCAGGACATCGCCGACGCCTGGCGGCGCAAGCCCGTGGCCGACCTGCTGTCCGGCTCGTCGATGCTGATCCTGCCGCTGATCGCCAGGGACACCAACCTCGGTTTCTTCGCCTGCATCCGCAAGGCCGGGTACCGCAAGTTCGACCCGTACGACACCGAGATCGGGATGGAGTTCGCGTCGCGGGCCGCGCTGTTCATCGACAACGCCCGCCGGTACAGCCGGGAGCGGGCCACCGCGCTCACCCTGCAGCGCAGCCTGCTGCCCACCGGCCTGTCCTACCCGTCGTCGGTGGACGTCAGGCACCGCTACCTGCCGGGCAGCAAGCTCATCGAGGTCGGCGGCGACTGGTACGAGTCGATCGCGCTACCCGGCGCCCGGGTGGCGCTGGTCATCGGGGACGTGGCCGGGCACGGCGTGCACGCCGCGGTCACCATGGGCAGGCTGCGGGCCGCGATCCACACCCTGGCCGGCCTGGAACTGCAACCCGCCGAGGCCCTGCAGCACCTCGACGAGCTCATGCAGACCCTGGGCCAGCGCGAACCGCACTTCGCGACCTGCGTCTACGCCGTCTTCGACGCGGTCAGCGGCACGTGCGAGATGGCGTCGGCGGGGCATCTGTCGCCGTTGCTGGTCCGGCCGGACGGCAGCAGCAAGTTCCTCGACGTGCCGCCCGCGCCCCCGCTGGGCATCGGCGGCGGCCACATCGAGAGCCGGACGTTCCAGATCGACGACGGCAGCCTGTTCGTGCTCTACACCGACGGGCTGGTGGAGGTCCGCGGCCAGGACATCGACGACGGTCTCAGCCGGCTGCGGCAGGTGTTCGGGCCCGGGTCCACCAAGCGCCCGCTCGAAGACCTGTGCAAGGCCATGCTCGACGGCGTGTACGGCGATCTTCAGCGCGACGACATCGCGGTGCTGCTGGCCAGGCTCAGCCGGATCCCGGACGGGCACCACGCCTCCTGGACGCTGCCGCCCAAGCCGACCTCGGTGCGGCGGGCCCGCACACTGGTCAACGAGCAGCTAGCGAAGTGGGACCTGACCGACGCCGCCTACACCGCCGAACTGCTGGTATCCGAGCTGGTGACCAACGCGCTCGCCTACGCCACCGGCGAGGTGTCGCTGCGGCTCATACTCGACCGCGCGCTGGTGTGCGAGGTGTCCGACGACGCTGCGGCCATGCCCAGGCTGCGGCATGCCGACGACGACGACGAGAGCGGCCGCGGGCTGCACGTGGTGAGCCAGCTCGCCCAGCGCTGGGGTACCCGCCGCACCCAGGCGGGCAAGGCCGTCTGGTTCGAGCTGCCGGTGGCCGAGGACGAGGCCGACTAGTCCGTGGCGAGCCCCTTCGGCGGTTCACAGGAAGCTCCGAGGAAGCGCTGAGGAATCCCGCAGGCTAACCAGACAGACTTCGTTCCAACGGACAGGACGAGCCAGAGCTGGAGGCCATCATGGGCGTCCGTCAACGGGGTGCGTCAACTGCCAAGATCAGCCGGCCGCGGCACGCGGTCCGGCGGCCCGCCGTAGGGCGTCTTTCCGGCCAGGTAGATACCGCAGGGCGTCTTTCCGGCCACGTGGATGCGATGTCCGCCGCCGGGGCGCTCGGCGCCTGGTCCATCCGGCTCGCTCCCCCGCTCACCCCGCTCACCGCCAGCGACGCACCCAGTCACGCGACGTCCATAGCCTCATGACCCCGGCGGTCGGGGCGGGCCCCAGGGGGGCGCAGGTGTCCGCGGGCTGGACGGCGCTGGGCGCGCCGGTGCAGTTCGTCGTCACCAGGGCCGCCGCGCTGGAGAGTGGCCGCGCCATCATGGCGGCCGAGCTGACCGCGATGGACGCGGTGTGCGGCGCCCGTCCCGGCTCCGAGCTCAGCGGGCTCGGCGAGCTGGCCCGGGCCGAGGCCCGGTCTGGCTCGGGTGCCTGGGACGGCTCGGTGCCGGTCAGCTCGCTGCTGGCCGACGCCATCGCGGCCGCGCTGCGCACGGCCCAGCTCACCGGCGGCGACGTGGATCCGGTGGTCAGGGAAGACCCGGTCGGCGTGAGTGTGAACGGCAACGGTTCGCCCGGGCCCGGGCCGGACGGGCTGCGGGGGCTCGACCAGTTTCTGCGGCCGGCCGCGGGCTGGCAGCGGATCCGGCTGGAACGCGAGGGGCGGCGGCTGTGGCTGCCACCGGGGCTGCGCCTCGACCTGAGCGCGACGGTGACCTCCTGGGCCGTGGACCGGTGCGCGGGCCGGCTGGCCGGCGCGCTGAGCTGCGGGGTACTCGTGGGGCTGGGCGGAAACATCGCGGTGGCGGGCGCGGCGCCGGCGGGCGGCTGGCGGATCCGGGTCCAGGACGCCCGCGACGTGGTCACCGATGCGGCCGATCCTGGCCTGGACGGCGGGCCGGCCACCGTGGTGGCCATCCACGACGGCGGGCTGGCCACCTCCAGCACGGCCGCCCGCCGCCTGCACCACGGCGGCGACCCGCTGAACTACATACTCGACCCGACGGCCGGGGCCCCGGCCGCGCCGTACTGGCGCACGGTTTCGGTCGCCGCGGCCTGCTGCGCCTTCGCCAGCGCGGCGAGCACCGCCGCCATGATCCGCGGGCGGCACGCCAAGGAATGGCTGTCGTCCCTCGGTCTGCCGGCCCGCATGGTCGCCCTGGACGGCCGTGCCCACACGGTGGCAGGCTGGCCCGCCTGCGCGTGACCCATCGCGCCCGGCCGCTCAGCAGGGCCCCTCGGCGCCGGCCCCGGGCGTGACAACTCAGTGCTGGTTCAAACTCAGAGCTGGTTCAGAGGAAACCCAGAGGAAGTTTAGTCCTCGGCCGGCCATCGTGGCCACCATGACCATCACCAGCGAACCCGCCGCCACCACCACCGCAGCGGCCAGCGCCGGGACCGCCACGGCCGGCCCACCGGTCCGGGTCCTGGTGGTCGACGACGAGCCCAGCCTGGCCGAACTGCTGTCCAGCGTGCTGCGCTACGAGGGCTGGGAGGTGCAGACCGCGGCCGACGGCCTCGGTGCGGTGCGGGTGGCCCGCGAGTTCAGGCCGCACGCGGTGGTGCTCGACGTGATGCTGCCCGACCTGGACGGGCTCGAGGTGCTGCGCAGACTGCGCCAGGACCAGCCCAGGGTGTGCGTGCTGTTCCTCACCGCCAGGGACGCGGTGGAGGACCGGGTGGCCGGCATCACGGCCGGCGGTGACGACTACGTGACCAAGCCGTTCAGCATCGAAGAGGTGCTGGCCCGGCTGCGCGGCCTGCTGCGCCGGGCCGACCTCACCAGGGCGCACAGCGAGAACGAGCTGGCCGTGGCCGACCTGACCATGGACGAGGAATCCAGGGAGGTGCGCAGGGACGGTGAGCTCATCGACCTCACCGTGACCGAGTTCGAGCTGCTCAGGTTCCTGATGCGCAACCCCCGCCGGGTGCTGTCCAAGGCCCAGATACTCGACCGGGTGTGGAACTACGACTTCGGCGGGCAGGCGCACGTGGTCGAGCTGTACATCAGCTACCTGCGCAAGAAGGTGGACGCCGGGCGGGAGCCGCTGATCCACACGGTGCGCGGTGTCGGCTACGTGCTCAAGTCGAGGACCCGATGAGCGACGGGATACCTGCCTGGCCGGAAAGCCGCCCTGGGGCGGGCCTGCCGTCGGGGAGGGCCAGACGGCCCTCAGATGCGCCCAGGCGGCCCCGGAACCCTTCTGCCGTACCACCGAGTACCACAGACCCCACACAGGGCCACACGCCCCGTCTGGCGCGACTGGCCGCGGTGCCGGGGCGCTGGCTGACCGGGCTGACGCTGCGGGCCCGGCTCATCGCCGGCCTGCTGACGCTGCTCGCCCTCTGCTGCGCGATCGTGGGCGGGGCCACGTACTTCGCCGCCAACCGGTTCCTGCTCATCCAGCTCGACAGCCAGCTCCAGACCTCGGCCGCCATCTACGCCCAGGCCTGCCAGAAGCACGGCGGGCCGCCGGCCGCCCCACCGCCGGGCAGCCAGGTCTCAGGCGGCTCCCCCCCGTGCGGGTCCTTCCCCGGGCAGCCGCCGTACACGCTCGACGCCAGCGTGCGCAACGGCGCGATGAACGGCAATCTGTCGTGGGGAGCGGACTGCAACCTGACCAAGCAGGAGCAGACCGCGCTGACCCGGCTGGCCGCCAACGGCCAGCCCCAGACCCTGACCCTGGCCTCGCTGGGCGGCGACTACCGGCTGGAGTCCGGCCACGGCCCGGGCGGCAGCACACTCATCACCGGGCTGCCGATGGGCAGCATGCAGGGCACCCTGCATGACCTGGAGGCCACCGAGCTGATCGTGTTCGCCGGGGTCCTGCTGCTGGCCGGCGTGCTCGGCACCGGCCTGGTCGGCACCTCGCTGCGCCCGCTGCGCCGGGTGGCCGCGACCGCGTCGCGGGTCACTCAGCTTCCGCTGGCCGATGGGCAGGCGACGCTGTCGGAGCGGGTGCCAGACACCAACCCGGGCACCGAGGTCGGCCGGGTCGGGATCGCGTTCAACCGGATGCTCGGGCACGTGGAGTCCGCGCTGTCCCGCCGGGCGGCCAGCGAGGCCAGGCTGCGCAGCTTCGCGGCCGACGCCAGCCACGAGCTCCGCACCCCGCTGGCCGCCATCCGCGGCTACGCCGAGCTGGCCAGGCGGCACCCGGGCCCGGTGCCGGACGAGGTGGCCCACGCCCTCGGCCGGGTGGAGGCGGAGTCGGCCAGGATGAGCGTCCTGGTGGACGAACTGCTGCTGCTGGCCAGGCTGGACGCGGGCCGGCCGCTGGAGCGCGCGCCCGTCGACCTCACCCGGCTGGCCATCGACGCCACCAGCGACGCGCGGGCGGCCGGCCAGGACCACCGGTGGGTGCTCGAACTGCCCGGCGAACCGGTCCTGGTGCTCGGCGACGAGCACAGCCTGCACCAGGTGGTCGCGAACCTGCTGAGCAACGCGCGCGTGCACACCCCGGCCGGCACCACCGTCACCGTGCGGCTCACCGCCCCCGGCCCCGGCGCGGACGGTGTGCGGCCGGCCGCCCCCGACCCCTGGGCCGGCGGCGTGCGGCTGTCCGTCACCGACGACGGGCCCGGCATCCCGGCCGCGGTGCAGCCCACCCTGTTCGGCCGCTTCGTGCGCGGCAGCGGCTCGCGGTCCAGCGCGTCCGGCGGCGCGGGCCTCGGCCTCGCGATCGTGGACGCGGTGGTCGCCGCCCACCGGGGCACCGTGACGATGGCCAGCCACCCAGGCTCCACCCAGTTCACCATCGCCCTCCCCGCCTCTCCCCCACCTCCCCCCGCCTGAGCCCCTCCCCGTCGCCACCCCACCGGCGCCGGGAGACGCGCTATGCCCGGTATGGGCCGGCCGCTAGGATGACGCGCACCTGCTGACCGCCCCGGCATGCGCTGCCGGGCCTGATGAGGGAGCGCGGTGCACGAAGGCGAGAGCCCGGCCAGGTCCGAACCCCCCGTCCCGGCTCCGGCGGCGGCTGTGCCGGCGGCGGCGGCGGGAGCGGTGGATGTCGGGGGGCGGGTGGCCGGGGTTTTGCAGGGGATCGGGCCGGTGCTCGGCATCGATGCCGGCGGGACCGGCACCAGGGCGGTCCTGATCGTCGACGGCGCGCCCACGCAGCGCTATTCGAGTGGCCCGTTCAACTTCCTGCTGGACGGCGACGGGGTGCCCAGGATGGCCGCGCTGGTGCGGGCGGCGCAGCCGGCCTCGGTGGGCATCGGCGTCCCCGGGCTGGCCAGGGTGCCGGACGCGGCGGCCACGTTCGCCGCCGCCATCACCGAGGCCTCGGGCGTGCCGGCCCGGGTGGCGCCCGACGCCACGGCCGCGTGGCTGGGCGCTTTCATCGGCGGCCCCGGCATCTTGGTGATCGCCGGCACCGGGTCGGTGGCGGTGGGCGGCGGCTCCTACCGGGAACTGGCGCTGGTCGGCGGTCACGGGCACCTGGTGGGCGACGAAGGCGGCGGGTACTGGATCGGCCGCCGGGCGCTGCGCGCGGCGCTGGCGGCGCAGGAGGGCAGCGGACCGGCCACCCGGCTCGGCGACGCGCTCAGCAAGGAGACGGGCGCCCCGCTGTACGAGCTCATGGTGCGCGTGCAGCGCGCTCCCGGGGATCGGTCCGTCCTGGCCCGGCTGGCCCCGGTGGTGGGCCGGTGCGCCGAGGGGCCGGCCCAGGACGAGGTGGCGCGGGCGATACTGGCCGACGCGGCCACGGCGCTGACCGGGATGGTCACCGCGCTGCGGCTGCGGTTCGGCGACCTGCCGGTCGCCGCCGCCGGCGGGGTTTTCGGCATCGGGCCGGTGTGGGACGCGTTCCAGCGCGCCACCGGGGCCGTCGCCCCGCTAGCCGCGCCGGAAATCGGTGCGGCCCTGCTGGCCGCCCAGCCCGAGACAGCCCAGCCCGAGACAGCACAGCCCGAGGACGCACAGCCCGAGGACGCACAGCCCGAGGCCGCGCAGATCGACGCAGCACAGCCCGAGGGCGGATGACCGGCGTGAGGGCCCGATGACCGCCGGAGACGTCCGCTTGTTCCTTGACCGCATGGTCAGCGAGGGCACGATACCCGGCGCGGTATTCCTCGGCGGCCGGCCGGGGCAGCGGACCGAGGCCGTGGTGGCCGGGCAGGCTCAGGTGCACGGCGGCCCGGCCAGGCCGATGCACGAGGACACGCTGTTCGACCTGGCCTCGCTGACCAAGGTGGTGGCGACGCTGCCGGCCGTGCTGGTGCTGGCCGAGCGGGGGGATCTGGCCCTCGACGACCCGGCGGTGAGGTTCCTGCCGGGGCTGCGCGGCGAGCGGCGGGACGAGATCACCATCCGCCAGTTGCTGGCGCACACCTCGGGGCTGCCCGCCGAGATCAAATTCTGGCGGGAGTACACCGACCCCGGCGAGGCGCACCTGGCCATGCTCCAGGTGCCGCTCGAGCGTCCCCCCGGGCGGCACGTGGTCTACTCCGACATCGGGTTCATGCTGCTGGGGCGGGTGGTGATGGCGGTGACCGGCGCGTCGCTCGACGCGGCCGTCGCCGCGCTGGTCACCGGCCCGCTCGGCCTGACGCGCACCGGTTTCAACCCGAATCCGCAGCAGGGCGGCAACCTGGCCGCGTCCACCGAGCCGCAGCCCGACGGCAGCGTGCCGACCGGTGTCGTGCACGACGAAAACGCACGGTTCTTCGGCGGTGTGGCCGGGCACGCCGGGCTGTTCGCCCCGGCCAGCGACCTGGCCAGGTACCTGGAACTGGCCTGGCTCGGCCGCGAACTGCTCTCCCCCGCCACCCGGTCGGCGGCCTGCCGGCTGCAGACCGAGGGCGCCGGCGGCAGGCGCGGCCTCGGCTGGGTGCTGCGCGGCGACGCGCACGACTCGCTGGGGAGCCACTGGCCGCCGGCCAGCGCCACCCACACCGGGTTCACCGGCACCAGCCTGGCCTTCGACCCGGCCAGCGGTTACTGGGCGGTGCTGCTCACCAACGACGTGCACTTCGGCCGGAACCGGGGCACGATCCGCGGCGTCCGCGAGGCCGTGCACGACCGCTGGGCCCCGCCAGCACGCTGACCGGGCCCGCGCGGCCGGTTACCTGCTGGCGGTGCGCCGCCTGCCGATCGCCGCGTAGGTGCGCTCCAGCGCGTCCACGGTTTCCTCGAAGTTGCGCTGGGCGACCAGGGCGAAGACACAGTCGATGACGGTGAACTGCGCAATGCGGCTCGTCATCGCGCCGGTCCTGAACGTCGTCTCGCGCGCCGCGGTGGTGAGCACCAGATCCGCCAGGCCGGCCAGGGCCGATCTGGGGTGGTTGGTCAGCGCGATCGCCAGCGCGCCGTTGGCCTTGGCCACCCGGAGCGGGTCGATCGTGTCCAGCGTGGTGCCGGTGTACGAGATGCCGACCACGACGTCCTCGGAGCCGAGCATGGCCGCCGACGTGAGCGCCATGTGCGTGTCGGTCCAGGCGTAGACGATCTTCCCGAGCCTGTGCAGCTTCTGCTGCAGGTCGACCGCGACCAGGCCGCTCGCGCCGACGCCGTAAACGTCGATGCGGCGGGCCCTGATGAGCGCCTCGACCACCTTGGCGAGCACGCCGAAGTCGATCTGGCCGATCGTCTCCTCGACCGCGCGGGCGTCCGCATGGCCGACCTTGCGCACCACCGTCGCGATGTCGTCATCGGGCGCGATGTCGCCCGACACCGAGCGCCAGGTTCCCGCCGCGCCATGCCCGGCCGTGGCCGCCAGGGCGATCCGCAGGGCCGGGTAGCCATCGAGACCGATGGCCCGGCAGAACCTGATGATCGTCGTCCCTGAGGTCTGTGCGCGCTCGGCGTATTCCGAGATGGTCCAGCGCGCCGCCCGGCCGGGGTCGCTGACCGCCAGCCTGGCCACCCGCTGCTCGGCCGGAGCCAAGCTCGGCATCAGGGCGCGTATCCGCACCACCACATCGACCGGGGCCTCGGGTTCCGATACTGGACTGCCATGACGCGCGGATCCCGACCCCGGACGCCGAGCAGTGGCTGATCGCCTCGCAGCCATCGCCGCCCCACCTTCCATTCACTTCACGTTTGGCCGCCCCCGACTTCCCCACCCATCATGCGGCAGGTGCTGTCACGGGCAGTCACCTCGGCAGCCCGACCAGCGGCTTTGCCGAGTGGCAGGCCGCCGTGGAAAGCCAAGCACAGTGCCCTTACCGGTATGTAACCGGCTTCCCCCGGCCCATCGGTCGATGGCCGCTCTGTGTTACCCGGCGATCAGCCTACAGCGATCACGTCAACAATCGCTTGCAGGAAGCGCAGGGCGCGCCGTAAATCGATCGTCTGGGTCATCCGTGACATGGCATGACCCCTACTAGTCTAAGTATCAAAGTCACGATCTGCGTGCGCCCCGTGTTCGGTAGTACCATCGGGAAGTCCGCGGGCTCCAACCTCCCCGTGGAGGGTTACATTGATGATCGCTCCTGACGCTGCTCGACTCGCCCGGCTCGCGACCGAGCAAGCCGGTGCTGAGTTCAGCGAACTCGACCGGCTGCCCCTGCCTGAGCTCGTTCGGCTCATGGCCGAGCAGGCCCGCCGGGCTGGCGAGGCGGTGGCCGGGGCGACCGGGCAGATCGCGCCTGTGGTGGAGGCGGTGGTGAAGCGCCTGGCCATCGGTGGCCGGCTCATCTACGTCGGCGCGGGCACAGCCGGCCGGATCGGGATGCTGGACGCGGCCGAGGCGGGCCCCACGTTCAGCGTCCCCGACGGCATGATCGCGGCCGTGCTGGCCGGCGGCGCGGAAGCGTTCGGCGCCGCCCAGGAGAACGTGGAGGACGACCCGGCCGGCGGCGCCGACGCGCTGGACCGGCTCGGTGTCGGGGAGCGGGATGCGGTACTGGGCATCTCGGCCAGCGGGCGCACGCCGTACGTGCTGGGCGCGCTGCGCCGGGCCAACGAGGTGGGCGCGGTCACCGCCTGCCTGGCCTGCAACGAGAACACTCCGCTGGGCGCGCTCGCCCAGTTCCCGATCGAGATCAAGGTCGGGCCCGAGGTCATCGCCGGCTCGACCCGGCTGAACGCGGGCACCGTCCAGAAGATCGTGCTGAACATCATCTCCACCGCGTCCATGGTCAGGCTGGGCAAGACCTACGGCAGCCTCATGGTGGACGTCAGGCCCACCAACAGCAAGCTGCGCGAGCGCGCGATCCGCATCGTGACCGCGATCAGCGGGGTCTCCCCGCGGGAGGCCCGCCGGGCGCTGGTGGCCAGCGGCTGGCGGCCGAAGGTGGCCAGCATCGTGGCGAGCTACCACCTGGACCCCGACGAGGCGGGCGCCCTGCTGGAGAAGCACGCCGGCCGGCTGCGCGACGCGCTGGACGCCGCGGCCCGCGGTTCCCGGGCCTGACGGCGGCGCTAGCTTCGCCGGTGCTAGCTTCGGCGGTGCTAGCTTCGGCCGCGCTAGCTGCGGCAGGCCAGCGCGTACTGCCGGGGTGGCATCCCCAGCAGGGCCGAGAACTCACGGCTGAGGTGGGCCTGGTCGCTGTAGCACAGCCGGGCGGCCAGGTCGGCCCAGTCGATGTCGTGGCGCAGCCTGGCCTGCTCGGCCGCCTCGTACAGCCGGTAGCGGCGGATCAGCGCCTTGGCGCTGATCCCCACGTGGTCGGAGAAC
>DATAWQ010000148.1:0-2048 GCA_036267135.1 Streptosporangiaceae bacterium | reverse complement strand
TGGCTGGCCGGTCTACGACTTCCGCTCCGGCCGCAAGGCCACCATGATCGCCCTGCCGATCGCCGCGGGTGCGGGCGCGGTGGCCGGCGGAATGGCCGCGGGTGCTGCGGTGCACCGTCGGCGTTCTAGCGGATGAACAGGTTATATGTCTTGACAGCTATATAACCGAATCAGAATACTGGCCTCATGCTGTTCGAGGCACTCGCCGACGGCAACCGGCGGCGGATTCTGGATCTGCTCCTGGAACGTGAACGCCCCGTGCATGATCTGGTCGGCGTCCTGCGGGTCAGCCAGCCCGCCGTGTCCAAGCACCTGCGGGTGCTCCGGGAGGCGGGCCTGGTCACGTCGCGGGTCGACGCGCAGCGGCGCCTCTACCGGCTGCGGGCCGAACCGCTGCACCAGCTCGACGACTGGCTCGCCCCGTACCGGGCGACGTGGGAGTCACGCCTCGACGCGCTGGAAAACCACCTGGAGGACATGACATGAACGGCGAGCTCGAGCGCTATGGCGACCGATGGAAACTGCGGTTCACCAGGGAGCTGGCGTACCCGGCCAAGAAGGTGTGGCGGGCGATCACCGAGCCCGAGCACCTGGACACCTGGTTCCCGCAGCGCATCGTCGGCGAGTGGCGGGTCGGCGCTCCGCTGAAGTTCGAGTCACGGGGCGGCGAGCACCCCGCGTTCGACGGGGAGGTCCTGGCCTGCGAGCCGCCCTCGCTGCTCGAGTTCCGGTGGGGCACCGACGTGATCCGCTTCGAGATCGTGCCGAAGGCCGAACCCGGCCCCGGCTGCACGTTCCGGCTCTCCGACGTGTTCGGTGAGCTCGGCAAGGCAGCGCGGGACGCGGCCGGCTGGCACACCTGCCTGGACTTCCTCGCCAGCCACCTGAGCGGTACCGCGGCGCCGTGGACGACCGGCGAGCGGTGGGGTGAGGTGCACCCCGGTTACGTGGAGCGCTTCGGCCCGGCCGCGGCCACGCTGGGACCGCCCGGCTCCTAGCTGAAGGCCGGGCCGCGCTCCGCGACGAGCTCGTCGACCTTGCCCTGGATGACGTCCCGCACGTGGTCGGCCAGGCAGGAGACGTCCTGGTCCGGGCCGGCGCCGTTGCTGCCGCTGCCGTCCGCCGGCACCGGCGGGCAGAACTCGATGATCCAGTTGGACGGCAGCGGGACCGCGCCGATCGGCCCGAGCCACGGGAACAGCGGTGTGACCGGGAAGTAGGGCAGCCGGAGCAGCCGGGCCACCGACCGGGAGTTCCCGATCATCGGGTAGATCTCCTCGGCGCCCACGATCGCGCACGGGACGATCGGCACGCCGGCCCGCCGGGCGGTCGCAGCGAAGCCGCCGCGGCCGAACCGCTGCAGCCGGTACCGCTCGGAGAACGGCTTGCCGGTCCCCTTGAAGCCCTCGGGGAACACGCCGAGGAGCTCGCCACGGGCCAGTGCCCGGTCGGCCTCCTCCGGGTCCGCCCTGATGTGCCCGCTGCGGCGGGCCAGGTCGGCCAGCACCGGCACGTCGTACACCAGGTCGGCGCTGAGCACGCGCAGGTTCCGGTGCTGCGGATGCTCGTCGAACAGGCCGGCCTGCAGCATCAGCGCGTCGAACGGGAGCACGCCGGAATGATTGGCCACGACCAAAGCCGCGCCCGCTGCAGGCACGTTCTGCAGGCCGCGCATCTGGACCCGGAACCACTTCCGGTACAGCGGCCGGAACAACGGCATGAACACGTTGGCGTGGAATTCCGGGTCGAACCCGGGCTCACCGCCCTCGTGGTCGCCCGCCAGCCGATGCTGGACGAACTCCCCGGCGCCGGTGATCCACTTCTGCCAGCCGTCAACAGGCCCGGGCTGGCCCATGTGTCTTTGTCCCCTTTCGCCTCCGGGTCCGCGCAGGCCCCCGACGGCGGGCGTCGCTACTTCTTGTTCCTGCGCTGGACGCGCGTCTTGCGCAGCAGCTTGCGGTGCTTCTTCTTGGCCATGCGCTTGCGGCGCTTCTTGATGACTGAGCCCACGAGACCACCCTTGTTCTATGTCCTGGCTTACGGGCATG